>JBGCGD010000022.1:0-20703 GCA_045110515.1 Granulosicoccus sp. | reverse complement strand
CATTCTTTGAACATAAAAGACAAAGAATTTGCAAAGCAAAATAGCAATACTCCTACGCCAATTACCAGAAACCCTATAAAACTCAGAAACGAACTGCTCATAAGAGATGGTCAATCCAGTATTGAGTTAGAAACATAACGCACCAAGCTCAGCGGCGAATTGACAGCCGCGTGGGTTGTGAGCATCGCCACGTTCCTCGCGGCTGTCAAGTTGTCCGTCTGCAGCGCCTGGTTAGGTTTGATACATGACGCTCCTGCCACTATAATTCTCCACATCCGATTTCGCCCTTTTATAGACTGTCAACTGATCACAATTCAGATGTTCTCCACTCTGATATCTGCTCACCGTTTTCAGAAATAGACTCGTACTCATGTACATGTGTGTGAGGATCTTTTTCGTCAAACTCATTGCTAAGTTCCTCCAAAAATATAATACGTTCCTGAAATACAAACTCATTTTTTATTGGATAGCACTCCCATGACCAGATGAAATTGCTCTTCAAGGGGTCCGTGATTGAAGTTATAAAACAGGCGTTTTTCCCATTTTTTAAACGATTAACTGAGGAGCGCCACTCTTGCTCATATTGGCCTTGTCTCCAGTAACTAAGGGAAGTTTGAAAGGTTTCTTTAAAATCGTCAATCTGGATTTCACCTAGTTCGGGCTCTATAAACTTAATACTAAACAAAATAGATATTTCTCGAATAAGGAACACATATCTAGTCAAAATGGCGCTGCGATAGAACATCGGCACGATAGCAAGGAATGCCCGCTGACGGCCGATTGCTGACGTTCATACTACTTAAAAAATGACCTAGGTATAAAGGAATGTATCCTATCAAACCTAACGCCTAGCTCACGCGAACTTGACAGCGATTGACCAGAGCGGCAGCGCAGGGAATGAGCTGTCACGTTTCGCTTGCAGCGCTGTGTTATAGACGGGCTCGAAATTATTGTTACACGCTTTTAATTTGTGACGGTGCTTAAAATTCATCAGTGAGGACTAGTCCCCATCTCCTGCTTCTCCACTAGCATAACCTCCCACATCCGTTTCTCCTGGGCCACCACCAAATTGCTTTTTATCAGCCGTCGAGGACCTAATACCCGCATAGAGAAACAATATTAATATGAAACCTAATAGTGGAAGGAACCATACAAGACAAATTTGAATTATCTTCTGGTTTTTATCAAATTCAACACG
The DNA here is from genome assembly GCA_045110515.1 of Granulosicoccus sp. Taxonomy (GTDB): domain Bacteria; phylum Pseudomonadota; class Gammaproteobacteria; order Granulosicoccales; family Granulosicoccaceae; genus Granulosicoccus. Next base: position 19,505 of record JBGCGD010000022.1, on the reverse strand, counting down.
CCTCATTATCACTATTGATACAGATATATTCAATACAAGAAGGGCAGCTACAACTATCTCACCAATTTCCATATCTATTCATTTTCAATAAAGTCTATAACATTTGTATACAGAACGCACTCGATTCGGTATGCCTTCAGAACGGGTAAAACCAAGATCAACTTTCTGATAAAGCACATATTTTCGTAAATATTCGCGAACAGAACAAATAACAAACCGCGCCTACACCATATCTTCCCTAAAAACAAAAAACAACCTATTGATTTTAATAGCAAAATAAACTTCATTCTAAAAAACGTGCATCCATATTGCCACCCAGACCCTAAATAAATACACTAATTTACTCAGTAGCACGGAAAGCTACATTGAATTCGACAAGGAAAAGTCATGGCTAGCCCATTTTTAGAGAGCATCAGTTCTGCCTGTAGGTTACGAGGCTACAGCCTTCAAACTGAAAAAACCTACCTACATTGGATCAAAAGCTTCATCTATTTCTCGGACAAGAAACACCCGAGCAACTGCGGCTCCAAGGAAGTGACAGCATTTCTTACCTACCTTGCAAAAGAAAAATACGTCACGGCAAACACACAAAAAGTAGCATTAAACTCACTTGTATTCATGTATCGCTACGTCGTCAAAAAAGAACTTGGCGAACTTAATTTTAAACTCGCGCAGAAACAAAGGCGCCTACCAACTGTACTAAACCCACTCGAAATCAAAAAGATTCTCGAAGCGCTTAACGGAAGAGATAAGCTTATATTCGAGTTACTTTATGGTAGCGGCCTCCGGATTGGGGAGTGCTTGTCATTACGCGTCAAAGATATAAACTTAGATAGGCTGAGCGTCACTGTTGTCAACGGTAAAGGTAACAAAGATAGACAAACGATATTGAGCCCAGCATTAGTGCCAAAACTTCAAGATACTGTACGAAGCGCTATTGAACTCCTAAAAAATGACAATGATCGTGGTATCGCCCCAGCATTGGACCCTGCTTTATCTAGAAAATATCCCAACGCAGGCGCTTCAGAAGCATGGGCATTTCTCTTTCCGGCTTCGAGGTGGTGTCCCCACCCGCTAACCGGGGAAGTCTGTCGGTATCATTTACATCCCTCTGTGCCACGTAGAACCTTGCAAAAAACGGTTAAACAAATCGGCATGAGCTACAAACGGATCAATTGCCATACCTTTAGGCATTCATTCGCCACTCATTTGCTCAACTCCGGTACTGATATTAGAACTCTACAAGAACTCCTGGGTCACAACGATGTTAAAACGACCCAGATTTACACGCACCTTGCCGGGCAGCACTACGCTGGAACCATTAGTCCACTTGAAAAGCTGTAACTCAAAATACAGCGAGCCCTGAAACTAAGCCCCCCGCCCTACCAAAATCCTCCCAACCAACTCATCTACCACTCCACCACCGGCATGCTTATCTGTCAGTTGTACACCTTGCATACCGAAATCGATAGCGGCTTCAATGTTCTCTGCCATATCGTCAACGAAGACGCAGCTCTCCGGTGTAACAGAGAACGTATCGCACAAACATTGGTAGATAGCTCTATCAGGCTTTATGAGTCCGACATCGCAAGAGATTAAGAAACCTTCACAGGCATCCCAGCAATCGTAAGTCTCTTTTAAATGAGCCCAGGAGTGGTGTTGCATGTTGGACAATATATAAATAGGCACGCCAGCCGCCTTGGCTTTGTGCATAGCATCCATGGTGCCCTGCAACGGCAATAACGAAGTACACAGGTTTGTGTATATTTTGGCTATACCGTCAGGGTTAAGATCTGTTCTTGCCTGTGCACGGCTTATTGCCTCTTCAACGCTGAGTGTTCCCCGGTCTAATGCCAACCAATCGGGGGTTTGTACGGTGACTTTCAGTGCGGCCTGTTGCTCTTCTTTCGTATCAAAAGCACTGGCGACTAAACCATCCGGGTTCCAGTCGCAAATGACATTGCCGATGTCAAGTATCAGATTATTGAGCATGCCGGTTCCGAACCCTTTGTCAAAATATAATCATAGTCTGACTGCGTCAAATATGTAGCCTATCTAACGCTTTACCCGGAACAGGCTTGACGAAAGGCACATTCACTGTATTTAATACCAGTATATGGATATACAGCCTCCTATCGAGCCTGCGCTGGCCTATGCCGAACTGCACTGTGTGTCAAATTTTAGCTTTCTTCGCGGAGCCTCGCGCCCCGAGGAGCTGGTAGACGCGGCAGTCAAGCTAGGCTACTCAGCGCTCGCCATCACCGATGAATGCTCGATGGCAGGCGTTGTGCGCGCCTACGGCCGTATGAAAGAGCTGGCTAGTGATACCCCTGTCGCGCCAGGCAAAATTTATGACAATGTGATGACGCAATCGGACTTCAAGCTCATTATTGGCAGTGAGTTCGCGCTAGACGATGGTTTTCGTATAGTGGCCTTAGTCCGCAATCTGGCCTCTTACGCTAGGCTTTGCCAATTAATTACTACCGCGCGCCGTGGTGCGGACAAGGGCAACTACCACATCACATCCAGCATGCTGGAAAACGCAGGGCTCGAAGACTGCTGTCTGCTGTTAGTGCCGCCTTACTTACCCGGCAATCGTAAAAATCTCAATCACTGGTTTTCCTGGTTCAAAGCCTTGGGCCCATACACGTTCATAGCGCTCGAACTTCATTACGGTAGCTATGATCAAAAGCACACTAGCTGGCTCATTGATATTGCTGAGCAACACGACATGGCGCTAGTTGCCGCAGGCGATGTCCATATGCATGAGCGAAAGCGCCGCGCCTTGCAAGATATCGTTACTTGTATAAAACACAATTGCTCTTTAGACACCGCAGGCCGTCTACTCTTTCAAAACGGCGAGCGTTACTTGCGCGATGTCAGGGCGCTCTGCTCCATCTACCCTGAGCAAACTATCAAAAATGCATCAAGTGTTGCAGCGCTCTGCGACTTTGACTTAAGTGAGCTGGATTACCAATACCCTCGCGAGGTAGTACCGGCAGAGTTAAGCTCTTCTGAGTATTTACGCAAACTTACAATGGAGGGTGCTCAATGGCGTTGGCCGGATGGCTATAGCAACAGTGTTCTGCAACAACTTGAACACGAGCTTAACCTCATTAGCCATATGCAATACGAGTCATACTTTCTCACAGTACATGACATCGTAAGCTTTGCCCGTGGTCAGGGCATCTTATGCCAAGGCCGAGGCTCTGCTGCTAACTCTGCCGTTTGTTTTTGCTTAGGCATAACAGAGGTAGACCCCTCACGTACGCGCATGCTGTTCGAACGTTTTATCTCCAAAGAGCGAAACGAACCACCTGACATCGATGTCGATTTCGAACACGAACGCCGTGAAGAAGTCATTCAATACATTTATGCCAAATACGGACGCCACCGTGCCGCATTAGCGGCAACCGTTATCACCTACCGTAAACGCAGCGCTATTCGCGACTTAGGTAAAGCCATTGGCTTAAGCGAAGATCAAATAGAAGCCCTGTCAAAGTCGCTAGCCTGGTGGGATGGCACTAGCATGATTGATGAACGGCTTGAAGAAATGGGTTTTGACCCGGCCAGCCCACTTATAAAACGATTTACCTGGCTATTGCAACAGTTGCTAGGTTTTCCCCGGCATTTATCCCAACATGTTGGCGGCTTTGTTATTTCCGATCGTGACTTATCAACACTAGTACCGGTTGAAAACGCAGCCATGCCCGATCGCACCATCATTCAGTGGGATAAAGACGACCTTGAAGAACTGGGCCTGTTGAAAGTGGATGTACTGGCACTCGGTATGCTCACCGCTATTGCCAAGTGCTTTACTTTAATTGAGCACTACCGCGGTGTGCGACACACCATGGCCACCACACCCAGCGATGACACACCTACCTACGACATGATTTGCCGCGCAGATACTATCGGTGTTTTCCAAATAGAATCGCGTGCACAAATGTCTATGCTGCCACGCTTAAGGCCGCGCAACTACTACGACTTAGTCATCGAAGTATCCATTGTACGCCCGGGCCCAATTCAAGGTGGCATGGTTAACCCCTATCTTAAACGGCGCCAGGGCATAGAGCCTGTCACCTACCCCAACAAGGATTTAGAAAATGTACTGAAGCGCACACTGGGCGTACCCGTATTTCAAGAACAGGTCATGGAAATAGCCATGGTGGCAGCAGGCTTTTCGGCAGGACAAGCCGATGAGTTACGCCGCTCTATGGCAGCCTGGCGCCGTGGCGGGCAAGTCACTTTATTCCACGACCGCGTGGTTGGTGGTATGTTGAAAAAAGGCTACGACGAAGAATTTGCAGAATCTATTTTTCGACAAATAGAAGGCTTTGGTGAATACGGCTTTCCTGAATCACACGCGGCAAGCTTTGCCTTACTGGTATACGTTTCGTGCTGGCTTAAATGCCATGAACCTGCCGCGTTTCTATGCGCCATGCTAAACAGCCAACCCTTAGGCTTTTACGACCCGTCCGACTTAACTCAAGATGCCAGACGTCACGGTGTTTTAGTATTGCCGGTAGATGTCAACGATAGTGAATGGGACCACACCTTAGTTAAACCTGAAGATGTCAGCGCTAATACCGATATCCCCCCACCCTTAGGCACACAGGTTCAAAACACCACCAACCCTCTCCCACAAGGTGCTGTCAGACTCGGTTTAAGACTGGTATCAAAGCTCTCAGTAGCCGGTGCCAATCGTTTACTGAATGCTCGCGCTAATGGCCGCTTTCAAAGCGCTGCCGACTTAGTGCGCCGAACCGGTATTAACCAAGGCGATCAACAAGCATTGGCTATTGCCGGTGCCTTAGAAAACATCAGCGGAGACAGGCATCAAGCACAGTGGGATTTACTCGGTGTCGAAGCGTTACCAGAGCTACTTGCCGATGCCTCTGCAAACGAGCCGGCACTGCCACTTCCCAAGCCAACAGACGGTGAGAATACTGTTGCAGACTACATGAGTCTTGGATTAACCCTGAATCAACACCCCATATCGTTACTGCGTGAAAAACTAAAAAAGAAACGCATTCTGGATTCACTGAGTTGGGAAGCGGTGCCGCATGGTCGTATGGCTCGCATTGCCGGCATCATCAAAGTTCGTCAGCGTCCCGGGAGTGCCAATGGCGTTATCTTTTTAACTATTGAGGATGAAGGTGGCCCTATGAACGTTATTGTGTGGAACCAGGTAGTAGAGCAATTCAGGAAGGAAGTATTAACCGCCAAAATGGTTTCTGTTTACGGGCTGACTCAAAAAGAGCAAGGAGTTGTCCATTTGGTGGCTAGAAAAATAGAAGACTTAACCTGGATGCTGGGTGAGCTAAATACTCAATCCCGAAATTTCCATTGACGGAATAAATCAGAAAAGTTTCATACGCGTCCCACTGCTCTTACAAAAAATCCTCTCGTCTGTAGTCGCGCAGCGCATCTATTTGACGCTACACTCAAGACAACTTCTGAACCGTTGGACACTAAGTATGACCAGGGATCTTTACCGCGAAGACAGTTACCTGAAAAGCTGTGAGGCAACTGTCACATCAGTCACCGAACTAGGCATTGAAACCGACCAGACCGTCTTCTACCCGCTAGGTGGAGGCCAACTTGGCGATACCGGCAAACTGACGCTGACGGACGGCACTGAAATAACCATTACCGACACCCGCAAAGACCGGGAAAGCGGTCAGGAGTACCATGTTGTTGAAGACCCCGCAGCAGTTACCGTTGACGATAAGGTCACACTCACATTAGATTGGGAGCGTCGATACAGCCTAATGCGATTCCACAGTTGCTTGCATATGCTCTGCTCGCTTATCGATGCACCGGTCACCAGCGGCTCCATTCAGGTAGACAGAGCACGACTGGACTTCGACTTACAAGACCCAATAGACAAAGAGCCCATTACGGCTGCATTAAACGAGCTGGTAGAACGGGACATCCCCATGAGTTCTCGCTATATCACCGATGCCGAATTGGATGCCCAACCCGAGTTGGTAAGAACCATGTCGGTACAACCTCCACGCAACGCTCAGGGCACTATCCGCCTAGTGGAGTTTGAAGGCGTTGATCTACAACCCTGTGGAGGAACCCACGTTGCCTCAACCGCTGAAATCGGCAGAGTGCTTATCAAGAAGGTAGAAAAAAAGGGTAAAAAGAATCGCCGGATAACTCTGGTATTCGATTAAGCGTTTTAACAGTAACTAATGCCTAATCGCTAAACGAAGCAAACCCCGGCCAAGCTGCAGCTGCCTGAGAAATCATAGCCAATTCGTCGTTATCTAACTCTATGGAGCCCACCTGTGCATTAGATGCAGCTTGGTCGATATCGCGTGTACCTACCAGTACATGGCTGACACCTGGTTGATTTAGCGTCCACGCCAGTACCAACTGCTCCACACTGTCGCCTCTGTCTCGCGCCAACGATTTTACCGGTGCCAACACGGCTTGCAGTGCATCAAGAACAGCCGGCGAAAAACGAGGATTGCCATTGCGTAAATCCCCTTCTGCAAACTGACGGCGACTATCGATATTGCCTGTCAGTAGCCCTTGTGCAATAGGTGAATAACACAGAAAACCTAAGTCATTCTGTTCGCAAATTGGAAGGTTGGCATCGTCCTGCTCTCTGTCTAAAAGACTATAGCGCTCCTGATCGGTGGCAAGCTCTCCAAGCGTGGCGGCTTTGGCTATTTGCTCGGGTGATTCGTTACATAAACCCCAGGCCCTGATGAGTCCTTCCTGCTTTAAAGACTGAAACGTATCAACCACCGACTCTATTTCTGTTTCAGGGTCAGGCCAGTGTGTTTGATATAAATCGATGTAATCAGTACCCAGACGTTTCAGGCTTTGCTCTACTTCCCAGCGAATAGACGCGGGTTCCAGCGTTCTGAAAATGCGTTTACCTTCACTCTCGGCATGCAGTGTTGGCGTTTCCATATCCCAACGCAAACCGCATTTTGTCGCCAGGATGATCTCTTCCCGAGCGCGTCCTTCGATAGCTTTACCGACTATCTCCTCAGAAAAACCGAACCCGTAAACAGCTGCTGTGTCGATGAAGTCAACGCCTGCATCTAACGATGCACGAACAGCTGCCACCGATGCATTCGCATCGGTACCACCCCACTTCCATCCACCAATTGCCCAAGCACCAAAAGCCACTACTGATGCCTGCATGCCGTGCGAACCTAATAAACGTTTTTTCATTATTTAAGTCGCTTTATTACCGGTTGTTCGTACTCTAAATGGAATTCATCTACCGCACGGGCAGCTGAATTGGTGGACTCACTGGTAGCCACATGAAACAACGCCTCGCCTTCATGTACCAGCGGCAGTTTAGTAATACCGATAAGTACACCAGACACGTGGCTGACAACCGCTTGCTCTGCTTCACCGAAAGGGTCTGAGATATAGCCCAACACCATACCTTCTTCAACGATACCGCCCAGCGGAATTCGGGAACGTAAGATACCGCTTTGCGGTGCACGCATCCATACACTATTGTTGGCTACCCAGGATTTAGCTCTACGTTCACTGCTTTTAGTGGCAGGCAACATCTGAAGATGCCGCATGACGCGCAAAACACCTTGTAAACCCGCACGAATGGCAACTTCATCAAACCTCAACGCCTCACCTGCTTCATACAACAACAGCGGCAAGGAGCCAGCGACGTCTCTTAATGTGCCGCTACGCGTTGGCGAGTCTAATAAGATCGGTGGTCCGAAAGCCTGCGCAAGTTCCAACAGCCCCGGATTCTCTTCCAGATCGACGCGTATTTGTGGAAGGTTTGCGCGGCCCTCTGCCGCAGTATGTAAATCGATTCCATGCGTACATTTTTGAACGATCTCGCTCATTAACGTATCGGCAAGGCGTGCGGCCATAGAACCCTTTTCAGAGCCCGGAAATGAGCGGTTGAGGTCACGCCTATCGGGCAAGTACCGCGATTGCGATACAAACCCGTATACGTTAACCACCGGAACAGCGATAAGTGTGCCTGCCATCCGATTTAGAGCTTTCGTGGCTAAAAGCCTGCGGATAATCTCGATACCGTTGATTTCATCACCATGGATAGCAGCGGTCACAAACATGATAGGGCCGGCTTGCTTGCCGTTGATAACGTGCACCGGCATCTCGACCGACGTGTGCGTGTACAAAGGCGGAATGGATAAATCTACATAGCGCCGTTCGCCAGGTTCAATGGTCACATCCCCAATGGTGATGGGTTTGTTTTTATTAATTCGTCGTGCCATGAATGTCAGTTGCCTAAAAGCGGTTGTATAAAGCGCTTATCCCTTAGAACCACGAGTTTTTGTATTTCCCGGCCGGGCATTCTTTTCAAGCTGCTGGATGATAATGCCGGCAACATCTTTTCCGCTCGCAGTTTCAATCCCTTCCAAGCCGGGCGATGAGTTAACTTCCATCACCAAAGGACCACGTTCGGAACGCAACAAATCGACACCGGCAACAGACAAGCCTAGAATTTTCGCAGCGCTCACGGCAGTTGCCCGTTCCTCCGGGCTGATCTTAACCAGACTTGCCGAACCACCACGGTGTAAGTTAGAACGAAATTCACCTTCGGCAGCCTGCCGCTTCATGGCCGCAACCACTTTGCCACCAACCACCAAACAACGGATATCCGAACCACCAGCCTCTTGTATAAATTCCTGCACAAGGATGTTTGCTTGTAATCCCATAAAAGCTTCGATAACCGACTCTGCTGCTTTGTTCGTTTCGGCCAACACCACACCAATACCTTGCGTGCCTTCCAACAACTTAATAACCAGCGGCGCACCGCCCACCATTTTTATCACGTCTTTACTATCGCCCGGTTTGTTCGCAAATCCCGTGACCGGCAAACCAATCCCTTTTCTTGATAGCAACTGCAATGAACGTAGTTTGTCCCGCGAGCGTGCTAAGGCAACAGACTCAATAAGGGTATACACCCCCATCATCTCAAACTGCCGTAATACCGATGTACCGTAGGCCGTAACAGATGCACCAATACGCGGTATGACTGCGTCGAAACCTGTTAAAGGCTCGCCTTCCAGATGCACACTCGGTTTCCGCGATACGATATTCATGTAACAACGGAGTACATCAATAACATGTACCTCATGACCGCGCTCCTCGGCGGCTTCTATCAATCTTCGCGTTGAATATAAGCGACGGTTGCGAGAAAGGATCGCTATTTTCATGTCACGACTCCTGGAATGTCATCCGCATAGAGGGCTCTGGCAGACATCCTGCCTAACGAGAACGAACGGGAAGGATCGACTTGAATACCGGGAACCATTGCAGTACGCCCCAACAGCATACGAAAGAGCATGTCGTTTCGCTGCGTTAAGGTCATCTCTATTGAGCGCAAATGATCGCCTATTTTGACGTCAGTCTGGATAAAGTATCTGTCCGCTTTGTGCCCACCAGAATCTGTGACACTGCGAATATCAATAAGCGGCGCTTCACAACGTCTGATAATGGTGGAGTCGCGCTGAACCGGCTGCACACTGAAGGCAACACAGTCGGTACCAGCTGCATTTTTAAATCGCTCGATATCAAACGCGTGAATGGCGGATGTTCGGGCACCAGTATCTATTTTTGCCTTGATGGCCGGTAGTCCTAAAAGAGGCAACGATACCCACTCACGCCAACCGATCAGCAGGGGTGAATCGAGCTCCGAATAGGCGTCACTATCACCCAAATGCAAGGCGTCTGCATCAGGAAGGTTGGAGCTTGTCGGGTTGCCGGGAGCGTCTGTCGATGAACTCATGCCATCTCCAAAAATGTCAGATGCCCTATTGTCGCACGCTCTCGTAGTAGAGGTCTGCTGGTATTGATTCGGCGAGCACCGTGCGCGCATTAGGTATGTCGTTCGACAAGGCTCGGCGTTGTGCTTCATCCTCTGTCAAACCATGATCAAGCCAACGCTGCACCAACCTCGACTCAAGTGTCGCAAGCGGGACGCGAAGCATAATTGTGCAATCAAAAGAGTCACTTAGGTCGCACCATCCAGGCTGGTCAAGCAGTAAGTAATTCCCCTCCACAATAGCAACACTGTGACTCTTGGACACTTCCTGCGAGGCATTGCGGGCAAGGTCCATGGAACGATCAAATACCGGCACATAGAGGGTCTCTTCCGCACGATTAGCAACCCGGCGAAGCAACTGGGCAAAACCAGCCACATCGAAGGTTTGCGGTGAGCCTTTCACAGCCCTGAGACCATGAGCATCGAGTACGGCGTTATCCAGGTGGAAACCGTCCATAGGTACCACCACGGAGGCTTCCCCGTGCAGGGCAAGCACAGGATCCAACAAAGCGGGCAAACTCTCGGCTAATGTGGATTTACCCGATCCCGGGGCGCCGGCAATACCGATGAGCACACGCCGCTGCGGGGGCGCAGATGTGCGGATATGAAGAATTCGCTCACACAGGTCCGATACAGACTCAACACAGATTGGGGTCTTTGGTGAGTCCTCGTTATTGGTCATTCGCCGCTTGGAGGCTCAGCAGCGCCCGTCATAAACGCCACTGCATCAGACATGCTGTGGTCTTTAGGCTTTATGACACAAAGCCTTCTGCCCAGCCTATGCACATGAATGCGATCGGCTACTTCAAACACATGCGGCATGTTGTGCGAAATGAGCACGATTGGAATACCGCGGCTACGTACATCCTGAATAAGATCTAGAACGCGCCGGGACTCTTTTACCCCTAAGGCCGCCGTGGGTTCGTCCATGATAATTACCCGCGAACCGAATGCGGCTGCTCGCGCAACTGCAACACCTTGTCGTTGTCCGCCTGATAGCGTCTCCACTGCCTGAGAGATATTTTGGATAGTCATCAAGCCAAGCTCACTCAACTTATCGCGTGCCTGTTGCTCCATGGCACGCCTATCCAACATGCGCATCCATTTACCTAAACCGGATTGCTTTCGGATTTCGCGCCCTAAAAACATATTGTCAGCAATGGAGAGTGCCGGAGACAACGCAAGGTTTTGGTAAACAGTCTCTATACCCGCTTCTCGTGCTTGCATGGGCGATTTAAATAGAACGCTCTCACCATCCAATGTCACGCTGCCAGAATCGGGAACAACTGCGCCTGAGATGGCCTTGATCATGGTGGATTTACCAGCGCCGTTATCCCCGATAACAGCTAGTATTTCACCTTCTTTTAAATCGAAATCTGCATTGTCTAGCGCCACCACCCGGCCGAAGCGTTTAACCAGGCCACGCGCCTGTAAAACCGTTTTGGGCTCGCTCATGATGATACCCGCCGAATCCACTGGTCAATGCCAACCGCCAGAATAATCAAGCAACCAATAGCAAAGCGTTGCCACAGGACATCCACCCCGGCTATCTTCAGCCCGGAACTGAAAACACCAACGATCAAAGCACCGAAGAGAGCACCGAGTATGCTTCCCCTACCACCGAATAATGAAGTGCCACCGATGACCACCGCAGTGATTGAATCTAGATTGGCGTCATAAAAACTTTGCGGGCTAACAGAACCCACACGGCCGATAGAAACCCATGCACCGATGCCGCAAATAAAACCTGCTAAGGCGTAAACAGAAATGAGCAATCGATCGGTTCGAATACCTGCCAGTTCAGCAGCTTCTTTATCGTCCCCTACCGCATAGACATGCCGCCCCCATGCCGTATTGTTTAGCATGAACCAAAGCACGATAAACATCAGCACCATTAAAAACGATCCGTAGGTGAACACGGCTCCACCGACAGACACACGTTCCCCAAAAAACTTTAATGCTGGAGCAATTTTGTCGATGTCCTGACTGCGGATTGACTGTGAACCTGAGTACCAGATATTCAGTGCAAAAAAGACATTCCACGTACCTAGGGTGACAATGAACGGAGGCAAACGCCACATGGTGACGAGCAGTCCGTTGATCATGCCGCATAGGGTTCCGATAATGAAACCGGCAGGGATTGCCACAAAGGCTGGCACCCCGAGCACAACGGCAAACTTTCCAGCCACGACCGAGGCCAACACCATGATGGCGGCGACCGATAAATCGATACCGGCGGTTAAGATAATCAGTGTTTGGGCGCAAGCCAAAATACCGATGATGGTAACTTGCTGAATAATGAGAGACAGATTAAACGCGGTAAAGAATCGTTCACCGGCAATGAATCCGAATGCCGCAACACTCACGATTAATATGATGACAGGCACCATCGCCGGTGCGCCATGAAGAAAATGCTGCAGACGCTGCAAAGGTCCACGCCGGGTTTCAAACTGGGCAACTGAATCGGTTGCTACACTTTCATTCATGTTGGCATCACACTAATACTGAGGAAGAAGTCGTACGATAGCTACAACGCATAAGGGCGACCGTAGTCGCCCCCACGCAGCCTAAAAGTATCAAACTTTTAAGCGTCTTTCACTGTTGGAACGCAATTAGCCCCAGCAACGATCCATGCCTTCAGCGGTATCGATAGACTCTACGCCGTCAGCAGGCTGATCAGTGACCAGTGATACGCCCGTGTCGAAGAAGTCTAAACCTTCAGTAGGAGCAGGCTTAGTTCCATCGGCCGCCCATGCGGCGATCGCTTCAACACCTAGTGAGGCCATTAACAGCGGATACTGTTGTGAAGTTGCGCCAATTACGCCGTCTTTAACGTTCTCAACACCCGGGCAACCACCATCGACAGATACGATGAGTACCTTGTCTTGACGACCGAACGCTTTAAGCGCTTCGTATGCACCGGCAGCAGCAGGTTCATTGATGGTGTAAACCACGTTGATGCCCGGATCTTTAATCATTAAAGATTCCATGGCAGTTCGACCGCCTTCTTCGTTACCGGCAGTGACTTCGTTACCAATGATACGCGGGTCAGTCTCATCACCCCAGCGACTAGGATCGCCTAGGTCGATTCCAAAACCCTGCAAGAAGCCCTGGTCGCGAAGCACGCCAACTGAAGGCTGACTGTCAGCCAAATCAAGCATGGCAATTTTTGCATCGGCTGCTTTGTCACCTAACTGAGCTGCTGCCCAGGCACCAATCAGCTCACCGGCTTTGAAGTTATCGGTAGCAAATGTTGCATCGGCTGAATCGATGGGCTCGAGAGGTGTGTCGAGTGCGATGACCAAAAGGCCGGCATCACGGGCTTGCTTAACAACAGGCACGATAGCTTTTGTATCAGAGGCCGTCAGTAAAATGCCCTTGGCGCCAGATGCAATGCAGGTTTCAATGGCCTGAACTTGAGTCTCATGGTCGCCGTCAACTTTACCGGCATAAGTGGATAGCTTGATACCAAGCTCTTCCGCCTTCGCAGTGGCCCCTTCCTTCATCTTAACGAAGAACGGGTTGATATCTGTTTTAGTGATTAGGCAAGCACCAACTTCGTCTTGTGCGAAGGTTGGTGCGGCCATGCTAGCGCCCAGCGCTAAAATACTCAGTACGCTTAAACGTTTCTTCATCGTATTTTCTCCAATGGTGGTCTGACCCCAAGTTAGGGGGTGGCGTCGTCAGTGACCTCCTTAGACTCACCCGAAATGAGGAATCTGTCAATAGCCAATGAGGGACAGATGCGGAGAAGAAATTGATGCGACCCGCCGTATTCGCGGGTTATCGCGTCTACTTGCTAACGCTCTCAAAGAGTGCGATATAACGTGCAATCATATGCTGTTTATCGAAGTTTTCGAGTGCATAACGTTGACCGAATGCGGCTCTTGTTTGTCTTAGCTCGGGGCTGAGAGCAAGTTTTTTTAAGGCGGCTGCCAAAGCAACATCAGAACGCTCTACTAACTCTCCACCAGCCTCATCACCATCTGCAGCAATAGCATCTGCTGAACCGCCGGCATCGGTCAAAACAACGCTTGTTCCGGCCGCCTGAGCTTCCAACGCCGTCAATGGGTGGCCTTCCCTATCGGATGACAAAACAAACACGTCCAAAGCCGCAAGTACGTCGGGAATATCGTGACGGGTACCGGTGAAAATGATGTGTTCTCTGACACCACGCTCAGCTGCATGGGATTCCACCGCCTCACGCTCGGGACCATCTCCGACAAACACCAACTTCAGATTCACGGAGGCCAATGCATCATCTTTTACAAGGTGATAAAAGGAATCTATCAGCCGCTGATGATTTTTGGCGGTAATCATGCGCCCAACGGTGCCCAATAAAAGCACATTGTCTAATGCATCGTTAGCTTTATTCGCGCTTACACCAAGCCACTGTTCACGCAGCGCAGCACCATTACCCTGCGCATAGACTTGCGTATCAACACCGTTATTGATGACATGAATTAACGACTTTTTAACTCCGATGGAGTTTTCATAAAAATCTGCGGTGTCATTGGAAACGGCCACCAGCGCCGCAGTGCGATAAGACAACAGCCAATCAATTTTTCGGTAGTAATTAGGTTTCCAGGTATCTCTTGAGTGTTCTGTGGCCACAACCGGTATAGAACTCAGCGCCAAGGCCGCTCGCGTCCAGGTATTAGCCACGCATAAATGACTATTGACACAAATTGGATTGATACTCATCAGACAGCGGTTGAGTCTCCATAGCAACGTGATATCAGCACCGGTTTTCTTGTTCAGCTCGGTGACAACAATTTTGGAATCCAGTTCGCTGGAAAGCTCACCGGCTTGTCGTAAACACACAAGATGTACTTGCCAATCCTGGCTGGCAAGATCATTGGCCATGGCAACCAGCATTTTTTCAGCGCCACCAACGGTCAGCTCTTCAATCGTGAACGCTATAACTTTTCGCAAGATATTACTCATGAAAACTGAAAAATCCTTTTAGCTTGCATTGGTTAATGATTACTCACGTCCTGGCAAAGACACCGTAGTGTAGTCTTTGAAAAGAGTCAGCAATTCATCGATATTCTTTTCCTGGTTAAACAAATGCCCTACACGCACTGCAGCGGCATCACTTAATCGTTGCGCTTCCTCTGGGCGCTCAGCGACACTTGCGATGGCATCAGCAAAACTTTCAACATCGTCTACCTCAACTAAGCGTCCTGTTTCCCCGTCTACAACCAATTCCGGAATAGCGCTAACTCTTGTAGTCACTACGGGTATGCGCAGTGCCATGGCTTCAGCTATGACGTTGGGTATGCCATCAGGCGGCTGACCGGGAATTAATCGCGGTGCTAAACAAAACATATCTGCATTCATTAAGCGGTCTAATACATCCTCAAAGGCAAGCGCACCGAGGAAGGTGACGTGATCGCCAAGATTCTCTTGTTCAACAAGCGATTTAAGTTCAGCTTCACCCGGGCCCGAACCGACAATATTCAACTGAAGCTTCTGGCCCTTAGCAATCAATTTACCAACTGCTTTTATAAGGACATCATGACCTTTTGTCGGTACCAGTCGACCAATACTAATTAAAGATACGGGGTCGCCGGCATCACGCTGACGAAAAGTTCTATTAGGCACGTGATTCATTACACGTGGATCAAGACCATGGTAATTCAGGTGTACGTGTTCAGGAGTTTCCAGACCAATCTCAGTTTTAAGATGGTTGCAAAAGTACCCGCTACAGACAGCCGTAAAGTTCGCGTTATTCAGTTTGTGAGTTAAGAAGCGATTCGGCGAAAAGATATCTTCACCATGAATAGCAGCAGACCAGGTATCACCGTGTATTTTTTGCAAGTACCAACAGGCTGTCGTGGGAATGTTGGCCCAGTGCCCGTGCCAATGTCTGACACCTCTGTCCCATCCGACGTAACCAAAATGCAGTGCCAAGGGGAGAATCGCCAGATTCTTGATAACATCTTTCGGACGATCCCGCCCGTGGTAGATAACCTTGGCTATAGCCATGGACACACGCAAAGGATGACGTAACAGTGTTTTGAAGAACGCGGTTAACGTGCGCAGGTTAAACAGCGATGAATACTGTGTACGCTCAGTAGATAAACGAATGGCGTCGTCCAGAGTGATAGGGTCTCTGGGAAATTGCAGAGAATAAATATCGAAGTCAACACCGCGGCGCTCTAACGCGACCAGTTCACGAAGTATGAACGTTTCGTGTAACTCCGGAAACATGGAAATAATGATTCCAAGCCTCGGAGGTGCAAGTGTCACTTGTTCATCCATAATCGAGATTGCCTGCGCCCCTAGGGTTAGTTAATAAAATCCTGTCAGGGTTATCGGCACGTTGCAGTTCATCTAACGATTTAAGCACGTCCATAAAACCCGTTATCTTGAGACAATTTCTCGAAAATGTCGCACCAGTCAAGCTTTGGTACCTGCACATTACAGCATGACTTACCTAGACTGAAGTTCTGGCATGAAACTATCATTAAACCGTTTTTTTAATTCGAAGTATTGATTCAACTCATGATACTGGACTGTGCTGGTGTTTCCTCACACCTGAGCTACTGTACTAACATCCATGCAGGTGATGCTTGGGGTGATGTCTTACCTGAACTTCAAAGGCAATTACCAAAAGTACGTAACGCCATGGATTACGATAAGCCGATGGGGCTTGGGTTGCGCCTATCTCGCAACAGTGTAGATTCGTTACAAGATCCTGACACATTTGCGCAATTTCAATCTTGGCTGTCAGAGAACAATCACTACGTCTTTACCATCAATGGGTTTCCCTATGGTGTTTTCCACGGTGAGCGCGTTAAAGAAGACGTATACAAGCCGGATTGGACCGAAGACGCTCGGCTGGACTATACCTGCATATTGGCAGATACGTTGGTTAAACTTTCACCACCGGATAACTATGGGTCGATAAGCACTTTGCCGGGGACTTACAAAGACTGGATGATGCCAGGTAGTCAGCAACGTATCAGTCAAAACCTGATCAAGGCGGTGGCGCATTGTGTTCGCTTACAGCAAGAATCAGGCGTTACGATTGCCTTAGCGTTAGAACCGGAACCATGCTGCATGCTTGAGACGGTCAGTGAAAGCATCGCATTTTTTAAACAGTACTTATTTTCGAAAGAAGCTGTTGAATCCCTAGCGCGTCAAACCGGCTTAAGCAACTCGGCAGCCGATTCGGCGATGCACACACACATCGGAATCTGCTATGACGTCTGTCACTCAGCGGTAGAATTCGAAAACCCTTCTCATGCTATTGCCCGTCTCCAATCTGCGGGTATTGAGATTATAAAAATTCAATTAAGCTCAGCCTTGGAAATACCAAGTGTCAATGAAGCATCCATTAGGCAACTCTCACGCTTTGATGAGCCAGTGTATTTGCATCAAGTCGTGGAACAAAGAGATGACCAACTCGTTCGCTATAACGATGTCAATGCGGCCATTTCTTCTCTAAGACATCGTATCGATTCGCGTTCGACGCTCGACCCGTGCTTGCGACTTGCAATGAGCGGTGATTTCGGATCTGCCGCCAGACAGCTGTTTTCTCCGATTACAGAAGCTGAGCCGATTTGGAGAGTTCATTTCCACGTACCGGTATTTATAGAACACACTGAACACTTCTCTACGACTCAATCAACGTTGCAACAAGTTTTACAACTTCAAAAAATAAGTGGCTTCTGTCGTCACTTGGAAGTTGAAACTTACACCTGGGATGTTTTGCCGGAGACCTATAGGACGCAATCGGTAAGCGACGCTATTGCGCGGGAAGTAAACTGGGTTCGGGAAAGACTCTAGCCACCTCTTCTCTATTCCAAACGAAAAAAACCACCGGTAAGTCAGCACAATCGTTTCTCAAATTAGGGAAACGTTGGACAACTTAACGATGGTCTTTTTGTTGAGCATCATGATTGATGCTCCACTAATTACTTCTTAGCGCGCTCGATGCTTTCAACAATTTGTTGCTTAGCCGCTGCTGCATCCGCCCAGCCTTCAATTTCAACCCACTTACCTTTTTCAAGCTCTTTATAGCGTGTGAAAAAGTGAGAAATCTGAGCTTTCAATAACTCAGGCAAGTCGTTGACATCTTCAATGTGATCGTAAATTGAGGTGAGCTTTTTCTTAGGCAGAGCTACTAATTTAGAATCTGGGCCCGCTTCGTCTTTCATATTCAGAACGCCAACCGGGCGACAAGCAATGACGCTGCCATGGACTAGAGGGTATGGCGTGTGAACTAGGACGTCGATTGGGTCACCATCTTCTGACAGAGTATGCGGTATGTAGCCGTAGTTACAAGGGTAGAACATGGGAGAAGCCATAAATCGGTCAACCATCAGTGTGCCACTGTCCTTATCTACCTCGTACTTGACAGGATCACTGTTGGCAGGGATTTCTATAATTACGTTGACTTCTTCAGGCACATCACTGCCTGGGCTCAGCGTATCAAAGCTCATGACTACGGGTCTCTAGGGTAAATTGAAAAGGTATATGCTAACGGCGTGACGGAATTACGTCCACCACAATGCTCGCAAATTGTGTGGCATTTGCAACCTTTAAGGGCTGAGGAGGCATCAGAAATCAAACGCCAACCCTAGCCACACACCACCTAACTGAGGCCTGAGGCTAGTTCTTCGGCCTGGACATCCGTTAAAAGCTTCGCCAGCGCCCCTTGTTTGAAACCACTACCCCGAGAATTGATGATATCGGGCAGTTCTATGCCATTGTCCTTCATGCGCTTGCACGCAGCTGCAACAGAGCGCCCTCCGCGTGCAGTTAGTGATCCTTTAAGAATGCGCACTGGCTCACCGACTTCGCCCGTATCGTCTTGCGCTGTGGCGTTAACGATTTCGTCGATAGTGGCCTGCCAGCGTATTCCATCACCGTTACATCCAATGATTTCATCACCTGCTTCAATAGCCAGATAGTCACGCGCCAAGGCACGTGATTCGCACGTGGCAGGATTGGCAATAGCCAATCCGCGGACCATACCGTGCTCCACGGTATCGACCTTCTGTGCGGTATTGAGATAAAGCAGATAAACGCTCACTAAGGCATTACCTTTGATCTTCCAAACCTCTAGTCTAAAGCAAAGCGACGTCTCTGTCGATCAGTTCAGGGTTTTGACTTGTCATGAACTGTTACTTATCGCTGAATCCGCACAGGTTGCTCACTCAGGCGTCGGAAGTAATCTGCGGCGGATTCTGATGTTTCCCCTTGACGGGTGATCGATTCACTGGCCAACGCCTCCAGACTTGCATTATTAGTGAGCTGTAGTTCCAATTGCTCAAGCTGGCGTAATATGAGTCTGTACTCGGCCTCAACTCTAGCCGCATTTACCTCTCCATCGCCATTGCGAATTAAATCCGCACTTTCGCGCAGCGCTTCCAATTCGGACTCGTCGACACCTAAACCATCCAGTTGTGGTAGCAAACTTTCAATCGCCTCTGCTGTTGCTACAGCATCCGGGGAAAGCCCCCCTCCTTGCCGCCCACCTATTTGCACACTCTGGTTCTGCCCGCGACTGTTAGCGCCATCCGAACCAGAAGTAGCCCCCCCCCCCTGACCTTGTTGACCTTGTTGTCCTTGTTGTCCTTGTTGTCCTTGTTGACCTTGTTGACCTTGTTGACCTTGTTGACCTTGTTGACCTTGTTGACCTTGTTGACCTTGTTGTCCACCCGACAACATATCTCTCAAATCCTGAAGTTGATTG
>JBGCGD010000021.1:0-5297 GCA_045110515.1 Granulosicoccus sp. | reverse complement strand
CGAAGGTCAATTTTGTAACCAAAACCAACGTCAGCCGTCTGTTAATACCGGAAGTACAACATAGCAATGTGGCAAGGGCCGCTAAGTGCCCAAACCGGTTGTTCACGAAAAAAATCGTTAGGTTTTGAACGACCGCTTCGTCCTCATTGCGGACTGTCGTCATAAACTAAGGTTGCTGAAAACGAGGTTCTGAAAGCACGCTAAAGTACTCCCAAAAGCGCCATTGATTTTATTCTGTTGTCACACCTATAAAGTTGCGTTGGTGGCAATCAGTTTTATATGGATTTTGGATTCACTACAATCTCGTACTTATCACCAACTCCATGGCGTTCCAAGATTAGTTTGGCAATGCTTCTACAAGTCAGAATGTGGATGTGTTCTGCATCATTAACCGAAATCCATACGACACTACATAGTACATCCCATTTCTCCACTGCTCCTATACCCCCGGTTTTTCTTGCCATCCAAGCGGTCAGCATCTCATTTATTTGCTCAACAGCCTCGAAAAATCGCTGACGTGTTTTACTATCGGCCTTAGGGCTGAGATATAGGGCAATTTTGGTAGTCACTTTCCGCAATATATTTGAATATGCTGTAACAATTTCACGTCTGAGACGTCAGTTTAGCTGCAATTACATGGAGCAGCACGAACTTAGTCTATTTGCTTACGGCCACTGAGAGTTTTTCGTTTTGTTTCAAGAAAACAGACCTACCCTAAATGGTTGGCACAAGCCGAACAGCAATGATCAGGTTCTGACCGGAGCGAACATGCAGCGACTCAATCAACGACGGGCCGCTTCAAGCTGTTTGCAGTCTAGGCTAATTGCTAAACGTCAAAATACTTGCAGGGCAGATCAGTTGCCCATAGCGACCTTACCGAGGATCAAAGTGTATGTCAGATTTAGAGAAGGTTGTTAACTCCGGCTATTATGTCTATCCTCACTAAACTTTCGGCTTCTGGAAAGATCAGGTGCAATGTGTATAAATCATTACAAAGTGGGATGCTACTAGCATCACAAACGAGAGTTCGAATTATTCGCATATCAAGTCTATTTCTATTTTGTTGTTTTACGCAAAACTCCATAGCCTCTTGTGATGACCTCAATAGAGTCATTGAGGCTTCGTTTAACGATTTTTCCAAACTACTAAATATCCCCTATTTTCCAGATGTAAACCGCAGAAAGATCAGCATGAATCCTATGCGCGCAGAATCAACCTTTGTTCTGGAGGGAGCAGAATTTTGTAAATTGAATTATCGATTTGATCGTCATACTTTTTATTGTCAATATAAAAACCTCAGATCAGAAGAAGAAATGAACTCTGTTGTGCAATCACTTGCTGAATGTTTTTTGCCTACTTCTCCTGCAGAGGAGGATGGCGCTATAAAAAGAACGATGCAATATAAATGGACGATTGATGATCACAGAATGGTAACCATCGCCTATCCAAAAAAACCGAACGGTGAATATTGGCTCTCTGTAACAGTAGGTATATACATGCCTGTCTTTGGGTACGAAGGAGAAATGATTTTAAGAGCAAAAGGTCATCAGCCATTCAAATAAGACGTCGATTGTCACCTTGTTGATCTAAACCAAACATTTTACAGTGATTCCCCTAAAAGATTTTGGGCTGCAAAGCAGACCTGCATAAACTAGAAAGCTGACGTTCGCCGACAATTAGACTACAGCGGCTTCGGGCCGACGGCGACTGAATTATGTTACTTACGCTGCAGATTCAGTGACATCGCTTTAGTCCGCTTCAAGCACTTAGCAGACCTTGTCACATTATTTGTTTTACTTCTGGTTTTGGCCGATCAGAGTCTGTCAAGAAAACCCCGATCAACCGAACACGACTGTCCGGTTACTATTCCATCGCTTTCAGCAAACGTGGAGTTATTGTTCCCCCACTGGATAACAGGTCAGCCCCTCATGGGGGCTGGCAGCGGGTGTTATATTTCGGTTTGCTCGGCAAGCTCCAGAGCATCATCAACCTCGATACCCAGGTAGCGTACGGTGCTTTCCAGTTTCGTGTGACCGAGAAGTAATTGCACTGCTCGATGGTTGTGGGTTCTCTTATAAATCAGCGTCGGTTTGGTTCGGCGTAGTGTATGGGTACCGTACAGAGTGCAATCTAGTCCGACACCCTTCACCCAAGCCTCAACAATTCTTGCGTACTGCCGGGTAGAAATATGCGGAGACGCTGCCACTCGACTAGGAAATAGGAAATCAGCTGTTGCCAATCCTTTCCTTGGTGTATCAAGAAGGATGGTCCGCTTTACTGCTTTGTTTTACAGGGCCCACACAAACACCGACATTGCAAAAACAAGATTGATATCCAACGCTTTATGCCTAACTATTTTTAATATGTAAGGAGTGTGCTTATGGCAGAGGCAGCAATAACCAGTAAAGGTCAGATCACTATCCCGGCTGAGATTCGACGACAGATGAATCTTGGTCCTCGGGATAGAGTGATTTTTACTCTTTTACCTAACGGTACTACCATAATGCGTGCGAAAAATCGAACCATAAGTACGTTAGGCGGAAGTTTAAAATCGACATCTAAAAAGCGTGTTGCTATCAAAGACATGAAGATGCAGTAGATGCCTGCGCTCGATACAAATGTCTTGGTTCGTTACTTGGTGGCTGACGATAAGAAACAGTTTCAATCAGCCAAGATACTGATTGAGTCTGCAGATGAGGAAGATACTTTATTCCTTTCATTGTCTGTAGTGGTTGAGCTTGAGTGGGTGCTGCGTTCGCTATACTCATTCGATAAGTCAACACTGATAACAACGTTTAATCAACTACTAGGTACTCGCGAACTAGTGTTTCAAGATGAAGACGTGGTGGAGGTTGCAATGAGTCTCTACACAGAGAACAACTCCGATTTCGCTAATTGCCTTCACATTGCTACTGCACATATCTACGATTACGCGCCTATGAACACCTTTGATCGCAAGGCTGCCAGAGTTAGTGGTGCTGAGTTGTTGGTGTAACGAGCGCCTTCTGTCGGCTAAATTCGGTCGTTCGCAAGGTTTGCAACTATGAGAAGGAAGCTCACAATTCGGTGAGCTGCCTCCGCAATCACTACAGTGCTTTACGGAACACTATTTTATCGTCACTGGCATCGTAATACTCACGCATCCGAGCCTCTTCGTTATATCCAAGTTGAGCATAAAATGCTCTAGTTCTAACGAAGTCGTCGGTTTCCGACGTCTCCCGGACAATTTCTGCCGGTGGCTGTTCCAGTTGAATGCCACAGGTCGGTATCATTTTTGGCGGTCAGGCAGACGGCTTTGTCGCCGTTCTTGGCGCTGCTGCCACCGACAGTAATAATCGCGCCGTGGCTACTTGCGCGCAGGCTTTTTCGATCAGTGCAATTTTATCATCACGCGGGTTCGGGGCGACCCGGGACGCCGCGATCCAAGATGATCAGGGTCGTTATGGACGCCGGAACACCGACAAGGCCAGGTTCATCATCTCGCGAATGCGTGCAGGATCCTCGCCGTGCGCACGTTGACTGAGGGCAAGTGCAGTCTGCTCACGTAGATACTTGGCTCCAACCTCGACGGACAGGCCGACAGGCCAGTCGCCAGAACCGGTGCAGGAATGCAGGAAATTAACGTAGGTCTCCTGCGCCGTCGCCTCGATTTCTTCTAAACGCGCGAGCGTTTCCGACCCAAGCCGGTGTTTTCCCGAACGCATCTTGTGAAACAGGCATCCGGTTTCCATACGCGGATCCTCGCTCGCGAATTCGACCAGCGCGTCGAGCGTTGTTTGCAGTTCACCTTCACTCTGAAAGATCTCCAGCACGGAGGACAGGACGATCTCCGCGTAACTATCCAGAACCGCGCGCATAAGGCCATCCTCACTTCCGAACTCGCGATAGAGCGACGGCTTGGAAATGCCCGCCATCTGGCAGATCGCATTGACTGATACATCAGCGGGATCGGACTGCCAGCAAGCCCTCATAGCGATGTTCAGTACCTTCTCGGCATTCATGGTCCGCGGTCGGCCGCGTGGCAGCTTGGCCTTTTTGTCACTCATTTATGTACCCAATGGTATTTTATTATTGACGACGCTTTAATTATTTATGTACCATGTGGTAACAAAATATTTATTCGAAGATAAATCATGACTGAACCTACCACAAAGATCAGAAGTACGGTCGTCATCACGGGAGCCAGCAGCGGCTTCGGCGCCGAGGCAGTACGAGCATTCGCAGACCGTGGCGATCAGGTGTGGGGCACGATGCGTGACATCGCAGGGCGTACCGCTGCAAAGAAGAGCGAACTGGAAACACATTCACCGAACATATCCATCGTCGAGATGGACGTAACCAGCGACGACTCTGTCACCGCAGGTTTTGCCAGCATTCTCAACGAAGGTCCGATCGACGTGCTGATCAACAACGCTGGCATCATGTATATCGGTATGACCGAGGCCTACAGTGTCGCACAGGCGCGGGAGCAGATGGAAACCAATTATTTCGGTTCCATTCGCGCTATGCAGGCGGCACTGCCCAAGATGCGCGCCGCCGGTACGGGACTGATCATTAATACCAGCTCTATCGCAGGACGAGTATCGGTGCCGTTCTTCGGAACCTATTGCGCCACGAAACACGCGCTGGAGGCTTACAGCCAGAGCTTGCGCTACGAAGTGGCCTCATTTGGAATCGATGTGGCGTTGGTCGAGCCGGGCCCGTTCCCGACAAATCTGCTCGCCGCAGGCAAGCCACCTGAGCACGGCGAAGTTCTGTCTTCTTATGGTGATCTGAGCAATGCACCGACTGCGATGATCTCAGGTTTTGCAGACATGCTGGCCGGTGATGAAGCGCCGGATCCGAAGCTGGTCATTGATGCTTATCTATCGCTCGCCGACGCGCAGCCCGGTCACCGTCCAACCCGGACGGTGGTGGGTATCACCTGGGGAGTCGACGAGATAAATGCTTTCGCGCAACCACGCCAGGACGCACTGCTCAAGGAAATGCAGCTCGACACAGTCCTTGGCGGTGCTAGCGCCTGATTCCATCCCTGATCCCGGGCATTCCGCTTTGGAATGCTCTCACTACAACCTTTAAGGAACTACATGATGAAGAAAGTACTAACTGCGGTCGTTTCCGTTGCATTCCTTGCAGCATCTGAAATAAATGCGGATGACAAGAGCAACAAACATGTCGTGGAGTCGCTCATGGCAGCGATCAACGATTACGATGTCGATGCTGCACGCAAAGTATTGCGTCCTGAGTATCGCCAACATAATCCGTTCATTCCGGATACGGCCGAAGGTTTGTTGGGT
>JBGCGD010000020.1:0-22641 GCA_045110515.1 Granulosicoccus sp. | reverse complement strand
AAGATGGTCGATGCTTAAATAATTACCTCGGCTATCTGAGCGTGTGGCCGCCTGCCATTCCCACCAGCCAAAGGCCCCGTCAATGACAGGTGCGTTGGAGGTGAAGGGAATACCGACAACAGAGTTGTCCTGATCATCGGGAATGCCGTTGTTGTCATCATCCGGGTCGGCAACATCGCCGATTCCGTCACCGTCATTGTCGTTGTGTTCTGTCGGGTCATAGATGAAGGCATCATCGCGGTCTGGGTAACCGTCACCATCGGTATCTTCGTTGCCGGTGATATTCGGATTCGACGGCTGAGGGTCTTCCAAATCGATGGTGCCATCACCGTCATCATCATCGTCGACGCTGTTGCCCAGACCGTCTAAATCAAGATCCAGGCTCTCGTTCGGATCTAGCGGGAACCTGTCGTCAACATCTAGGATAGCGTCATTGTCATCGTCTCGATCCTCATTGTCTCCAAGGCCATCGCCATCGGTATCCCTGAACTCGTTAGGGTTGAGAGGGAATGCATCGATAGCATCACGAACACCATCGTTGTCATCGTCACTGTCTGAATCGTTGGCTAAGCCATCGCCATCAAAATCTTCACTCACCGAGTTCGGTGATGTGCCTCTTTCCAGCTCAGCTATGTTGGTGAAACCATCGCTGTCGGAATCAAAGTTGGTATCGAAGAGTTGTGGCGGAATAGCAAACGTTAACTCTGCAGCATCGGTCTGAACACTGGATTGAGCTGACGCTAGTATCAGCGTGTCTGATGCGCGTTGGACTCGAAGAAAAAGCGGATAGTTGCGGTTGCTCGGTAGGGCAATGCTCGCCGCGTATTCGCCCTCTGCACCGTCCATGATAACGCTGTCACCACCGGCAGTGACTATGACTTCAATAGGGTCAGTGATGTTTTGCATGCGGCTGGGTAGGTTTACCCGGAGCCGTACGTCCGACATGGCAGTTATTGCTCCATCATCAGAGCGCGGCGTTGCAGCGCTACTTCCGCCACCGCCGCAAGCTGTGAGCAAAAAGGTGCTGGCGACGACTACCGCGCAGCCGGTCAGGGGGAATTGTTTAAGTCGCTTCATTGTAAAATCATCCAATTGGCAATGCTTCATTTGCCAACTAGTTTGGTGATTTATGCACATCCACGCGCTTTAAAGAGACCGCTTTGACTCGGTAATAAGACCGAAGGCTTAAATTTCTATGAGCTCTGCTTT
Organism: Granulosicoccus sp.; assembly: GCA_045110515.1. Lineage (GTDB taxonomy): Bacteria > Pseudomonadota > Gammaproteobacteria > Granulosicoccales > Granulosicoccaceae > Granulosicoccus. The sequence continues at coordinate 21,432 of JBGCGD010000020.1, read as the reverse complement.
AAGTGCTTTTGCGACGGCATGCATTCTGTTTGCAGCGTCCAGCTTTTTGGTCGCATTGCGCAAATGATAAATAATGGTGCTTTCGCTGATACCAAGAATTTGGCTCATTTCCCAGGAAGTTTTGCCTTTCGCTGCCCATTGCAGACAGTCTCTTTCACGCGTGCTGACAACGCTATCAGTGCCAGGCAGCATTGTTTTTGTTATGTCTCTAACGCTGTTACGAGATTCGACCGTGGGCACCAGTAGTTTTGAATCGCTCTCTTTAGAGGGAGCCAGGCGCACACCGTTTATTTGATTAATCAGGCGGATGGCGGCGAATTTACCCAACGCTGTCAGTGGTAAGTAGATGGTGCTAAGACCCGGTGTGCTCTGGCTCGCCGCGTCTATATCGCCACAACCCAGAATAGACACATCGTTAGGCACTCTTATGCTTTGTTTTTTGCAGGCTGCCATTGCACCTAAGGCCATGATGTCGTGATGAAAAAACACGGCCGTGGGTTGGATTTTTTTAGACAGCAAAATGCTCATCGCTTGTGCACCGCCTTTAAATGAAAAGGGGGCTTCGATAGTGTCAAGGCTAACGTTGCGCCAGCGCGGTTTATCGGTTTGTTTAAGAAAGCCTTCAGTGCGGTGTTGTGTGCTGAACCGATGTTGAGGTCCGGTTACCACGGCTATTTGTCGATGGCCCTGGCTAATAAGGTGTTCAGCTGCAATGCTGCCGACATGAACATTGTGCAGGTTCGCTAAAACCACATGCTGACGGGTGCTCATCAGTCGAGCCAGTGCATCGTTGTTGAGGTAGTCGGATGTCATGAGCAGGCCGTCGCAATCGCTCCGGCTCAACGTTTCCCAGGCGTAGCGTTCTTCAGACTCAGACGTACCCGAGGATACAACCAGGGTGGAGAATCCGTGTGACTCGCAAGTGCGCACCGCAGCATCTACCAAGGCGGCATGGTTAGCATCTCCAAGGACTTCGGCCATAATGCCGATTCGTCTTTGGTGTAGTGGAACGGTCAGATTCTCCATTTTAACGTGGGCTTCCTGCTTAGCGAACTTGTCTGATTGGATTATATTTCGATCAATATCTGGACTATTGACACCTAGTGTTTTGGTTAAATACCGAGCGACATTTTAAGCATACGGGTGAAAGCATAAAATTTTTTTCATTTTTTAGGCTCCGACACACTGTCAGTATGCAAATGCAGCCGTCTGGACGTGTAGGATAACGTCTTTGTATACCATTTGACTGCATCCATGCTCGACTCGACACAAAACGATACGTTAGTTAGTGCCCCTATGCCCGATACAACCGTTTCGGTCAGAGAAACATTTGGCCTCGACGTCGATCTGCAAGTACCCGCATACTCCGTCCGGACCGATCGGGTGCCAGATATCGATCCCTCCTACTTGTTTGACTTTCGCACCACGATGGCCATCCTTGCGGGCTTCTCGAACGATTGGCGTGTGCTTATTTCAGGGTTTCACGGTACGGGCAAATCGACTCATATCGAACAAGTCGCAGCTCGTCTCAACTGGCCGTGTTTACGTATAAATCTCGATAGCCATGTCAGCCGAATCGATCTGATCGGTAAAGATGCCATCGTATTGAAAGAGGGGAAACAAGTTACCGAATTTCAGGACGGCATACTCCCGTGGGCATATCAACGAAACGTCGCACTGGTATTCGATGAATATGATGCGGGCCGTCCAGACGTTATGTTTGTTATTCAGCGAGTCTTGGAAAGTGCTGGACAGCTGACATTGCTGGACCAAAGTCGTGTCATTAAGCCTCATCCTGCCTTCCGCTTTTTCGCAACTGCCAATACTGTGGGCTTGGGCGACACGACGGGTCTCTACCATGGCACGCAGCAGATCAACCAGGCACAGATGGATCGTTGGTCAATCACAACCATTCTGAATTACCTACCTGCCGAGCAAGAGTGCAAAGTGGTTCTGGCGAAAGCGCCTCATTTACAAAACCCGGAAGGGGAGAAGCTGGTTGCCCAGATGGTCTCACTGGCGGGTCTTACGCGAAATGCGTTTCGCAACGGCGACCTGGCCACCGTGATGAGTCCCCGAACGGTTATTACCTGGACGCAGAACATAACGTTCTTTAAAGATGTCGGCTTGGCGTTTGAACTTGTGTTTGTTAATAAGTGTGATCCTGCTGAACGAGCGATCATTGCCGAGTTGTATCAGCGTGTATTCGGTGAGGAGCTGAAGGACATTGACGGCTGATAAGCATCAACGATTTAGTGATGTCCGACCTTTAGACAGTCTTGTCGGGGCCGACGGTAGTGTTCCTGCCCCGCAAGGTAGCGACGGGTTTGGTGTGCGTGCTGCATTTAAGCAATCTACGGGTGCCTGCGCACGTGCGATAGCCAAAGACACGTCTATCGATATCACGTTTGATGAAAAGGCCGAAGAAGTTTCAGGCATGGTGTTGCCAGCTATTCCTGATGACGCAACAGCATTGGAACGTCAGCAAACCCGCGGTCGCAGTGATGCAATAGCATTACATAAACAGCATCATGATCCTTCTACGCATGCGCGCTATCAGCCTGCTACCGATACGTCGCAGCGTTTGCACGCAATGGCCGAACAAACTCGCGTGGAGCTTCTTGGCAGTAACGAATTCGAGGGCATTGGTCGTAACCTCGATGCAGCCTTAGACGGTCGCTATCAATTACTCCTCGACACGATTGCCAAACCGGCAATACCGCTCGGCGATGCTGAACCTCGACTTGGAATAGACCATGCCCTGACACTTTATCTGCGGGAAAAACTGGGTACTCGGCCACTGCCACCCAGTGCATCCGATGCACTGTCTGATTGGCGTGGTTGGTTGGAAGATGATGTCGCCGAAAAATTTAATGATGCTGATTTTAAACTGGATGATCAGGCGAGTTTTGCGCGCTCTTTAGGTCAGTTGCTCCGCTCATTAGACATTGATGATGGTGAGACTGCCGAGAACCCTGAAGATTTTGGCGATGAGAACGACACACCGGAAGAGTCGCAAAGCCCCGAAGACGACTCCGATGCGGGCGAGTCCGATAGCACATCCATGCAGGACGACGGGGAGTCTGAAACGGTTGATGATGAAGGCAGTGCTGAAGAGGCGAGTGACACGGTAGAACCCGATGATGACCAGCCTGAGCGCTCATCAGAGAACCCGGGTAGTGAATGGCGCACGACCGCTGGAGAAGTGAACCGACGTTCCATCAACGATTATCATATTTACACAAAAGAATTCGACGAAGTCATTCGCCCTTTGGACTTGTGCGACTCGGAAGAGCTTACGCGCTTAAGGCAAACTCTCGATTCACATCTGGGTGACTTGCAACGCTCCATTGGTAAGTTTGCGAATCGTTTGCAGAGAGTGCTTATGGCACAGCAAACACGCTCATGGGAATTCGATTTAGAAGAGGGGCAGTTAGATACTGCAAGGCTAACGCGTGTGCTTACTGAGCCCATGATGCCGCTAACTTTCAAGCAGGAATCTGAAACGCCGTTTCGCGACACCGTTGTAACCTTGCTGCTAGATAACTCCGGTTCTATGCATGGTCGTTCTATTCGAGTGGCTGCTGTTTGTGCCGATATTCTCTCGGCAACATTAGAGCGATGTGGCGTGCGAGTGGAGATCCTTGGGTTCACGACCGGTGCCTGGAAAGGCGGTAAGGCCCGCGAGCGTTGGGTCGCTGCCGGTTACCCACCAAACCCGGGAAGATTAAACGATCTACGCCATATTATTTACAAATCAGCTGACACGCCTTGGCGTCAATCGCGGCGTAACTTAGGTCTCATGATGCGTAAAGGTCTGCTGAAAGAGAACATCGATGGTGAAGCTTTGCAATGGGCTCACTCGCGTTTGTTGCAGCGCACGGAGCAACGCAGAATTCTCATGATGATTTCTGACGGCGCACCTATCGATGATTCAACGCTTTCTACCAATCCCGGTCGTTTCCTAGAGAAACATTTGCGACATGTGATTGCGCAAATTGAACGTCAGGATGAAGTCGAGCTGGTTGCCGTCGGAATTGGTCATGATGTCCGGCAATACTATGCAAAAGCGACCACCATCCACGATGTATCGCAGCTTGCAGATGTCATGTCTAGTCAGCTGGTGGAGTTGTTTTCAACCAGCCGTTCCGGGCAGCCTCGTTAAAAATATCATTGGCCATTTGCCATAGTACATCTGAGCCGCCGGAAATTTGAGAACAGCGGGTTTGCACCTGCTCTAACGTCACTTGGAAATCAGGCCACGTGCCGCCGTTGTTCAACGCATTTAACAGCACCGGTTGAAGGCGATCAACGGCTTTAGCGAAACGCGCGTCTGGCGTGTTGGCTTCTTCAAATTCGTCCCAGACTTGCCTGAGTAAATTTGCCTGGTCTTCAGGTAGCAAACCGAACAGGCGTTTGGCGGCTGCCTGCTCAAGTGCCTGAATGTCAGGGTTTTGATTTGCTGCGTGCAAGGGGACGTCTCCCGCATCAATCTCCACGATGTCATGCACCATGAGCATGAATACTACGCGTTCAACGTCAACCGGTTCGTTAGCATGTTCGGCCAATATGCGTGCAAATAAGGTTAGGTGCCATGAGTGCTCTGCGCTGTTTTCAAATCGCTCTCCAGATACCAGTCGGCTTGCACGGTTAATCGATTTTAATCCGTCAATGGCCAGTAGAAATTGGATTTGTTGACCCAGGCGTGTAGGCAGCGCAGAGATCCATTTAGGTTTCGTATTGCAGTCGGTGTTCGAGGATGTCGTCTCGTCGGTCTCTAATTCTGCGGTATTGCCTGTCGAGTCTTTGCTCATAATAAAATTGACCATTTGAAAATAACCTTAAATTCAAGCATACCAGTGGTAGCTCTCGAAACATTATGCGAGCCAGGCTGTATGGGGAATACAACTAACGATATTCCTGTATGAACCGGTTCGCTTCAGCCAAGTGGTCCACGCCGTTCGATGGCAGTGCTTAATAGTGTTTACTGACCATTGGAGGAGGGTTTGGTTTTACCGCGCACAACTGTGCCAATAAGTTTGGAGTCTGCAAATGGGACGACTCACCGTAATAATCCATCGCTCCAAAGCTCATATTTTTCGGCAAGCGTCAGGCTTGCCATAGCAGGACTGGTCGATGGAAGCGTGAAAACTCTGATCGCATCAGATGTCATCGAGTAGGGTGGTTTATCAAGTATCGCAACCGCGTGTCGCAAAGAGGGCTCAATATGTCTTTTAAAAAGCGCCTGTGCTGTACGCCCGTTGCAAATGATGCGCTCAAGCTCTGTATGTCGAGCAACAAGCTTTGCAATATCATTGGGCACCTCTGTGGACCTTTTTATTTTACTGTCAAGGCTGCCGGGCCTCTCGCAGCTCGCTAAAACATCCCACAGAGCAATTCCGTTTTTTTTGATCAGCGCGCAACGTTCCTCGTAGTCCAGGGGAGTCGCAGATTCAAAAGAGATGGGTGCTTGATAGAGGTGCGCAAGCAGAATCGGCCAAAGTGCATTGCGTGGATGCGCGTAGTATTCAACCGCATTGAGAGATGCCTGGCCAGGCATGGTGCCCAATATCAACGTATGAACGTGATTACCCTCCACGGGAGGGAAAGAAAAGGCGTGCTCGCTCATCGTGTATCAGCAATTATGTAGGGGCGTTGTTTTGACTGACGTAAGGTAGCCGTTGACATGCTCACCAAACTGGCAATGTGATCAGCAGTAGCGCCGCGGTAGCCATCGGCTGAGAAAAAGTCTATCGCAAGGCGTATTATTCGACACTTGCACTTGGATTCTAGTTCGTTTTTGTGGAACATCTGAGTGAGCCAACTCGTTGCTAGCGATTGTTGACTAGATGGTCAAGGTACGATAGCGTGCGTTCAAAAACAAGCAGTACTAACTCTGGTGTCCCTTTCAAAATGATTAACAATTTTATTGGTGGAAAGCTGGTTGCTTCCCAAAGCGGTCGCTCTCAGCCGGTGTACAACCCGGCCACCGGTGAAGCGATTGATGAGCTCGGCCTGAGTACCACCGATGAAGTCAACGCGGCTGTTACTAACGCTGCTGAGGCCTTTCCTGCATGGTCTGCGACGCCGCCGTTAAAGCGTGCCGCTATCATGTTCCGATTCAATGAGTTATTGATTAAAAATGCGGATGCTGTCGCCCGGGAAATTTCCCGAGAGCATGGTAAAACCCACGATGATGCTTTGGGTGAGGTGCAGCGAGGCCGTGAGGTTGTAGAATTTGTCTGCGGTATTCCTCAGTTACTCAAAGGTGAGTTCTCAAGAAATGTCGGTCCACAGATCGACTCTTGGTCGGATCGTCAGGCGCTGGGTGTCTGCGCTGGCATCACGCCATTCAATTTCCCGGCTATGGTGCCTTTGTGGATGTACCCGGTCGCGATTGCCTGCGGTAACACTTTCGTGCTGAAGCCTTCCGAAAGGGACCCTTCTGCGGTCATGATGGTGGCTGATCTTCTGCATCAGGCGGGTCTTCCTGAAGGGGTTCTGAACGTTGTCCACGGCGATAAAGAAGCCGTTGATGCCTTACTGGATAATCCGCAGGTGCAGGCCATCAGCTTCGTTGGCTCAACACCTATCGCCGAATACGTCTATAACCGCGGTACTCAAGCCGGAAAGCGCGTTCAGGCACTTGGTGGTGCGAAGAACCATATGGTTGTTATGCCCGATGCAGATATGGATCAGGCTGTAGATGCGCTCATGGGAGCCGGTTTTGGTTCCGCAGGCGAGCGATGCATGGCTATTTCTGTAGCGGTGCCGGTTGGCGAAGAGACTGCTGATCGTCTGGTTGAAGCGCTACGACCTCGAGTCGAGGCACTGCGAATCGGTCCTGCAGATGACCCTGATGCTGAGATGGGGCCGGTTATTACTGCAGCTGCTAAAGAAAAAATAACTGCACTTATTAACTCGGGTTTAGAGGCGGGCGCCGATCTTGTCGTTGATGGGCGCGATGTCACATTGCAAGGATATGAAAACGGCTATTTCCTGGGTGGTACCTTATTCGACAAGGTGACTACCGACATGCAGATCTACCAAGAAGAAATCTTCGGGCCGGTTTTATCAGTGGTTCGGGCCAACGATTATAACGAAGCAGTCACTATGATTAACGAGCATGAATATGGCAACGGCACTGCAATATTTACCCGTGATGGTGACGCGGCTCGCTCGTTCGCAGATAGCATTCAGGTGGGTATGGTAGGTGTTAACGTTCCGATACCGGTACCTGTGGCTTATCACAGTTTCGGCGGCTGGAAGCGTTCTCTATTTGGTGATCATTCCATTTACGGCCCAGAAGGTGTTCACTTTTATACAAGACTTAAAACCGTAACCAGTCGTTGGCCTACAGGGATAAAGTCCGGTGCCGTCTTTACCTTTCCTACTTAGTATTGCGGCTATCCGTAGTTGGGTTAATACAAAGGTGGCACCTTACACTTGAGCCATTCTTAAGCGTAACTAGCGAGAGCAGGATATGGCGATAACCAGCAACATGCGAATCAACAGCGAGCGTCTTTGGGACTCGCTAATGGAGATGGCAAAGATTGGTCCTGGTATCGCTGGCGGAAACAATCGGCAAACTTTGACCGATGAAGATGCTGAAGGGCGTCGATTGTTTGAGCGTTGGTGTACCGATGCCGGACTCACAATGGGTCTGGACAAGATGGGCACGATGTTCGCCCAACGAGCAGGCACAGATCCCAATGCGTCGCCCGTGTATGTGGGTAGTCATCTGGATACTCAACCCACGGGTGGCAAGTACGATGGGGTGCTGGGTGTGCTTGGCGGTCTTGAAATCATTCGTCAACTAAACGACATGAACATCAAGACTAAACATCCTATTGTTGTGGTCAACTTTACCAACGAGGAGGGTACGCGCTTCCCGCCCGCCATGGTGGCCTCTGGTGTATTTGCCGGTGTTCACACCTTAGACTGGGCCTATGCTCGTGAAGACGCCGATGGTAAAACCCTAGGTGATGAACTTAAGCGTGTTGGCTACTTAGGGGACGAAGAAGTGGGTGATCGAAAGATGCATGCTTTTTTCGAATTGCACATTGAGCAAGGCCCTATCCTCGAAAAAGATGCGATTGATATTGGTGTCGTAACTCATGGCCAGGGTTTGAAATGGCTTGAAGTCACCTTGTTGGGAAAAGAAAGTCATACTGGCTCGACACCGATGCCAATGAGAGTTAACGCAGGCCTCGGGATGGCTCGCATGACAGAGTTGGTCAATGACATTGCGCTTAGCCATGCACCGAATGCTGTGGGTGCGATAGGCCATTGCGATGTCTACCCGAATTCTCGAAATATTATCCCTGGCAAAGTTGTTTTCACCGTTGACTTCCGCCATCCAGATAAAGCGGTGATTAGTGATATGGAAACTCGGTTTCGTGCCGGTGTTAAAGAAATATCTGACGGTATCGGGCTACAGCATTCGATCGAGCAGGTTGGTGGCTTTGATCCGGTTGAGTTTGATCAAGATTGTGTGTCAGCTGTTCGTGCGGCTGCCAATCGACTCGGTTATAGCCACCGCGATTTAGTCTCAGGTGCGGGTCACGATGCGTGTTGGATTAATCGCGTTGCTCCCACGGCCATGGTGATGTGTCCATGCGTAGATGGCTTATCTCATAACGAGGCTGAGGAAATTTCACCAGAGTGGGCAGCTGCAGGTACCAACGTACTTTTTCATGCTGTTGTTGAAACCGCCCAAATCGTTGATTGAAAATTTTAGTCGGCTTTATGAACTGACAATCTAAGAGAGACTATTAGCAAAGTTCTAAAAGGCGGAATCAACGTTCCCGTGTTATGGAAAAAGCGCTAGTCATGTAGTTGCGATGAGCGTACATTGTGCGCCCACACGTTTATTTTAGGTCGCGCTCCCTATGGCGAATACACCCTCTGCGCCCCCACAACTGGTAGTTCCCAGTATTGGCTTGGTGGTCGGAATATTGGTGTTGGGTTCCAGTGTCAGTATTAGTTCGACCGATATGTACAGCCCAAGTCTGCCTGACTTGGTCCGCTGGTTTGATACTAGTGCTACTAAAGTAAAGCTAACCATTAGCCTTAACATCCTGGCCTTTGGTATTGCACAGTTAATACACGGCCCTTTATCAGACAGATATGGGCGTAAGCCTGTGTTGGTGGTCTCACTAGCTGCGGTATCTCTGCTCAGTCTTGCATGTGCAGCTGCCCAAACAATCGATCAGTTAATCGTTGCTAGAATTTTCTTAGGAATTGCAGCAGCTGCAGAAGCAGTGGTCGGCCTTGCCATGATTAAAGATCTGTACACTGAAAAACAACAGGTTAAAGCAATGGCTTTGTTGGGCATGGTAATCGCCATAGCGCCTGCTGCAGCACCTATTCTGGGCGGTTATATTCACGTGACCTGGGGGTGGCAGGCGAATTTTGGCGTGATCAGTGGTATGGCACTGTTTACGTTGTGCGTGGTTGCGCGTTTTCTTCCCGAATCGAAGTTGCCGGACCGTAGTGCACTCAGGCCAAGAAACATTGTTAGTCGTTATCGCGCACTCGTCATAAATTCAGATTTTATAGTGCACTCGGCCATGTTGGGTGTATGCCTGGGCATGTTATTCATTTTCATCACAGCTGGCCCATTCGTCATCATTGATTTGCTGAAAATTCCGGCAAATGAGTTCGGTTACTATCAGGCCAGTATCGTTTTAGCTTTTTTTCTGGGCAGTTTGCTGGCATCCAGACTGGCTGATCGTTGGGATCCTTTCCGGTTAATGAATCTTGGGGTTCAACTACTATTGGCCGGAACGGCAGTGTTTGCCGTCGTTATTTTCGGTGGCTACATGACGCCGTTTACACTAACGGCAACTTACATGTTTATGGCGTTTGGTATGGGGCCGTTGTTTGCCGTTGCACCAAGTCGAGCGCTTCGATCAATAGAGGGGAATGCCGGTTCTGCCTCAGCAATGTTGAGCGGTATTGAGCAAACCACTGCCGGACTGGCAGCGGTTGCTGTGAGTGTATTGCATGATGGAACGGCTCGTCCTATGGCCTATCTCAGCGTTATCCTCGGCATACTTTTAATGCTATTGGTAAAGAGGTCAAGGCAGGAAGACATCGTAAAAGCGAGTAGGTGAGCAGCTGGCTAACTTAGTTCAAAGGAGCAAGCTTCGAACAACTGCTCACACGATCTACTTGCACGCTTTAGACTTCTTCTTGGACGGTCTCTTCTGCATTACCTTGCTTTAAGCCTTTTCCGTGACGCTTGCCCTTAGCATGCTTTTTTCCTTTCTTATCACCGCGCTCTTTTTTCAAAGAATCGAAACCAGCTCGTTCTTCATCAGACAGCACACCATCCTGATTTACGTCTAGTTGAAGTTCGACTGCAGCGCGTCGTGCATCGTGGGCAGCGCGTCTTTCGTCTCGAGACAGTTCGCCATCACCATCTGCATCGAACTCTAATAGAGTTGCATCGTATCGAGCATCTTTCATTGCACGGCGTTCCATTCTAGACAGTTCGCCGTTGCCATCAACATCATAGGTTGCAAGCGCTTCAGCGCGGGCAGCATCGCGAATGGCTGTGATTTCTTCAGCGCTAATGACACCATCACCATTGGTATCCTGAAGTGCAGGCATTGCGGCAATGACAGAAAATGACAGGGCTGAACCGATCAGTGCTGGAATAATGCTTTTTTTGATAGTTGAAGTTTTCATAATGTTTCCTTGAGTAAAAATGATGATGTTCCGAAATTCTGTTTCAAATCAGTTTCTCGGTGTGAGTACATATCATCGGATTTAATCGTGTAAACATTGTGTAAGAATTACGGAACAGTTGTACGAAAAGTGCAAAAGCTGCATTTCTATGTAGCTATGCTACTCGTTTACCAGTATCTCGAATTTATAACCAATACCGTACACAGAGTGGATATAGCTAGCTGCTTCATCAACGGTTTCGAGTTTTTGCCTGAGTTTTTTGACGTGACTGTCTATGGTGCGATCACTGACTATTCGGTTGTCATCGTACATACGCCTCATTAGTTGAGCACGGTTGAATATTTGTCCGGGTCTCTCATGCATTGCGCCCAGTAAGCGAAGCTCAACAGCGGTCAAAGGGCACACCTGGTCATTTATTCGCACGCTTGCAGTTGCCTCATCAAATACAAATGAGTTATTTGATGCTGCCTCAGGCGCGTTAGCGTCCTCGTCACTCGGCGTTGTAGTGCCTGTGCGTCTTAGTACAGCCTTGACTCGAGCAACGACTTCTCTGGGGCTAAACGGTTTGCATATGTAATCATCAGCACCGATTTCCAGGCCCAGCAGTCGATCAATCTCTTCTGCTTTGGCTGTGAGCATGATGATTGGAACGTTAGAAGACTTACGTAGCTCGCGGCAGATAGTCATGCCGTCAGTACCGGGTAACATTAAGTCCAGTAGTATTAGATCGGTTGGGCTCTGTGCAAGGCTTTCTAGGGCCTCGCTTCCGTCATGAAAAATGTTCGTGTTGAAACCTTCGTTTTGTAAATAGTCTTTTAATAGGTTGGCAAGTTTTGGCTCATCTTCAACAATGCTTATATTCATTATGAGTGGCTCGATGGTGAATCATGTAGCGGTATGAGAATTTCCAGTTGCAATCCACCGAGAGATGAGTGGCTGGCTGAAATTGAGCCGCGATGTGCGGTAACAATTTTTTCGACAATTGCCAGTCCAAGTCCTGCGCCACCGTTGTTACGATTTCTGGATTGCTCTGCTCGGAAAAGCGGGTCGAAAAGCTGTGGCAAGTCTTCGTCAGCTAAACCCGGTCCGGAGTCATTCCAGAGAATTTGTAGCTGTTCGTCTTGCTCTTGCAGTGAAATTTGAATATGACCGTTATCGTCCGTGTACCTTAGAGAGTTTTGCAAAATGTTATCCAGCATCTGTCCAAGGCGTTGGGCATCTCCGATAATTTCAGAGTCTGCTGCGTTTGCTACTAAGTTAATTGAGATCCCTTTCTTTGCTCTATGAGGTCCTCCAGAAGAGGTTCGCTCTTCAACCAGGCTTTGTAAGCGCATGGGTGTCATTTGGTATTCAAGAGCACCAAGATCTGACAGCGATAGATCGTGAAGGTCACTGATAAGCCTGCTAAGTCGTAAGGTCTCTGATTGGAGAGAGCCTAAGGTATAAGAATCGAATGGACGGATGCCATCTTCAATCGCTTCTATCTCACCTTGCAGGATGGCCACTGGGGTGCGGAGCTCGTGAGATATTTCTGCAATCCATTTACGCCGAGCAGTGCGACTTTGTTCAAGCGTTAAGGCGAGATGGTTGACATCTCGGGATAAGTCACCGAGCTCATCGCGACGGTTGATTTGGACTCGTTGATTAAAATCCCCTCGACTGATCTCGCTGACAGCTTTACTGACGGTAAGAACAGGCTTTACGATTCTGGGGGCGATAATCGCGGCCAGGATGGCAGAAATGGCGACCATGAGTAATGATACCCATGCCAGACTGCGTCGTTGCTGCTCAGCAAACACGCTCTCAAGTTGTCCTGGTAGCCCATCGCTGACGATATAGCCGATATATCCGACCACGGCATCATCATAGTTAATCGGGAACCAGCTGAGTTCTCTATCGGGTCTTTCGCGACCTGCTACGACAGTCTTATCTTTGTCTACCAATACAAGTTGAGGAGGGCGGTGCTTTGAACGGTCTCGGCCCTTACCCGACTTTGGCCTTTTTAGCTCTGCAGCACCTGCTTGATTTTGCCCAGTGTCACGTCTTGAACCTTGTTTTGCGGACCCTCGCAAGGCCAGAGCGCTTATACGACGCCATTGATCGTCTTCATGCCGTATCCAATCCCAGTTTTCATTTTCAGAATACCCTTCGGCTAGGGAGTTTGAGAGTGATTCAAGGGCACTGGTTTGGGATTGAGTAATATAATTGACGAAGCCACGCGAAAAACTCCATGTGTTAAACGCGTATAGACCCGCGATTAGCGTTGCGCTAGCCAGCAGTAATGTGATGAAAAGTTGGTATTTCAGCTTCATAGCTTACTTTACGGCCAAAGCCTGAAAAATTCACGGTGTCTGATTCGAAAAACCGTTGAATTACTGAATCTTTGCACATTTGCATAGCGTAGCCGAAGTCAGTCTGTCTGTGGCTCGTCAGCTGAGTATGTTTTAAAGGATTCTATTGCGGGAGTTGTCCGGTAAATTCTTCAAAGTAGCCATTGTCATCAAGCAGCTGAACGCGATAACTGAGCGAGCTATCGTACACGGGTAAATCCACTATAGGCGATGAGTATCTGCGTGCATAAATCAAGCTACTGTCCAATTCATTGAATACTTTGACTATGGGCTCGGCAGTTGCCGCAACTCGGGGAATTAAAAAGCCCGACGGTATTCGCCCGTCGTTAGCTGTCTGATCAATGGTGATCGGCCAACCGGGGTAGGGGGTTGCTGTAATGTCTGAGGGGGAGGTATTCGCCGCCCACGCCTCAAACGTAAACTGCCTATTGGGTTTGTTGACTCGCACCATGCCGTAACCGATGCCTAGGCTGTTTTTATCTACTTTGCCTGAAGTGTCATAGCCGTCGTAGTAAACCGACGGATTTGCTGCAGCGAGAACGGTAATCAAATTACCGTGAATGTCGCGGTAAGCACCTAAGTTGTTGAGATCTTCATCGCCTGGGCCATCCTCTTCATTGAGTGGATCCCATACCCGTGGAAAAATATTGAGCATGGAAGGGCCTGCGAATTCGTATACAGCGTCGTCTTGATTCGCAACGCCGTGCTTAAGAGACAACCCTAAGTGTTGGTCGCCGCTGATGTGCGGCGCAAACGCTTTTCTTAGTAAGGATACGGCCTGGTCTCTACCGGCTTTTGGCCAGCCGTTTGAATCCCAGTCTCGTTTCATTTTCTTAAACTGCTGTCCTGAGTGGGTTGTACTCTGACTGAACGGAGACTGAGATACGGCTAACTTCATAGACTGACCCGTCCAGTCTTCTGCCCAGCTTTCAAGAAAGCGATGTTGCCTATCGCCCAACAACTGCTGATCCTCTAGTGCAGTGAACGGGCCGGTTTTAAATTTTCGATCTTCAAGAATGGCAATGCCTACGCCACCATAAGTCAGGCTAGTAAAATAAACGTTAATGCCTTGATTCACCGGTGCACCATCAACCGGATCAGGCAGGCTGCCTGCTTGGGTGCGTTGCACCATGTTAACGAACGCGGCTGGGTAAACGTAACCACCGTCTTCTTCGTTTTCGGCAGACACACCGCTTTGTCCCCAGATGTTGCCCTGATAAACGTCATGGTCATCGGGCAGTACAAACGATGGTGTGTTGCGCATGAGTTCTCTTGCAGACCAACCGAATTGAAACCACTTCCAAAGGTAGTCCGTCATCATGGTGGGGAACTCTTTTTCCACAAGTCCGTTAGGGTCGAATTCGTAAATTTGATCACCAACGAAGGCAACGAGATGAGGATCGTGTTCTAGCGAGTTGTTAATCAATTCTTCGTGAGGAAACACAATTCGATCGCGAGTCCATGTAAATGGATCGTTGAAGTTCTGTTGAATCCAACCCTCTGTTGAGCTGTTGGTTAAGCCGGGTCTGCAGTTGTATAAACCGATAATGATCTCGCTTTCAGTAACAGGATCTTTTTGCACAACACCCTGAAAGTATGAATCGGTATCAGTCTCAGTGCGTGCCTGTGTCACCACGCGATATTGATAGCTATTTGCTGCGTCCCAGTTGTTGACAACGAAACGGGCGGTGAATGAGTCTGGGTCGATGGTGGCGGATGCAAGCCGGTTCCAAGAGCCTTGCTGCAATACTTCAAGCGTGGGGTCTGCCATATCATCTGTACACAATGGCGGGTACTGAGCATTTAACGTAAGGGTATCGACGTTAAGTGTATAACTGGCAAATAGCACAGGCCCAAATTCTCGATCGGTTCGTTCGCGCAGCTTTGAACCCGCTCCCATCCAGTTATCAAACCAATGTGCTGTATTGCCCACACCGGCCGTGGATACTAATGCAATGTTTCCACGCAATCTGATTGCATCAATTTTCGTTGTTGTTGAGCTAACAATGTCTTTGTCCTCGTTAAGTGCATAAACGTTGAGTGTATAAAAGCCCTCCTGATGATATGTTCCATCCAGCTGCAGTGAAATACCCGATGATGTTTGCGCGCTAGGCTTCCCGATAGCGATAATTCGCTTATCAACACCGTTATCTCGTATGAAAACTTGTCCAAGGTTATTGATGCCAGCGACGATACCGCCGTTATGACCGTGCCTGTTGTGCACTAGGGACGCGCTACGATAATCCATGTCTCCTCCAGCACCGATCAGGAAACCGCTGTAAGAGCCATTACCAGCGTTATTTACTGCGCCGGTATCGACGCTTAACGTGAACGGAGCGGGGGCGCGTGACAGTTCGGAAGCGATTCGATGGGTTGTACGTTGCGGCTGGTATCGATTGGGCGCGTGGGTTTCCAGGCGTTGGTTCATGACATGCCAGTCTTGTAGTCTATTTGACCAGAAGTGTCTCCCTGCCCAGAGCTGGTTGCAGTGTTGGTCCCAGGTGTTAGTAAATACCAAGTTCTCGCTATCGCCCGGACTGAAAAGACTAAGTTGAATCTCATCAATAGATGCGACAGCTTCATCGCTCAAATTGCTAACTCGTAAACCCAATTTTTTGCCTTCACTCTCTGCATGTTGGCCGTAAGTACTGATCAGTTGTACCGCTTCCCAGTTGGGTTTGCCGTTATCTATAAACAGGTGACGAGAATTGAGAACGTCCAGCGAGTTATCTTCACCGACCGCGAGCACTTCAATTAACAAGTGAGCTTTTTGCGATGAGAAATTTTGAGCATCCAAATTGAGTGAAATAGCCTGTGAAGCACTGAGTAAGGTCTGGCCCACCAGTGTAATAGAGCACCCCGGCGCGAGTTCAAAACGCCACTTTCCGTTACTGGCAGCAATTTGTGAGTCTCTATAAAAACAATTACCTTGCACTGATAAGCCAGATGGAAGGCTCGTTGCTGCGATCAATCCATTTTCGGTAGCGGCTTCCGCATCGGCATTGGGCAGTTCGATATTACTTTCCAGTGGGTCGCGAGGTGTCGCGAGACTGATCTTGTTGTCGTTAAGTTCCACCCCGGGTTGCGTTATGACTGCAGAAGCCATTGATGCAATATCTATGGGTTTTGCAACTGCAGCGATAATCGGCACAGTGTTCGAATCTGATGAACACGCGGACTGAAATACGAGTACGCAGCCGCCAATAAAATTGACTATTGAGCGAAGCCGGTTGTTTATGTCGTGCTTTGCTGCGCAGGCTCGATTATTCATTGATGGTGTTTAGTCTATTGACGAAAAATGTAGATTAATTGATGTTCACTTGTAACCTTGGCCGCCAGATGGCACTGTGCTGCTCGGGAAGTTTTAACTACATGGCTTTGGTGAAAAAAGTGTTCAAGTTAGCGAACGTGGCTACATTAATTTTAGTCTATTTATTCTGCAATATATTTCTTTCTAACGCGCTTGCTGAGGGGGAACCCTCAGATGTACGAGCACTGGTTTACTCCTCCACAGCAGCAGAGTTGCAATGGACGAGAGTCGAGTCCGAGCTAGTTGAAGTCACCTACAACGGCAATGTGGTTGCGACGATAGATGCCGACAGCTACTTCGTTGATTCACTCGATCCAGCTGTATTTCATCGCTTTGGGGTCAGAGGTGTGTTGGCTGATGAAACCCGATCCAATGAAGTTGCTGTATCGTTCAGCACTGCGAATTTCCAACCTCCGGTTAGAGAAATTCTCCCGCAGTCAAGCAGTGCAGGAGATTCAACGCTTCTATCTGCCGTCAAACTGGTCGCGTACTCAAACAGTGCTGTCGAGCTGTTCTGGAATCGGTCCAGGTCAGAAGTAATCACTGTAGAGGTTTTTCACAATGACTACTCGAAAGGTGTTTTGGACGCATCAAGCTTCTTTATCGACGGGCTCTCAAAAGATCGCGAACATGTTTTCAAAGTCTCGCCGGTTTCTGATGGTGCGCAGCCGGGTGAGTCCTATACGCTCTATTTCAATCCAGTCGAATTTTCAGGGCAAGTCATTGAGGTATCTGCGACATACCAGCAAATGGCCGAAGGTTCACAAGCCCAGAGCTCGAACACAGTGGCGACTAACAATTCCAACAGCTCTGTTGAACAAAGCGATGAGCCTGATGCAGCCGCGTCTGCCACCGCAAATACACCAACAATAGTGTCGGCGCCGCCGCCGCCAGCTCCTGACCAACCGAGCGACGACGACGCGTCTGTGGTGAGCACGCAAGCGAGTATTCAGGCTGGTGATTGCGTCGTTAGTTCTTTATCTGACTTGAATGATTGCGCTAATGCTGCTCAAGGGCTTGATCGCATAAACATTCAGGCGGATTTAAGTTGTACCAGCGCAAACTGTTGTCCTACCGGTGGCGCGTTAATGCGATTCGATAACGTGTCTAATTTGACTATCGTGGGCAACGGACATCAATTGTTAAGACAAGGTGGGCAACGTCAGTGCAGTCTATTAGATGTGACTAATTCCAGCGATATCACAGTAGAAAATTGGACGCTGGATGATGATGCGCGAGTAGCTCCTTGCGTTGTCGATGACAAGTGCCCGAGGATGTTGCACATCCGTACATCATCAGACATCAAGTTGAACAACGTCACCATAGACAACGGGAAGAGCTACGTTGTTTACGTTCAGCAGGTTAATGGTTTTGAATTTACCAACAGTACTTTAAAGAATTCTGGGGTATTGGGAATGTATATCGGCCACGATGAGAAGGCTTCCACCAATATCAAAATTCAGAATTCAACGTTTCACGATAACCAGACTAATGGCCTGGCGCTGTTAGGTGTGACAGGGTCATCAACCAGCACCAATATTGTTAGCAACAATGAGTTTCGTCGAAACCACTGGAGAGGGCAATGGCAGGTTGCTCCAAGATACGGTACAGGCTTTACCGGAGGCGGCCAGATGTATATTGCTCAAGCATCAGGCTTGACCATCCGCGATAACTTGATAGCAGACGGTTACTGTGAAAATTGCTTTATCCAATCGACCATGGGCTCTGGTGTCAGTGGCATAGAGCTCGCGATACCCGGGCGAGAATCGGTCAGCAATACGTTGATCACCAACAATACAGTGCGTAATCACGATGCTTGGGGGATTTTTGTTAACCAAGGCAGCACGTTGAACCCGTCTGTCGTAATTCGTAACAACCAGCTTGTTGATAACACGGTAGGTCTAAAGCCGGGCGCTGCCAGCGTAAGCAGCAATACCATTGACAACCGTTAGAATGCGGGGTGAGAAGGCCCAGCAAAGCTTGTGGAGTTAATCGTTGGCGGGCTCTCCCGCCACGTATTCCATCAATGCGATGGCTATTGCGCCTAAGAGCATTAAGCCAATCGCGATCCATGTGCTTGAGTCCTGCAGTAGTGGCATAAACCATTCATAGCTGGTTACCACTTCTCTTGGCGGTTTACCAACGCGCTCCACGGTTTTAGTAATCGCAGTCTTCCAGGGCCAAATAACAACCAAAGAACCGATGACAAACCCGGTCATCAACGCAAGCGTCTGATTGGGGCATCGTTTGAAAACCCATGACAAGATGTGCGAGAACGCAATTAACCCAAATCCGCAACCAATGGCCAAAGGAATAAGAATGTCAAAGGCCAGGGAGCTTATTGCTCCTAGTACAAGTGCATAGTTTCCCATCAGTATTAGGACAAAGGAGCCGGACAATCCTGGCAGAATCATGCTGCTTATGGCGACAACGCCGCACAGGAATACGTAAAAAGCGCCGTCGTTTTCAGACGCGGGTGCCAACATAGCAATACTGATAGCGATTGCAGTGCCGATAAGTAGGGACAGAAACGAGCTTGTATTCCATTGCTCCACACGCTTCGCAACAAACACAATAGAGAGCACGATCAGTCCAAAAAAGAATGCCATGGTGTAGCGTTCATGATGTTCCAGTAGATACTCGAACAGCTTGGCTAGAGAGACGATACTGATGGCGACACCTGCCATGAGAATGAATAGCCATCGACCGTCGATGTGCTGCCAAAATCCTTTGACGTTGCCTGTGAGCAGCAGTTTTGCAGCGCTTATATCGCACCGCTTTATGGCATTGATGAGACGCTCGTAGATGCCTGTTATCAGCGCAATCGTTCCGCCTGAAACTCCGGGTATGACGTTAGCGGCCCCCATTGCGAGGCCTTTGAGAAACAGCGGAAGTGCATCACTCATAATGGGTTGACGTCGTCCATGCTTTTGAGAATCGGAAGCATCCAGGGCTTATTCTCAGCTATTTCCGCAAAAGTCAGGCCACTTAACTCATAGGGCATCACTAGCCAGTCGTCAGTTTTATTGACGTAGAAATCGGGCGTTAGGGTCGTCCTGTTGTAAAGCGGCTTATACCAAGGCACGGCAACCCGGACATCTTCGGGCATGTTATTTTTCAGTCGTGCAGTCAGTCGCCGAATAACAGCACTGGTCGTCAAACCTGAGCTGAAGACATCATCAACAATCAGCAGTGAGTCTGTGTGGCTTAGGGTATCCAGCAGGTATTGTGTGCCGTGTATCCGTATTTCTGTCTCCGGGTTATCCACCATCTGCTGATAGCTGGCTAAGCCTCTGTAAGAGGTTCTAATGGCGATGTGGTCGGTTGGGATATCCAGATACTGCAAACACTCTTGTACGGCTATTCCGGCGGCACTTCCACCACGCCACAAGCCGACTATAAATGTGGGACGAAAGTCACTTTGCGCTATTTGAACACCCAGACGATAGGCATCGTGCAGCAATTCAGATTCGGTGACAAAAGTTTTTCGTTGGGCGACAGTCACAGTAAGCAGTAAGCTCGATGGGTAGGGCCGGAAGTGTACCTATTCGTGAGTTTGTCTGGCAAATAAGCGGTGTTTACACCGGTGAACCCAAGGGCAGAAGTTTTCACCCGCTTTGATCAACATAGACGCGTTAAACTAAGCCTAGGTGGCGGAGTGCCATTGAAGACTACGCCCCGTACGCTGACAACCGGACATGACTCATGAGTGAAAAACTGTATTTGGATGCCCAGCAATTGTTGGAAGATTCATTCAAGCTGGCAGCAAAGGTATACCGAAGCGGTTTCCGCCCCAGCTTTATTGTCGCAGTATGGCGGGGTGGGGCGCCCATGGGAATTGCCGTGCAGGAGCTTCTTGCCTATCGCGGAATACACTCAGACCACATCACAGTTCGTACATCGTCTTATCACGATATTGATCAGCAAGCGAGCCGCGTGCAGGTATATAGCATGAACTATCTGGTTAGAAAAATTAGTGCTGATGATCGATTACTGATTGTCGATGACGTTTACGACACCGGTAAAAGTGTTCAGGCAATTATCGATACGCTAAAACAAAAAACCCGCCGCAACGTTCCACACGATATTAGAGTGGCAGTTCCTTATTACAAGCCAACACGGAATCAAACAGGACAGGCTCCCGATTATTATTTGCACGAAACAGATCGGTGGTTAAAGTTTCCTCATTCTTTAGAGGGCTTGACAGACGAAGAAGTACGAGAAAACAGACCTGAACTTGCTGCCATACTCGACAAATATATGACGTAATTCATCATGAATTGCGACAATAAAATGACTATGTCACGAAATGATTCGATAGCTTGCCGCAGCTAATTTTATCAGGGTAAACTAATCAAACTTCGCGTCGCTTGAGTTGTAGTTTTACAGCTTAAACAACTTTATTTTTAGATTAGAAAAGCTTGTCTGGACATCATTCTTGAGCAGTCAACACGACATAAAAACTTCTGCCGAGATAGTCGATATGGCCCGGCTACTTAAAAAGTCGGGACGACGTAAAACAGTACAGGCTGCTGACTACAGAGCCACTGCAAGTCTGCTCTCCATTAGACAAAACCTGATCTATCAAGCAACCGTTGGTATCGACGATATCGATCGAATAGCCGCAGACCACTCTAAATCTTGTGTGCTTGCAGTTAATGGTCTACTGAGACAATTACTCAACAAAGAATTCGGTTCTCTGCGTGTGCATAAGCACCGGCGAGTTTTTACCGTAGGACATCACTCACTAGAAACTCTGGTGGCAGGTTTATTACGGGTGCAATATCACGCTAAGCAAACTGACACCTCGACTATCAATTCTGACACCCTATCTGCCGACGTGGGGTTGTCGGTAACCTGGGGTGTAGGAAATAGCGTCCCTGAAGCCGAGACCGAACGCTCCCGGCGACGAGCTCTGAAACGACTGTAATTTCTGTTGGCTTAAAGCACGTGTCGAGTTCTAAGAGAAGAAGCTTTTTGACCTCAGATAACGCCTAATTTATCAGCGATGAGATAGGCAAGACTCAACACGATAAGCCCGATACTCCAGGCTTTCATCCACATGATGTTGCCATG
>JBGCGD010000019.1:0-9137 GCA_045110515.1 Granulosicoccus sp. | reverse complement strand
GAGGCTTCGTCACGCACATCCAATTCGAACCCGCTGCAGGGCGACGGCGATGACACTGCGACATGCCCTGCTATGCTGGCAACAGTCATGCTGTGTATATGACCACACAATATCCTAATCTCCTGACACTGTGCTCGTCGTAGTACCTTTACAAATGCGTCTGTGTTTTTTAAACCAATTGCATCCATAAAGGCAATGCCGGTTTTAAATGGCGGATGATGCATTGCAACAATGAGTGGTTGTTGTTGCACAACGTCTAATTGTTGTTCCAGAAAATCTAGTGTCTCAAGCGCCAATTCGCCATGACCATGGCCTTCGACCAGGGTATCAAGCCCTAAAACGTTGACGTCCCCTATTCTTCGGAACCAGTTGAGCATGCCTGAGCTTGGTAGATAGCCGTCGTGACTGAACGCGCTGCGCATTTTTTCTCGTTTATCGTGGTTACCCGGGATCACAACGACTGGAAGATTGAGAGGAGCAACCAAAGCCTTGAAACGCGAATAACTTTGCTCGCTGCCATCATCACTGATATCACCCGTGACAATGACTGCGTCTATCTTTCCCCACTGCTCTTGTGCGTCTAGCAAACGATCAAGCAGTTTTTTAAAAGAGACATCTGTCTTGAGTCGACCAGAGACCAGAACGCCATCGGCAGCCAGATGGGTATCTGAGATTTGCAGAATGCTTGTCATTTAATGCCAGTGCGCAAAAAGGCCTGCACAAACTGACGCTGAAATACAAGGAACGCTATTAACAGCGGTGCGACCGACATCAACGTTGCTGCTGAAATAATACTGATGTCCACACCATTTTCTGGTGCCCCGAAAATAGACAGCCCAACAGTTAATGGCCGTGTATCAGGTGAATTAGTTACAATCAAAGGCCAAAGAAAATTATTCCAGTGAGTCGACACAGACACCAACGCATAAGCGAGATAGGTTGGTTTTGCCAGTGGTACATAAACACGCCATAAAATACCGAATAAACTGCAGCCTTCAATACGAGCGGCCTCATGCAACTCTATTGGCACAGACTTGAAAGATTGCCTCATCAGAAAGATACCGAATGCACTGGCCATATACGGCATGCCTACACCGAAAAGCGTATCAAACAGACCAAGGCGCGAAACCATTGCATAGTTCTCGACAATCAGAACCTCTGGCAATATGAAGAGCTGCATCAACACCAGAATAAAAATAAGGTCTTTTCCCGGAAAAGATAACTTAGCAAAGGCAAAACCTGCGAGCGTGGTAAAAAAGAACTGACCGATAAGAACAATGGTCACCAACAAAAAGGTATTAAAAAAGTATTTTAGCCAGGGCGCACCAGCCCACGCTGTACGAAAGTTGTCGAGAGTCCATGCGGAAAACAGATTAAAATTTACCGCATCTGAGGTGCTGTGAAAGGCAGCCCAAAAGGCAAAAACTAGAGGCGATATCCAGATGATGGCCAGCACGATAGCACCAATACTGTCTAGTGATTTGGTCAACGCATCACGGCTTAGACTATTCATTGATAGTGCGTCCTTCTATCGAGATAAAGAAACTGCACTGCCGCTACCACACACAGCACTGCCAACACTAGAATAGTCAGTGCAGCCGCATGGGGTGCATCAAAGAAGGCAAACGCCATCTCCCATATGTAGTACAGAAGAAGCTTGGAGGCATCTGATGGGCCACCTTTGGTGAGAATAAATAGATGGTCAATAAGCTTGACGGAATTAATCAGAGCATTGACCATTATAAAAATAGTAGTTGGCATCAACAGCGGCAACACAATGCGACGTGTATAGGTGAACCGACTAGTGCCTTCAATGTCTGCGGCTTCTTTAAGATCTTCTGGAATAGTCTGCAAGGCCGCAAGGTAGAAGATCATAAAAAAACCTGCCTCCTTCCATATAGTGACTATGACAATGGCCCACAGAGCCGTTTCAGGCTGACCGAGCCAATTGACCGACTCAAACCCAAAGAGGCTACCAATCTTATCCAGAACACCCAGCCCCGGTGTGTAGAAAAACAACCAAAGATTTGCAGCAGCAATCATCGGTAGCACAGTAGGTGTGAAATAGGCAGTGCGAACAAAACTGCGTGCGGAGATCTTGGAATTTGCCCAAAGCGCCATGGCCAGCGCAATCGCAATTGAAACAGGAATGGTTACACCGGCATAGAGCAGATTGTTTTTAGCAACCAACCAGAATGTTGGATCGGCAAATAAATCGGTGTAATTCTCAAGACCAATAAATTCACTCGGCCTTCGGCGAGTACCACGGGAAAAAAGGCTTGACCAGAATGTTGCGATAGTCGGGTAAAACGCAAACACTGACAACATCACTGCCGCAGGCGCAAACATCAACCACCCGTAGATGGATTGCCGGCGTTGTTCGAGATTAGATGCTGATTTCATGAAAAGTTGTATTGTCTGAGAGATACCTTGGAGATGGATAGACCGACCTGTTGCCAGGTCGGTCAGCCCCGTCTTCCTATCTGTACGCCTTCAACAATCTATCGGCTGCAGACTGTGCTTCAGACAGTGCATCCGCTGAACTCTTGGAACCTGTCAATGCAGACTGGATTGCGTTGTTCAAACCATCGCGTACACGAGCTGTTTCAAACGTGGAAAACTCTGCTACCGCATTCTCAAGCTGGTTACGTGCAACCAATGCCGGTGGAAATTCTGCTGTATAGGCTTTTAATGCATCCGTTTCATAAGCCGCTGGTGATACACCCATGTAGCCGGTGGCGATTGACCAGGTTGCTGCCTGTTCGGGTGATGTCATGAACTCAATCAACTTGAGTGCTGCGGCCTTTTCTTCATCTGAAGTATCTTTAAAGATGTAGAAGTTGCCGCCACCTGTTGGTGAGCCTTTGCGCACATTGGCGGGTAACTCAGCTACACCAAAATCAAAGCTGGCATTTTTCTTAACCGCAGTGAGGTTACCGGTTGAGTGCCACATCATCGCTGTCTGGCCTTCAAGAAATGCCTGGCGCAACGTGCCCCACTCTACCGTGCCTGTAGGCATGATGCCGTGTTCGCTCGACAGCGATTTCCAGAAGTCCAACGTGTCAACAACTGCTTGGTCATCAAAGTAAGTGGTCAGTCCATCATTAGACATGACTTCTTTGCCGTTCTGAATCGCCAGTGCTTGAAACATCCAGTACGGGTAGCCCGTTGATGGAATCATCAAACCGTAAGTTCCGTCTTTGGTGAGGGCCTTGCCTGCGCTGATCAGATCATCCCACGATGTAGGAGGCGCTTCGGGATCGAGGCCGGCAGCGCGAAAAAGGTCTTTATTATAGTAGGCCACAATAGTCGAGCGCTGGAACGGTATGCCCCATGTCTTACCTTCAATTTTACCGTTCGCCATCAGCGCGGGGTAAAAGCTGTCAAGCCATGCCTTGTCTGAAACCAGATCATCAAACGGTACAATGAGATCTTGTTCTATTAGATCGTAGGCATCTATCGAGAACATCACAGCCAACTGAGCGGGTTCCCCGGAGTTGATAGCCGATAGCGCTCGTACACGAGTATCGTCATAGTTACCGGAATAGATCGCTGTGACGCTGATGTCCGGGTTCGCAGCTTCAAAGTCCGCGACGATACCGTCAACGACTTCAGTCAGTGCACCACCCACCGCAATCGGGTAGTACATTGTTAGTTCCGTTTCAGCGGCTGCGGGCATAACGATGCTCGCGGCCAATGCTATCGCACTACTTACCTTCTTTAGCGTATTCATGAATGAAGCTCCTCCAATTGATGATGCAATGACTGTAATTTCACAGTCGCTCGCCTGCCTGATTGAACCGATGCAGGTCTCGGTCGTTAAAAGTGATATCAACACGTTCACCGGGCTGAATTAATGACAAGCCTGGTTGTAAAGCAGTGACCCCGACAGTACCGCTATGCGCAAGGCCAATAAGGGTCTCTGCACCAACAAACTCTGACTCGATAACTTCGCAAGATAATCTGCCAGTATCCTTTGGCACGATGGAAACATGCTCTGCCCGCAGGCCCAACGTCAGACCCTCTTCAAATTCAGGTAGCACTTCCGATTCGATAAGAGCCATCGGTGGTGCGCCGATGAAACCCGCCACAAACGTATTTGCCGGGCTACTGTACAGTTCGTTCGGGCTACCGACTTGCTGTAGACGACCATCTTTCATCAGCACCACTTTATCAGCCATACTCATTGCTTCTGTTTGATCATGCGTGACATAAACCACCGTGATGCCAAGATCACGCTGCAGCTTTTTGATGTCTTTACGTACAGAGTTGCGAAGCTTTGCATCGAGGTTTGAAAGCGGTTCATCCATCAAACAAAGCTTTTGCCCGGCAACTATGGCTCTTGCCAATGCAACACGTTGTCGCTGCCCCCCGGAAAGTTCTCCAGGTTTACGTTTTTCTAATCCCTCAAGGCCAGTAATAGTCAGTGCTCGTGCCATCTTCTCCATACGTTCGCGTTTAGGTACACGGCGAACTTTTAATCCGAATACAACGTTCTCTTCCACAGATAGATGGGGGAACAACGCATAGGACTGAAACACCATAGAAAGGTTACGGTCAGATGCTGCACTTGTGGTCACGTCCCGACCATTAATGATAATGCTGCCTTCATCAGGCATTTCCAGCCCGGCCAATAAACGCAGGGAGGTCGACTTGCCACAACCGGATGGGCCAAGCAATGCTACAAAAGATCCTTGATCAATTGAAAGGTTAAGTCCTTCGACACCAATGGCATCGTTCCAACGTTTACTTATACCGTTGAGTTCAACATGTGGTTGCATTAGTAGCGCTCTGCTAGCAGCAGTCGACCATTTAGCTGGTCGAACAATGAATCGAAAGCTGGTGTTGGACGACGATCAACAATCACGTGGTCGATATCTAACAGCGACTCGCCCACCGCCGGAGCCGCTCGACCGAACTTGGTGCTATCAACCACCAGCATGGAGAGACGCGAGTTTTCGCGAATCTGTTCACGCGCGCGTACCTCCGCCACATGAAATTCAAGCAGTGCTCCATCTTCGGCAACACCTGCAGCACCAAAGATACTGATGTCTGCACGATATCTGCTGAAGAGCTCAAGCACTTCGTCACCCAGAATATCGCGATCCGGTAAACGTAGCTCACCACCCGGAATGATGATTCGATTCGACACCTCTTCACTGAGAGCCATCGCCGCACTGAGATTGTTAGTGATAACGGTTAGGTCTTTGCGACGTCGCATCGCCCTTGCCACCGCAAGCGGTGTAGAACCTATAGAGATGAACACTGTCGCGCCGTCGGGTACCAGCTCTGCTGCAGCCTCACCAATATCGCGTTTACCCGCGAGGTTAGTGCCGGCGCGTTGATCAAATGGTGTGTTGAGTTTTTTCGGGTCTATCTCAACACGGCCATGCTGGCGCCGTAAGGTATCGCCATCGCATAGATCATCGATGTCGCGTCGAATGGTTTGAGTTGAAACATCGAGAATTTCCGCCAGAGCCCCGACTGAGATCGCGCCGCGTTCCAGCACAATCTCCTCAATCCTTTCTCGCCGATTTAGTTTCTTACTCGACATGATCATCTCAACGGGTTTCCAGATGAGACTACCGTGAATAAAATTTCAAATCAACATTTTATTGTGGTTATCAAGTAATTTAACATCTTCATATGAACATTTATCTTCCATTATTTTGTTGTTTTGTTGCTTTTAATCCTGAAAACGATAGAATGCCAGATAGAAGCTAATGGCTATACATGCTCATATTAAGTAAAAACCTATGCAAACTACTCCTGCAATTTTTGATCGATATCAGCAAGTTAAGGAGCGTACACCGCAAACCAATACCGAGTCGGTGGTTCGCGATATCGATTCATTACGCGACATTGCAGATGAGATTAGTGCGTTCGTTTTTGATGCCTTCGGGGTGCTTAATGTTGGTAACACATTGATAGAAGGCGCGAATGAACGCCTACAGGAACTTCGCGCAAAAGGCGCTCACATACGCATACTCACAAATGCAGCAAGTTACGATCACTCCGGCGCTGTAGCAAAATTCAAGGCCTTAGGACTTGCACTTAACGATGAAGAAATCATCACCAGTCGACAGGCAGCTATTACCCAACTGGATAGACGTAACTGGGGTGTGATTACAGCACCTGAAGATTCATTTACAGATATCTCTGTTCCAACTACCCGCTTAAGCAATAACGACGAAGCCTATGATGCAGTTGACGGCTTTGTGTTTCTTTCATCCACGGGATGGACTGAAGAAAAGCAAAGCTCTTTATTGGCAAGTCTGTCGAGGCAACCACGCCCCGTTGTTATTGCCAACCCTGATCTTGTCGCACCACGTGACAACGGATTCTCGATTGAACCCGGTTACTATGGTCACTTATTACTAGACCAGGGAATAGACACTGTCCGTTTCTTTGGTAAACCGTTTTCGGAAGTGTATCAATTAGTCGAAAACACATTGCCAGACATCAGACCCGAAAGAATTGCCATGTGTGGTGATACGCTACATACAGACATCGTCGGTGCTGCAGCCAGACACTGGCGAACAGTGCTCGTGACTCAAGACGGTTTGTTTGCAGGTTATGACACCGGAGATTTTTGTGATAAGGCTGGTGTGTATCCGGATTGGAGGCTGCCACGCATATGACTGTCAAGCATAAAGTATGAGTAACGAATATGTTAGCTGAAGTGACACCGCAAGCTTTGTGAATATACTGACTTTTCTTGTTGAGCTTACAGGTGCAACCATGCTGTTGCTCTACGCCGTGCGCATGGTTCGAACCGGTATCGAACGTACTTTCGGTAGTGCGTTCAGACGAGCCGTAACTGGCGCTACCAACCGGCCAACAGCTGCCGCCACCGGGCTGTTCATGGCGGTTGTTTTACAAAGCTCTGCTGCAGTCGCTCTGTTGGTAGCTGGTTTTGCAGGTACAGGTGCCTTGGCTTTTGCCATAGGCCTGCCTATGATTCTGGGTGCTGATCTCGGGTCAGCACTGGTGATTCAAGTGTTATCTTTTCAGCTCGAGTGGTTGATACCTACATTACTTGCAGTGGGCGGACTGTGTTCGGTTAAGTCTGATCGTCGCAAGTTAAAACAGTTTGGCAGAATTGTTCTTGGCGTTGCTTTTATCCTGATCTCATTGATGTTTCTGCGGCAAACCATGGAGCCAATCAGGGAAAGTGATTTTCTTCCAGCAGTCTCTACCTATCTCGAAAGTGATTACCTGACCGCCTTTATGATCGGCGCAATCCTAACGGTTTTCATGCACTCATCGGTTGCCACCATTTTAATGGTTGTGACGATTGTATCGATCGGGGCACTACCGGTGATTGCGGCAATAGCAATGGTACTTGGTGCCAATCTCGGATCGGCGATCATACCGGTTTGGCTTGCCCGTGGAATGAATGTACAGGCGCGTCGATTACCCTTGGCAAATTTAATCATCCGGGGGAGCTTTGCGGTATCGGTACTCCTAATGATTTCTTGGTTCACATTACCCGTTTGGTTATTCAACATGGGAAACGCTCAGGCCCTCATTAATTTTCATATCCTTTTCAACTTCGCGTTGTTAGCTGCGTTGCCGTTGTGTCGCTTATTAGAGAAACCCATGACGCTGCTGCTGCCAGATGAAAAAGAAGCAGAGTCGTTTAATCCGGTCTTGCGCCCAGCCCTTGATGATGCACTGCTTAATCAACCGCAGTTGGCAATAACTAGCCTACAGCGCGAGACGCTTCGAATGGCACAGATCGTCGAAGGTATGGTGTTGCCCGTAATGGAGCTCTATCGCGAGTTTGATCTGGATCGAATGAAAGCAATCCGCGCGCAAGACCAGCTGGTTAATCGTGCGTTAGATGACATTAAACGTTACGCAGCATCAATACCCTCACCCGTCATGGATAGCAACCAAACAGAGAAGGTTAGAGAACTGACTGAATATGCGATCGCACTTGAGTCAGCAGGTGACATTGTTGGTAAGCAGCTCCTGGTGCTTGCACAGGAAAAAGCCGAACAAGGCGTTCGACTCTCAAAAGATGGTAGTGAAGAGCTCGGAAGGATGCATGGGCAAATACTGTCGAATTTATCACTGGCAATGAACCTCCTTGTCTCCGGAGACGTTGAACATGCACGCCTGTTGCTTGAAGAAAAAACAGAGATGGTAAGGCATGAACGCGATAGTCGAAAAAAACACTTGAAACGCCTTAGCAGTGGATCGGCTGTGAGCTTTGATTCGAGTAATATTCATCTTGAAACACTTCGTGCGCTAAATCAGTTTAATAGCCGGGTTGCTTCATTGGCCTATCCTATTTTGTATCGTGGAGGACAATTGCTGGAGACTCGGTTGATTGAAAATCTTGACGATGTTAACCAGCAACGCTAGGGTTTGTTTAAATCGAAGGATTTGAATTGGCCACTATTGGCGGATTTTTGGACCCCCAAACACTTTCAGTTTGACCAGTGACATAACTCGCATTGGGAAATGTCGGGGTGCCGTCGTCCCCACTTAGTCCGCCTATGTGTTCTCTTTGCCTATGGGTTATAACTGCGATAGGAGCGTCTTCAGATGCCACACATGCGGCCCATGGGAGTTCTGGAAAGTCAGCCTCCGTCGCTATGGAAAAACTGACGTCATCTGAACGAAAATCACGTCAAAGGACTACTAGTGAAAATCTTAATAGTCTCTGCTTGCCCTCTAATGGAAGTTTGACCAACTAGCCGCAAGTTAGCGCTTGGACCCGCAAGTTTTTCAGTATTTTCGGATACGAGCATGCTAGTAGAAAATTCTTTGTTCATACCCTCCAACCGTGCCGCCAAATTCACCGGGTTTCCATATATCGTGTAGCTGAGTCTACCCGCGGCACCCACAGCTCCCGCGACCACCGGGCCACTGTCGATTCCGATTCGGACGTTTAATGCTTGAGCACAGAACTGCTGAGATTTAACCGTTTCAATCATTTCTGACGCTGCCATGATGGCATTCTTTGCATGCTCAGTATTCTCTATGGGCACATTAAAGGTGGCAAGAATGGCATCGCCATGAAACTGAGTAACAACGCCTTCATACCTCTCTAATATTTCAACCATTGCCGAGAAGTAGGCATTAAGGACAGAAACCATTTTTGCGGCCCCCAGATTTTCAGTCAA
>JBGCGD010000018.1:0-80888 GCA_045110515.1 Granulosicoccus sp. | reverse complement strand
TCCCAATGGATTATTAGATTGAAAGCTTCATCAATTTTCCGGCCGAATCAAGTTAACTTGAATCAATCACTTAAGAAAATAAAGCAAAGCATAACCACAATCCTAATGCTGCCCCAACTGACACCGACAATCAGTCCCAGCAGGAACCGCCAACTGGCAAAAATCACACAGTCCAGCCCCCGTTGGTTTTAAGTCAGTCGTTAGTTCAACTCTATCATCGAAAATGAAGCAATCACCTTCCCAATGAGCATCACCGCATTCGGCAAAGTAGTTGAGTAAGCCGCCTTCAACTTGATATACCTCACTAAAGCCTTTTTCCAACAGCCATGGCGCTGCTTTTTCACAGCGTATGCCACCGGTGCAATAGGTCACCATGGGTTTACTGGGGTCAAGCTCGCCCTTCTCCATTGCTTTTTCCACGGCGTCTTTGAAATTTCTAAAGTGTTTTATGTCTACTCGAGTTGATGCCGGGAATGTTCCAGACACTATTTCATAGTCGTTGCGGGTATCAAACAAGGTGAAGTCTTTTCTCTCATCCAGCCAACGCTTTAGTTCTTTGGGAGCAATGGCTGAAGCTGTGGGACGTGCCGCTTGTAAGCATTCAGAGTCTTGACCGTCAAAAGCAATAATCTCCGTACGCACTCTGATGCGTAGGCGTCTGTATGGCACGTAGTCAGACACTGTCTCTTTTAGCCAAAGTTTTACAAACCGCGGATCTTCATCAAAAATGGCTCGCGTACGCTCTACCGCTTCAGCACTTCCGGCAAGAGAGACATTAATACCCTCGCTAGCCAGCATTACCGAGCCCTGCATACCAATCTCACTCAATGCGCCCTTAAGGCGTAACTGAACATCGGGTAGATCATCTAGGTGAACAAAACGATATCCGGACAAGTTGATTATTGGGGTAGCTGACATACTCTTTTAGGCGCAATTAAACAGCGTCGGTTTTCCATTCTTGGCTTAATTTAAAAAATGGCCTTTGGCTGGACATTCTGGGCTCACCAAAGGACACATTCACGGCATTTTAAATGATCTCGTAGCGTGACGGTGCCCACTTTTGATTTACCATTAACACCATCACATCAGAACATGATCAGGAAAGAGGAAAAAGCATGAGTTTTAAGGCATTGCTGGTTGAGAAGGACGATGAGGGCAAAACCTCTGCCTCGGTTCAAACCCTGGAAGAATCTCAGCTCCCAGAGGGCGACGTAACGGTTGCCGTCGAATACTCTACGGTCAACTACAAAGACGGCCTTTGTATCGGTCCTGGCGGCGGTCTGGTACGCAACTACCCCCATGTTCCGGGTATCGATTTCGCAGGCACGGTCCTTAGCTCGGACAACGAAAAGTTCAAAGAAGGCGACAAGGTAGTCCTCACAGGCTGGAGAGTCGGTGAAGCTTGGTGGGGCGGATACGCCCAAAAGGCTTGCGTAAAAGCCGAATGGCTGGTGCCACTGCCTGAGGGTTTATCCACCAAGCAAGCCATGGCAGTAGGTACCGCAGGCTTTACCGCTATGTTGGCCGTCATGGCTCTAGAAAATCACGGCTTAAAAACTGGAGACGGCCCGGTTCTCGTCACAGGCGCTGCGGGCGGCGTGGGTTCTGTCGCAACAGCCATTCTGGCTAATTTAGGTTATGAAGTAGCCGCCGTCACTGGCCGCCCTGAAACCGCCGACTACCTAAAGGAGCTTGGAGCGACAACCATCGTGCCCCGAGACGAGATCAACGAGATCGTCAAAAGACCTTTAGAGGCTGAATCCTGGGCAGGCTGTGTAGATGCCGTTGGCGGCGCCATGTTGGCTCGCGTGTTGGGGCAAATGAAATACGGCTCGTCCGTGGCAGCTGTCGGTCTTGCCGGTGGCGCGAATCTTCCTGCCACGGTTATCCCATTTTTACTCCGCGGAGTAAACCTGCTGGGTATCGATTCTGTTATGCAACCGTTTGAAAACAGACTCCCTGCATGGCAACGTGTGGCAGAGAGCCTGCCTATGGATAAGCTTGAGAGCATGATCCAACCAGCCTCCTTGTCCAACCTACCTGAACTTGGCGCTGAGATATTAAAAGGCCAAGTGAAGGGCCGTGTAGTGGTTGACGTCAACGCTTGACGCGTCGTACGAGGTGTTGACAGAGGCGTGTAAAAAACAAGGCAATCCCAGATACGTGGACGTTTTTCTACGTATCTGGATCCTTACTCCGTTTTCAGCTAGCTAACTGGAATAGTGCAACGTCAGCAAAGCTGAATTAAACCAGGCGAAGTTATACACTTCATCAATATCAGCTCCTCCTTCCAATGCGCGGAGTTCAGCACCAAGCCTCCACGAACGGCTTAGTTGGTATCCAACGCCTGTCCCGATATCGATGGCACGACCTGGGCCTCCGCCCAGCGCATCGACATCGAAATTGGCAGACCATTTAATGCCAAACCGATACACTCCTGCGACATGAAGCAGGGGAACAAACCCAAGATCATCGTCAATCGCAACGACGCCTGCCTGCGAAAGTTTTATTTCAGCGTCCCGAATCTTTATCGTACCCCCTACCCAGAGGTCCAAATTCTCTGTAGATTTCCACTGATAGCGATAACCTATTCGCCAAGAATTGAAGCGGTAAGTAGCCTCTACCGGTTCTGTGTTTGTGAATGTAGAGCCAGCAAAGCGAATAGGCTCATCGCTTTCACCCGTTTGCGTGTAAGAAAGCGGTGCCATTAACACTCTAAGCTCGTGTTTAGGTTTGAATGCCCACACGCCTTCTAAACGTACCGCTGGAAGCAGCCCTTCACCGGCAATATCAGCCAATGAAAATCGATCTCCGTTTTCATCGTTAGGTATTTGGACATTATTTCGTTCTTGACGAGCTTGGCCAGCAGACAATTTAATTGTAAAAGACCGCTGTTTGGCAAATGCCGTGGGCAACTGCATGAGTTGCCAAACACAAGTCACAATTAATGCCGCTATAAACTTAGCACTTTTCAAACTTTTCATTGCCTTTTGTACGCTCCGTGTGAATAAGTGAGAACTTAACTATCGAGCGAACGACTGAGACCTAAATATCTATTAGGGGAAGCTGTAGCCTCTGCGCTCGGGTAGCCGTCGAAACTAATCTCCACCGCTAGTCTATAGTAGAATTCGTACGTGCTGTCGTCCAAAAAGTCACGACTAACACGGCGCCTATCCTCAATGAACACCTTCAAAACCGGGAAAGCATAAAACAGCGTGATGACATCAGCCTCGCAAACACGCATACAATCCAGATTGCTTCGTGCCTTCGTACTGCAGTTAATACTCATCAGCATGGTGACAGTAGTTGGCGTATTGGCCGCTTTTTTCATCGTAGAACGAATACTGGTTGATCGCGCCCTTCAAGGCGAAGCCGACTACTACTGGGGAAAGCGCGAAACGCAAGCAGACTTCCCTCTTCCCGATACGCTAAACCTTAGCGCCTTCTCTTCATCTGATGAAAGCTATTCTCCACCAAATCAGTACACGACCCTCAGCCCTGGACAACATCGTATTAGTCACGATGGCTTGTCTCGGATAGTTCACATCAGTGAAAATAAAGGCGAGCGTCTTTATCTGTTGTTTGAAGAAGGCACCGTGCGTGATTTAGCGTTTTACTTTGGTGTGTTACCGCTCTTACTTGTACTGCTTATCATGTATGGTTTGGCGTATATGACGTACTCGGTCACGAAACGCGCGGTGTCTCCGCTGTCACAACTGGCAAGCTCCATAGAAAACTTCGATTTCGGGCGTAGAAATAGCAGCGAGTTAGACTTAGACAGCCTGACTCAATCTAGCAATTCTGAAACCCGAATACTCACTGAAGCCATTCAACATTTTGTCAATCGCTCGCAGGCGTCCATAGAGCGAGAACGTAATTTCACGCGCTATGCATCGCACGAACTGCGCACGCCGCTTGCTGTGATTCAGGGCTCCGTTTCATCACTGGAATTGCTAGAACTTGAGGGTGCTCCGGCTCGTGCCGTTAGTCGAATTAAGCGTACCTGTAAGAGTATGGGGGATTTACTGGGCACGCTTTTGCTACTAGCCAGAGAAGAACGTGAACCAGAAGAAAATGTAAAAACCGATATTCACGGTTTACTGGAAACGCTAGTTAGACAAGCAGATGCAGTACGACCTGACAATGGAGTTTCTATTACCTTAAACAAAAACTCTAATTTATTAGTAGCTGCACCCGAATCAATCTTGAGTATCGTGCTTGGCAACGTGTTGAACAACGCAATAAGCTACACCAAAAACGGCAGCATTACACTAGACGTCAATACACACTCAGTGGTTGTTACAGACACGGGTATTGGCATGAGCGATACGGTACGTGCACGAATATTCGAACCTTTCTACCGAGCGGAAGAAAGCGACTCTGAGCATCAGGGTATGGGACTTGCCATTGTCAAACAAACGTGTGATCGTTACCGATGGCACTTGAACGTTGGCAGTGAATTGAACTCAGGCACGACGGTAACGCTATCGTTTAAGGAGCCGTAATTCTGTAACCGCTACGTTTTGATGTATGAATTAGAGCCGTGTCGAAAGGCTTGTCAACTTGCTGCCTCAATTTGTATATCTGACTACGTAGTGTATCGCTTGCGGGCGGTTCATCTCCCCACAATGCCGTCTCTATCTCTTCACGACTAACAATATTCGGTGTATTGCTCATGAGCAATTCCAGTATTTGAAAGCCTGCAGGCGTCAACGTGAGTTCTTTTCCCTGTCGGGTAGCCACTCTGGTGGCTGAGTCCAGGACCAATTCCGCCACCGTCAGTTTACTGAGCGTCACCCGCCCTCTTTGCCGTCGTATTAGGGCATGAGCTCGCACAACCAACTCTGGTAAATCAAACGGTTTTACCAGATAGTCGTCAGCCCCGGCCTGAAACCCTGTCAACTTATCGTTCAATTCATCGCGTGCCGTCACCATTAATACCGGCACCGTATTGTCGTGTTGCTCCCGCAACTTTGAACAAAGCTCTATACCATCTATACCCGGTAGGTTCACGTCCAGAACTATGACATCAAACTTTTCAGATCGTGCAAGGTGCAACCCGGATATACCATCGGCCGCATAGTCAACTATTGCACCCATGGTTTCCAGAAAATCAATAATGGTTTCTGCTAAGTCTTTGTGGTCTTCGACGAGTAGTATTCGTGAATTCTTTATCGAATCCATTGCTTGTCGCACCTTTGAAATATACCGGTTGGGTTTATGGCTCTTATACTGTTCAAAACATCATCCAGATCGTTTTAACGCTCAGAAACGAAAAACGCCCCCGTAATTCGAGGGCGCTTTCTCACTATGCTGGTTTCCTATGGAATGAGCACCGCATCAATAACGTGAATGACGCCATTGACTGCCGGTATATCGGTGATGACTATGCGAGAGTTCTGCACATACAAGCCATCGCTTCTTTGGCTTAGCTGCAGTGTTGTTCCATTGCCCGCAGTAATATCAATACCTACTAAACCTGTAGCGGCCGCCGCATCTACCGTGGTTCCGGGCAGAACGTGATAGAGAAGAATATTTCGTAGCGTATCGGGGTCGTTTACCAACGTGTTGAGTGTGCGAACACTGTATAGATGTCTCCGGGGTGATTCAACGCATCCTTCAAACCAGCCACTTTGGCCGCTGCTACGAAGGTATCCAGCCCTGCATTAATAGCGGCTGTATAGATTGTGTTTTCAGAACTTTCGCCGCTTGTATTGTCATCGCTGGGTGGAAGCAAAACAGCATCTATGACATGAATAATACCGTTGCTGGTTTGAATGTCAGTTGTAGTAACAACGGAGCGGTTCACCAGTAAATTTCCGTTATTTAAACTTAGCGCTACCGAATCAGCATTTGCCATTTCCACCGATTGTCCGGCAAGGCTTATCGCTGTTGTCGCATCGACTGCTTGTCCAGCTATAACGTGGTAAAGCAATATGTCGCTTAACGTATCGGTGTCGTTCAGCAATGCACCAATCGTGTCTTCGCCCAATAGTGCAAATGCTGCATCTGTTGGTGCAAATACCGTGAAGTTCCTGTCGCCATCTGCCAGCACAGCATCCAAGCCAGTTGCGCTCAGGGCCGTAGCCAGAATGGTAAAGTCGCCTACCGCCACGGCGGTGCCCACTATATTTTCGGGCCCTAAATTGGAGGGCTGTGATTTTCCAGTAGTATCTTGTACTGCTACAGTTCCGTCACTGCAGGCACTTAAGCCCAATGCAAAAACACCGGCTAGCGCTGTCTGAATTAATCTCGGTTTACTCATCTACGTGTCTCGCGTGGTTAGTTTCCAGCCGCTCCGTTTACTGGCAGCATAAGAGGCACAGTATTGGGCACCGCGTGACGTGGATGTGATCAAATTTGCCGGTAAATTCACTCAGCGTTCACGTTTCTGGAGGCGCACAAGTCAGTTGCGACACTCCTTACATTCGCCTGAGGAGGGGTTTGGCACAGCAGCTGTGACTCAGTGAGTCGCGAAGCTACCTTATGGTGGTGTGGTTGCCAATAACGATATTATTATCGTCGCACTCTTAATCACGATACCCGAACATGCGGTTATCAATGATGCGCGCGGCAATATCATCGTGTACGCAGCTCTCCCAAGAACCACGGCCATTGGGTAGCTTTGACAATACATCACGTGAGTAGATATTGAACAACTCATGATCACTGCAATCGATACCGAAAATATATTCGTTTTGCAACAAATGTTTGTACAGGTACTGATACTTTTCATCCACCTCAATACTGGTGAAGTCACGCAGATTTCCATCCGAGTCTAACTCTGGGTAAACAAACAGACGGGTATTATCAGGAAACAGTTTTCCAAACCCTTCCAGTATTCCCCCTTCCACACCCACATACTTTTCGTCATCAAAAATCTCTTTGATATTGATCATGCCCAACACGATGCCAATCTGCAGTGCC
Source organism: Granulosicoccus sp. (assembly GCA_045110515.1). Classification (GTDB taxonomy): domain Bacteria; phylum Pseudomonadota; class Gammaproteobacteria; order Granulosicoccales; family Granulosicoccaceae; genus Granulosicoccus. The sequence goes on along the minus strand of JBGCGD010000018.1, from coordinate 73,961 downwards.
GTGTATTGTCTGAAATAGGCTCGTAGAGAAAAGTAACGCGTGTAATCTGAGACCATGACGCTATAACCCAACGCATTAAGAAGCTCGACGCGTGCAATGAGGTCTTCCTCAGGCACCATTAAGTCTTTTCCGTAAGGGTCATTAATAGAAATTTCCGCCAAAACAATAGAGTTTTCGTCCTTCACACCTTCATGCGCTTTAAACGCTTGAAAGCCTTGCTCGATCATATCCACGTTTAATTTAGTAACTGGTCTGAACGAACCTCGCGTTGTCAGTACATTTTTCTTGTACAGCAACTCTGCTGGTACCGCGACATCGCCGTCTGGTTTGAACATGATGGCGCGCGTTTTCCAACTGCGAATAAGGTGCAAGTTAATCGCACGATTATCGACGTCTTCAAAATAGGGCCCCCGAAAATCAATGGAATCAATTTCCAAACGGCCGGAGTCCATATTGTCCGTTAAAGAGTCAATGGCTTTTTTCGGGTCCTCAAAATAGTAGTACGCTGCATAGATCAGATTGACACCTAAAATGCCTAACGTATCTTGCTGCTGCTCAGCTGAGTTTTCGAGCATGCGCACATGCACGATGATGTCCGAAGGCTCGGCACCGGGATACATTTGCACCCTGATTCCACACCAGGCATGACATTCATTATTTCTGTTATAGCTCTTTGCAGATACCGTTGCGGCGTAGGAAAAATAACGGGAGGTACGCGCTCTGGACGTACCCACTCGGGCCACGACCAGTGGAAATTCTTTATCTAACATGGCTCGCACACGGGCTTTACTGACATATCGCCCGCCTTCCTGAGTGCCATAGATAGCATCAGAGAACTGCATATCGTAGGCAGAAATCGTTTTAGCGATGGTGCCAGCTGCGGCACCTGCCAAAAAGAACTGACGCGCTACCTCTTGACCAGCCCCTATCTCAGCAATGGTGCCGTACTTCTTCTCATCAAGATTCAGACGTAGTGCCTTGTTTATCGTTGACCGTTCACTGACTTGGTTATTCACTAGCGCCCCTTCCAAACCGGATCTCTCTTTTCAGAAAACGCGCGGAACCCTTCCAATCCGTCTTCCGACCCATACAGGGTATCGACCGTTTTCAGCTGACGCTGAGTAACCCGGTTAAGTGCGTCCTGAAACTTACTGTCCTCTGCGTCCCGAACAATTTCTTTAATCGCAGCGAAGACCAAGGGTGGGCCTGCGGCTAACTGCTCAGCCATAGCCCACGCAGCTTCGTTGAGTTTGTCCGACGGATGTATGTGATTAACGATGCCCCAGCGGTTGGCTTCCTCTACATCCAGCCATCTACCAGTGAGTAACATCTCCATAGCTACATGGTACGGAATGCGTTTAGGCAATTTAATCGATGCGGCATCAGCCACTGTTCCTGAGTTGATTTCTGGTAATGCAAAACTAGCGTGCTCAGCAGCAAGAATGATGTCGCACGACAAAGCGATTTCTAACCCGCCGCCACAGCAGATACCGTTGATGGCAGCTATTACCGGCTTATTTAGGTGGGGTAACTCTTGCAACCCCCCAAACCCGCCGACACCGTAGTCGCCATCGACGGCATCTCCGTCGTTTGCCGCTTTTAGATCCCAGCCGGGACAAAAGAATTTCTCACCCGAAGCTGTCAATATCGCGACTCGCAAATCTGGGTTGTCTCTGAAATCCTTGAACACGTCGCCCATGATCCGACTGGTGGCCAGATCTACCGCATTGGCCTTAGGACGATCGAGGGTAACTTCAAGAATAGAACCTTTGATGTTCGTTTTGACTGGACTGGAATCGCTCACACTATCTCACTGTGGGTTTTCAATTCCACAATGGTAGCTCTTCGTTGTTGTTAAGACTACGTTATCAGCACGTAAATTAAGCCTTTTGTTCATCGGCGACGCCCAAAAAGCATAACAACTTGCTTGTCATGAAACCACACAAAAGGGCGTAAATACGTCGGTGGCAAGGGCGTCTTGTATACTGTCAGGCATGATTGATACAAGCTACCCTGATTTTGCAGACGCAACCTTCTTAGACCAGCATATTCAGTCTATTCTGAATTTCTACGCACCCAATGTCAGAGCACCCGACGGCGGATTTCATCAGTGCTTTCTCGATGATGGGTCCGTCTACGACGAAGGCATGCGACATCTCGTCAGCTCTACCCGATTTGTCTTCAACTACGCCACAGCCTACCAGCGCAGCAAAAATGCAGAACAACTGCAATGGGCTGTCGATGGGATGGACTTTATCAAGAGAGTGCATAAACAACCTTCCGGCCACTATGCCTGGGTTATCGAAAACGGAGTGGTTACCGATGGCAGAGCCTTGGCCTATGGTCATGCTTTTGTCATGCTCGCCGCGGCAAGCCTTGTTTTGGCAGGTGTGGCGGAAGAAGTGGCAACTATCGAACAGGTATGGGAGTTCATGGAAACCCACTTCTGGGATGAAGAATCTCAAGCCTATTCAGACGAACTGGATGAATCGCTGACCATCCTAGACCCCTATCGTGGGCAAAACGCCAATATGCACACGTGCGAGGCATTGCTACTGGCAATGAAGGCCACCGGTGATACGCGCTATCTGGATCGTGCGGCGATTCTTGCGCGGCGTTTTGCCATCGATTTGGCAGCCATCAATGACGGACTCATCTGGGAGCACTACGACACCCATTGGCAGTGTGACATGCAGTACAACATTGATAAGCCCGACGATCTCTTCAAGCCTTGGGGCTTTCAACCTGGGCATCAAGTTGAATGGACTAAATTATTGCTTGAGTTAAACAAGTGGCAACCTAATCCGGTGTGGACTGAACGCGCTGCACAATTATTCGATGTAGCCATGGAAAAAGGCTGGGATGAAACGCACGGCGGATTGGTTTACGGATTCGCACCCGATGGAACCTTTGCCGATACCCACAAATACTTCTGGGTGCACGCCGAGGCCTTTGCAGCTGCGTGGCGCCTGTATGCCACCACTCAGCAAGAGCGCTATCTGGCTGCCTATAACAAACTATGGAAATACAGCTGGGATACGCTAATTGATCACAAGCAAGGGGCCTGGTTTCGGATAAAGAACCGCGACGGGTCGGCATTCGACAATTTAAAATCGCCACCCGGTAAAACGGACTATCACACCATGGGCGCGTGCTGGGATGTTCTGGACAATCAATAAATCATACACATGACTGACGATACGGGGCTCATTCGACCGGCAACGCTAGAAGATGTCCCGAGCCTTACCGCGTGTGCCGTGGCAGCTTACGAAATGTATGTTGAACGCATTGGGAAAACTCCTGCTCCCATGCAAGCTAACTTTGCAGAACAACTGCAAACACACGCCATAGATGTTATTGCACATAACGACACCTTTATAGGTTACGTCGTGCATCAAAACCAGAACAATCAAACCTTATTGGAGAATGTAGCGGTTTTTCCTCAATTCGTTGGACGCGGGTTTGGGGGAAGACTCATTGACCATGTCGAGCAATGCGCTGCGGCCAATAAAACCGGCAAGGTAGTTCTCTATACCAACGAAGCCATGACCGAAAACCTCTCTCTCTACCCGCAACTTGGGTATGAAGAGACTGGTAAAGTTGTTGAGGAAGGCTTCAAGCGGGTGTATTTCGAAAAACACCTGTACACCTGAGCGCTCTTACCGCCTTTTAAACTGCACCTCTACGTTTGAATGGCGGTGCCGTACCCGAAGTACACCGCCGATAGCCAACGCGCGTTTGTTTAACAGATGCGTTTTCTCATTAGGCAGAATTTAAGTCGGCAAATTAACCGACTTCACCCTGCAACACTAGGTTGGCATTTCATCCCATTTGGGAAGGTCGTCCACGGGTTCGAACCAAGGGGCCTTCGATCCTATAAAGATATGTCCTTTTGCATCGACACCCGGCGCTGAATTTAAGCTGCCGACAGGGACATTTAACATGCCTGTTCCGCCCGATTCTCGAGGTAGCGAAGAGCCGCAAGTCTCACAAAACGCGTGACCAAACCGCTCTGCTTCTGGCAAATCATAATTGACGACTTTGTCTTGGCCTTTGGTCCATGTGAATTGGTCGGTAGGCACGAATGCATTGGTAGCATGCGCAGCGCCTTTGACCTTGCGGCATCGGCTGCAATGGCAATTCATCATGAATTTTGGCGTGCCTTCATATTCAAATTCGACATCACCACACTGACATCCACCAGAGACAAAGCCCTCTTTAACAGTCTGTTCGGGGATATCAATAACACGGGAGTCATCGCCATCACCGTAGTGCACAAGCTGTGGCAGATCGTCGTTAATATCGTAACCTTCCGCTTTCGATTCTGTGAATATGTGTACCTCAGGGCGGATACCCGGATCTTCATTCAACAAGCCCGCAGGAATATAATATTCCGCACCACCATCATTAGTTTCTGGCAATACAGAACCACATTTATTACAAAACGCCCGATTAAAACCTGAAGAGGAAACGTATCGTTTTACGAGCTCCGCGCCTGCTGTGTATTCAAATTCCCGTGCCCCAAGATAGGTCGCAAATAAAGACCCGTGTATTTTCCGGCACATTGAACAGTGACAATGGCTCATCGGTAACAATTCACCACCAAACTTAAAAGTGACTTCTCCGCACAGACAACTTCCGGTGGTCATGATTTGTTCCAGATTTATGACATTAAACTTCAGTCTAACAAATACTACAGATCATCCCAGTCTGTTAAATCGTATTTCTTTCGATTTTCGATATTGATAGCCATCATGATGGCGCCGAATACAAGGCCCACCAATGCAGATAACAGAGCAATATTGATAAAAGACATTCCCTCCGTGCCGCGTTGTACAAACAACAGTAAGCAGGCAAACAAGATGGCTATGTAGATGCTGCAGAAAATGAAAACTGATCGGGGCGTGGCATAGTGTGGCAGTCGAACCTTAAAACCCAGAGCACGAACTAGCTTAAACAACAAAGGATGAGACTGTTTACGGGTGATTTTTTTCACGTACAGTTCATAAGCTGCCCGCTCTAATCTCGCCTCGTAATCGTCATCAGTCATTGTCAACCTACTACTGTGTTCGAGCGGGGCGGCACGCCCCAGAAAATCACTCACTACATTAGCAGATCAAGTCCGTACTCTGGTTTTTTTCCCGAACGTTTTTTTTAACGATGAGCCGATGGCGTGTTTTAAATCGACTGCTGCAACGCGCTCAGGTACGCGTACTTGCCCTCTGAGCGAAATTCTGAATACGCTGGGAGATCGCGTAGCCCACTAATTTCTTGCCTTATTCGGGGTCCGTTAGCTTCCATCCAGCTGTTGATTCGCTCACCCACCTCTTCTCCGTACTCACGGTGTGCGTAGGAAATGGACGTACCTATACCGTCCTGAATTTGAAACCGTACAACGGCATATTCAGCTACCTCATGGGCGCCAAACACAACCGCCATTATGTACTGTGCAGGTTGAGACCCTTTTTGTTGAAGCGTATCAACACCGAGTACGATTCCTCCATTGGCTTTGTAGTTTTCCAAAACATCTCTTGCCAATATAGTCAGCTCTTCTGGGTCCGAGACATCGGTAAAGTGATTGATGGTGAGCATATCTTTCCAATCACCGGTGACGCTCTGTTCACCAGGTGTAAATTCATGAAGATCATCGCCAGACCAGCGATAGAAATATTCATTATTATCAAACAGGACAGTCGCCACCTCTGTGCCATTATTTGACCATGCAACGGGGCTTGTAAGCATGCATAGTACGACGGATATCAGAATTTTTTTGATCATTTACTTTTCTTATTTTTGATCGTTAGATGCCCACACCTACTCTCTAGTTGGGACTTGTATTAATGTGCGAACTTGCAAACGCTAAATTCTCTATTGCCTACAGTTCGTCTCGACCTAACAGTTACTTTCTGTAGTGCCCAAGTCTTCAATAACCTCGACCAAGGCTTATTTTTCGCCCTTTTGAGTACTGAAAACTCTTAAAACGAGACATCATGTGGCACTTTGATGCAACTGATGGGTTTTTCTTTCACGACGTCTGAGGGGCAATTGGGGCTATACTCCAAACCTCATTTTCGTAACGGATTTTTATACCTTTGGAGCCTGTGTGGAACACTTCGACTTAGGCAGTCACACCCGAACCGTATCCACGGTATCGCCTGATGCACAGCGCCTTTTCAACCTCGCTCTTAACTGGTGTTTCGGCTTTAATCAGGAGGAAGGTGTCACCTGTTTCAAAGAGGTGCTAAAACATGACCCGAATTGCGTCATGGCCCATTGGGGGGTCGCCTATGCCCGTGGGCCGTTCTATAACAATTTATGGCGTCAACACTGCCTTCAAGAAGCCACCGATACCACCCGAATCTGTTACGAACATATTCAGGCTGCGCGAGCGGCATTTGACTACGCAAGCGAGGTAGAAAAAGAGCTGGTTGAGGCACTATCGAGAAGATTTCAACAACCTCATCCCGTTTCCCTTAAAGAATTTGATCGTTGGGATGACGATTACGCCAATGCTATGCGACGGGTGTACTACCGCTATCCAGATGATCATGATGTGGCAGCCCTGTTCGCTGAGGCCATCATGACGCGAACCGCTTGGAAGCTGTGGAACGTTAATACTGGCGAGCCCACTCCCGGTGCAGACACTCTCGAAGCTCTGCATGTCATAGAAACCTCCATTGCGAAAAAAGAACGCTTAGGAAAGACACAGCATCCAGCCATATTGCATTTGCACATTCACGTAACAGAAATGTCTTCCGAGCCAGAAAGAGCTCGTCGATCAGCAGATAGGCTATCAACGCTTTGCCCCGATGCAGGTCATATGAATCATATGCCCGGGCACATCTATGTATTATCCGGCGACTATGACCTCGCAAAAACAGTCAGTGAAAAGGCGATAAAAGCTGATCAACTTTATGTGGACTATGCCGGTGTCAGCAATTTTTATACAACCGCACGCGCGCATGATTTACATCTCATGATGTTTACCTGCATGTTTTTAGGTCAATATCAATGCGCAAAAGAAGCTGCAGACGCGATATGTGCAACGTTAACCAAAGAGTTATTGAGCATTAAAGACAGGCCTCAGATGGTCATTACCATGGAAGGTTACTACTCCATGAAAATGCATGTGTTCGTACGCTTTGGACGTTGGCAGGAAATTATTGATGAGCCCACACCCACAGAAGCCGACCTCTATCCTGTGACCATCGCTATGCATCACTATGCCAAAACGGTTGCTCATGCATTCTTAAAAGACCTATCGCAAGCAGAGCAACACCGAGAACTTTTTTATAGGGCGGTATCAAATATTGATCCTCAACGTGAGTTTTTCAACAACCCAGCTGTTGACATTCTGGCTATAGGTGAATCTATGTTGGAAGGCGAACTTGCTTACCATAAAGGTGATTATGACGAGGCATTCACGCACTTAAGGGAAAGCGTAAGAAGAAACGATTCACTGCATTATTCTGAACCCTGGCCTTGGATGCACCCACCCCGCCATGCGCTTGCAGCCTTGCTTGCCGAGCAGGATCGATTTGAAGAAGCCGAGGATGTTTACAGAACGGATTTAGGATTGAACAACAAGCTACAACGTTGTGCTCAGCATCCTAACAACGTATGGGCTTTGCATGGACTGGTAGAGTGTCTTGAAAAACGCAATGAGAAAACAGAAGTAATAGAACTTCGCCGTCTATTACACGACGCACAATTAAAAGCGGATATTCCCATTACATCCTCCTGCTTATGTCGAAAAGATACCTTTGTTCATGATGCGCCCAGCTGCTGTAACGAGCAAAGAGATTAAGCCTAAATGATTGCAAGCTTAATGATGTACGAGCGAGTACAGCTAGCATCGAGTCATCGACGTTTTTGGTCTTTAATTCGGCAAGAATTAAACAGAGGCGGCATAGCTAGCCCAGAAGCATTGTCGCAATCAGCTGATGAATTTACGGTTTGGCTGAACCCTGAATTAGTCCTAAGCCAAACATGCGGTATGCCGTATCGATTATGGCTACACGATAAGGTTAAATTAGTAGGCACACCGGACTATCGATTAGCTGACTGCAAACCCGGGTACTACCGCAGTGCTATCGTTGTTAGACAAGACGACCCTCGACAGGAATTATCTGCATTTAAACGTTCAACGTTCGCCTTCAACCAACCGTTTTCTCAATCCGGCTACGCTGCCCCATATCGTCATACACAAGAACACAGCTTCTGGTTTACCCGCAAATATCAATCCGGTGGTCACCTTGCATCTGCATTGGCAGTCGCGCAAAGCCGAGCAGATATCGCATCTCTTGATGCTGTGTCATGGCGCCTTATTCAGGAACACGAAGCATTTTCTGAAAAGTTGCGAGTGCTGGAATGGACTGCCCCGACACCAGGACTTCCATTCATAACCGCGCTTAAGAATAACGAGCAATTGATTTTTGAAGCGGTTACCAATGCACTCGCTAAACTGCCCCAGCTGGATCGAGGCCTGCTGGGTATTGAAGGTTTGGTCAACATTCCTGCCGATGACTATCTTGCAGTAGCCACCCCAGAGTTGAGCGAGTGTCACAAGCCACCGTATTAACGAATGGAAAAAACCTCATCTAGGAGTCTTAGCACTGTTTCAAAATCGGGATTATAAGTTGCTCGGGCAACAGGTACTCCATCGGGTGAAGGCGTATGCTGAGCACCGTACCAATGCTGCTCCTGTGAATACAAACATCCGCTAAACGTCGCCCAATCGTTGCCGTTGCAAACCAATACCGAACCGTTCTTACCAAACAATGGATTAGCCTCAGACATCAGCACACTTTGATGTGATTGATTAAGCACACGTAGTTCGGGATAAGCGCTGGGACGAATCATGATGAGATCCTCTGTTCTGGCGTTTTCATCATTACTGTAAATTAGCATTTGACGCTCTTCAGACGTGAAACGTCTTTTGAACACACCTGCCATGTGTTCTACATCGACTACAGAATCGTCTGTTGACGCAATCATTAGCACTGGCATGGATAATCGGGTGCTGCCCCAGATGCGTTTCAGGTATTTGGTGGTTTTATAGTATTGCGCAGCACCATTAACCGGTATGGAATTGTATTTGGTGGGATTGTCTTCGATGATCATGCCACCAAAAATCCAAGGCTTGAAAACGGAATAAATGGCAGACCATCGCAGCAAGTGATTCATACTACTTTTGTACGCAGGGGAAAATAACAGCATCCCGTCGACATCACCTCGTTCCACGGCCATTGCGGTAGCAATGACACCTCCTAGAGAGAACCCACCAAGGTAAATTGGGGTGTTTTCATCCACGAGCCAATAGCGTAGCTGCTCTCTCGCCGACTTAATCCAACGTGTATAAGACATGTCTAGCTGGGCTTCGGGCGAATTACCATGACCCGGCAACAGAATTGCCCTCACATCAAATCCACGGCTGCTTAATTCCGGTGCAATATCACTCCAGATATAGGGCGAATCATTGAGCCCGTGGAACAGCATAAATTTGCCACGATACGGGACGTCCTGCGCTGCGGTGATTTCAAACGGTAAGTTGTATTGGACATCATCTTCCGTACGCTGCTTCATCTGTGTCTTAGACAGGTAGCGCTCGACTTCCACGATATGTGCGTTAAAGTCTGATTGAGGTTCCGGAAAACCAGCGTAACGATCCTCTGCAGAAACAGCAGAGTTCAATGACATCACTAGCGCCGTGACTATCGCGAGAATCACCGAAGCTTTACATCGCAACATAGGGTATTTGCCTTTGTGCATCGAGTAAGTCGGAAAGGCATTGAGCTAGCACTGTTTTTTTATTAATTATCGGACCCTGCTTCATCCTGTTTATCCCTTTTGGCCTACCAATAACTGCTCTAAAGTTTAAATTGTCCACTAACAGAACCGGCGCTATTAAGGGCCGCAAGGGCGTATTAAACTGCATGGCGATTAAAATTTCTATTACGGCGTTTTCACCAATATGAGTGTCCGTTAACATTTTGAATATATGCAGGCTTAATTGTGTCAAAACCACTAAACTTGCAATACCTGAAGAACGCTGACATCGTCATAATATCGCCACAGAAAGTGAACCAAAGCTATCTGGCCTTTTACAGCTGTTACCAGCCACTCCGGCACAAACCGAAACATGGAAAACTGACTTTCCTTGAGCCGTTTAACAACAATTAGAAAAGCGTTATGTAGAGGTGCCTTCTGCGCATTTCTGATTGTCCACTGTAGCTTGGGCATGGCTGCCAGTGCCAGTGATGTCGACACTTTCGCTGATAACTACCCCGGTCTCTCCACCGAAGCATTGCTTCGACTAGTCGTCAAAGGCGACGAGCTGGCTCAGCACGAATGGGGCAATCGGCTGGCAATGGGCACAGGCGGTGCTCCGGTAAACCGATCGGCAGCGGCCATGTGGTACTCACGGGCAGCTCAGCGTGGCACGCCGGGCAGTGCGTCCTTAAGTGCTTTGCCAAACGCACCGCTGCGTGTCGATCGCACCGCAAGCTCCACACTCGGTGCCAGCCCCCCTCCGGATGCCCAAATCGGAGCCCCGACCGATTCTGCCTACGAGCTCACTAGGAACATCGACGGTTCATCAAGCACCAGCTCGCAGACCATCACCCACTACATCTGGGATGCTTGGCCTGACAACGCTCAAAACGGAAGCGCAACGCTTACCGATTTAGGGTCTGGACAGGCACAGGTCATCTTTCCAGATGTTGGCACATGGTACGTGACCCTCATTGTTCTCGATGCCAGTGGTCAAATAGACCATCATACCCAAACGCACACGGTTCTGGAACCTGTGATCTTAGCGCCCGAATCGCCTAATCTGACTGCCCCAGCCACAGACAAAATCATTCAATCAACCACCGCTGTTGAGTTCAGTTGGACAGTCGCAGATGACGTCGACTTTTACGATTTTGAAATCTTCACCAAATCAGGGAATCCTGAAGCACCCACTTCACTAGTCGCCAGTCAGACCGTCGAACCGTCCAATTGTGCAACCGGTAGCTGCGCCTTAAATGCCATTGTTACAGCGGCAACCGGCTCCGAGTTGTTCTGGCGGGTCAGCGCGAGTAATACCGGCGGTACGTCAGAGTGGTCTGAAGATCGAATGCTGATTGTTGCACTAGCTACCTCAGCTCCTAACACCCCAAGCATTGTTTCACCATTAGACAACGCAGATTTGAACAGCGGCCTTGTCACTGAATTTGTATGGCAACACGAAGCGCAAGTTGAAACCTATGAGTTCTTTTTCACCAACAACGATCCTGATGGTGATGTATCTCCATTGATTTCAGGTTTGCGTGCATTCGATCTTTGTGACGAAGGAACCTGTCGTTACGAAGCATTGGTAAATGTGCCTGTGCATGACGGTCATACATGGAGTGTGAAGGCAATCAATTCCTCTGGTGAATCCGGATGGGCCCAAAGCTCCTTTAATTCAGTAGTACCAGCAACTGAAGCGCCGACGGCTCCAATACTTTCCAGCCCACGAGACGACATAACCATCCCTGTTGGCCAAAACACGGGGTTTAAGTGGGCTAGAGTTGCAACGGCATCAGCCTACGAACTCCTGATTTCAGACGCCGCCAATTCCGATTTGGACGCAATTAATGCGTTCGTTCGAGATTCAAACTGCGACGCTAACAGCTGCACAACCACGATAGCAATGGACCTACCGACAGCTGATACGTACCAATGGCAAGTCAGAGCAACCAATGCAGTTGGCGCGTCAGCGTATACAACCAGACACTTTTCAATACAAGAGAAACCGGGCAGCGTAGTCACGCTTTCCCCCCTGAGTGACTCAGAGGTTGCCGTAGGTAGCACCGTCACGTTTCTTTGGCAACGTGACGACAAAGCAGAAAGCTATGACTTTTATCTGTACGACAACACGAACAAATCATTTACCATCTCGTTAACAGATCTTGTCGCCAGCGCCATCTGCACAGACGAAATATGTTCGGTCACTGAAGTCATCAATACTGTTGTTGGCACAAGAAATCAGTGGCGTGTTCGAGGAAAGAACTTAGCCGGCAATTCATCTCTTTCGCAGTCCTTCTTTACAGCGTTAGAACCTCACACCGAAGCCCCCGCAACCTTTACCTTAATTGCTCCTGCATCGGGCGAAAGCGTAGTTCAAAACGAACAAGCTACGTTCTCTTGGACAGCCGCTGATCGTGCTGAGAGTTACCAAATTACATTACCAGGTGCGAACGGAAATGCGGTAACTACTGATGTACTAACCAACAATTGTGTTTCGGGGCAATGCAACTATTCAACAACGGTTGCACTACCCATTGAGGAAAACTATGAATGGCAAGTTAGTGCCATAAACTCGGTTGGGCAAACCGACTCCAACGTATCGACGTTCTCGGTTGTGTTTGAAATCATCGAGCCGCCCGAGGCGCCCACTCTGGCTTTACCACTTGCTTTAACATCGTTTGATGTTTACTCACCAATAACCTTTGAATGGCAGGCAGTCTCAGACGCAACCAGTTATGAGTTCTTCATTACCGATGGAAACGAAGGAGCGCAGGAGTTACAGTCAGGACTTCTTCCAGCCGATATATGCGCAGCCGGTTCTTGCACGATTAGCATCGATCATACTTTAGGCATCAGCGATTCACACAGCTGGCACGTAAGAGCTAAAAAAGACGATGTTGAATCACAATGGTCAGAACGTTCATTCGCTGTGGTAACCCCAACTGCGCCTACCCTGTTACTACCTTTGGCAACCACGGAATTCGAATCGGAGGACACCGTGGTCTTTCAATGGAATGCTGTAGATGCAGCGACGACCTACGATTTTTATATTACCGATAGTATCTCTGGAGCTCAGCCCACACTAGCGGACCTGCCCGCAACAGATTACTGCGATGCGGGCACCTGTTCCATTGCGGTTGTCATTGATCTGAGTGTCAGCGACTCCCACACCTGGCGAGTTCGCACAAAGCGCCAGGACATTGCATCGGTATGGACCGAGCGCACGTTAGTGGTGATCCCACCCACTGAGCCTGTCGCTTTGTTCTCAATGTTGGGCTTTGAAGATTCAAACGCAACTCGTATCGGGCCGCTAACCATTGAGTTTGACCCTTCCGCCTCCAGTGATGACGATGCAATCGTGGAATATGAATGGGATTTCGGTGACGGAAGTGAAAAGGTCACTAACGATAACGACGAGACACAAAGCCACACCTATGACACCGCAGGTACTTTCATGGCGAAACTTCAGGTGACTGACACCGCCGGCCTAACTAACGAAAAGACAGCCACCATCACGGTGTTGGATTCTGGAACACCAGCCACTGATACGGAAGCGGCTCGTTTACTCACGCAGGCAACATTTGGCCCAACGCTTGCCGACATTGAACGAGTCCAAACTATGGGAATGAACAACTGGATTGATTGGCAACTCTCATCAAAGGGTTCAGCTCACCTGGATTATGTTTCGGTTCATTCCAATAACAGTGGCCGCGGACCCAGACATGAAATTTGGTGGGCAGATGTTGTGGAAGGAGATGACCAGCTGAGACAACGCGTCGCGTTCGCGCTCAGCCAAATATTTGTCATATCCGACACCGGTTTTACTTTGTCCAACGCTCAGTATGGCGTCACCAACTACTACGATACGCTTCGTAACTACGCATTCGGGAATTACAGAGAGCTACTGGAAGAAGTCACCCTAAGTCCAATTATGGGGCTGTACTTGAGCATGTTACAAAATGCGAAAGGACAGGCGGACGGCTCAACCCGTGCCGATGAAAACTACGCGCGTGAAATTCTGCAGTTGTTCTCAATCGGTTTACACAACTTAAACGTTGATGGAACCACAGACGGCTCGCCGTCGTTTACACAAGATCAAATTGAAGCCTTTGCACGCGTGTTTACTGGCTGGAACTATGCTGATGCTGGCGTTTGGGATAGAGGGCTATCGACGAACGCTAACATGATTGATCAAATGCAACCCTTTGAGGAATACCACGATACCGATGCTAAGACTCTGCTGAATGGCGTTGTAGCGCCGGCCGGAAACACGGCCAGACAAGATTTAGAACTGGCACTCGACAACATCTTTAACCATCCGAATGTCGGGCCTTTCATTGCTAAGCAACTTATAAAACGACTGGTTACCAGTAATCCGACTCCAGCTTATGTTGGAAGGGTTGCACACGTATTCAATAACAACGGTACCGGTGTTCGTGGCGATTTAGGCGCTGTCGTCAAAGCGATTCTCCTAGATACAGAAGCGCGCACCATCCCAACAGACATCAGCCACTACGGAAAATTGCGCGAACCCGTTCTTAGGCTTAGTCATCTCTGGAGAGCATTTAACGTGCAGCGTGGTGAAAACAACTCTGATAGAAACGAGTTCAACACCGTGTCACCTCAGATGGACACATTGGAGACAGTAACCGGACAAGCTGTGCTGCGCTCACCATCTGTATTTAATTTCTTTTTACCCTCCTACTCTCCGGCCGGCCCTGTTGCTGATGCCAACTTGGATGCACCAGAATTCGAACTATTCACAGCAGGTAATGAGCTTGCGACCAGCAACAGAATCGCGCGACAGATACAAGTCGGGTATGCCGGCTACCCTTACGCAAACGGGCAATCAACGTCCTATTTAGATTACACCTATGAGCTTACGCTAGCCGACGACGCCGCGGCTCTTCTCGATCACCTGGACCTGGTGCTACTCAGTGGCAATATGTCAGACGGGCTTAGAAATCTTCTTCAATCCCACATCGAATCAATTCCATCAGACGAAGACGGACTTAGTCAGAGAATCCGCGATGCCATCACTTTGATCATGGCATCGCCCGACTATCTCGTGCAAATGTAGGAATCGGAGTCACTATGTCGCACAATCATAAAACTCGCCGGGAACGTCGAGACTTTCTAAAAAATTTCGCTGCTATGTCTCTGCTGGGTTCTGGAGCCGCAGCTATGAATGGCAAGCTAAGTCTTATTGGCTCAGCCTTAGCTGCCAGCAGTGACTATGCAGCATTGGACGACTACAAAGCGCTGGTTTGCGTATTCTTGTACGGCGGCAGTGATTCATTCAACATGTTCGTGCCTGCCCAAGAGGATGCTTATAACCGTTATGCCGCAAGCCGTGGGCCGCTGGCAGTTCCATACGATTCCTTGCTGATCGACTCCCCTACCGCTGCAATAGGTTTTAACCCACTGCTCTCTGACCTACACTCCATGTATGCAAGCGGGAAAATCGCTGTGGTGGGGAATGCAGGGAATTTGATCGCCCCGGTCACCAGAAGTCACTACCAAGCAGAAAGCCCATTAATCCCGAGTGACCTTTTTGCGCACAATCATCAGCAAGAACAATGGCTGAAAGGGCTAAGCAGCTCCCCTGCCTCCTTGGTAGGAACTGGTTGGGGTGGCAGAATGGCTGACCTACTTCAACATGCGAATAGTGAGGCTACATTGCCACCTAGCTTTTCAGTGGCTGGAACTAACCATTGGCTACCTGGCAACCAGATTCAACCCTTAGGCTTGAACGCAAACACGGGTCTTAGCCTACTGTCATATTTAGATTCGGCAAAAAGCGCACAGAACGGTGCCCGTGACGCCACGTTACAACAAATACTGGCGCTATCTTCAGCACATCCGCTTAAACAGCAGGCAGCCAGTTCGTTTAACACGGCTAAGAATGCCGCTAGCCAAATAGATGGTGCACTCGCGGCGCATGCAGATTTTACAACCCCATATGATGGAAGTAGTCGGCTTGCGACCCAGCTTCGGATGGTGGCTAGAATGATTAAAAGCAACAGCCTATTGAAAATGAAGCGCCAAATATTTTTTGTCGGAGCGGGCGGCTGGGATACGCACGATAACCAAAGCCCCAGGTTGGAAGTGCTGCTAAGAGACTTGAACCGTAGCCTGGCTGATTTTCAAGCGACCATCGACGAAATAGGAATGACTGACAAGGTCACCTCTTTTACCGCATCGGATTTCGGGAGAACCCTAACCATAAACGGGGATGGTTCAGATCACGGCTGGGGTGGTCACTACATGGTGATGGGAGGTGCAGTTAACGGTGGCCAGATGTTTGGCAGTCTACCCAGCTACGATCTAGGAGCCGATGATGATAGTAGCGATAAGGGCCGAGTTATCCCGTCACTATCGATCAATCAATACGGAGCAGCGCTAGCGAATTGGATGGGAGTCACCGACAGCGACATGCTTGAAGTTTTCCCCGATCTAGCTAATTTTCAAAGTGATTGGCGAAACGTAATACCGCTCTTCGGCAACGCCTAAGCTCAGCAAATACTCGCGACTTGGTACGCATCAATAACATTATTTAGATAGCCCCATATTGCTAATAGCGAGTGCAACTACCGAGCAGTGTCGCACCTTCAGGTGAGTGGACCCAGTCCACGTTAGACACGCTCGGTAACGCTAGTTTGCACAACCGTAGCAAAGGTTCAGGGCTATCTCAGGCACACAAGCACACTACCCGTCTTCAGAAGCTTATCTGGCCGTCAAACCCTCGCTCGTTTGCCGCTCTTGCCCGACTTGTATATCGCGTCAATGACTTTCTGGTTTAATACAGAATCCTCTAGCGTGAAGTAGGCTTGTTTTTTGCCAGCCACCGCTTTTGCATACGCATCGATTTGATACCGGTACTGATTTAATCCGGTGTATCGAAAAACCTGCGTTTCATTGTGCTTTGAATTGTGTAGTCGAACTTCATCACCTTCATATAAATTGGAATTAAAGGGGGCGGTCAGCTCAATAAATCCTTTGTCCCCATGAAAAACCATGGTTTGCCGATTGGCCATTTGAGTGGATACATAAAAATTCATATCTACACCGTCGAACTCCAGCTGAACATTAGCGTACCGGTCAGTTTTAAACTTGGGATCAAACTCTACCTGCGCCGTTACAGTTTTAGGTTCAAGGCCAGTGGCAAAACGGGCACACACTGTTGGGTAAACTCCAATATCAGGTAAGGCCCCACCACCTAGCTCCGGGCGGTTGCGCATATTGTTTTCATCGACATTGAAATAACTAAAGGAAGATTCAATGCGACGAAGTTTCCCTATTGCATTCTTTTTTATTAGATCACGTACTTTGAGCCACTGAGGATGATAAGTGACCATATACCCTTCAGATACAACAACTCCGGCTTTGTCTCGCGCTTTGATAAGCTTCTTTATATCAGTAGCTTTCAACGCCAGCGGTTTTTCCACTAGAACATGCTTCCCAGCCTGCGCAGCTTTAACCGCCCAATCAACATGCTGAGACGTGGGTAAAGGAATATAAACCGCATCGATGTCGTCAGAGGCAAGAAGCTCGTCGTAGCTACCAAACGCTTGAGGGGCATTAAACTTGGCCGCCATCTTCTTTGCTTTTTTTAAATCTCTCGACGCGATAGCTTCTAAGGAGGCAGTGCCGGACTGCTGTATAGCAGGTATCAAATGCTCATCAGCGATTTTCGCAGTGGACAAAATTCCGAACTTCAACATAATTATTTTCCATTTCAATAGGTGCTAAGGATTGGCTTAAAGAGCCCATCGCATTACAATTCTACACGCAGACAAAAACACCGGAGACTTAGTGGGCACTGAGACGAACTATACCAGCACCTCTCTCAACCAACTTGCCCACACTATTTTGACAGGGTTTGGTTGCAATAGTGATGAAGCCACGATCATCTCTGATCATCTCATTGATGCCAACCTCACCGGACACGATTCCCACGGTATCGGCATGTTGCCGCTTTACGGCAATCAAGTGCGCGACGGCAACCTGATTCCCAATCAATCCCCCACACTGCACGAGCCTATCGGCGCAATTTCTATCGTCAATGCAAACCGTGGCTTCGGCCATCGGATGGCGCTTCTAGCCCTGGACCATGCCATGAAGAGCGTCCCTGAACATAAGGTTGCTGTGTTGGGACTCAGAAATTCAGGCCATGTATCCAGAGTGGGTGCCTATTCCGAATATTGCGCGGCGCGTGGCTATGTGTCCATTCACATGGTTAACGTGGTGGGACACCCGCCTCTTGTCGCACCGTTTGGCGCACGCGAGCCTGGGTTTTCCACAAATCCAATTAGCATGGCCATGCCAGTCGAAGAAAAAGCCTATCCGTTACTGGATATTGCCACGAGTACCGTCGCGTTCGGTAAAGTTAGAGTTGCCAGTAACAAAGGTGAACAAATGCCTTTAGGGTGCCTAGTAGACAGCGACGGTCTCGAAACCCGCGATCCAGATCCAATGGCATTAAACCGTGAAGGCGCCTTGTCTGCGTTTGGTGCACACAAAGGATCAGGCTTAGGTATCTTTGTCGAGATGCTTGCAGGCGCGCTGGTTAGCAATGACACCGTCGCCACCATGGAACACTTGCCAAGCGGTGTCATAAACAATATGTTTTCGGTCATCATCGACCCTGCCGCCTTTGGAAGCTCGGACGATGTGGCTCGCAAGACAACCGAGCTCTACGACTTCATTAAGGCAAAACCTGCAGCCGTCGGAACGAAAGAGGTCCTTTTACCGGGAGAACCGGAAATTGAAAACAGGACAAATAGAACACACCGGGGTATTCCGGTAGACAACGAAACAATAAATCAGCTATTGAAGTGCGGCGCTCAGTTCTCTTTAAGCGAAGACTATCTGCACAGTCTTTTACGCAAACAAGACTAAAGTCTGTTTAAGCAAACTTACTGGCCGCATCGATCGTTAAACCCAGACCGACACTGCCAAAGGTATCTCCTCTAACGTGTTTTGCATCTGGAAAAACATCGGCTATGCGTTTTTGTAAAAGAGGAACAGACGAAGACCCTCCGGTATAAAAGACACTGGTAATGGCACTAGATTCAACACCGGCTCCGGTCAATCCCGTTGAGACACACTCAACGAGTTTATCGATGGCCTGAGCAACGGATGCTTCGAATTCACCACGCGGGACATCGCCTTGTAAGCCATCTGCAACAGTGGTCAATTCAAACAACGCGTTTTCCGCATCTGACAAATGTATTTTTACTTGTTCTACCGCTCCAGCAAGTTCATGACCGTACTGGCCTTCAACGACATCGTAGAGGCGTTGCACAAGCTCAGGTTCTTTCGCATCCATTTTCATCTGTTTGATGCTTAGCAACGTGGCTGCGTTATACAGAAGCGGAATGCGATGCCAAGTGGCTAGATCAAAATAGAGGGAACCGGGTAGCAAGCGCTCTGTAGCTTTCACGCCTGACCCCATCCCTAGCAAGGGCATGACCGAACGAAGACTTAACAGGCGATCAAAATCGGTTCCGCCGATATGAATTCCCACGGTAGAGAGAATGTCGTCGGTGCGAACAGCCTGACGCCGTCTTTCAGGTGATAGACGAATAACAGTAAAGTCTGCTGTGCCACCTCCGATATCAACCACCAATGCCAGCTCTTCTTTGGACAAAGTGCTCTCATAACTCAACGCTGCGGCGATAGGCTCAAACTGAAAATCAACAAACTTAAACCCAGCCTTCGTTGCAATGGTTTTTAATTGGTCTTGAGCACCCCGGTCTTTTTTTTCGTCATCGTCAACAAAATGAACCGGCCGACCGACAACCACACTCTCTACCGTGTTTTCTGTGCTGTTGACCAGTGTGGTTTGCAAATATTGAAAGAAGTCCTGAATAATGTCGGTGAAGGGAACACGCTTGTTGCGAATCGTGGTTTTCTCAGACATTAATGAGGAACCTAAAACAGATTTCAACGAGCGTAACAAGCGCCCTTCCTCACCTGATCGATACTGCAATACTGCCTGTTTACCGAAGGCAGTAATAGTCGAGTCTGTCGGGTAGAAAATGGCGCTTGGCACGGCTATACCATCGTCTCCGAAGCGAATGAGCTTCGCTTGACCGTGCTCAAAGCAGCCTACACTCGAATTAGAGGTACCAAAATCAATACCGCCGATATTCGTCGTAGCCATGAGTTCGTGCAATCAGTTGCCTTACAGGAGACGGCCAACGCACTTGCGCTGGCCGGACCCAGCATTATAGTAAGCGCAAACGTATTGATCTATGTTTTGATTAAAAATATCGTCAAGCTGACGACTTTCATGTCAATTGCCGCGCTTAACCAATATCCGCTTAGTGCGGGTAATCTAGACAAACTGGACGGAGTCGGACACCTCGACCCTAGCAAACGCTTCGTTGTCTGTAATTACACTGAACGAACGACGCAGCGCGTCTGTCAATGTGCGAGCTTGCCCACTTGCAGAGTCAGCTGCATTAAACGCAACTGCATGTGGTTTCATTGGAACGCTCAATGACTGTCCTGGGGCTAGAACAACATCGCCGTCCCGCAGCAATTGTCCAAAATCAAATTGACCTCGCTTGGTGAGCGTAACTGACGGCGTCAATTGCGTGATGGTGGCACTCTCAGGCCCAATGTTTTTAATTAAAACTTCCAGATCATTGGTGACTGACGATACCCGTGTACTGACACGGATATCAGCTAAGGATTGAACATCGCTCAATGATCTGTCGTTTGCCAAATAGCTCGATGCATTGGCGAATGTGTGCGAACCCACAGCACCAGCTGCGACCGTTGCGGTTGTTAGTCCAATTCGCTTTAAGGTATTTCGTTTTACTTGATCTATCATGGGGTATTCCCGTTTTTTACGTGTATAAAGCGTTGGCCCGGGGTCAGCTGTTTTCAAGTCTTTTCAACGGGCTATGACAATTGGTTACATTTAGCTAGGCTGTAATGCTTCTATTAAACCTGTTGGAAATAACTCTACAGAGCCGCTTTTAATATCTTCTAACGGGAACCAACGAGCGGTATTTGAGGTTCCACTGTCCTCTGAAAAGACAATGACCTCTTTTCTATACAAGCTTTTGTCCGCCAAGCTGATGCCTATAGCAAAGATGATTTCATGCCCCCGCATACCGGCATGATCGTAAAGGTTTTCGAACGTTCTCCAACGACCGGACAACTCTATTTTCGTATCCAGCTCTTCTAAGAACTCGCGCTTTAAGGCTTGTTCGCGTGTTTCACCAAATTCTATTAAGCCGCCCAAGGGCCTTACTCCTTTGATGCTGCCATCGTCGGCGTAAACCTCCATTGCCAACAGAGCCCCTCTGTTCACGCAAATGCCTATTACTTTCGGCTGTACCGACTGAACCGGGCGCCACTTAGTCATAAGAAAATTCACTACCTTAAAAATTAGTCTGTCTATGGCCGTGAGTGCCGAAGAATCTGACCCGCACACGGTCTCTCTCACTGCGGACACAACACATGCACGATTGTATACTGGCGCTATTGAACCCGTCGACTACCATCAACGAATAGGGATCCGGACCATGTCACCTGAAGCATCGCAATTATCTGTTCAACAGCTGGCCGAATCCTGTGCTGCCGCTCTTTGGGAGAGCGACAAAGCAACTCAGTTTCTGGACATGAAATTGTCAGAGGTCGCTCCGGGCACTTGTCATATGTCCATGATCATAAAGGAGCACATGTGCAATGGCCATGGCGATTGTCACGGCGGGTATATATTCACGCTAGCCGATTCAGCGTTTGCTTTCGCCTGCAATACCTATAACCAAAGAACCGTTGCTCAGCATGGCACTATCACGTACATAAAGCCTGTAAATAGCGGTGATACGTTGACCGCTATCGCCACAGAAGTCTCCCGACAGGGGCGAAGTGGCATCTACGATATCCGTGTAGTCAATCAGACCCATGTTACGGTTGCCCAGTTTCGTGGGTATTCACGCACCATCAAAGGTACGTTAATGCCGGAGTAAAATTGGCAAAATGAAAATACTTTAAGCAAACCGTTTTCACTTGCCGCAGCGTAATCCAATTTTCTATGGGTACTGCACGAACAATGACCCATTGCATAAGCCCTCAAATGGGCTCAATGTGAGTCGGCGTTGAGGGTCGGATCGGCTACGATAGTCTGAGCCGATGAGTTTATGGAAAAATATCGGACCATTGCGGAACAATTACAGCTTGAATTCACTCTTAGTAATCCCTAAGTCTCGATTCTTCACACGATTTCAAGTGTATAGAAACCTCTCAACCACACGGATACCCTCATGAGTCAAGAATCTGATTACACCCCTCCTGCTGTCTGGAAATGGGAGGCGGAAAGTGGCGGAGCTTGGGCGAATATTAATCGCCCGATTGCAGGCCCTACTCACGACAAGGAATTACCCGTCGGTAGACACCCCTTGCAGCTCTATTCTCTAGCAACTCCAAACGGTGTCAAAGTCACAGTTATGCTGGAGGAGCTACTGGCGCTGGGTATCAGTGAAGCGGAATACGATGCGCATTTGATAAAAATTGGCGATGGAGATCAATTTGGCAGTGGCTTTGTTGATATCAACCCAAACTCGAAAATTCCAGCGCTACTGGACCACAGCACGACGCCACCCACGCGCGTATTCGAATCAGGTTCCATTTTGCTCTATTTGGCAGAGAAGCATGGAGCCTTTCTACCTAAAGACCCTGCACTGAGAACAGAGTGCTTATCTTGGTTGTTTTGGCAAATGGGTAGCGCACCCTATCTAGGGGGTGGGTTCGGACATTTTTATGCGTATGCTCCCATCAAAATCGAATACTGCATAGACCGCTTTACCATGGAAGCAAAGCGCCAGCTCGATGTGCTTAATCGCCAGCTCGCGAACAATAAGTACATTGCAGGTGATGAGTACACGATTGCCGATATAGCGATCTACCCATGGTACGGGGCTGTTATTCAAAACACGGTTTATTCGGCAGCTGAATTTCTTGAAGCACACACCTACACTCATGTTGTGGAATGGGCCGATCGTATTAGCCAGCGTGAAGCAGTTAAACGTGGCCGAATGGTCAATCGCACGTTTGGCGAGCCCGAATCCCAGTTGCATGAAAGACATGATGCCAACGATTTCGACACGAAGACTCAAGATAAAGTAGCCTCGAGTTAAACGAAGACATAGTTACAAAAGCGGCATATCCTTAGCGAGTGTCTAGGCTCGTTAGTGAATAAAGCTCTGTTTACTCCACTTTTAAGTGGTTATCCTGACGTATCAGCAAGGTGGCTTATTCAGATTGTTTAGCTACCTTGCTGTGCGGCATTTTCGCTAAAAGCTTCACCTAGCATTGGTAGAAGTTAATAACAATCGCCATGCTTGTTGTAGTGTTTTTACGCCTGTGTTTGGCTTTGACCCTCCCTACTTTGTTCGAGTTGCTAACCAAACACCCAATGCTGCTACGGCCATACCCAGCCACGCTAAAGCCGTCATTTGTTCATCCATCACTATCCATGCAATGAGTGCAGCGGTAGGAGGAACAAGGAAGAATAGCGCACTAACCCGTGTTGCCTCTCCGTTCCGAATCATCATTAACAGCAGACTGATTGCTAAGATGGAATTACCTAAAACAAGGTAGCCCAAAGCAGCAAGAAACATAGGCGTAATCGTTACATTCATAGGCTCGAATAAAAAAGCCAATGGCAATGTACACGCGAATCCGACGATGTACTGAACCATGTTCGACGTCAACGGGTGATGAGAGACACCAAATCGTTTTTCCCACACAGTTGCCAAGGTAAATGCTATCAATGCTGTTACCGAAAACAGTAGGACGGTGACGCTAATAGGTTGTATTCCCAGATTGCCGTACAACACTAAAAATGTCCCCGTCAACCCGAGCACCAAACCGATCCATCGTTTTACTGAGACACTCTCACGCGATACCAATGGCATGAGAAGAGCCACTAATATAGGTTGTAGCGAGGTTATTAATGCAAGACTGCCTGCAGAGCTTCCCTTTACAAACGCCATCCAGCCTGTCGCAAAATAAACCACTTGTATTAAAAACCCTACACAGGCCAGATTCGCCCATTCATACAGCGTCTTGGGCATTGCGGGCTTGTAAATTAAACAAAATGGCAGCAGCAAAATAACAACGCAGCCGTATCGAATGGCTAGCAGCGTAAGTGGGTCAGCGTAGCTAAGCCCGATTTTAGCAACCGTAAATCCGCCAGACCACAGCAATAAAAATATCGCGGGCGCTAACGTGAGTAGCCTCAACATTAAGTGTGTTTTTCCTTTTAGCTAGGCCAAGTGTACGGCACCAATACCAAAGTTAGGGTTGTTGGCTAAGCTACCATTTTCATTCTTGTTTCACAAAGCTCCATGAATTTAATTGGAGTTAGTAAACCCAATGAACTATGTGGTCGAAAGTGATTGTATTCATTCAACCACAGGTCCGATACGTTTCTGACTTTTTGAGCAGTGTCAAAGAGCCACCTGTTCAAACACTCATCTCGATATATTGTTGAAGCTCACTCCGTGGCGTGAACCGAAGGTTTTATACGTCGGCTCTCCTCTGGATGGGGTTCGCACTACCCATGTCCCGCTAGCAACGGATACTATGGTTTCTCCAATGTCTGCTAGTGCAGATACTGCAGCCGCAACACTACTAGTGTGTCATCATTTGATCTGCGATTGTCGCGCTCATTACTAATAATCCTGCAATTCGACGCACGAACCGGTATGGCTGCGACACATCAATTTGAATAGCAGCACAATATGCTCATTCAGACAAATATCGGAATGGATAGCTAATAGTTTGAACATTATAAATTTACGATCTTGTGCATCGTGTATTTAGATACCAATCGAGCCTACCAAGCAGGTCAGCAATTGGCGCAATATGATGCACCTTCATTACACGTTTAGAGGTTGTTCTGCCCCCATCGAAAGGTGCATAAAATCCACAAAAGCTTGCACCGTTATTGAGGTTTCTCTTTCAGCGGCCCACGCTAATCCAACAACCATCGTGGGAATATTTTCTGCAACATCCAATACCTCTACGCGCCTCCCTTCGAGCGACCACGGCCTATAAACCATATCCGAAAGGAGAGAAACGCCCATGCCGTTAGCCACCATGCTGCGTACGGCTTCAACAGAAGACGTCCGGAAGATGGTGTTTGGTTGGTATGTGGTATTACTCCAATAGCGTTGAGCCGTATTGCTCGCCTCATCAACGCTCAGCATAATGTAGGGTTCTTTGGAAATATCTTGAAGAGACACAGATTTCTGTTTTACGAATGGGTGATTCACACTAACCCATAGCCGACGTCGTGAACGCATGAGTGGTGAATGTGATAGGTCTTCATGATTAACGATATTGCTGGTCAACATAACCGCAATATCGAACTCTTCGCTTATTAGTCCCTCTTCGATATCACATCTGTCTGCTTCTGCCAGGTTTACTGTGACATTGGGGAACGCGCGACTAAATTGTGTTATTAGTTTGGGTAAAAAATACCCTGCAACGGTATAGGTTACAACCAAGTTGATGTTGCCTCTTACATCCTCCATTACGCGCTTAGGTATTCTGACAGCCTCTTCAACGGATTGAACAATGTGTTGGGCATGTTCCAGAAACAGGTTGCCTTCATAGGTCAGCGTGATGCCCGAATGAGTTCGATCAAACAGGTTTGAGCCAACTGTCTGTTCCAGTTTTTTTATGGCCGTTGTGATCGCGGATTGAGACACGTGAATATTCATCGCAGCTTTAGAGACTTGGCCTGCTTCTGCAGCCGCAATAAAGTAACGAATCTGGCGTAGGGATAGATCCATCTGCATTTCCGAATTTTTATATTGTATTTCTTGATTTACAGAAACTATTCGAAAATGAGTCTGAGAAAGGCTATTTTCGGATAATCAGAGGCAGCACTGGTCCGTTTTCTATTGAAACCGAGCGGGCAAACTTACCCATCAATGCTCTCTTTTCAGCTCGCTGTATCTCATTTTCAGATAAATATAACCTAAAAATCATATTTTACAATACCCCCTCTGCGCTTCACCATATGCACGCTGCTCAAGTCATTTTCGATAAACAGTCGTCGCTGAGCAATACACAGGGACGTTAACTGGCACTCGCTGAGTGCGAAATTCAATAAATCTCAATTGGAGGTGTAAAAATGAAAAAGTGTTTGGTTGGCCTAATGACCACCCTCTCGATATCAGTTTCGGCCTACACAACAACCGCCCATGCAGAAGATTGGTACCCCTACCCGGTTCAGGTATGGGAACCAGCGTTCAACATGGATAGTCCACGAACTGATAAGAAATATTCACCGCTTAAAAATGCATCGAAGGGTTGGGAGCTGTGTGTGTCCTTTCCGCACATGAAGGACTCTTACTGGTTAGGTGTTAACTATGGCGTAACCGAAGAAGCCAAACGTCTTGGCGTCAGAATGCAAGTCGTCGAAGCCGGCGGGTACACAGAACTTAACAAACAGATTTCACAGATTGAAGATTGCGTGGCAGCCGGTGCTGATGCTGTCATCATCGGCGCAATAGCGTTTGATGGTTTGAACAATTTAGTAAGTGAAATCCGTTCAAATGATATTCCAGTGATCGACATTATCAATGGAATTGGCTCACCCGAAATTTCTGCAAAATCACTTGTTTCATTCGGTGAGATGGGCGCTAAGACTGGGGAATTCCTTGCTGGTAAGCACCCTACTGGATCCGGCAAGGTAAAGGTTGCGTGGTTCCCAGGGCCTGCCGGTGCGGGTTGGGTAGAGGCCGGGAATGCTGGCTTTTCCGGAGCAGTGGAAGACAGTGACGTTGAGCTGATCGAGACAAAGTACGGTGACACAGGTAAGGAGACCCAAGCAAAACTCGTAGAGGACACGTTAGAAGCGCATCCAGACCTTAGCTATATTGTTGGCACCGCCGTCACAGCAGAAGCTGCAATACCGATTTTGCGTGCACGTGATCTCGCTGAACAAATTAAAGTTGCGTCCTATTACTTCACACCTGGTGTGGATCAAGGCATTCGCCGCGGTCAGATATTAGCAGCCCCCACAGACTCACCGGTAATACAAGGTCGTGTAGCGGTTGATCAAGCTGTACGAATTCTTGAAGGCCAGGAATATGATAAGCATGTAGGTCCGGCACTCTATGTTGTCGATCAAGATAACTTTGAAGACTTTGACCCAAGCTCGACACTTGCGCCTGCCGGTTTCAAGCCTGTTTTCCGCGTCGAGTAAGTTAAATGCAAAACACAGCCGACTCTCTTTCTTCCAATCGGCTTGAAGGAGAAGCGCGCCCAATGGGCGCGCGGACCTTACTTGAAACTGTAGGGCTAACTAAAGACTACCCTGGTGTACGCGCTTTAGACGCAATGAATTTTGACCTTCGAGAAGGTGAAGTACATATCCTCTTTGGCGAAAACGGGGCGGGGAAATCAACCCTGATTTCAATGCTCGCAGGAGCAAATACGCCAACGGACGGACAGATAAAAATTGCGGATAAAGTGGTTGATCTGACGAGCGTACACGAAGCGCGTGAGTACGGAATCAGTGCCGTGTTCCAAGAATTTTCTCTGATTCCAGAAATGACGGTCGCTGAGAATCTATTTTTGGGTGGGGAAAACACAAGCCGAGGTTTTCTCCGACCTAGGCTACAGCTAAAAAAAGCTCAGGCGATATTAGATCAATTGGATTTCCATATCGATCCCAAAGTTCAAGTCGATCAGTTGACTCGAGCAGAGCAGCAAATGGTCGAGATCGCGAAGGCGTTTCGCTCAGATCTCTCTGTACTCATTCTTGATGAACCAACCGCTTCACTAACAAATCATGAGACAGAACAGCTCTTCACGCTGGTTAACAAGCTGAAGGCTAACGGGGTTGGCATAATTTACATTACACATCGTATGGCGGAGATTCGTCAAATAGGAGACCGCATTACCGTGCTGCGTGACGGTCGATTTATCGAAACCGTTAGCGCTAAAACAACTAACGAAGATGATCTTATCGGACTCATGACGGGGCGCTTCGTCGGACAGATTTTCCCGAGTATTGTCTTCAATCCAGGTGACAGTTTACTGGAGGCCGACGAGCTAACCACCGCAGACCACAGCGTAAAGCGTGTATCACTTTCAGTGCGGCGTGGTGAAATAGTGGGATTAGCTGGCCTAGTCGGATCAGGCAAATCTCGCTTTGGTCAGGCATGCTTTGGTGCATCGCCATTGGCCTCGGGCAAGATCACTTTTAAAGATAAAGTTTATACACGACCTCGAACCACGCACATGTTGGATAGTGGTTTGCTGTATCTGCCATCCGACAGACGACGTGAGGGGCTTATGATGATGCGCTCGGCACGTGAAAACATAGCGTTGGCTTCACTGGGTTCAAAACCGTTTTCAAGCGGTTGGTTCCTTAATCGACGTGGAGAAGTTGATTTAGTCAGCACTCTATCCAGCCGATTGAACTTATCACCGAATAAAATCGAGCTTGCTGCAGAACATTTTTCAGGTGGTAATCAACAGAAATTGATGCTTGCGCGAAGTCTTACCAAAAAGTTTGATCTGGTGATATTCGATGAGCCAACCGTTGGCGTTGATGTTGGAACCCGCGCGGCCATATACGAATTCATTAGAGAGCTTTGCGACAACGGTACTGGAATAATTCTGATTTCGTCAGATCTTCCTGAAATACTCCATCTGACAAACCGCACTTACGTTTTCTATCGCGGAAATATCCAGGCAGAACTTGCTGGTGATGCAATTACTGAATCCAATGTCTTATCACATTTTTTTGAAAACGAGGCCGCGTGATGAGCAACCAAGTAAACACTATGCCAGAAAAAAAATCATCAATTGCCAATCTGCCCAAACGCTTATTCGTAAAGCTGGGAATTTTACCATTTTTGTTACTGATCGCAGTGGTGGTGTTTGCGTTCATGTCTGACAATTTTCTTACCGGCCGGAACCTGTTGAACGTGCTTCGCCAGTCGGTTTATCTCGCTATCGTGTCTATGGGCCAAATGCTGTGTTTGCTAACCGGTGGATTTGATTTATCTGTAGGCACTATATTGGCCTTAACATCTGTAGTCGGCGCGACGGTTATGGCGTTTCTCTACCCTACGATGCCTGATTTGGTATGGCTGGTTATCTTGCTCGGCTGCCTAGGTGGCATTTTGGCGGGTATGATGGTCGGCGTCGCAAACGGCATCGGTGTTGCGTATTTTGGTGTATCGCCTTTTATGATGTCACTCGGTATGACATCGGTGGGTTTTGGGATCGCCCTTTTCCTAACTGGCGGCACGCCCGTCTATGGCATGCCTCAAGAATTTGGCGATGTATTCGGATTCGGATCTATTTACGGTATACCCACTCCCATCTACGTAGCAGCGATTATTGTGGTTTTGTTGTACGTAGTTTTATACCGTACACCATTCGGGCGTCACTTTTACGCTGTTGGGGGCAACATTAAGGCGGCCCAACTTTCGGGTATCAACACCAAGGCAACATTATTTTGGACTTATGTTCTTTGTGCAATTCTAGCCGCCATTGCTGGCATGCTACTGACCGCTCGTCTGGATACAGGTGAAGCCAACATCGGTGCATCGATGCCACTTCAATCCATCGCAGCATGCGTTATTGCTGGTGTCGCACTACGTGGCGGTGTGGGGCGATTGGAAAATGTCATTCTGGGGGCTTTATTTATAGGACTCGTACAGAACGGAATGAACCTGGCTCGAATTGAATCCTATCTGCAGACGGTAGTGCTTGGCGGGTTGTTGATCTTCGCGGTAATCGCCGACCAGATCCGACTTCGCTACGTTGCATCACTAAAAGACTGAGAGGGAATCAAAATGGCTGTCAATATCAATTGCGATATGGGCGAGAGCTTTAGCCTGTACGACATGGGAGATGACGAAGGAATAATGCCCTACGTCACCGAGGCCAATGTGGCATGTGGATTTCACGGATCAGACCCAAACCATATGCGTAAAACCGTCAGGCTCGCCAAACAGTTTGGTGTCCGTGTAGGTGCTCATTTTTCACTGCCCGATTTGACAGGCTTCGGTCGACGTGAAATGAAAATTGATCGGGATGAAATGGCCAACATCGTGACTTACCAAATTGGTGCACTTAAAGGTTTTCTTGAATCTGAGGGCATGGAGCTGGCTCACCTAAAACCTCACGGTGCGCTCTACGGAATGGCTGCTCGAGAGGAACATATTGCACAGGCTATATGTGATGCCGGAGAGAACTATAACGTTCCAATTTTCGGTCTAAGCGGAACGTTGCATCAGGAGATTTACACCGCACGTGGTATGGAATTTATTGCCGAATTCTTTGCTGATCTTGACTATGACGATCAAGGAAAATTGATCATTACCAGAGAACATCCGCGACTTGATCCCACGGAAGTTGGGCAAAAAGCATTACGTGCTGTACGGGACAAAATTGTAATTAGTACCAGCGGTAATGAAGTCCCTGTCAAGGCACAGACGGTGTGCATTCATTCAGACACACCTAATGTTATCGAAATCGCGAAATCGGTACGAGCAGCTCTCGGTGAATTCTTGGAAGCTGTGTAAAAATTTTAACGAAAATGCTAGGGAGCGAATTATGGCGATTGAAAAAATACTTGCAATGATGCCCGGTGTGTTTTATCGAAAACCATCACCGGACGAACCCAACTTTATTAACGAAGGTGATGCCATCAAAAAAGGAGATGTGATTGGTTTAATAGAAGTTATGAAAACCTTTCACCCTGTTGCATCCAATTATTCGGGCACGTTGACATCTTTCAAAGTGGAAGAGTCAGATGCGATTGCGCCCGGCGCTGTACTCGCTTTGATTGAAACCTGAGCAAGAAAGAACGATGGCAATCTCAACACTTTTAATCGCTAATAGAGGCGAAATCGCGGTTCGAATTATTCGGGCTGCTAAAGAACTTGGACTTAATACTGTTCAGGTCTACAGTGAAGCGGACGAGACGTCACTCGCCGTTCAAATGGCGGATGAGGCTATCAATATCGGGCCACCCTCCGCTGCGAAGTCATACCTCAATGTTGAGTCGATTCTGAGGGCTGCGGAAGCGACGGGAGCCGATGCTATTCACCCGGGATACGGGTTCTTGGCAGAAAACGCTGATTTTGCAGACGCCGTTACCGATGCAGGATTGGCGTTCGTTGGCCCATCAGGCGACACCATTAGAAGAATGGGAGACAAAGCAGCAGCTCGACAGGCTGCACAGCAGGCGAATGTGCCGACCGTTCCCGGTAGTGATGGCCTATTCGACGATCTGAATGAGGCAGCACTGCTGGCGGAGAAAATCGGCTTTCCGGTCATGATCAAGGCTACTGCTGGTGGCGGCGGTCGAGGTATTCGCATTGCGGAAAATATAGCTGAGTTTAAAGAGCTGGCACCTCAGGCCTCGACTGAGGCTAAAGCCGCTTTTGGGGATGGGGGTTTGTACTTCGAAAAAATGATAGAACGCGCGCGTCATATCGAAGTTCAGATTTTAGGCGATGGTTGTAATTTTGTGCATTGCTATGAGCGCGAGTGCTCCCTTCAACGTCGAAGGCAAAAGGTATGGGAGGAGGCTCCTTCGTCAGCCCTTACAGATGCCGCTCGAAAGGAGCTCTGTGAATCAGCAGTCAATCTGGCAGCAGCCGTAAATTATCGAGGTGCTGGAACTATCGAATATTTGTACGACGATAAAACAGGCGAATACTATTTCATTGAAATGAATACCCGCATTCAGGTTGAGCACCCGATCTCGGAGTGCATTACCGGGATCGATATTGTTGGAGAAATGATCCGTGTGGCCTTGGGCGAAACTTTATCGGTAAGCCAAGAAGACATAGAAATGCGCGGTCACTCGATTGAGGTTCGAATCAATGCAGAAGACCCAGCAAACAACTTTATGCCCTTCCCCGGTGTTGTTGGTGATCTGAAGATCCCTGGTGGGCCGGGCGTACGATTTGATCATTTTTTGTATGAGGGCTACCAAATCCCACCTTTCTACGACTCCCTCTTGGGCAAACTCATCGTACACGCAGAGACACGTGAAAAAGCTATAACTCGCATGGAACGCGCAATTGGCGAACTCAGTGTTGGGGAATTGAAGACAACTGCAAGTCTGTTCTCTGCTCTGGCTAATTCTGACGATGTGCGCAAGGGTCAAGTCCATACTAAATGGCTCGAACCGTGGCTTGAAAAAAATGCTGAAAAGCTGAAACAGCTAAAAGGAAAAAACACATGACATCACGCTACACATTTGGTGGCGACGAGCACATTCTTGTTGAAATCAGCGAAGAAATGTCACTCGAAGCCTTCTTTAAATCATTGTCGATGACCAATGCGATCAAAGAGGCAAACATAAAGGGCATCACTGAAATCTGCTCTGCAAACGCGTCATATCAGATCAAATTCAATCCGGACATCATTCATCCCGACGATTTGATGTCTGAGCTAAAGCGAACGGATGAAAGCGCTGAGCAAAGTGATTCAACAATTAACACACGAATCATTGAAGTCCCAGTTTATTATCAAGACCCTTGGACGCATGAAACGGTTATGCGATTCAGGGACCGCCATCAGGAGCCGGACGCTACCGATATCGAGTATGCGGCCCGTATAAACAACTACGACAGTGTTGAGAAATTCATCCAAGCCCATTCCGAATCCCCGTGGTTTGTTGGCATGGTCGGCTTTGTCGCGGGACTACCCTTTCTCTATCAAATGGTAGAGCGTGCTCGGCAAATTCAAGTACCGAAATACCTGCGTCCACGCACCGACACTCCGAAGCTGACCGTTGGTTATGGAGGCTCATTTTCTTGTATTTACTCAGTTCGCGGTGCAGGTGGGTATCAGATGTTTGGCATAACGCCAATGCCTATTTATGATCCGCAACAACAAACCAGCTATCTCAAGGACTTCATGGTGTTTTTTCGCCCAGGAGACATCGTGAAATGGAAACCCATCGATCGCCAAGAATACGATCAGACGGTAGCCGACGTCGATGCAGGTAGATTCCAGCCTCGTATAGGGAATGTTGTGTTCGACCTCGATGCATTCAACAAGGACATCGACGGAACCAACGCAAAGCTTCTGGAGGCTCTTAATGTCCATTAAAGTAAGCTCTGCTGGTCTTGCTACCAGCATCCAAGATTTGGGCCGTCCAGGCTATTTTCATCTCGGTATCCCTATCGGCGGAGCAATGGATCGTCTTGCACTACGAGCAGCGAACTTGCTAGTGGGCAATGATGAAGGCGCAGCGTGTTTAGAAGCGGTATTTGTTGGCCCCGAGCTGGAATTCACCGAAAACACAACGATTGCAGTAACCGGTGGCGAACTCCCGCCCAAAATAGATGGCGAAACGAAAGATACGTGGACAGCAATTCCGGTTAAGGTGGGTCAGGTGCTCTCTTTTGACTACATCCGGCAAGGGGCTCGTGCTTACATTGCTGTAGCAGGGGGCATTGACACCCCACTGTCTTTAGGAAGCCGCTCGACCTACGCCATTGGGGCTCTGGGAGGTGTAGACGGACGTGCGATACGAGCCGACGATGTTCTACCGGTAGGAAAGGATTTTAAGTCGATCAAAGTCGGCGCCTCAGTACCCGAAAGCATGCGTCGTTCTGTTGGCAATCCGGCTGAGCTCAGAGTACTTCCAGGTCTTTACTGGCATCGTATTACGGAGGTTGCGGGCGATAAGTTTTTCGAAGAAACTTGGAAAGTGGCTCCAGAAGCTGATCGCATGGGGTATCGGTTCCAAGGTGGGTCGCCGCTAGAGTTTGTAGAGCGAGAACAACCATTCAGTGCTGGATCAGATCCATCAAACATAACCGACGCCCCTTACGCCTATGGATCAATTCAGGTACCCAGCGGTACCGAACCAATTGTTCTACACCGAGACGCTGTTTCAGGCGGTGGGTTCTTTACGTTAGGTACCGTTATCTCGGCGGATATGGACCTTATTGGTCAGTTGCAACCGCATATAGAAACCCACTTCGTCAAGGTAAACATGCATACAGCGCTATCTGCACGACGCGAACGTGCCACTCTAATCGAGAGCATTCGCAACACACTTAACTAAGTTTTCAAAGAGAGAAAAAATCATGACACAACTTACGTTACCTAACAAAACACTGGCGCAAACGCTTTGGCCAGCTGAAAACGTTCTACTACGGAACATTCTACTTGCAGTTGTTGGCAGCGGTGCACTTTGGGTGTCCGCGAAAATTAATATACCCTTTTGGCCCGTTCCGCTGAGTATGCAGACCTTTGTTGTACTGGTTATTGGAATGGCCATGGGGTCACGACTGGGCGTTGCAACTGTCCTACTCTATCTGGCAGAAGGTGCTTTGGGACTACCAGTTTTTTCCGGAACTCCCGAAAAAGGAATAGGTCTGGCCTATATGATGAGTACTACCGGCGGCTATTTGATAGGTTTCGTTTTAGCCGCAGGAGTTGTCGGTTACCTTGCTGAAAGAGGTTGGGATCGAAGTATCTTTACCACGGCTGTTGCCATGTTGATAGGGAATATGGTGATTTATACAATCGGTTTGCTTTGGCTGGGTACGGTCGTAGGGTGGGACAAACCAATTCTTGAATGGGGACTAATGCCTTTTCTTCTTGGCGATACGGTCAAGCTAGTTCTAGCAGCTGTGTCAATGCCATTGTTATGGAGATTATTTACAAAAATTAAGTAACGCAAAGCATTGATAAAGAGGACTGACACTTTTCGGTCGGTCCTCTTGACGCGTGTGCTCTATTGCTACTTCGAGCTTAGTGTTTCAGGTTTACTTCTAGAGAGGATAGAAATAAAGCGAAAAGTTCTGCTTGGGAAGAAACGGTTAGCTTTTTGTAGGCGTTTTTTCGGTGTATCTTTACCGTTCCGGGGGCAATGCCCAGAACAAGTCCGATTGAAAATGACGAATGGCCTTTGAGCACCAGAGTAATAATTTCCCGTTCTCGCTGAGTCAAAACATTCTCACCAAATCGATCGAAAACCTGCTTAATTTTAATCGAAGATGATGTAATACCGATGTCTTTCGGGCTGTCCCCCCAGTGATTTGAACCCAACGCCTCCACTAACAAAGCAGTCGACTGGAAAATCTCTTTTTCTACTTCTGAAAATAGTCCCTTCGGCTTTTGTCTTGTAATGCTCAAGACGGCGATACGCCCGTGCCCGACCGGAAAGAAAATCCCCATTTCATCCGCAATACGTGTTCTTACGTAGTGGTGACGATAGAACTCACTGCGATAAAACTGATCGGGTGCTAGTTCACGCATAGAATTGAAGCCAGATACCTTGCCGGAAGTGGCCGCTTCGAAGAACGGGTCTAGTAGATGAGGTCCAGTCAAGTACTCTTTAACCAGAAATGCGGCCTGATCGTCTGGCATATCGTAGTGCAGTGACACTGAACCTTCTACCTCTCCGTACGCAAACACCATACACAAGTCAAAGTCTACAAGTTGTCGCAGCGAACTAACGAGCGAGTTAGGAAATTCAGGAGTGCCAACTTTAAGAATAGCCTCTGATAATTGATTGTTCCATCCGCAGAGTATGCGCTTTGAGATTGCCATCAAATTTCTGATGCATTGATGCGACCTGACATGCCTATCTGACAAGTAAGCTGCTCGTATTCACAATCGACATGTTCAGACTTTGTATCTGTTGACATCCTCTATTCCCCTAGGGATATGGTGCGATTCACGCAGTGATCGTAGGATTCTACTGGTTCTAATTTAACGCCCTATTCGAAGGTATACAAGTTATTAACTAGGAGTTTTCCATGGTTACCAATGCAGACGCACAAGCAAGAAAAGACGAAAACATCGCCCGTGGTGTCGGCGTGATGACACAGATCTATGCCGAAAGAGCTGAAAATGCAGAGATCTGGGATGTTGAAGGAAATCGTTATATCGACTTTGCAGCTGGAATTGCTGTACTAAACACCGGCCACCGCCATCCAAAAGTGATTCAGGCGGTTAAAGACCAGCTTGATCGATTCACTCATACCTGTCATCAAGTTGTACCTTACGATAACTATGTCACGCTCGCCGCCCGTCTGAATCAGTTAGCCCCTGGCAATTTCGATAAGAAAACCGTCTTTGTCACAACAGGTGCTGAGGCGACAGAAAATGCAGTTAAGATTGCGCGTGCAGCAACAGGGCGTTCAGCCGTCATCGCGTTCACGGGCGGATTTCACGGTCGTACCTTCATGGGAATGGCGCTGACTGGGAAGGTTGTACCGTATAAGAAAGGGTTCGGTGCAATGCCAGGAGATGTTTACCATGTACCTTTCCCGATTGAGCTCCATGGCGTGTCAGTTGAGGATTCAATTACAGCACTAGATAAGCTGTTCAAAGCAGACGTAGATCCGGCGCGGGTTGCGGCTATCGCCCTAGAACCTGTCCAAGGCGAAGGCGGTTTCTACGAAGCGCCCAAGGAGCTTCTAACCCATCTTCGTCATGTTTGTGATGAAAACGGAATCCTTCTCATCGCTGATGAGGTACAAACCGGTTTTGCGCGCACCGGGAAACTATTTGCGATGGAGTACCATGATGTCGCTCCTGATCTTACGTGTATGGCAAAGAGTCTGGGAGGTGGATTTCCCATTGCTGCTGTCACCGGACGCGCAGAGGTTATGGATGCCGCTGACCCTGGTGGATTGGGTGGTACCTATGGCGGGAGTCCGATCGGCATTGCCGCTGCACATGCGGTACTTGATGTTATCGAGGAAGAGGGTCTTTGCAAACGAGCACAACGATTAGGGGCTCGGCTGAAACAACGTCTCGCTAGCACTCGTGAAAGCACTCCTGAAATCTCGGACGTGAGGGGCCCCGGATTTATGAACGCTGTGGAATTCACTCTGCCAGCAGACTCTTCGCCTCATCCGGATTTCGCAAACGCCGTTCGCAACCATGCGCAAAAGCGCGGGCTTATTCTTCTTACGTGTGGCGTATACGGGAACGTCATTCGATTATTAGCACCACTTACGATACAAGAAGATATTTTTAATGAAGCCATTGACATCCTCGAGTTATCCATCGCTGATGCACGTACAGAGCTTGGAGTATCGGCATGAACATAACGGACCTGCTTTCTGATTCGTCTTTGCTTATAAGCTCGGCACTAGTTGGTGAAAACTGGACGGATAAATCCGAATCAGGAAAAACGTTTGATGTAATCAACCCGGCTACAGGACAACAGATCACCACCTTACCTGATACAGGCGTACCAGAGGCTCGAATCGCTATTGATTTCGCTTATATTGCGCAACGAAAATGGGCAGCAAAAACAGGCAAGGAACGCTCTGGTGTTTTGCGTCGATGGTACGAACTGATAATTGCAAATCTAGATGATCTAAGCACTATTCTGACCGCAGAGATGGGTAAGCCATTGGCTGAAGCAAAGGGAGAGATACTGTACGGTGCAAGCTACATCGAATGGTTTTCAGAAGAAGCAAAGCGTATTTACGGAGATGTAATTCCAGGTCATCAACCGGACAAGCGAATTGTAGTGCTGAAACAACCCGTTGGAGTGGTAGCGTCTATCACACCCTGGAATTTTCCGAACGCCATGATCGCAAGAAAAATCGGCCCCGCTCTCGCGGTCGGTTGCTCGTTTGTCGCAAAGCCTGCGGCTGAGACACCACTCTCCGCACTCGCGATGGCTAAACTTGCTCTTGACGCTGGTTTGCCGAAAGGGTTGTTCAGTGTCTTACCTTCAGCAAGCGGTGCAGAAATTGGCCAGGAGTTCTGCTGTAACAAGCGGGTACGAAAACTGACCTTTACAGGCTCTACTGAAGTAGGCCGAATTCTGATGAAGCAATCCGCAGATCAAGTTATAAAGACGTCTATGGAATTGGGTGGCAATGCCCCGTTTATCGTGTTTGACGATGCGGATCTGGACGCTGCTGTGGAAGGCGCTATGATTTCAAAATTTCGCAACAATGGACAAACGTGCGTCTGTGCCAACAGAATTTACGTGCAAGCAGGTATTTACGATGCCTTTGCTGAAAAGCTAAAAACTGCAGTTGACAATATTGAGGTTGGTGACGGTTTCAACGACACAGTGACGGCTGGTCCTCTGATCAGTGCAGCAGCGGTTACGAAGGTGGAAGAGCATATCGAAGATGCGTTAAGCAAAGGTGCTTCCGTTTTGACAGGAGGCGCTAAACACGCTCTCGGCGGTACTTTTTTCGAACCCACTATATTATCGGGCGTGACGAAAGAAATGAAAATCGCAAGTAGCGAGACATTCGGACCAGTTGCTCCGCTGTTTAAATTCGACACGGTTGATGACGTTGTTGAACAAGCGAACGACACTATCTTCGGCCTCGCATCCTACTTCTATGCTAATGATCTTAGTAAAGTTTGGCGTGTGGCCGAAGCGCTTGAATTCGGAATGGTCGGCATTAATACAGGTCTGATTTCAACAGAAGTTGCGCCTTTTGGAGGTGTTAAACAATCCGGGCAGGGTCGTGAAGGGTCCAAGTATGGCTGCGATGATTATCTTGAAATTAAATACCTCTGCATGGGAGCTATATGATAGTCACCATGAAAAAGTATCTTCATCGAATGAGGTATTTCGAGTGTTACGCTACCTGAGTGTCAAAATTCGACTTTCTTAATTAGCATTTAACTAGACAGACCTAATGAGCGCAGCACACCTATCCAGTACATAACAATGGAGAACATCGAAAGCAACTTTTTGATCCGCGTTGAGACCTATACGTCCAACGCAGTGACCCATTTTAAGCTGCAGGTTGTTCTCGGCTAAAGCTTCATGCAGTGTAACTCCACCTGCACGGTTCAGTTTGGCGCTAGATTGCGTGGTCGTATGTACGAAGATAGATAAGTAGAAAATCAACGTAGTCCAGCCTCATGCATTTCGGACTTAAATGGCAAAAGGTCAGCAAACGTGGAGCGCTCCCGTTTGCCGACTAAGCCCGAGAGTTATACTACCCGCATATCACCTGGCTCAGGAAGGGTGTAGCACCTGAGATGCAATTTCATCAATGCCGCACAAACCCAACTGGGCTAAGGCTATGCTGGATTCAGCTGCTAATACGTCGCATAGCTGGACCAGCCCGCGTTCACCCTCTGCCGCCATAGCAAACAACAATGGCCTTGCCATGAAGGCAAAGTCGGCGCCGACTGCATAAGCTTTCACGATGTCTTCGCCCGATCGTAGCCCGCTGTCGAAAAACAATGGGTAGTCATCACCCACTGCCTCACGTATTCGTTTCAGGCAATCGATGGGCGGAGGCGCACTCTCCAATTGACGGCCGCCATGACTCGACACCTGCACAGCATCCACACCCATCGTTTTCATTCGCAGGGCATCTTCTGAACTCAGCACACCTTTGACAACAAGGTTGCCTTTCCAACTTTGTCGTATTTTGTCCAGCAAATTCCAATCAGCACCCGCTCGGCTGGCAGTGCGTTCGAAGGCGCCGTATTTACCACCGAAGTTCGCTAGTTCAGGGCGTCCGCGAACTAAGGTATTTATGGACCAACGCGGGTGCATGGCAAAATCGAAAACCTGAGCCGGCCCCATTTTGAAGGGCATTTTGAAACCGCGCCTAAGCTCACGTGGCCGGCGCCCTACTTCAGGCACATCGACAGTCATGACCAACGTTTTATAGCCGGAATCTTCGGCGCGTTTAATCAAAGCCTGGGAGGAATCTTCGTTTCCACTAAAGTACAACTGGAACCAGGCGTAGCCTTCGGCCATCTCAATCATACTTTCAAGAGAGGTTGAAGCAGCCGTTGAAACCCCAACTGGAATATGCTTGTCTGCAGCGAGATTTGCCAGCCATTTATCGGCATGTGGGCTCGACAAATTGCACATACCCATTGGACTAATGCCAAACGGGAGCATCGCAGTATCTCCGAAGAGTTCAACTGAGACGCTTCGTTTCTCGACGTTATTAAGGACACGAGGCTGTAGCCTTAGTGACTGTAAACGCTCTCGATTTAGCCGCTCGCCAAAGCCTTCTCCGGCTGCCCCATCGATGTAATCAAACACCATCCAGGGCAACCGCCGTTTGGCCAAACGTCTGGCATCGCTACACGTGTGTATCGAAGACATCGGTTGAAAAGTAATCGTATTAGCCGTTACGTGATTGCAATTCGCGCATGAAACGATCGCGAATAACAACGGGGTCCAACGTGATGACAGGAACTTTTACGTTTCCTGATTCGCATTTACTGACGATGATGGTCATTTTGTCGCCGGCCAATGCATCTTTCATGACCTGGACAGTCTCTTCTGCTGAGCACTCGATAACGTTTTCACAACCGCAGGCTTTCGCAACGGCTGTCAGTGACGTTTTCTTGCCCGCGTAAGTAGGCTGATCACCGGTTGAACCATAGCTGCCGTTATCAATGATAAGCAAAATAAAGTTATCAGCAACATTGTTGGCTATCGTAGGTAAGGTGCCCAGA
Organism: Granulosicoccus sp.; assembly: GCA_045110515.1. Lineage (GTDB taxonomy): Bacteria > Pseudomonadota > Gammaproteobacteria > Granulosicoccales > Granulosicoccaceae > Granulosicoccus. The sequence goes on along the minus strand of JBGCGD010000018.1, from coordinate 33,731 downwards.
TTGGTTAATACGGAACCATCGCCATCGATAGAGATCACTTTTTGTTTCTGAGCAAGCGCTAAGCCCAGACCAATTGACGATGCCAAGCCCATCGTGCCAAGCATGTAAAAGTTGGTAGGTTGATCGTCAAGCAGGTGCATTTCCTGGCTAGGCAAGCCGATGTTGCACACTACGAATTGATCGGAAATGACGGGAATAAGCTGCTTTAAGATTTCTGAACGTATCATGATTAGTACCCATTCCAGAATGAAGCATCAGTGAGAATGGCCACTGGCTTGTTGCACATGTAAGTGTGTTTTAGGATTGCGTCGAATTCTTCCACGTCTGATTCATCGTGGAAATGGTAGGTCGGGATGTTCAGCTGAGCGAGTAACGCTTTGGTGTGAACCGCCATCTCTACTTGGCAGGCAACCGGCTCGCCGAGTTCACCGCGATAGCTGATGATCATGGGCAACGGCATGCGGTAGTACTGAGTTAACGTAACCAGCGTATTAATGGTGACACCAATTGCCGTGTTTTGCATGATGATCGCTGGACGCTTACCTCCCATGAATGCACCGGCACACAGACCCATGCCCTCGTCTTCTTTGTTTGACGGAATATGGTAGATGTCTTTGCTGGCATCGATTTTATCGATAACACCAGCTAACTGCTTACACGGAACTGTAGTTACAAACTCAACCTTGTTATTAACAAGGTCCTGAACAATTTTGTCGTCGACTGACACGCTACTTCCCCAAAACGGTGGTTGATGTGTGAATTCTGGACTAAAATTAAATTTAACTCAAATAAAATATATTTAAGTCAAACTAAAGTTTTATTTTAGTTGCCGAGGCATCTTTCCAGCGCGTTTTTTGACCGTTTGCTGAAGTTGCTCAATAAGCTTTTCAATAAGCCGCATCTTACTATTGTCGGCCCTAGAAACCACTCCCAACACGCGGGATTGTCTGGGCTCAGGCAGTCGAATTTTTCGCAATGTCGCGAATATGGCATCGGGTACGCTGACATTGGGCACAATAGATACGCCTACGTTATGCGCCACCATGCTCGTTAAGGATTCTATAGATTCCATTTCCATTGAAGCGCGCACAGTTACGTCATGGTCGGCTAACCAACGCTCGGCCAACATACCCACTGCTGCCCGTCTCGTGTGCCGTATATAGGGCATCTGTTCGAGGATTTTCATTGGATCCCGTTTTTTTACATCCGCAGCCGTTAGCAAAATGAGCTCTTCTTCAGCAAATGGCACCCAGTTTAGGTGTGGCCCTAGATTTCCTGGATCGCTCAATATGGCGCAATCGATTGCGTTTCTTTCTACCTGCTCGAGCATATCGCTGGTAAGTCCTGGCACTACCCGTATACGCAGTTGCGGATATATCTGCACTAATTCCCTAACCGATAGCGGCACTAAAGCGCGGATTGCGGATGGAACTGCACCCAGTGTAAGCTCGCCATTTAATTGACCTTCCCCGGTTAATTCATCCAGCATGGTTTCATAGGAGTGCACAACCTCTCGCGCTTTGGGAATAAGCGCAAGTGCTAGCGCATTTAACTGAGGAGCTTTTTGACTACGATTAAATAAATCGACACCCAGGTTGCTCTCGAGGCGTTTCATTTGTTGCCCTACCGCCGCCTGTGTGATGTTGACAGCATCGGCAGCGCTGCTAAAACTTCCGTGATCAGCGATGGCAATGAGCGTTTTGAGAAGTGCGATAGACAGAATCGGGTACCGTAATGGAAGCTTAGATTCCGATCAGCGTATTCCATTTGAATCAATGCGACAATGGGTACGTTAAATCAACGTCTGACCTTTCACTGCAATGACGGCAATCAAAACACACCACCCGGAATTGGCTCATCTTCATGAAGAGCTACGCAACTCCTTACAGGGCGATTGCGACTTCTCCGCTGCCGGTGTGGCGTTGTATACCAGCGATGCATCTAACTACCGCCAGATTCCACTGGGTGTTGTTTTTCCGAAGAACATCGACGACGTAAAGCTCACCACAAAATATTGTCGGGAACACGGTTTAGCCGTACTCATGCGAGGCGGTGGAACCTCGCAGAATGGACAGTGTGTTAACGAAGCCGTCATTCTTGACTGCTCTCGTTATATGAACAACGTTGTGTCTATTGACACCGAAGCTGGCGAGGCGGTTGTTGAGCCTGGCATAGTTTGCGATGCGTTAAAAGCCGCAGCGGAGCAATACGGCCTGACCTTTGGACCCGATCCTGCCACGCATAGCCGATGCACATTAGGTGGCATGATTGGTAATAACTCCTGTGGCCCTCATTCGATGCTAGCCGGAAAAACCGTAGAAAACGTTGTCGAATTGGAAGTATTAACGGCAGCCGGTGACCAGTTTTGGGTAGGCCCCACATCAGATACCGAACTTGAAGAGATCATTTCTAAAAATGATGGGCGCGCACAGATTTACCGACAACTTAAATCTATTCGAGATGAGTACGAGGATGACATCCGCTCTCGCTATCCAAGTATTAAAAGGCGAGTCTCCGGCTATAACTTAGACCAACTACTCCCAGAAAACGGATTCAACGTTGCGCGCGCGTTAGTCGGATCAGAAGGCACCTTGGTATCTGTACTACAGGCAAAAGTATCTCTTATCGAAAACCCGAATCATAAACAACTCGTTGTATTGGGATTCGATAATATTTATATCGCAGGTGACTGCGTCCCGGAGATAATGCCGTTTGAACCCATCGCAATGGAAGGTTTGGATTGGAGCATCATCGGTGGACTGAATGATCGCAACCTTAAGCAACGTGAAGTGGCCCTATTACCTGAGGGCAAAGCCTGGATACTAACCGAACTTGCCGCTAAAGATACTGCTGCGCTAAGTGACTTATGCGACAGATTCGAGCGTACCATGAATGATTCCGCAAGAGTCCGGGCGGTTAAGCTTATCAGCGAACCCTCACAGGTCACCGATATATGGAGCATTCGCGAACAAGGTGCTTCTGCCACGGCGATGAACCTTGATCCAACTCAACCAGACCCCGTTGTTGGATGGGAAGACACAGCGGTGGATCCCAATCAGTTAGGTGATTATCTACGCGCATTTCAAACCTTAGTGGATCGCTACGGCTACTCAACCAGCCTCTACGGTCATTTTGGCGACGGATGTATACATGCACGGATAACCTTTGACACCCGAACAAGCGAAGGCGTTAAGCATTGGAAAAACTTCAGTCGAGAGATTGCCGAACTTGTCGTTAAATTCGGTGGGTCGTTAAGCGGCGAACATGGAGATGGTCAAGCAAAAGCTGAGTTCCTGCCCATTATGTTTGGCACGAATTTGATGCGTGCATTCCAACAGTTTAAAGCAGCCTGGGATCCTGAAAAACGTATGAACCCCGGTAAGCTGATAGACGCCTACAAGATGGATGAGAATTTACGCTTCGGTCCTGAGTATCAACGCCCTGCTCCCACCACATCACTTGCATTTGTAGAAGACCTCGAAGGGTTTGGACGATCGTCAGAACGATGTATCGGCATGGGAAAATGCCGTGCTCAATCTGGAGCCATGTGCCCGAGTTATCAGGTTAGCGGAGAGGAACGCTATTCTACCCGTGGGCGAGCGCATCTACTACACGAAATGCTCAGAGGAGACGTTATAAAAGATGGTTGGGACAACGACGCAATAGCAGACTCATTAGAACATTGCTTGTCTTGCAAAGCCTGCAAACATGAATGCCCCACTCAAGTGGATATCGCATCGTATAAAGCGGAGTTTATGTCCGCGCATTATCAACGAAAATCACGCCCTTTCAGTCATCATGTTTTCGGTAAAATAGGTACAACGCTTCCAAAGCTTGCACCATTTGCAGGCCTAACCAATAGATTGCAAAAAAGCACCGCAGGCAGTGTGGTAAAAAAATGGCTGGGAATTAGCCAAGAGAAAAACCTACCCGAGCTTGCCAAGCTCAGTTTTAAAGGCTGGACAACACAGCACGCACAGTCCCAAGACGCTCATTTTTTCTGGTTTGGCGATGAAAGCCATCCCCCTGTGGTTCTTTGGTCAGATACAGTCAATGCTCATTACCGACCGGGCGTATTGATCAGTGCGATCAAGGTGTTGTCACGTTGCGGATTTAAGGTCGCAGTGTCAAGAGCTCATTTCTGCTGCGGCAGGCCTCTTTATGAATACGGTTTTTTAGCGCAAGCCAAACAACAGCTTCAAGACATACTCGAAACGCTTTATCCCCAGCTTCCTGACGGTTCACAATTAATCGTATTAGAACCCTCATGCTTGTCTGTGTTTAAAGATGAAATTCAGCGTACTCATGCTGAGGATGCTAGAGCTCAGGACATCCGAGCGAGAACGTGTACCTTGACCGAGTTCCTGGACGCACACGGTATAGAACCTAAAACAACCTTAAACAAAGCTGTACTACACGTACATTGCCATGAAAAGTCTTCCGGTGGTTCATATGATCGCACGTGGATGAAACGATGCTTTAAGGTCATCGAAGAGCCTGAGTCAAGCTGCTGCGGCATGGCCGGCACTTTTGGAATGAAAGAGAAAACCCGACACTTAGGCCTAGCCCTCTTTACTCGAAAATTGAACCCTACCTTACAACGCGCAGCTAAAGATACCATTGTGGTGACCAATGGCTTTAGCTGCCATGAGCAAGTCAAAGATCATTCTGAATTGCAACAGATGCACCCAGTACAAGTGATTGAGAAATGCCTATAACGCATCTTTAGCACTCCTTAACAAGGCCTAAGTTTTTACAGCGGATTTTTTACCAAAAGCCTGTTCAACACTAAAGTAAAGAACGGGTAAAAACATGTTGACCTGAGCGGTTGGGTCGCCAGTGTTGTTGTCTTGAATCAAATCTTGACACTCTTCTCGAAATCGACACTCTCTACTGAGATTTATTTAACCTAGCACTGATGACCTAGTCACTCATTTTTTCACATGCCTATACTTAAAATGACTGAATTCACACATAAGAAGTACCAAAATATATACTCGTGTTTATCGTACACATCCGTAAGTTCAATCATAAAACACTCAGTCTTTAGACCTCAGATGCCTCTCCTTATGCAATCCGGCTATTGGCGAGAAGTATGAGAAGTCACTAAACTCACAATCATTGTCGCAACACTAAATCGCGGGCTCGCTATGTCATTCAGTTCAACAGGTACCCACAGCAGCCAATCAATAGGCATCATCGGCGGCATGAGCTGGGAATCTACCTTGCTATATTACCAAGCCATCAATAAAGGCATTAAGCAAGCGCTGGGAGGTTTGCACTCGGCCAGGATCATCCTTAACAGCCTAGATTTCGCCGCAATCGAGACACTGCAACATGCAGGCGATTGGAAAGGCGCCGGTGAATGTATGAATCAGGCTGCCAAATCCTTAGAGCGCGCAGGTGCAGATTTTATCGTTATCGCGACCAACACGATGCATAAAGTCGCGAACGAGACAATGCAAGATGTCAACTTGCCACTACTGCATATCGTAGACCCCACCGCCAAGGCTTTATCTTTAGCTGGGCATAAAAAGGTAGCACTCTTGGGCACAGGGTTCACCATGAGCGATCAGTTTTACAAGGGGCGAATGCAGGCACACTATGACTTTGATGTCCTAGTTCCGAATGAGAACGACCAGGCAATTGTTCATAAGATAATTTATGAAGAACTATGCCGCGGAACTATCCGATCAGAATCTCGGGAAGCCTATTTAGACATTGTGAGCACTCTGGCAGAACAAGGGTGCGAGGCCGTTATTTTAGGATGCACCGAAATTACCCTTCTAATTGATCAGTCGCACACCGATATTCCGCTCTTTGATACCACTGCGATCCACGCACAAGCAGCAGTAGCTAAAGCCCTGAGTTAATCCTTTTTGTTCGCCCAACCGAGGAAATTAAACATGAGTCAGTCAGTGGCATTAGTTACCGGTGGAACAGGTGCAATTGGCACCGCTGTCTGCCAACTCTTTACAGACGAAGGGTATACAGTTGTTGCGAATTGTCATCCGGCTGAGGCCACGCGAATACAGGGCGAATTTACGGCTGCCAATACAGAGTGCGTACTCATGCCATTTGATGTAACTGATTCCGACGCATGCAACCAAGCTATACGAACTATAGAGAGCGACATAGGGCCTATCGCTATTCTGGTTAATGCGGCAGGCATTACACGCGATGCGAAAATTTCTACGCTCTCTGCACAGCAATGGTCTGATGTTATTCGCACTAATCTGGATAGCGTTTTCAACGTCAGCCAGCCAGTTGTGGCCCGCATGACAGAACGAGGCTACGGAAGAATCATCAATGTGTCTTCAGTGAATGGCCAACGCGGACAAATCGGTCAAACCAATTACTCGGCGGCCAAGGCTGGCATGACAGGATTCACACGAGCTCTCGCCCGCGAGGTGGCAAAAGAGGGCATCACCGTTAACAGCGTGTCGCCAGGGTATGTCCAGTCTCCGATGATTGAAGCAGTGCCTGAAAAAGTGAGAAGCAAAATAATTCAGCAAATACCGGTGGGTAGATTCGCCGAACCCATTGAGATCGCCAAATCTATCGCCTTTCTTGCCAGCAAGGATAGCGGCTACATTACTGGCACCGATCTATCCGTTAATGGAGGCTTTCATATCGGTTAGTGTCACTTGTCACTACCCTAAAAAGTTAAATCTGCTGAACCCTGAAGCACGGGTGAACTACACTCCGTACAGCCATTTGAGTTGTTTGCTGGCACGATTGACGTGAGCTAACAAACAACAAAGACCAGTTCGCGTTTGAGATCAACCAGCTTTGTTTTTTACTTGTCGGGCTGACCGACCACGCCAATCAAAAGCACCTGACAGTGTCAACTCAATGGCAGCTTGTGTGCTGCTCGCTATCAGCTCAAACCTGCTGGCTCAAAGCAGCGGTTCAATGTCTATCAGCGATGCAGTACCCGCTGGTTTCGAATCTCTGATCGAGGCACAGACCGTTGTTATCGATATTCATTACAACGAGCGTAAGGTAGGCAATACGCTAGTAACAGCCGATGCAGAAACACTCACTTTTGAAGACCCTACAGCCGTCGTCGACATGCTGGAAGGCATCGAGGACCCTGCACGTTTAACAGCTCTGCTGCAGGAGGTACTACCCACCAACGGTCACTTAGTGTGTTACGCCAGCGACGACCCACCAGGCTGTGGGCAAATCGATCCTGACCCGCTTGCGATAATCTACGACGCTGATTTACTGAAACTGGATTTGTTTCTGGAGCAATCTCTCCAATCTGTTCAGTACGCTGATTCTGCTCGTTACTTACCAGAGCCTGAAAATCGTAAGAGCTCGATCCTATCGCTAAATGCATTGGGCACAAATACCAGTGACGGTAGACAAGCGGTAGATTTATCAGCTCGCGCATTCGCAAACTACGGCAAGGGGACAATCTTTGCCGAGTTAGACTACAACACGCGAACAGAACGTACTCGACTAGAAACGGCCCGCTTAACCCATCTATTCCGAAACCATTCCCTGTCTTTCGGTTCTTTTGCCTTTGAGTCGGGCTCAGCTTTATCGAATGTCGATATTCTCGGCGCTAGTTTTGAGAGCTCTTTGCGCACCCGAATAGATTTAGATGACGCATTTAGTTCAGAAGTGGCAGTGTACCTGCCCCGGCGCTCACAGGTGCAAATGGTTGTCGACGATCGTGTATACGTTGCTGATACCTACCCTGCGGGCAATCAGGCTATCAACACCGTATCGCTACCCAATGGAACTTACGAGGTAGAAATACGTATTTATGATCCGGTATCAGGCCTGCGTAGCGAGTTTCGTTTGTTCACCAAGAGCACAAGCATTCCGCCGCGCGACGAAACAATCTTCGGTTTGACGTTTGGGATACCGGTTGAATTTACCGATCTGAATCTCATACCGGAGCTTAGTGATATTTCATTGGGTGGGTTGAATTTCGCCAGACGAATCACCGATAACTCAGCCTGGAATCTCAGCCTCATTGGTGCAAATACACTGGCTCTGGCTGAAGCAGAATATATTCTACTCGGGCCAAAACTTTCTTTGCAGTTCACTCTAAGTGGTGGTTCCGAACAGCTACGCGCCGGCACACTAAGGTTGGGATATACAAATGCGCGCATGAGCTACAGCCTAAGCGGTAGTTGGTTCAGAGCCGGTGATAGCTTAACCGATGACCCTTTTTTGAAAAGTATTATTCCGGGACCGTTCACACAGTACAGTGCATCCTGGACCAGAACATTTGGTAAATCATCGTTAAACGCAAGATATAACCAGCGAAAAGTAGGCAGGTCTGCAGACAATCCCCGAACAACTTCAGACGTCAACGTCTCGTTCAGACATCTTCTTTTTAAGTCCAGCACACTGCGGACGACTATGAATTTTAACTATCAGCAAAACAACGACGGACGCTCTCTTAACTTGGGGTTCACAGTTTCTGTTGATGAACCAAGAGGCAGTACAGAATTAGGGTTAGACCTGTCACGAAGTGCGGAAAACGCCGACAGCGGACTACTCAGTCTCAGCCATAGCGTTCGCTCAGACGAGAAAAACCCCATTCAATGGGAGACCACCCTCCGCTCAGAAATCAATGAGGAAAGTGAAGGCTTAGGCTTGAGTGCAAATATTGATCATGAAAGCTTCGCGTTGAAATTTAACGCAGACTGGAACACCAATGACGAGGATGAAAGCACAAGGAACAGCTCTATAAATCTTGGAACCAACATCGGAATAGATAGCCAGGGATTTGCTTTTGGTGGTGTAGGAGTGGGCCAATCGGGTGTCATCATCCAAATCAAAGGGGTTGATGACGACACTGAATTTGATATCTACATCAATGGCCTGAGAACGGGTGAAAGCCGCGCGGGAGAAAAGCGATTTGTAGGATTGGAACCCTTACGTGAGTACGTTGTAAAACTCATACCCAGATCTGCATTGACCAGTACGCTGAGTGAGAACACGTTTAGATTTACAGTGTACCCGGGCGTTGTCTATCGCGTGAACGCGGAATCCAGAGTGCGGGTGTTGCTCATAGCAACGATCATTGATGAAAACGGTGAAATCGTTCGCGATGGCTTTGTCAATCGCGACCCTAACCCGGTGCTGGTTGATTCCGAGGGGTTCATACAAGCGGAAGTATCACCGGGTGAAATACTTACTGTCATCAGAACGGGGCTTCCCAATTGCACCATGACGGTCCCCAATGACACCGGTGACGAAGAATTTTTAATACTCGATGATCCGCTAATCTGCAAGGCTCTACAGTAAATGCCTAATACGTTTTTTTAGAGTTCTTCAAACCGGTAGCTTGCCACACTTGTACCGGATATTTCCTGGCACTGCCTTTTTTGGGCAGATCAACCTTATACAGCTCTCCTGCATAGACCCTATTGGGAGTCAGATCGACGCAATCGCGACCGTTCGAATTACACTGGCGCATACGCCTGAGTAAAACGTTTGTGTTGCCCATGTTCTTAAAATATAGTTTGTCTGCTGTGCGCTTTACAGCTAATTTTCCGACAGCATCTTTCGGACGTGCTAACAGCAAGATGTCATACCCCAAAAGAATTTTAATAGCCGATGCTTTTGTATTGGCAGGTCGGTCAGTGTCCAGTTGAACATCACCGGTAAACGGCTTAATCGCCAATCGGTAAACGTGATCGACCTTCTTAGGTAGCTTTCGCAAAATAACCCTTACGCGTTTTCGCTGCCCCGGAGGAATTAATAACTGCTTAGGGCTGACCAAAACCGGTGAGGTACGAGGATCTGTCAACTCGACTCTTTCAGGATTAGCTGTGTGAGGGTTCCGAATTTGAGCAACTGAAAGGTTTAAGAATATTTTGAAGTCACCCGTGTTAGTGACATCTAGGTCTTGAATAAGATTTTCTTCATTAAATTCTAATACCGATTTGCTAACCGATATTTGTGCCTGCGCAGTGCTTGCAGTTGTGATAAGCACCAACAACGTAAACAAGAAAAGGACAACGCTATTAATGGGGCGACAGTGAAAGAACATAAAGCTCCGTAGGCGTGAATATAATGACCGTGTACGAGCTCATAGCAAGCACTATTCCTCACGCCAGTAGTCAGTGATTCACAGTAGGTAAACCGGGAAAATGAAGTCTAAAACGTGAATCAGTCATCATAAATCTGTGACACATGATGTATTACGTCAGTATTTCGGCAGGGCTTTCAAATTTTCACCGAGCAATTACCGTCAAAACGGACCTAACTCGGCCCAGTTTCCTGTGATGGGGTTCTCGGCACATTCGCCAAATATTTCACACAAATCAGCAAGTTGAAATAGATAAGCGGGACCTTTCGAGAGAAAAGTCGCAATTCAAGAATTAATCTGCAAGATTATGCACGGTGTATCCGTTAACAATTACATCGTACATGCAGACAGCTTTCACCCTAAATGGTTGCCATCGAGTTGAATGACTGCATTAACGATGATGCGCAGTGAATAATCACCGCAGAGATGAATTTACTGTGAAAGTTCTATGAGTTAAGCAGACTAGTACAACTAGATACTTAGATTGATACCTAACTATATACCATCACTTAAAGGGTAAGAGAAAACATGAAATTATTTCGCATAGCAGCGATCGCTACGCTAACCGCAATGTCTGGTTCTGCAATGGCAGCAACAGACGGTTTGCTTGGAGCAACGTCTACTGGTACGGCTATCATCAATATCGCAAAAGGAAACGCGGTACAGATTTCAAACCTTGATGATATCAATTTAGGTGCACAAGGCAACTTGACAGCTACGGCTACTCAATCGGACGATGTTTGCGTGTTCTCCTCAACAGGTGGCTACAACATCACTTTGACGTCGGCCAATGGCACATTTGAACTTACAGACGCAAGCACTACAACAAACATACCATATACAGTTGATTGGACTGCTGGCACAACAACAACTGCAGTTTACAACACAGCTATCACAGGCCTTACTGGTGATTCAGCAGCAGTAGATTGCAACGCAGGTACTAACGCGACATTCTCAGTTTCAGTGGCTGCGCCGGACTTTAACTCAGCTGAGCCAGGCAGTTACACGGACACGCTAACAATGCTTGTTCAGCCTGAGTAATCTATAGGTTATTTGTCCACTGGCACTTGCCAGTGAATAATATCTAGCAAGAAGCCACGGCTCCCTAATCATCGGTAGCCGTGGCTTTTTTTAGTTTATTGGCGTCAAATTTTGTGCACTGCGTGTACTTCACCCAATGTTGAAGCCCTACGGGTGTGGATGCCTGATGTGAGAATACGATCGGTTTACATTTGATTACACACTGTAGCGCCACGTTAATCATGCCTGCTCCGGGCATTGCTGTGATAACGTAAAATTTTCTAAATAACATCAACAGCGACTTCTGTTTAAATTTTCAATAGCTAGAACTTTTACCAATAAACGCAATAGCTTAGCGAATCTACATACAAGGCATACTTTGCTTTTGACTAAGTTGCCTAACATTTGATGCTAACGCGTACATATAGCCGAAAAATATCAGGCACATGAGCTTTATAAGGAAATCGCTAAGCCTCATGGCATAGGAATTGATAGCTGTGCAACAGTGGATATTTCTATGGATACACAGTGTATGCAATATAAGACATGGGGGACTAGGAAGTTACGTTGCCCGCTGAGCGCGCTTAGCATCGCGTGCCTATCCCTACTATCTTTTAATTCGTTTGCAGCAACTGAGGGCACACTGGGGGCAACTTCAGAAGGTACGGCCGTCATAACGATCATCAAGGAAGACGCAGTTTTAATTACTGATCTGGATGATTTGTTTCTCGGCACTAATGGCGTTTTAAATGCCAATAAAACCGATGCAGATGCTGTGTGTGTTTTTTCCTCTACCGGTTCTTACAATATTTCTATTACATCAGTAAACGGCTCTTTTGTGCTGCAGTCTGATACAACGACATCTGATATCGCATACTCCCTCAATTGGATAACAGATACTACGTTCCCGGTTACCTATAACCGCACTATCCCTGATTTAATTGGTGACAGTGCCAGCACCAATTGCAACGGGACTACCAACGCAATCTTTCAGGTGACCGTTACGCCGGAAGAATTCAATTCTGCTGAGCCCGGCACGTATCAGGATACGCTCACACTGCTAGTACAACCTGAGTAATTCTAGGTAGTACACTCACTTGCGTTTATGAAAAGCGTGAAGCCTGCGTTACTGGCTCTGATTATCGCCTTGGGACTTGCATGTTCGTATAAGGGCGCTGTAGCTGGTGGCCTCGAATTTGTCAGAAACCTCCATCTGGGTTCATGGTCTCCTTTTGCTGCTTATTGGGAGGGCCGCTCCGCTGTTTGTGCATGGACAGAAAGCAAGGAGATCGGTTTTAGGATCATCGCGCTCGATCAGAACAATTCCAACACTTTTCATCTTACCAATGATATCGGCGATCGAGTGCCATTTAGCTTGTTCTGGCAAGACTATAACAACCCTAGCTCCGGCGAACAGCTTGTAGCCGGCAGACCATCGCGTAATTCCTACTCGTTCAATACGGGCAATGGTTGTGGCATCAGTCCTAACTACTTAACTCGCATGCGGGTAGACAAAGCTGATTTTGATGGCGTCACTCCGGGCGTTTATGAAAGCGCAGTGGTGTTAATGCTCTCGCCCATTTGAAGCGATCAGGTTTGAGCGGAAGTAGAATCATTTTAAATCCGGCACCGGGGCACTCTCGTCCAACAAGCCCTCAGACTTTAAGTCTGACCACATAGACGTGGGTATGTCTAAATCAAACCAATCGATTATTTGCTTAACATCTGATCGGGAGCGTGGTCCGGGAATAACACTTGATACCAAAGAGGAACCCAATGGAAACTGCAAGGCTGCAGCCGGTAGCGGAATGCCATGTGACTGACATACTCGGGAAATGGCAGACACTTTATCCGCAACAGCTTGTGGTGCCTTCGCGTAATTCCACGTGTCCCCCCCAACCAGTATTCCGGAATTAAAAGGCCCACCTAGTATGATGGATGTACCGGCTTTTTCACACGCAGGAAATAAGTCGTGCATGGGTTGTTGCTCTAGCAGTGTATATCTTCCTGCTAAAAGGAAAGCATCCCAATGACCGTGCTGCATAGCATCAATGCAAACCTCGCGTTCATTCACCCCCAGTCCAATAGCTTTTATATCACCTGCTGAACGCAATTCATCTAAGGCTTTATAGCCCCCACTCATGGCATCAGCAAACAATGCTTTGTTTGCTGATTCACCGTGCTGCATCACTCCGATATCGTGCAACAGTAAAATATCGATGTTACTGACCCCCATGCGCTGAAGGCTATCTTCGTAGGAACGCATAACACCATCGTAACTGTAGTCATAGATTTGATGAAACGGAAAACTTCCTGGCCACTCCCCTGCACTTGAATCTTGCGGGTATCCCGGTGCTAACAAGCGACCCGCTTTTGTTGAAAGTACGTAATCGTTATGGTGACGTAGCCCAGCCCCCACGAAGTGTTCTGAGCGACCGAATCCGTAAAAAGGAGCTGTATCGACATAGCGAATGCGACTATTAAGCGCCTCCTCTATTGCGCCTGCAATGTCCTCGTCTGGAACCGGCCGGTGGTTACCTGCCATAGCTGCACAACCCAGCCCTAGCTCAGTGACTTCCAGAGTGGTGCTACCAATGTTCCTTGTGGAGTAATTAGTCATGTTCTACACCGTAAAAATAAGCGTTATAAGCATTCTCCCTCTACAGTAGCAAATATGGGGATTTTCTGCGGTTGAGTATCAATCGTTGTCGCTTGTACCTGCTCCGGCGCCGGACAATCTAGACTGCTCAGTTGCGGGGGCATAAGTGCGGTGTGCAAACTGTCTCAGTAATTGAACAACACTAACATCGCTACTGACGCGCGGCGAGCTTTTTAAAGACCAAGTCTTCCCGTGCTCAGTTGTCGACTCCGAACAACTGATGGATAATGTAATCGGTGCATAATGAGAGGAAAACTCCACACGCGCTTGCTCGGTGCTTGTGACAACCTCAGGCTTAGCTGCATTACATACGAGCCATTCTACTTCCCACCGAACTTCCACACTCTTTTGTAGTTGTGAGGAAACCTGTACTAGAAATGGCAGCAAAACAGCTGCACATACGACTTGCTCAAGTACCAACGTGCGCCCTGAGTCAAGCAGATCAGCAAAATCAGTGACTGCACAGCCAGCCAAAAGAGGACACAGTTGACCACTCTGTCCACTCCATTTATCGCCTTCACGACGAATGCTTAAGTCCTCAGTAGCGTAGTCATCTGACCAATGAAATAAAGCGGCAAACAGTGACAGGCCATCTATTTCTTGAGTTGAATACCACCGCGACGCGTACGCAGATTCTTCGGCCACGCCCCATGGGTAACCAGCGCCACGTGCTGCGAGCTTTACCAATGAGGCAGCTTCATTGCTGGAGAGATCAATCATGAATAACGATGCTAGAGTTAGTCGGCTTTAGGTTGCTGCGTGAAGCGTTGGGTATACCCAGGTGTCAGCATCTCCCTCTACAAGCTCTTCGGGATAAGGCGCGTTTGCATAAAGACATATTCTTAACCACCGATCTGATCTTGGATCGAAATGAGTTGCGCCAAAGAAAGACAACTTACAGCGCAGCATATCGAAGGGAATGAGCTGTTCACTGATCGTGTTGTCTCGAATTTCCGCATAAGGGGCTTTGGCGCACAATTGGACCCGCCTCACCGCGTATCGAAGCGCCGGTTGCTCCATCAGGAGCTCGGCAGTCAATTTGCTTGCTTGCACGTTCTTAATAGTTTCGTATAACGCCGCTATATCCCTAGCGGGTGCCAGTGGTTGCTCATAATCTGCAATCGGTTCCTCGTACCTCTCGCCCAGTCGAGGTTCAAGTTTCTCTTCCGAGACATACCAGGCTCGAGCTGCATTGCCCGGCTCCTTCCAATCTATAGACAAGGCCCAGGAATAGTTTTCTTGAATAATCGCAGACAGAGCACCTACATTCATTGATCCGTCTATTCTGAAAATTCCTGACTCAGGGGACGACATGCACAAATCAAGGCCATCAACTAGATCTGCGTACGGTTCCAGTATTAGCGATGCTAGACATTCCTGTGCCTCTATTCCAACAGCCTCAGTTGCCCAGTCAAACAAAGCATTCCAAGGGTATCCGCCAGTGAAATCCTGAATACGAGCCTGCCGCCGTAAAAGGCGAATATCATCCTGCAACGCCGAAATTTTTTCTGCTTGCAATGGGTGCTCGCTATGCCACAAGTCGAACGACTGTATGCTTCTATCCAGCAAATCTAAAAAACAACGCGATTGTTCAACGGTTGCAGCCGGCTGATTTCGCACCCGCATGATCGCTTCTTCTCTTACTACAATCCAATTGTTAAACAATTGAGGATGATTAATTAAGAACGGCGCCATACCCAATCCGGTTGAGTTGCCAATTCCCAAGCGTCGGGCAATCTCAGGCGACAATGTAGCCGCCGCGCTGCCGCCACGACAGTTCGCCATATGCTGAACGAGATCGCGCACAAAGGTACGGATTAAATAGACGGTTAGCATCTCAGCTTGGAAAGGTGCGTCAAATTCAGCGCGTGATGAAATCTCAGTGCGATCCGATGCGCCGAATTTCCCGGAACCATAGACCGCCGTTGTACGCATAAGGTAGCCAACAGAATCGATTAGCTTAGTGTCCGGTTGTCGACCCGCAGCCAACTCGGATACCACATGCTCCCACAGACGTACAGAACGATTAGCCCGTGACAAGGTCAGTTCAGTTGGGCTAAGCCTACCTGCTTCCTGAACAGGAACGTTGATTTGAAGCCGCTCGATATCTTGTTGCGTGGGTATTCCATCAAACAGCGCAAAGGTTGCGTCCCATGCTGTCGCGATAACACGATCAGAACGAAGTTCATCTGGCAAATCATGAGCAAACGCAACTAACGAATACGTGCGATCCGGTCCCTGCATGCTGTACACCGCATAGCCGACACCCGCGCTATCAATGGCAAACTCACGATGACTCAGTTGCCATTTGTCTCTTTGCATGCGCCGCGTGAGGATGCGCATGAATGAGAGCCTGCATTGGTGAAACGAACCTAGGCGGGAGAGTCGCATGACTTCATCTGCCTTTCGCCACTGCACAGGCCCCGAGGCCAGGTCACCACCGGCACTCCGGGCAGAGGCATGATTGGGGGTAGGTTCAGACTCTTTGGACATCTTTCACACCAGCTAGCCAGAAAAATAGGATTTAAAACCAGACACTTACTTGAATCTAGCGCTACTTTGAATGCGAGATAGGTAGAGTGCCACGCTATCGTGCAACAAACCATCTAAAAGTGCCAGTTTGAAGGAATCTAAACGCGACATACAACCGATTACAGACGACGCAACGCACTGCCCGCCTTTCAGGCTCTGGCAACAATCTGAAAGGGTAAGTTGTGACCAAAATGATCCACGTGCTCTGTCCCCAAGCGGTGAAAACCGTACCGCTCATACACGGCGACCAACCAGGGACGATGTATGGACACGTGGGCCACCACTGGCCCGGACACCGTGCAAAGTGCTTTCAATAATTGATGACCCACACCCCTCCTCTGATAATCCGGAATAACCTCGTACAAGGTGACCAGCGAGATTTCTGGCAACTTACGAATAGCGGCTACGCCGACTGGCCTATTTCCGTCTCCTGCGATAAGCGTACCGGCCGGATCATGTTCATAGACTTTACCGGTACTGTGTAAATGCTCCACCAAGTCGGCTGCCTTTTTTGCACCTAAGTACTCGGCATACTGACTGCACCACGATTGACGCAAGACAGATGTCAACAACGCATCTTGTGTCCAATCGATATTAATAAATGGATATGGCTGTGCTTCTACATTTTCTAACGAGAAGTACGTGTCTTCACGACTTGAACCGGGCATCTGCGTTTACTCTATTTGCGCAAGATCAGTATCTTCATGCGCAAGTGCCTTAGACGGCAAGGCATTATAATTTGGCTCGCGCTTCTCTTGCTTGGCTATCATCGACTCCATTATTTCAGCCTTGTTAAAAAAGCTTGCATTCCATATTCCCACATAGTCCAGCGTGTCAGCCACTGTGTGATCTTGCGAATACTGGATCATTTTCTTACAACCAAAAATCGCCATGGGCGCCTTTGTGGCAATCGAGTGGGCAATGTTCATGACGCCCTCAAGCATATCCTCGTGTGAATCATAAACTGCATTAACCAATCCCCAACGATGAGCTTCCTCCGCAGGCATACTACGGCCTGTGTACGCAAGTTCTCTCACAATGCCGTCTGGAATTAACTTACCGAGCCTGGGAAACGTGCCGACATCGGCGGTCATCGCAATATTTGTTTCTTGAATGGTGAAGAATGTCTCTTTACTTGCATATCGCATATCACACGCTGTTGCCAAATCTACACCGGCACCAATACAACCACCTTGAATAGCAGCTAATACGGGCACGCGTACTTGCGCCAAACACGAAAAGGTATTTTGTAAACGTTTTACCGTGTCATAAAATTTCGCTGCACGGATCTGAACGTTGCTAGCGCTTATTGAATCCTTGGACGCTCCAGCGAAAACGCACAGATCCATACCAGCGGTAAAATGGGGACCGCTAGAGGACAGAACAATGACTCTTACGTCGCCAGAACTATCAAGCTTATCGATCAGCCTTGGGAACTCATTCCAGAACTCAGGCGTCATGCTGTTACGCTTGTCTGGCCGACAGAACTTTACATGCGCGACATAGGAGGTGATCTCCACTTCAAAGCAGTGATAGGCCATGACACTCTCTTGTTAGGGATAGGTAAGTTAATAGATTAACTATTCAGGTACAGTCTAGTTACGTTTTTTGCATAGCAGCAACATACCCGTTGGCATCTTTTTTTATGTCTTCAATAGACTTACCGGGTTTGTATAGCCCTGAACCTAGACCAAAGCCATTTGACCCGACGCTCAAATAGTCGTGCATATTGCCAGGTGAAATCCCACCCACGGGTAACACAATAGCATCAGATGGCAGAACGGCCCGCATGGCTTTCACAACCGTTGGAGTAATGAGTTCAGCCGGAAATAATTTCAGTGCTGAGGCACCTAGCTTTAGTGCATAAAACGCTTCGCTAGGTGTCGCCACCCCGGGGCAATAAATACATTCGTGATGACGACAAGCTTGTGCAACTTCTTCATCTAGGTTGGGTGATACTACAATTTGCCCGCCGGCTGACAAGGTGTCGGTAGCAGCTTGAGCATTAAGCACAGTACCAGCGCCAACCAACATACGAGTGCCAAATTCACGCGCTATGATTTCGATTGTCTTGAAGGCGTGTGGAGAATTCAAGGGAATTTCTAGGCATTTGTAACCGCAACTGTGCAGGGCTTCAGCAACACTCAGTGCCTCTTCTGGTTGTATGCCCCTGAGAATTGCAATGAGCGGTAACTGAGTCAGAACTTCTTCCCACAATGCTGAAGCACTAGACATTGAATTAATCATCCTTTAGCAAAGAGTTTGCGACTAATTGAAAACCTAGTACTGCAGCTTCACCTTCAAACTGAGTGACCTTGGTTCCCAGAGTTTTAAAAGCAACCTTGTACAATTCACACAGCTTATCCGCCCCCACCAAGATCACTGAGTCGGAATCGTCACCCATCAGCAGATGCCCTTCTCTTATTTCCCGCCCTATTAGTAGCCCGGACAGTTTGGAATGTACTGAAGAGGCCGTTAACTGCTCCAACAGTACAGAGGAACGTAAAGTGAATAACTCACTGAGAACCGTGTCAGAACCGTAGCCTTGTTGCACACCCTTTATAAACTCATCTTCATTGTAGGCATCTGATGTTGCAATGGCACCAACCAATGACTGATGACGAATAAGCGCAAACAGCTCACCCGTCATGATTGTTCTGAATGCACTAAGCGTAGAACCGTTCATTTGCGCCCATTTCGAATGGGTTCCTGGTAACACAATAGTACAATGTCCGGTGTTATTACTTGCGCCGAGTAATTGCAACTCTTCACCACGCATGACATCGGCAACGGGCTCAGTTTGTTTTATTCCGGGCAGGAAAAACAAGTGACATCCGTTGATATCCATGCTCTTTGCATGATCTGCGAGTTCCGAGACGTCTTGTGGGCATGTCAGGTACGAAGTTTCAACCCAGCCCGCTTTACTGGTTATCATTCCAGATAGCAAAATACTGTCGCCTGTGGATAACCAATGACCGATGTTATCGAACAGGATTTCTTCAAAGCGCAATGTAGACTCACCGTTAATTTCGCGAAGTCCAGACGCATTGGCGATGCTATCGATTACAGAACCTTGCTCATCAAAACGATAGGCCCGGAAAGAGCTCGACCCCCAATCTACGCCTGCTCTGATCACGATACGACAAAGCTATCTGACTGTGTTTTGTACCGCTCTATTGTGTCCATATTGATGTCAATTCCCAATCCGGGCTTGGTGGGTATCGCCACACGGCCATTCACCATTTGCCAAGGCTCGTCGATAAGATCGAGCCGGAAGGGGTGACTGGAAATATCGTATTCCAGCAAGGGCTCTGCAGCGAACAATGAGTGATGAGCCACTGGCATTGCAGAAATAAACTGGAGCGAGGCTGCCTGCGCAATGGCTGTACCCCATACATGCGGGTTCACCATAACGCCGTTGGCCTGTGCCATGCCCAGGATATCTTTAGCAGCAGTAAAACCGCCGCATGACCCCAGATCCGGTTGAGCCACGTCTAATGCATCCGCGCGGAACAAGGCATTAAAACCATAACCACTGTGCTCATTCTCACCGCCAGCGATGGGCAGATCTAGTCGCCTTCGAAGTTCTGCGTAGCCTTCTATGTCTTCCGGTACCACAGGTTCTTCATACCAACGCAAATCGAAGTCTTGTAACGCCTGCCCTAAGCGGATGGCATCACGCCGACCGTAAGCGTGGTTAGCATCGACCATAAGTTCAATTGATGTATCGTCCAAAGCCTTAACAATAGAGTGCATAACCGCTATGTCATCTCGAACACCAAAACCCAATTTAATTTTCATAGCTCGAAAACCGGACTCTTTATGTCCTAAGGCCTCATCAGCTAATCTGGGTGATTCACCTTGCCCACTCAATCGATAAAAACCGGTTGCATAAGGTTGAACGGATTGCCTGAACGCACCACCCAGCAAGGTATTTATAGGCACGCCATGGTGCTTGCCACAGATATCCCACAAAGCGATATCAACAGCGCTTATAGCGGACATAACCGAGCCTTTGCGTCCGTGGTCGCGTGTCTGGTTGTAAAGGGTGTGCCAAATGACTGAAGGACTGAGCGCGTCTTGACCCAAGATGCGCGGTACCAAAGCATGTGACACCGCAGCAGCCGCAATTTCAGGCGGCTCCAAACCTTGTGCAAACGCTTCGCCCCAACCTTGGATACCAGATTTCGTCGTTATGCGTACCAAGGTGGCAGCTCTTTGGTGCACCCATCCTTGTGAAAAGGCAAAGGGGACATCCAGCGGGGCTTTAACGACAAATACGTCGACACGTTCTATAGCTTGTGACGTCATTGCAAAGTAGTCCTAAGGCAAACGAAGGCAACCAACTCGTAAATCTATTAAACCGGTGCGCTAAGCAGACCACGCATTAACGTCACTTTCATAGGGCATTCAAACTTATACCCCAGGGGTTCGCCCAATTCGATAAATCGCTTTTTAACTGTCGGGTGTTTTACATCTTCTGCAGTGTAGCTACCCGAATTGTAGGAAGAGCCGACGTATTTCGCTTCGTAGTCTTCCCACGACGAATACTCAGCAATTCTTTTGTATTCGATTACCCAGGATTGTTCAAAATGTGGAATGCCGTAAACATCTAACGCTTCTTGAGCTGCCTGTCTGACTTGTGCTTCCTCATGAAACAATCTCATGACTTCATTCAATTCACCCGATGCTACGGGTTCCATGACGAACACAAAGCCATTTGGTTTGAGTATACGGCGCAGCTCTGTAAAGACATCGGGGTAAAGATGTTGAGGGATGTGATGGAGACTGTAAGAGAACAGAACACCATCAACGGATCCGCTTTCAACGGGGATTTTGTCAGCCCCAGTTTCTGCGAACCCCACGTTCGCAATCGTGTCGGCCTCACGGTTTTTCTTAGCCTGCACAGGATCAGGATCGATGCCAAGCACACGCGCACCACGCTCAGCTAATGAGCGGCTTAAGGCCATGCTGCCGCAACCGGCATCGATTAAAAAAAGCCCCTCTAAATCGAGAAATTTATCGACAACCTCGATATCTTTCGCAATGCCAAGATCCTGATGGTAGAGCGTCATAATGTAGCCTCTGTGCGGACACGATGTGCCGGCGACATCGCCAGCTCTCTTCAGGACACTATACCTGCCTCAAGGGGTGTTCGAAACAGGGCTACGACGCTAATTCCAAAGGTTAACGACCGGGTTTTTATGCCCCTCTTCTGCGCCGACTTGCACCTCGCCCTGCCGAGCCCTGGGCACCCACCGAAGGCTTCTTCCCCGCGTTGCGATCCCGGGACCTTCTGCCACGCCCTTGCCCAGGGCCCGGTGTTGGCTTTGAAGTCTTGCGAATAGGCTCAGCTTTAATGTTAGGGTCGACGTCAAAACCCTCAACATGAATGCGCGGGAGTTCACGCTTGATGAGTTTTTCGATGTCACGGAGCAACTTTGCCTCATCGACACACACTAGTGATACGGCTTTGCCTGACATACCTGCCCTGGCGGTTCTTCCGATCCGATGGACATAATCTTCTGGGACATTGGGTAGTTCGAAATTCACGACATTAGGCAGCTGATCTATATCCAATCCTCGCGCCGCGATATCAGTTGCAACCAGCACCCGCAGCTTACCCTCTTTAAAACCGGCAAGCGCGCGAGTTCGTGCACCCTGACTTTTATTTCCATGGATGGCAGCAGCAGACAGGCCTTCCTTACTCAGCTGTTCAGCCAGACGGTTAGCGCCATGCTTTGTTCTGGTAAATACCAACACCTGTCGCCAATCCTCGTCTCGAATCATGCGTGACAGTAATTCCCGCTTTCGACTTTTGTCCACCAAATGCACTTGCTGTTCGATGCGATCGGCTGTCGCGTTTTGAGGAGCGACCTCAACAAGTTGCGGATCATTGAGCATTCTGCCAGCCAACTGCTTTATATCCTTGGAGAAAGTGGCTGAGAACAATAAATTCTGCCTTTGTGCGGATTCAGGTAATAAGGCCAGAACACGTTTGACATCATGTATAAATCCCATATCGAGCATACGATCAGCCTCATCGAGCACGAGAATTTCGAGGCGTGATAAATCCACAGTGTTCTGACCGGCATGATCGAGCAGTCTTCCCGGGGTAGCGATCAGGATATCGACGCCTTTGCGTAGCTGACTAATTTGCGGATTAATACTGACCCCACCAAACACGACTGCAGATCGTATCTGCAGATACTTACCGTAGGTGGAGACACTCTCTGCGATTTGCGCGGCTAGTTCACGTGTAGGTGTCAGCACCAGCGCACGCACGGGAGGGGGGCCTTTTTTAACCCTGACCGGCCTTTCGGATAACGAGAGCCGTTGTAGCATGGGTAATGTAAAACCCGCTGTTTTACCAGTGCCTGTTTGCGCGCTCGCCATAACATCGACGCCACGTAGCACAAGTGGAATGGCAGCTTGCTGAATAGGCGTAGGCGTGTCATAGCCTTCCTCAGTAACTGCCTTCAAGACTTCAGATGATAATCCCAGAACTTCAAATGACATAATTTTTATTATTACTTTAGAGTCAACAAAGACACTTGTGCCATCAGCCATTCAAATTTGAACAGCCTCTTAAAGCACAAATAGAAACGAATCCAGCCAACGATAGACGATTAAAGGGCCAGTTGATCGCGCCAACAGGAGTAGGCCATTAGCACCTGAGCATCGTGTTGATTAAGGACATTTGGGGCCGACAACATTGAATCGCCTCCCACACAATACTGTCATACATTGTGCCACGCCGCGGATAGGTTCGATGACTTTCAATGGTGGTTTATAGGACAGGTTGGAGCATCCTACGAATGGCTTTTTGCCAACGCTTTGGGGCACAAGAACACCCCTGAAACGAGCCATAAAAGCATAGACGCCATTGATTATTTCAAAAGGATTTAAACTGCGAAAGCAGGGAGTGCTCACAGCCCACTGCCCAGTAAGTCCAGGTATTACAATCACATAAAGCACGTAAACCGGCTTGGGGCAAATTCCATTGCAACCCCGATGATCATCTCATCGAGCGATTAATCTGCGCTGGCAATGATAAATTAACCTAATGGGATTTCGCGAGCAGCATGGCGTGTTATCCGGTCAACTCCTGAGCTTTGACCAAACAGAACAATGCTATGGCCCGGAGGGCGAAACTGGCCAGCGTCAGTTGCATGACACGAGCATTGAGCCAATTTGCTGTAGATCGCCGCTTTGCTACTGGAAATAAAAAGATAGCTATTCGCATCTATAGTTTTGGAATCCACCCCCGATACTCAGCATTCTCTTTGACTATGGGTAAGGAGACGACGCCGTCCGTTCTTGCTGAGCGGTAAATACCGCTGATAATGTCCAATGACAACCTTGCATCGTTCAACGTGACCGGAGTAGTTCCATGATGGGTAAAGGCCTCATACGCCAGTTCAAATTGACGGGCAAATCCCTCTCGATGCGGTTCATGATTCATGACAATTTCGTCGATAACACTTTGCTTTGCATTGTTTCGAGCCTTGAATGTCCACGGCTGTGCACCAGGATTGTAAGGAGACAAAGAACTCTGAGCCGTCATATGGCTAAAACATAGTCGTAGTCTGGATTGATCAGATGCACTACCCAAGGTTACTGACGAGGTAACAAGCGCCCCATTTTTCATTTTAAATACAACTCCGGCACAGTCTTCTACTTCTATGTCATTAACCCGAGTCGCCAACTGAGCCTGAATACTTGCAACAGGACCAAGGAGCTGTACTAAGAGATCGTGTGCATGTATTGCATGCCCTACAATGGCACCACCTAATTCTGTTGACCACTTTCCACGCCAAGGAACGGCGTAGTAACTTTCATCTCTATTCCAATGAGTTTCTATTGTTGCAACTAATGCGGAGCCCGCGACACCCCTTTGTATTAACGTATTTAATATTGATAGATCATTGCCAAAACGATACTGGAAGACAGGCATAACATGGCAAGAAGATACTTTGCACGCGGCAATAATGTCATCGATATCTGCCAGCGATGGCACCAATGGCTTTTCACATATAACATGCTTTCTTGCATCCAACGCCAGCAATATCGCTTCTTTGTGCATTTGAGGCGGCAGGCAAATATCGACTACGTCGATATCCTCATTTGGCAACGTTAATAGGTTTCATAGTGTTTAAAGCGAATGGTTTATGGTCACTTGAACCTTATGTTCGGCAGATTCTACCAATGCCTCAATTAATCGTTGCGCTTGCAATGCATGTTCAATTGTAGCGAGAGGCTCTCGGCTTTCATCAATGGCATCTAATGTTCGGCAATACTGACATGAATGATTAAAAATCCGGCGCAAATAATATTCTGCAAAAAAGGTGTGCACTGTCAGTTTCTTAGCACTGCAGCCCTGCGATGTTGTGCCATTGACACGAGCGGCAAACGGGTAGTTTCAGCCCTATCGAACTAGTTCATCTGCTTGACATGCGCTTTGATCAGCTGTTTGTATAGAACCTGAATTCGAGTCGTTACGGGTCTGTCGCCGTTTCCGATTTTTATACCATCAATTTCGGCGACCGGTGTTTGTGCACCAAACGTCCCGGTTAGAAATGCTTCGTCCGCTGATACGGCATCTACCAGAGAATAATTTCGTTCAAACACCGGAATACCATCGGCCTTGCAGACATCTATAACCTTTTGTCGGGTGACGCCGTTCATGCAATAGTCACCGGTAGAGGTCCACACCTGCCCTTTGCGAACGATAAAGAAATTGCAGGCGTTAGTGGTGTTAACAAAGCCATGTGGGTCAAGCATCAACCCTTCATCAGCGCCTGCCTGTTCAGCTTGTAAGCAGGCCAGTACGCAATTCAGTTTCGAATGAGAGTTGTACTTTGCATCCTGTGACATAGGTAGACCTCTCACCTGAGGCACCGTTGCCAATCGGATGCCCTGCCCTTGCAAGCCAGGTGATGGCTTGGAATGTTCCATAATGATGACGAAGGTTGGGCCAGTTCGTGATAGTGCGGGATGTTGGAAAGGCTTCGCTTTAACACCACGAGTAACCATAAGCCTGCAGTGAACATCAGTGTGCATGTTGTTCGCCTCAGCTGTCTGTGCAAGTGCGCGGCTAACCCCCTCCCTGTCCATACCAACATCTAATGACACGGCCTTACAGCTATTAAACAAACGATCCATGTGTTCCTCAAAAAATGCCCACACGCCATCATACAAACGCATACCCTCCCACATTCCGTCCCCCAACATAAAACCACTGTCGTAGACCGAAACAGTTGCCTCGCTTCTGGGTTTAAGCTCGCCATTGATGTAAATCAGAATCGACTGATTTCTTTCATCGTCAAGCGCGTCATGCGTGCTGATTTCCTGGGATTTTGCAGAGGACATAAGTGGTTGCCTGAATTAAGCTTTATAGTTGATGGCGCATATGAGTAACTCTGCTTTCATTCTACCTAGGTCGTCACCACCCTGTGAAGCACATTCACACCGATGCTCACTATTATTGTATTTAGAATCATGCTCTTATCGCTTATAGTAGGTGGTATCCGGGTGGGAGAACCTGCGCGGTGTTCACCGGGAAATCGAGCACGGCTTTCCACAATTTAGGAGCCCCACGTGTATTTTCAGCAAAATTTCGAACGCGGATTCGGCACCTTCCCGCTTAAGGGCGATAAGCTTTGCCGCGCTTTAGAAACAGCATTGGAGATTGGTTATAGGGCCATAGATACCGCTCAGTTCTACGATAATGAGCAGGACATTGCAGAGACGATTTCGCATTGCGACATTCCGAGAGATGAACTTTTTCTAACCAGCAAAGTGCCGGTCGATAAGTTTTCCGCCAAGCACTTTCGCCCGTCGGTTGAGCAGAGTTTAGAAAAACTGCGGGTGAACGAACTCGATGTACTGCTATTGCACTGGCCACCTGCCGACGGACACATTGATACCGCTTTGGAACTCCTTCTGGAAGTGCAGCAAGCCGGCCTTTGCCGCCATATAGGTGTCAGCAATTTTACCGCTGCAATGCTCAGGCGCTGCAAAACGCTGACAGACAGCCCCATTGTCACCAATCAGGTTGAGTTTCACCCTTTACTGAATCAGGACGCCCTGTTGATGGCCTCAACTGAGACGGATATCCCTCTGGCTTCCTATTGTTCAGTGGCTAGAGGAAAGGTGTTTGACATCCCCCTCTTAAAAAAACTAGCGGCAGACTATGGCGTCACCATCGGGCAAATTGTTTTAAGGTGGATTTTACAAAAAGGTGTCAGTGTCAACGCGATGTCCACTAACCGTGAAAATATTCGTACGAACTTCGATGTTTTGAGCTTTACGCTATCCGCGGTTGACATGAGCCGAATAGATGCGTTGACACACCAGAACTATCGTATCGTCGATAAAGAATTAGTGCCGTGGGCACCTGTCTGGGACTAGCTATGTATCACTTATACAACCGTGTCAGTAAAGTCTTAACCGGCATACTTATTTTGCTTGTCATTTCCGGTTGCGCCACGACACAGGACAAACCAACTTTCGCGCAACTGGATGCCAAGTTAATATTGGATGAGAACGGCTGCTACGTTGGAGAAGGATACGATGAAATCGAAAACAGCTGCTATTTCGATTGCACCGAACTCAGTGATGAAGAATGCGACATTCAGTACGATTCTTTTTATTCAGGACTTGATTCATTCATTGCCGATGACTTCCAAGGACACGATGACATCGATACTGATGAAATCGATAGCCGGGAGATTGCTAAGTACGCGGTGAATAAGTCCCTCGAATTAAGCGCTATAAGCAATCTAGAACCCGCCAATGAAGAAAACTATCGGGAGATCTGGTCGGTAGCCTTGAGCATCTTGCCCAGCGAATTCTTAAGTAAGGAGGTCGTCGAATACCATGTAACGACAGACGGTGCAGACAACACCCTCGCCTTTGTCGTACTCAACGATGATGAAGTTGAAAAATGGAATTTCGCAATAGACCCTGCCGACTACAGCGACAAGAATAATAAGGACTTCATACACACCATCATTCATGAATTCGCACACATCGCATTTTTAAACGCAACGCAGGTGGATTTAACCGAATACGAAAGCTGCGAAAACTACTGGATTACTGAAGGCTGTACCTACCCGGAATCTTACATCAATCAATATTATGATGAATTCTGGGCTGATATTATCCAAGACAATCCATCAGCTCTAGCCGACGAAGATGCAGAGAACGAAGAAGAAGTTTACGAGTTCTATGAAAAGTACCAATCTCACTTCGTCAGTGACTATGCAGCCACGAACCCCGTTGAAGATGCTGCAGAGGTTTTCGTGCATTTTGTTCTGCGGAGCAAACCGTTAACACCCAAAACGATATCAGATAAAAAAATTGCCTTTCTTCATCAATTTCCAGAGCTGTTGAAGTTCCGCAATATCATACGAATCAAACTTAAAAAAAGACAACCACTCTAACTATTCTCTTGGCGGTTTGTGCCTAGGCACACTCCTCACAAATAAACTCTTAACCCGACATCTACTATGACTAAATTCTCAGCTAACTTAGGCTTTCTTTGGACAGAGCTTGACTTACCCAAAGCTATATTTGCTGCAAAATCTGCAGGTTTTCAGGCCGTGGAGTGTCATTTCCCTTATGAGGTAAACACGCTTGATGTTATCGATGCACTGAATGAGACAGAGCTGCCTATGGTTGGATTGAATACGCAACGAGGCAATGTAGAAAAAGGGGATAACGGTCTTTCGGCGGTTATTGGTCGGGAGAACGAAGCTAGAGAGTACATCGCTCAGGCCGTTGAATATGCTACGGCTATCAACTGTCAAAATGTGCACGTTATGGCGGGTTTTACCGATCAAGGTGAGGCGTCTGAAAATACGTTCAGAGAAAATCTTGACTACGCCTGCTCTCTTGCGAATAAGCACAACATACGAATTCTCATTGAACCGTTAAACCACTACGATGCACCTAACTATCACTTGAACAACATTGAATCTGCCGTTAACACCATCAAGGCGGTAGGCCACGACAATATTAAGGTCATGTTCGATTGCTATCACATCCAAATTATGCAAGGTGACTTAGCCCGTCGGCTTTCCGACAACCTCTCATCCGTGGGTCATATTCAGTTTGCGGCGGTCCCGGACAGAGGTGAACCGGATCTTGGCGAAGTACATTTTCAGAACCTGTTCAAATCGATTGACGATATGGGATGGAGTGGATTCTTAGGCGCTGAATACAAACCCAGAAGCGGAGACACTAGCCAAGGCCTAACGTGGATGCAAACTTATCAATAAAAGCGCTGCTGTCGTAATGCCCACACCTATGACTCGCCACGTTTTTGACAGAAGACTAAACCGTATGTTGACGTTCCGTGACTGGAGAGTTTTTTAATAATTATAGCCTTATGGTTTAGTTGACACAGACTAAGCTCGTGGTTGATCATGCAACTTCTTGCTCAATTCAACCAATAGGATACGTTCGTTGATAAATAGAAAAATACCTCTTCTCGTGGTGCCGTTATTAATGGCATCCTCAGGAGCCACTCTCGCAGACAACGGGCCTGGCTGCGGCTTAGGTCAGCAGGTTTTCGCAGGGCAATCTGGCTTGGCAGCCCATGTAATGGCCGTTACAACAAATGTTTCATCCAGTACCCAATTGTTTGGCCTGTCCTTTGACAGCATGGGTTGCAATGGCGAGACCGTTGTAACCGCCGAGTTCCAACGCAACGTTTTTGTTGCTATCAATTTCGACAACATCGCTCGAGATGCGGCTCAAGGTGGCGGCGAACATCTTCAGTCTCTCGCTGAGATTATGCAAATTCAGGAATCGGACACACAGCGGTTTTATGACCTAGCACAGGTTAACTACGACGAACTGTTTGGCGGTGTAACAACCGACCACCAGTCCTGGTTGGAAACTCTAGACAACACCTTGTCTGAAGATCCCGCCCTGTCGAAGTACAGCCTGCAAACCAGTGGATCATAGGGAGATTCGAAATATGAAGAAGCTAATCGCATGTAGCGCAATGCTACTGGTATCTGCCACCCCGCTCGTTCAAGCGCAAGAAGACGGCGCAGGCTGCGGCTTGGGTTCTGTTGTGATGGAAGGAAAGGAAGGTAAAAGCGCTAACATCGCAGCAGCGCTATTAAATACGGTAGTTCCCAATACCTTTTTCATGACAACCGGCGACGGCCTTATGGGCTGCGATCCAACTCAGACAGTTCAAAACGACGAAGCCACGGAAATTTTTGTTGCCCGCAATATGGACCAATTATCCTCAGAAGCTGCACAAGGCGGTGGAGACTATTTAAACGTCCTGGCAGAGCTTATGGGAATCGCTGACGAAGACCGTGACGCATTCAAAAAAGTGACTCAGGATAACTTCGACCAGTTGTTTTTAAATTCTGATGATGCAAAGGGTGTCATTGAAACCATAGAAATCGCTATGCTGAACGATTCTAGTCTGGCTAAATACGCTATCAACTAAGACGTAAAGTAAACCGACCGGATGGCCCTCCAATTTTGAAGGGCTGTCCGTGTGAAACAAAAAACATCTGTACCCTATCCGTAAAAAGCAATGCACACGGCGGCAGCTTTCACTCAATAACTTAACAGTAAAGCCGTCTAGAGCGTGTCGATAACAAAACTAGTGTTGCAAGTAAGCCAACGAGCTCTCCAATCACTGATTCTGATCGTTGCTGTTCACGCACCTACACTGAATGCCTCCACCGAGATAACTAAACCGGAGTTCGCTACCTGGCAGGCCGCAGTCGATGACGGCATATACGACGAGGCAGTGGAACTAAGCCTCCTAGCGGAACAAGACCCGGCTCTACGGGCACTCATTAGTCAAGCAAGCCAACTAAACCTCAGCGAGAAAGCTCAATGGCGTGCGTTGCTGCACTACAAACCAGCGAGCTCTGTTACTTGGCTTAGCCAGGTAGATTCTGCGCACTTCTTTATGTCAGACAAGGGTAAAGCTTCCCCAGAGGCTGAACTCAACGCCACCCTTGCCGCTCTCTTTTCGACAGAACCAAAACCACCACTTAGACTGACAGCTCACTGCAGATTCATCGCTCGTAAAGTCTGGTTAAGCGAACAACTACCTGAATTTGATTTGCTCGTGCCACAACAGGACTGCCCTGAGTTCGAACGCTATGTTAATTATTTAGATGCTAGCGTTCTGACTTTGGTCTTTCCTACAGCACATCCGAATAGCCCGTCTTCCGCTTTCGGACATACTCTGCTGCGAATTGATAAAAAAAACCAAAAGCCCGAATCCCGTCTATTGAACATGAGTCTTAACTTCGCTGCGGATGTCCCTGCGAATGTCCCTGCGTTTACCTACGCCGTTAAAGGTTTAAGTGGTGGTTTCGAAGGGCGATTCAGAATGCTCCCGTATCATATTAAGTTACGAGAATATGGTCAGATAGAAAACAGGGACACATGGGAATACGAACTGGATCTTGATCAAGATTCCGTCGACTTAGTATTGCGGCACGCTTATGAAATGCTTATTAGTCATTTTGACTACTTCTTTTTTAGCGAAAACTGTTCTTACCATCTTTTGTCACTACTAGAAGTTGCCTACCCGGATAACCCGCTAACCGATGAATTTAACTGGTGGACAATTCCGGTAGATACCATTAGGGCATTGGAGCAAAAAGACTTAGCTAACGAGCCTCGGTTTGTACCATCTGCTATTCGTACGCTTAGGGCACGGCAAGCAAACATGAGTGAGGACGACCTGCAGATAGCATTAAAAGCGCTTAACGACGATCTCTCCAGTATCGACTCACAACTCAACTCACGGTCGGTGGGGGAGCAAGTTGCTATCCTCGATTTACTGTCAGACTATGAACGCTACAATCGCTTGAAAACCGATCCCAGCGCACTGGGTAGCGGTACGCGGGAAAAAGCCATTTTATCGCGTCGCAGTAAATTAGGCATCAAGTCTGTGGTTCCCGACATTGCAAGACCTGAGAGCACACCGGTAGACGGACACGGTACCTCCCGCATTGGATTACGTTATCGTTTTTCTGACAACAGTGCTGATATCGTGGAACTCAGTTTTAGACCTGCTTATCACGACTTTCGCGATCCAAGCGCAGGCTTTGATGATAAAGCTGCAATAGAGCTCGGTGGTGTCAGCGTTGCTCATGATAGGGGTAACAACGAGTTTTTCCTTAAACGGGTAACCCTGGCAAGTATCCAGTCAGTAGAGCCCATTGGTAGATTCTACAAACCCGTCTCTTGGCACACCACCGTTGAGTGGGACAAACCTAATGCCACTGCAAGCCACCAATTCACTTTTAACGCTGGGGCAGGCATAGCCTTACAACATCAACCAAAACTCCCCGTTCTCTTCGCGTTTGGTGAGTTTGACCTCATCAACAACAACGATTTGTTGGACAACACTCAGGTGCGAATAGGTGTAAGCGCAGGTACTCATTGGGAACCTTTAAGCGGTTTCAGAACAGGTTTCACCGCAAATGTCAGACACCAAATCGGTGGCGATTTTTATATCGCCACAACTGATGTCTGGTCTGGGTTTGCAATCAGTGAACATTGGTCTGCTAACGTTGAGTTTTCATCGACAAAAACACCTGACGCCGATACCGATACACAAATCAGCGTGGGTATACGTGCTTATTTCTAGTGCCTGCGTTTTTTTGTCTGTAATATCGGCCTATGCAGATTGAAACACCGACTTCCCAACTAGTGGCCAATCCTCGCGGGTCATTACTTGTTAGCGACACCCCAATCAGTTTCTGGGGTGGAATAGACCCGGCCAATGGTGATGTAATCGACGAGCATCACCCGCTCAGCGGTGAGAATGTCACTTCCCGTTTACTGGCCATTCCCGGCAGCAGAGGTTCGTGTTCCGGCAGTAGTGTTTTGCTTGAGCTACTGGATAGCGATAAATCACCAGCTGCTTTGATATTTTGCGAAGCAGAAGAAATTCTGGTTTTGGGTGCGCTCATCGCCAAAGTCATGTTTGACAAATCGCTACCGCTATTGCGTATCGACAGCGAAGACTTCAACACACTGGTCAATGGTGCAGATGCCCAAATTGACAATGATCTATTGAAGGTATTTACGCAAAACGGCGAGCAAATTATCAAAGGGCAACGTATTCATATTGACCTAGATGATGAACAGTTTAACGATATTAACCTTAGCGATGAAGACCGGCGCCTGTTGTCCGGAGAGTACGGGAAAGCTGCAGAAGTTTCCATGCGTATAGTCCTAAGAATGGCGCAACTACAACATGCCACTCATCTCATCGATATCACACAGGCGCATATTGACGGATGTGTTTATAACGGCCTGTCTAATTTAAAATTTGCCGAGCGCTTGGTTGAATGGGGAGCAACGGTTAAAGTCCCAACCACCTTGAATGCTCTTTCCGTCGATCAACAGCAGTGGCGTGCACAAGGCATTCATCCAGAATTTGGAGAACCAGCCAGCGCGGTTGGCGATGCGTATGTAGCGATGGGTGCACGTAAAAGCTTTACCTGCGCCCCCTACCTTCTGAATTCTGCGCCTTCGGCAGGCGAGCAAATTGTTTGGGCTGAGTCTAACGCAGTCGCTTATGCCAATAGTGTGCTCGGAGCTAAGACTCAAAAGTACCCTGATTTCCTGGATATTTGCATCGCACTAACAGGTAGAGCGCCAGCATCGGGCACCCATCTGGACCAAGGCCGACTACCTACCCTATTCATCGATACCGAATTTTCAGAACACGCAGACGATTCATACTGGCCGCTGCTTGGCTACCATGTGGGTTTACTAGCTGAGAATTCCATCCCCTTTGTACGCGGTTTGTCTCTAGCACAACCAAGTGCTGACGATCTAAAAGCGTTTAGCGCAGCATTTGCCACGACATCTTCTGTCCCCATGTTTCACATGGCAGGCGTGACGCCGGAAGCGGCGCACGTATTACAGCAGCTTGCTTCAGACGGGCGCAGCGACCTCCCCGTTAAAACAATAACCATCGATGATTTATGCACTAGCTGGCGCTCTTTGAATACAGCACAATCGAACCAGGTTGACATGGTGTGTCTTGGCAATCCGCACTTTTCCCGTACCGAGGTGGAAGCATTAAATCGCCTGTGCGGCTCGCGCGTAAAATCACCCGACGTTGACGTTGTGGTTACGCTGGGACGAGATATTTATCAGCAATGCCTTGACGATGCCATCATAAGCTCGCTGAAAGAGTTCGGCGTCCAGTTTGTTATGGACACTTGCTGGTGCATGCTACAGGAGCCTGTTATTCCGAAAAGCGGCTCTATACTGATGACCAATTCGGGTAAGTACGCTCACTACGGGCCCGGGCTGGTTAAACGTTCAATTCACTTTGGTAGCTTAAAAGAGTGTGTAGACGCTGCTTGTAACGGCAGCAGAACCCAGCAAACACCTGCGTGGCTCACTTCTTAACGTGCTTGGGCTCCACTCGTGCTCCGCTCG
>JBGCGD010000017.1:0-120657 GCA_045110515.1 Granulosicoccus sp. | reverse complement strand
ATCATGCGCGCTTTGTCTCGCTGCCAATCCCGATCCTTAATGGTTGCGCGTTTGTCGAATTCCTTTTTACCTTTCCCGATACCAATTTCCAACTTGACCTTGCCGCGCACCCAATACATGGACATGGCGACAATGGTGTAGCCTTTTCGCTCAACGGCTCCTATGAGGCGCGCCAACTCCCGACGGTTAAGTAGCAATTTGCGACGACGGGTGTTCTCAGCAACGTAATGCGTGGAGGTTGAATGTAGTGGGTTGATATTACAGCCATACAACCAGGCTTCTCCGCGTACAATCTGGACATAGCCGTCTACCAGTTGAACCCGGCCTTCGCGTAAACACTTGACTTCCCAGCCCTGTAAAACCAGTCCTGCCTCGAATTTTTCATCGATTTTGTAATCGAAAGTCGCGCGCTTGTTGCGTGCAATGAGCGCATCGCCGACAATCTTTTTGCTTTTATTCTTCTTAGCCATCTCCACATTA
Organism: Granulosicoccus sp.; assembly: GCA_045110515.1. Taxonomy (GTDB): domain Bacteria; phylum Pseudomonadota; class Gammaproteobacteria; order Granulosicoccales; family Granulosicoccaceae; genus Granulosicoccus. The sequence continues at coordinate 120,177 of JBGCGD010000017.1, read as the reverse complement.
TACGGCTCATCGCCACACAGCAGGTCTGATCTCCTATGCCATCTGTCGTTCGCTCCGCACTAGTCAGCCATCCTGCCTCCCAGATGTACGATTTGGTGTGCGATGTGGAGTCCTATCCGGCTTTTTTACCCTGGTGTGATAGCGCCAAGGTCAAAGAGCAGTCGGATTCTCACCAGCTGGCATCGGTAACCATTGATCGCAGAATGAAAGGCATCAGTTTTACCACCCGCAATACACTTGTACAGAATGAATCGATAGAAATGAAGCTGGTAGATGGGCCATTTAGAAAATTTGGTGGGATTTGGCGATTTAAGCCCTTGGACGAAACCGCTTGTCGAGTGGAGTTGTCCATGGATTTTGAATTTCAAAGTCGGATACTCGGTGCCCTGTTAGGGCCAGCCTTTACCAAAATCTGCGACACCATGGTGGCCGCCTTCGTAAAACGGGCCGGTGAGCTGCAAAAAGGTAAGCCGACGTGAACGTAGAGATTGTTCTGGCTTACCCCGACAAGCAATATCTGGAAAAACTCTCGCTGGATCCCGATATGACGTTGCGCGACGCCGCTGTTTACGCATTTGACAGCGGACTCATTCCGAATCCGAACGGCGAGCTAGACCCTATGAGCGTCCCCCTAGGTATTTATGGCGAACTGGAAGGCGATGATTACGTCTTACGTGAAGGGGAGCGTATTGAAATTTATCGACCCTTGCTGCAGGACCCAAAAGAGTGGCGTAGGGCTCGCGCCAAGGCAGCTAAGCAAGCCAGCGGGCGCTAGTTTAGTTTCTAACTCGCACCACGCTCCCACCAGTAGCGTTTTTGCGGGACAACACCAGACTCGGCGTCTTTGTTGGACTCAATGTTCGTCACAACATTGTTCTGAAATGAGATTGAAACTCTGCGGGCTTTTATCGATGTACCTGCGGGGCCTTTTGTGTACAGATAGTCCCAACGATCCTCTTTAAACGGGCTGTCGATGACCGGTGTACCAATCAGATTGCGCACTAATTCTCGATTCATGCCAACCTCGACGCGGGCCAACTGCTGTTCGTTGAGCAGATTTCCCTGCTGAATAGAAATCTTATGAGCACGTGGCAACCATACTGGGTTGCCTCCGCAGGCCGATAGGAACAACACAAAAATCAAGCTGGAGGCCAAACGCATAGTAAAAGTCCATGAGAAAGTTGAGGAGATTGTCGTATACTTCACCACGCACTCCCATGCTGATGACAACGGCGACGAAGATACCAATGACAGATAATCAGGCCATTTCACGAGATTTACGCAAAGCCGGTCTGAAGGTCACGCTGCCACGTCTAAATATACTAGAGATTCTAGAACGTGCAGAACAACATCACCTGAGCGCTGAGGATGTTTACAAGGCGTTACTGAACCAGGGCAGTGATGTGGGTCTGGCTACGGTATACCGCGTTCTGACGCAGTTTGAAGCGGCTGGGCTGGTCACACGGCATCATTTTGATGGTGGTCAGGCTATTTTTGAGCTCGATACCGGCGACAATCATGACCATATTGTGTGCGTTAAATCAGGGAAAGTCTCTGAATTTAAGGACGAGGTGATCGAGAAACGCCTGGCCGAGATTGCAACAGAGCTTGGGTACTCGCTTACCGAGCACAAAATAATTCTATATGGCGTCCATCAGGATGCCGATGCGGCAGAGTCCAACATCTCCTGAGCGTGCTGCCGGGTTTTAGCGGTAATTTTCGCTCCCCCTAGCATGCGTGCAATTTCGTCGCGTGTGGCTTTTTTATCCAATGCTTCGACTGCCGTGCGCGTTTTACCACCGCTGACGCTTTTGCTGATCTGAAAATGATGATGAGCCTGTGAGGCCACTTGCGGCAAGTGAGTCACGCAGAGCACTTGGGAATGATCGCCTACGGTTCTCAATAGTTGCCCGACTTTTTCGGCAACCGCACCGCCGACACCTGTATCCACTTCATCAAAAATAAGCGTTGGTACGGCATGAGAATCTAAGGTCGCCAACTGCATGCTTAAACTGATTCTTGACAGCTCACCTCCAGAGGCGATTTTGGCCAGTGGCGCAGGTTTAACGCCTGGATTAGGACTCACCATCAACGTAATGACATCATTTCCGTGAACATGCGGCTGATCGTTATCGGTTTGAATCGCTATATCGAAAACACCGCCGGGCATGCTCAGGTCTTGCATCGCATCGGTAATAGTTTTCGCCAGTAGCTTGGCTTTTTTCTTCCTGTGCCGCGTTAGTTTCGCGCTTTCCGTGTCGTATACAGAGCGCAATGCCTCGCATTCCTGTTTCAGAGCATCTTGGTTTTGCTCGGGTGCCAAAAGCTGGTCGTATTCTTCTCTTAGCTCACTTTCTAGTTCGGGCAGGCTTTGCATATCAGTCTGATGTTTACGCGATAGTCGATGCAAGGCTGCAAGTTTCTGGTCTAACCAGGCCATTCGATTGTCATCGTGGTCCAGGTTGTTCATGGAGCTTCTGACCATCTGAGTAGTTTCGGACACTTGAATGCACGCGGACTCCATTAAATCCAAGGCTTCGCGCATCCTTTCATCAATCTGTACCAGTTCGGTTAACAAAGGAATAGATTGCGTGAGTGCAGGGTAGGCAGTGTCATCAATGGCCTGTAGCGAATCTTGGCTAAGACTCATAATGCGTTCGCTGCTTGCGCGCCATCGGTGTTCTGATTCAATGTCGGCGATAGCCGCTCCACCGATATCCAGATCATCAAATTCCTGCAATTGAAAACTCAGTAAGTCGATACGCTGAGCCCGCGTTTGCGCGTTTTGTTCGTGTGTAGCCAGAGCGGCTTGCGCCTCTTGCCAAGCATGAAAGGCTTTGGAGACTTTCTTAAGTTGAGCACGCCCTGCAAAGTTATCGAGCAAGTTGCGTTGGTCGGCCGGTTTAACCATGGTCTGAAAAGCATGCTGGCCATGTATGGCGACAAGCTGTTCACCCAAGGCGCGTAGTGTTTGCACTGATACGGGAATATCGTTAACTGTCGCCCGGGACTTACCGTTTCTATCTAGAGTGCGGCGAATCAAGCATTCATCGGCAACGCTGACATCGTCGTCGATGTTCTCCAGTTCGTGTTCAACAAGCCATTGTTTGACGGCAGGTAGTTGCTCGAGTGAAAACGACGCTGTGATGTCTGCGCGTTTGGCTCCGTCTTGAATGCTGTCGATGCTAGCGCGCGCACCCAGTACGAGTCCCAGCGCATCGAGCAAAATGGATTTACCTGCGCCGGTCTCTCCTGTTAAAGCTGACATGCCGGATGTCAGCTCAAGTTCCGAGGCATCTATTATCGCGAAGTGTTTGATGTGTAGATGCGTTAGCAATCTAAGCTCCTCAGCCCCAGTTCAGTTTTTCTCGCAAGATGCGATGGTAGTCGTAGCTTTCCGGATGTAGGAGTCGCACGCGGTTAGGATTGCGTTTAATCTCGATCATGTCACCCAACATGGCGTCCATATAGATTTGCCCGTCGCAGACCACTTGAGCATGGGTGACGTCGTCATCCCAAAGGTGCACTCTGATAGTAGAGTTTGCATCGACCATTAGCGGGCGACTGGTTAGCGTGTGAGCACAAATGGGCTGAACAACAAGCGCATCGATAGTGGGCCCAACAATGGGGCCACCGTTGGACAATGAATACGCAGTACTGCCCGAGGGTGTTGCGACGATGATGCCGTCGGCACGTTGGTGAGTCACCAGAACATCATCGATGATGATATCAAAATCCATAATTTGCAGCAGGTCTTTTACGCGCATCACGGTGTCATTGAATGCATAAGAACTGGCGAAGCACTCACCGTCGCGCAATACGCGAGTCTGCAACAGCGCACGCTTTTCTTCTATGTGTTGCCCTTTGATAATTTGGGTGAGTTGATCCAAACCGTTTGCGGGAGAGACATCGACAAGGAAGCCCAAGCGGCCACGATTGATTCCCACAATGGGGACGTTGTGATCCACGAGAGATCGCGCAGCGCTCAGTAAAGTCCCGTCTCCGCCAATGACCACCGCCAGATCACAGTTTTCAGCAATCTCGATGGTTGGTACCTTTGGCTTGTCGGAGACAAGTTGGCCAATGCTTTCATCAAGCATGACTTCCACGTCCAGAGATTCCAGACAAGCAATTACATCGTTTAGGGTGTTGGCTACGCTCTCATCGTTGAACTTAACAATGAGACCGGCCTTAGTGAAAGTAGTCATCCGGTTAAAGTAGCACGGTCAGGTTGCAGGTGTCATAAACAGGCGCTCAATACGCTCATTCCACCGTTATTATGTCGGCCATCTTGTACAGGTGATCCAGCGCCTGGCGGGCAGAAATGCTATCCACGTCTAAATCCTTGAGATAATCGACCAGAGCTTCGTTCTGGGCAAAAAGATCCAACTGTGGAGGTTGAGAAGCTGCGACAGCTGGGCGGCGGACACCTTGGGCGACTGCTAGAGAGTCGCAATGGCCCTGAGTGTTTGCTTCTGGAATTGCCGGTTCGAGGGTACTTGCCTCGGTATTGTTAGTGGGTGAGGAGGGCGGTGTTTCTCCTTCCAGTGCTGCCAGTCTATCTCTGGCATAGCCTAAGGCTGCCTCCGGTAAACCGGCTAGCTGGGCCACTTGCAGGCCGTAGCTTCGGTCAGTAGCGCCCGTTTTTATACGATGCATGAATATGATGCGCCCCTCATGCTCTACCGCGTCTAGGTGCACATTTGCCACGTTATGGTGCAAATCTTCCATAGCCGTTAACTCAAAATAGTGTGTGGCGAATAAGCACATGGCTTGGTTATCCTGAGCCAGATGTTCCGCGCAAGCCCAAGCCAGCGACAAACCATCGTAAGTGCTGGTTCCTCTGCCCACTTCATCCATTAGCACGAGGCTATTTGAGGTGGCGTTTCGTAAAATGTGCGCAGCTTCAGTCATTTCGACCATAAACGTGGACTGGCCGCGGGCTAGATCGTCTGAGGCACCGATTCGGGTGAATATTCGATCTATTGGGCCAATGGTGGCCGCACTTGCCGGCACGTGGCTGCCGGTGTGCGCTAGCAATGCAATTAGCGCCGTTTGCCTCATGAAGGTCGACTTACCACCCATGTTCGGGCCGGTGATCAACAACATGCGCCTTTGCGCGTCGAGATGGGTCGGGTTGGCAACAAACGGTTCGTCAATCAGCGCCTCAATAACTGGATGTCGACCACCTTCAATGGACAGTCCAGGCTCGTCGTTTAATTCAGGACGGCACCAGTTGTTTTCTATCGCAATTCTGGCAAAGCTGTTTAAGACATCGAGTTCGGCGAGCTGAGAGGCAACTTCTTTTAGCGCTTGCAGTTCAGGTTGCAAGGCGTCCAGCACCTGCGCATAAAGCACACGTTCACGTGCCAGTGATTTTTCGCGGGAGCTGAGAACTTTGTCCTCGTGTTCTTTTAGTTCCGGAGTAATGTAGCGCTCAGTGCTTTTTAACGTCTGTCGTCGAATGTAGTGCGCTGGGGGCGTGGTTTGACGATTGGTTTCAATATAAAAGCCGTGCACGCGATTGTAACCAACTTTCAAAGAGGCAATGCCCGTGCTTTCTTTTTCGCGCTGCTCAAGCTTGACGAGAAAATCGCTGGCGTTGTTGCTCAGTCCTTTTAGTTCATCAAGCTCCGCATCATAACCATCGGCGATCACGCCGCCATCGCGTAATACAACAGGTGGGTTTTCCGTAATTGCTGATTTCAATAACGGGACGGCATTAAACGATTGCGAGAGTGTGGCCAGCATGTCGTTCAGAGCTGTTGGCGACGTTAGAGAACCGTTGGCTAAGCTTAGGTGCTCGGTAAACAACGGAAGTTGTTCAAGGCTTGTACGTAGTTTTTCAAGTTCTCTGGGTTGCACGCTGCCTAACATCACGCGCGTTAAGATTCTTTCTAAATCGTGAATGCTGGCTAGAACCTCTTGAACGGAATCGCAAATGCTGTTTTGCATAAGCGCGTCTACGCGGTTTTGCCTTTGCGTTATCGCGTGGCGATTTCGCAAAGGTTGTTGCAGCCATGCGCGAAGTTTGCGCCCCCCCATAGGGTTTGCCGTGCGATCAATAACGCCCACCAGCGTGTGCTCGCTCTGTTGTCTGGCGTTCTCAACCAGCTCAAGATGTCGTCGGGTTCCCGGGTCAAGAACGATGGTGTCCGCTGCATTTTCAACGCGCAGGTTGGAAATCTGTTTTAACGATTTAAGCTGTGTTTCTCGTGCATAACCGAGTGCAACAGCGGCCGCTGTGATGGCCTTGGGTTGATCATCACAGCCGAAGGCCTCAAGGTTTTTAACATTAAAGTGTTCTTCTAGAAGCTGCCTGCAGGCGCTTAAATCGAATAACCAAGGAGCTCTTGGGCGGCGGATATAATCTGCAAGTTCGCTGTTTAACTGGCTGTCTTCGCTGAGTAGGAGTTCGGCAGGATTTAATCGAGACATCTCAGCATGCAGGCTTGAAATGTCATCGACTTGCATGACGGCTAAGTCGCCGGCGGCAACGTCCAATGCCGCAATTCCAAACCCGTCTTTGGCTTCGCTGACACACACCAGCAAAGCGACATCTTTCGCGGCGAGTAGTGTCTCTTCTGTCAGGGTGCCGGGAGTGATGACTCTGACCACTTCACGCGTAACCGGACCTTTGTTGGTGACGGCACCTGTCTGTTCGCAAATAGCCACCGATAAGCCCTGTTTGACCAGTCGGCCTAAATAATTATCTGCAGCGTGATAGGGAATGCCTGCCATGGGGATGGGTTCGCCACCGCTTTTGCCCCTGGCTGTAAGTGTGATGTCTAAAATTTGTGCAGCTTGGCGCGCATCGTCGTAAAACAACTCGTAAAAGTCTCCCATGCGATAGAACAGCATGGAGTCGGGATGCTTTGCTTTGATGCCAAGGTACTGCTGCATCATTGGAGTGTGAGTACTGTTCGCCATGGTGCATAGTGTACGCAGACTTAATGCGTTTCTAAAATGACTTTAATAGCGGTGGGGCATTTAAGGTGTTTAGAATTGACTTCAACAAATTGCATAAGGTGGATAGATGATGACAAATGCTGCCAAGGTTCTAGAATTGTCCGCGCTTTTAGGCCAGATGCTGCTTGAAAACGGGTTGAGTATAACGACTGCTGAATCTTGCACAGGTGGGCTGATTGCTGGCGCGCTTACCGAGGTGCCAGGTAGTTCCGCCTGGTTTGAGCGCGGAGTGGTTACCTATTCAAACGCAGCTAAGCAGGAGTTGCTGGGAGTGCCTGCGGCCACGATTCAAGAACATGGGGCGGTGAGTGAGGCCTGTGTTCTTTCAATGGTCACAGGCGCCAAGCGTATTAGTGGGGCAGATATTGCCCTATCGGTCAGCGGCGTGGCGGGGCCTGCGGGCGGCTCTAAGGAAAAACCCGTGGGAACCGTGTGGCTGGCCTGGGCCGTCGATAACACTTGCGAGGCGGCGCTGTTTCATTTTGAGGGGAGTCGCCATGAGGTACGGCTACAAGCCGTCATAAGCGCCTTGCATGGTACTATTGGTAGGTTAGAAAGAAGACGGACCTTAGTAAAATGAAGAACCCAAAAAGCCTGCTTACAGTCCTTTCGGCGTTATGTTTCCTCTGCACTGTGCTTGCTCCGCTAGCAGCGTCAGCCCAGCAACAGGAGGCAACAGTTGAAGAATTGGAAACTGTCGTTGAAGAACAAAAGCAGCTGTTAGAAGAAGCTAAAGCCAATCGGGAAGAAACCGAAACCCGTGCTACTGAAGTGCGTGAAGCTCTGGCCGAGCAAGAGGCCCGCCGAAAGCAACTTGAGGAAGAAGTCACCGCTCTTTGTCAGACCTTAGCGGATGCTGGCGAGACAACTATGGACGAATGCAAGGCAAATTTCGGCAGCTGAAAATATTTACAGTATTTTTGCTGTTTAACGTCCAAAACCAAGCGCTGATGTGAAATAATCTCCGTCACGGCGGTAAGCCATGGAAAGGCGACGCCGCAACCTGACTGAACGGAGAGAATACAAGTGGATGACAACAAGAAAAAGGCGTTAGCAGCGGCGCTGGGTCAAATTGACAAACAATTTGGCAAAGGCACCATCATGCGAATGGGTGACAACAGCGTTAATCGCGATATCGATGTCATCTCCACAGGATCCCTAGGTCTCGACCTTGCGCTGGGCATAGGCGGGCTGCCACGTGGTCGTATCTGTGAAATTTACGGTCCGGAGTCTTCGGGTAAAACCACCATGACACTGCAGGTCATTGCTGAATGTCAAAAAGCGGGTGGGACTGCAGCTTTCGTAGATGCCGAGCACGCGCTCGATCCGGTCTATGCAAAAAAACTCGGTGTTGATGTCGATGATCTTCTGATTTCTCAACCCGATACCGGCGATCAGGCACTGGAAATTGTGGACATGCTGGTTCGCTCCAGCGCAGTCGATATCATCGTCGTCGATTCAGTTGCTGCTCTAACACCAAAAGCTGAAATTGAAGGAGATATGGGCGACTCGCACGTTGGTTTGCAGGCTCGTCTCATGTCACAAGCGCTTCGTAAACTTACGGGCAATATCAAGCGCACCAACACCCTGGTTATTTTCATCAACCAAATTCGAATGAAAATCGGCGTCATGTTTGGCAGCCCTGAAACAACAACCGGCGGTAATGCACTCAAGTTTTACTGTTCAGTGCGCATGGACATTCGCCGCATTGGCGCCATCAAGCGAGCGGACGAAATTGTCGGTAACGAAACCCGGGTGAAGGTCGTCAAAAACAAGATGGCGCCGCCATTCAAGCAGACTGAATTTGAAATCCTCTACGGCGAGGGTGTCTCAAGAGAAGGCGAGCTCATCGACCTGGGTGTGCAAAATGGCCTGGTTGATAAGGCTGGTGCCTGGTACAGCTACAACGGCGACAGAATTGGCCAAGGTAAAGAAAATGTACGCAAGTACATGATCGAACACCCCGAGATGGCAAACGAGATCGACACAAAACTACGCGATATGCTGCTATCTAAAGCGGTAGTTACTGAGGAAGAAGACGAGCCTGAAGAAGCTGAGGCTGAAGCATAAGCTGTCCAGTTTCGGTAAATGACAGATAAAGTTGCTACGCTAGAAGAGCTTGCTCGTCTGGCGTATGCAGCTTCCATACGGTTGCTCGCGCGTCGTGACCATTCCATTTTCGAGCTGACTCAAAAGCTTAAAAAGCGAGAGCACTCAGACAACGCCATAGACAGTGCTGTCCAAGAACTACTCGATGCCAACTACCTCAATGAGGAGCGCTACGCCGATCTATTCGCTGAGCAGCGTATGAATCAAGGCTACGGGCCACTTGTCATTCGAGCCAAGTTATCCCAGCGGGGTATTCCCGGGCACCTCATTCAATCGGCAATAAGAGGGTTGCAAGTTGATTGGGCGCTACAGGCTGAGCAAGTCATTCACAAGCGTTTCAACTGTGAGGACATAAGCGACCCTGACCAAAAAGTCGTCGCTAAAATCGCTCGCTTCATTCAGGCAAGGGGTTTTGTGCCCAGCGACGCTGTCAGAGCTCTTAAGAACGCCCGACTTAATCTCGAGCAATAAGCAGCAGAATGCGATAAACCTCACGACAGAAGGGGTGGGGTGGGTACCAGTATCGCTGCGGTCCAGCTACACTACGCGTCCTTGATTAAGATTGTTCGCGGCCCAATATGCCAGCTACAGACCTGATATCGACATCCGACATTCGTGACCAGTTCTTGAAGTTTTTTGCAGAACAAGGACATGAAATTGTATCTTCCGGCTCTCTCGTGCCCGGAACGGACAAAACCTTGTTGTTCACCAATGCCGGGATGGTGCAATTTAAAGACGTCTTCACGGGAGACGAGATCCGGGATTACAACCGTGCCACGACCTCACAACGGTGTGTGCGAGCCGGTGGAAAGCACAACGACCTGGACAACGTGGGCTACACGGCCCGGCACCATACTTTCTTTGAGATGCTGGGCAATTTCAGCTTTGGTGATTACTTCAAACACGATGCTATCCGCTTTGCCTGGACGTTTCTGACCGGTACCTTAGGGTTGCCAGCAGACAAGCTTTGGGTGACTGTCTTTGAGGAAGACGATGAAGCGGAAGCGATTTGGATCAACGATATTGGCGTGCCTGCAGAGCGGGTAATTCGAATTGGTGCAAAAGATAACTTCTGGATGATGGGTGATACTGGTCCTTGCGGCCCTTGTTCTGAAATATTTTACGATCACGGGCCTGAAGTTTGGGGTGGCCCTCCCGGCTCACCAGAGGAAGACGGCGATAGATATATCGAAATCTGGAATCTTGTATTCATGCAATTCGATAAGTCAGCGGACGGCACGATGACGCCATTGCCGAAGCCTTGTGTTGATACCGGTATGGGGTTGGAAAGAATTGCCGCTGTTATGCAGCATGTGCACAGCAACTACGAGATCGATTTATTCGATCGTTTAATTCAAGACACTGCCAAACTGTTAGATTGCGACGATCTTAGTAACCCGTCTTTGCGAGTCATAACAGATCACTTAAGATCTTGTTCGTTTTTGATTGTTGATGGCGTATTGCCGAGTAATGAAGGTCGCGGCTACGTGCTCAGACGCATCATTCGTCGCGCCGCCCGCCACGGGCATAAGCTGGGTGCAAGCGAACCGTTTTTTCACAGCTTAGTCAAATCACTGGTCAGGGAGATGGGCGATGCATACCCGGAACTGCGCAACATGCAGGCAGAGGTTGCAAAGCAACTTCGTAAAGAAGAAGAGCGGTTTGCCACCACGTTGTCAGCCGGTCTTGCCATTCTGGATTCAGAAGTTGCAAGACTGAAAACTAAGTGCATTCCCGGCGATGTGATTTTCAAGTTGTACGATACTTACGGCTTCCCCAGTGATTTGACGGCGGACATCGCGCGCGAGCGTGAACTCGATGTGGACATGGTGGGTTTTGATGCTTGCATGGAAGCTCAGCGCGCGCGCGCGCGGGCCGCTAGTAAATTTGCCAGCCAGGGATTAGATTTTCAAAGCACATCCAGCACTGAATTTCTCGGCTACACAGAGAAAACAGCAAATGCATCGGTCAGCGAAATATTTGTCGATGGTCAGTCAGTTAAGACCTTGCAGGCGGGGCAGTCCGGTTGGATCATCCTTGATAAAACTCCGTTCTATGGAGAGTCGGGTGGTCAAGTTGGAGACACTGGCAGCCTATCGTCGGCCAACGGCGCTACTTTTGAGGTACTGGATACTCAAAAGCAACGATTAGCCTTTGCTCATGCGGGTGCCTTAACCGGCGCGGACTTAGCAGTCGGCGATCCGGTGGTTGCAACAATTGACGATGAGCGTCGTTCAACGATCCGACAACATCATTCTGCGACCCATCTTCTGCACGGTGCGTTGCGCGAAGTGCTTGGAACGCATGTTGAGCAAAAGGGCTCGTTGGTTAATGAGCACAACCTGCGCTTCGATTTTTCACATGGTGAACCCATCACATCAGAACAACTCGTTCAGATTGAAAAATGGATTGATGACGAAGTACGTGCCAATAGTCCGTGCATCACTGAAGAGATGTCCATGGAGGATGCCGTAGCTGCAGGAGCCATGGCACTCTTCGGGGAAAAATACGGGGATGTTGTGCGTGTGGTCAAACTGGGTGATCGTTCCATCGAATTGTGCGGTGGTACCCATGTGTCTGCCACGGGTGATCTGGGAAGTGTGAAAGTCTTAAGCGAGGGCGGCGTAGCTGCCGGTGTTCGTCGTATTGAAGCCGTCAGTGGCAGTGGTGCTTTGCAATACACACAAGGACTGGAGCAACAGTTCAACGAAGTTGCCGCTACCTTGAAAGCACCTAAGACAGATGTAGTGACAAAACTAAAACAACTGCAGGCCCGTAATAGGGAACTGACCCGTCAAGTGGAGCAGTTGCAGGATAAGCTTGCGTCCAGTGCGGGTAAAGATTTAGCCAGCAGCGCTCAGAGCATTGGTGCCGCTAATGTATTACTGCAGGTCATTGATGATGCAGATGCTAAGTCATTGCGATCAATGATGGATCAGTTGCGACAGGATATCGATCAAAGTGCCATCGTTCTAGCCAGCGAAAAAGGTGGCAAGGTGTCACTGATAGCAACCGTGGATAAATCCCTACACGGTTCCATAAAAGCATCAGATTTACTCAAGCAAGTATCCGCGGCCTTAGGTGGGCGCGGCGGCGGTAAAGCCGATATGGCACAAGGCGGGGCTGATTCGTTGCAGAACATTGATCAGGCGTTTGCTGATGCTCGAGCATGGATTGCTGCACAGCAGTCTTAGTGAGTCACTTTTAAGTACATTGATATAGGTTTGTTAATTCCCGTATGGCCTTTTTAGTTAAGAAGTATGGTGGCACATCTGTGGGCTCGGTTGAGCGTATTCAGCATGTTGCTCAAAGCATAAAGCAAGCGAAAGAGGCGGGCGATGACGTGGTCGTCGTTGTCTCGGCGATGTCCGGGGAAACCAATCGTTTGGTGGCTATGGCGCGCGAAGTCATGCCGGCTGTAGTTGATGTTCGCGAATTAGACGTTTTGTTGTCTACCGGTGAGCAGGTCACTATCGCCTTACTTTCGATGGCATTAAAAGAGCTGGGCGTTGATGCGCGATCGTACACGGGAGCTCAGGTGCGCATGTTGACTGATAGCAGTCATAGCAAAGCGCGTATCTTAGATATCGATACCGACCGTATTATGGGAGACATAAACGAAGGTCGCGTCGTTGTCGTCGCAGGGTTTCAAGGTGTTGATGAGGACGGAAATATTACGACCCTGGGTAGGGGAGGCTCCGATACATCGGCGGTTGCATTAGCGGCAGCGCTAAAATGCGATGAGTGCCAGATATTTACTGATGTTGACGGTGTATACACCACTGACCCGCGTGTAGAAAGTCGGGCTCGCCGGCTTGAACGTATAACGTTTGAAGAGATGTTGGAGATGGCCAGTCTCGGATCAAAGGTTTTGCAAATAAGAGCGGTTGAGTTTGCTGGTAAATACAATGTACCCCTTCGTGTTCTATCCAGCTTTAAGCCGGGAGAGGGCACTTTAATTACATATGACGACGAGGAAAACAACATGGAGCAAGCGCTAGTGTCCGGTATAGCGTTCAACAGAGATGAAGCGCAGATAACGGTCACAGGTGTCGCTGATCAGCCTGGTACCGCTTTCGCCATTCTGGGACCCATCTCAGAATTAAACGTTGAAGTGGATATGATCATTCAGAATATCGGCGAAGACGATACTACTGACTTCACGTTTACAGTTCACCGCGATGAGTACCAGCGAGTCATAGATTATCTAAAAGCTAATAACGAAAAGCTAGGTGCAAAATCCATCACCGGTGATGATACGATGGCGAAGCTGTCGATCGTTGGCGTGGGTATGCGTTCACACGCAGGTATCGCCAGCAGAATGTTTAAAAGCCTGGCTGATGCCGGCATCAATATGCGCTTGATTAGCACCTCTGAAATAAAAATCAGCGTTGTTATCGATGAGAAGTATTTAGAACTCGGTGTACGTGCTCTACACGAGGAGTTCGAACTCGCTGAATGATGCTTTTGCGAGATCACTGCTGATACCGAACAATTACTGGCATTAGTAGTGTTACTTACGGTGCGATGGACGATATATCTGAGACGTAAGACATTCGCTGAAACTCGCTTAAAGCCGCGCCACATCGCCGTTGTAGATCGTAACTGTTAGTTCTGCACGTAAGTCGGACACTATCTTAAATTTGGTGTTAAGAACTGACATACTCTATAACGTACGACTGTAGCGGGGTGTTTAGTACTGCCTGGCACGAAGGGAGTCGGTCTAAAGCCGCGTAATTGCAAGCAGGTCCTTACGTTGGTCTGCTGTATGGGAAGGTATTGGGAGCACAAGTTGTATGTTGATTTTGACGCGTAGAGTGGGCGAAACCCTGATGATTGGTGACGAGGTATCAGTCACCGTTCTAGGAGTCAAAGGTAACCAGGTTCGAATCGGTGTCAATGCGCCGAAGGAAGTCGCCGTGCATCGCGAAGAAATCTACGATCGAATTCGCAAAGAGCAGGACAGCGACGGCAAAACTTCTACAGTGGTCAGCAAGCAAGACGAAACGGAACGTGAGTTAGCTGTTGAGAGCTGACAGCACAAATTAGACGTCACTATTGCTTGACGTCAACCCGTTCAACCACCATACTTCGCAGGTCGCAAAAACACGCGCCCGTAGCTCAGTTGGATAGAGTACCTGGCTACGAACCAGGCGGTCGGAGGTTCGAATCCTTCCGGGCGCGCCAGTTTTTGTAATACCTTCGTATTAAAGTAGTAAACCAGTACTGTGTGCTGTTGGTTCAATTAAAGCGGGCCATCAGTTTCGGAGAGGTGGCCGAGTGGCTGAAGGCGCTCCCCTGCTAAGGGAGTATACGTTTTAAAGCGTATCGAGGGTTCGAATCCCTCTCTCTCCGCCAATTTCCTATCAGTTATGATTCGTCGCACCCTATAGATCATGAATGCTAAGCGCCTCGTTGGTGACATTGGCGGTACTAACGCCAGGTTCGCGTTACTTGATGACAACGACCAACCCATCCTGAGCAATACGTTCAGGACAGACGAATTCCCGAGCCTCTTTGCTGCTGTAGAAACCTACTTATCCGAGCAAAACCTCGACGCTATCGATGCCGCGGCCATTGCAGTGGCAACCCCCATCGTCAGCGATTCTGTAAAGCTAACGAACAATCATTGGTCGTTTTCCATTGATAAAACCCGTAAGCAGCTCGATATAGAGCGGCTTCATGTCGTCAATGACTTTACTGCGTTGGCCTTATCGGTTACTCATCTTCCGGATGCCGAGTTAACACAAGTGGGCGGTGGAATTATCCAACCTAAGCACGCTAAAGCCGTTATCGGCCCAGGTACCGGGCTAGGTGTATCGGGTCTAGTTCCTTGCGGAGAGCACTGGCAGCCTCTTCAAGGGGAAGGCGGTCACGTCTCTTTAGGTGTTAGAACCCAAAGAGAATTTGCGGTCTACGAGCAGCTTATGCAGCGATTTCGGCATGTGTCAGCCGAACGATTTCTATCCGGCCCAGGGCTTGTCAATATCGTGACCGCATTACGAGATATTGATGGTTTGGAACCTATTGAATACTCTCCAGCTGACGTTACCCGTTGGGGCATGGCTAAGTATGAAGCGCGTGCCAACAATGCCGAATACGTTGCTATGCCAGAGCACGTTGGTTGTGAGGAAGCTCTTCACATTTTTTGTCAGCTGCTGGGATCCTGTGCGGGTAATCTAGTGCTGACGCTGGGGGCAGAGGGTGGAGTGTACATTGGTGGCGGAATCGTTCCACGACTGGGAAATTTTTTTATTGAGTCAGATTTTCGTCGAGAGTTTGAAGCAAAAGGGCGAATGCAGGCGTACCTGCAAAAAGTGCCGAGCTTCGTCATTAATTCGCAGTACCCGGCCTTAGTGGGGGCAGCGCAGCTACTTTAAGCGCCCGCTAGCTTACTATTTCGGTAGGCGGGTCGCCTTAGAAACTTATTCGACCACCACCACTAACAACACACGGGCGTCTAGATGCCGGGTATCAAGGCGTCGAGACGATCAGCTGTTGTGGAAATAATGTTGCTGCAAGATTGGCCCACAGAGCTGATAACGGACAGGGTAGTAAGTTCCAGATCGCACTGAAAGAGGCCCGTTAAAGCTGCTGAAGAGCTTTCAATGCGCAGCATTGTGTTGTCGATTGTGTAGAAAATTTCCATACCAGCAATGGGCTGCGGCAAAGCAGATGCACCGATACCTGCATCCGGGGTGATCCATTGGGTAGGAATCGATAATATAGCTGACTGTAAAATGCAGTCGTCGGAATTATTGGTTGATAAGCCGGTCTGGCAGGCTGCCGTGTTGTAGTAGGAAGCTCTTTCCACACGAATAATGCTTGGGCTTGTCACCAATGACTGCTCGCAATTGATAGCAAGCAATTGTTCTCCAACTGCGGGGTCGAAAGCACCCAGGCAGTTTTCCTCTTGCTGGCTGAGCGTTTCACCTTGTCTTAACTTTGTGTTCAATTCGATTAGCGTGCTGGCAACTTGCCGCTGGATGCCTTTTAACAGGCGTTCCGAATCACTTCCAGAGGCAGGCTCGGGGTTTAAAACTCCGTCTTCCTGAGGGTTTGGATCTTCATCTTGCGGAGGTGTTTCAGTTGGATCATCTGCCGGTGCGTCACCTTCAGGTACCGATGTATCCAACGGGCTATTAGAAGAACTGCAGCCCGCTGCCAATAGAACTAATGCAAGTGTGCTAGCCAGTTTTAAGTCGGATACCGCTATGCGTTTTTTGGATTGCACGGAAGCTGCCACCATTTGCCAATTAGATGCAATAAACCATACGCCACTTTTAAAAAAATTGCGTTTAAACGACGCTTCTCTTGACCAAATGACATGTGGTGTAGTCAAAGCCAGACGGTAAGTGGTCTAATCGGGCATTAGATCACATTTGTAGAGAAGCAATAGTATGACCACTGTTATAGACGGCAAGGCCGCAGCGGCTGCGCTTAGAGCTGATTTAGCTGTTAAGGTCGCCGATTTGAAACGAGATCATGGATTAACTCCTGGGTTAGCAGTAGTGCTGGTTGGTGAGGACCCTGCGAGTCAGGTGTACGTCAGGAACAAAGCGAAGCAGACAGTTGAAGTGGGAATGGAGTCGATTGAACACAAGTTACCGGCTGATACCCAAGAAGCCGATCTTCTTGCATTAATCGATACACTGAATGCAGACGATGCCGTTCACGGAATTCTGGTACAGCTGCCGCTGCCTTCACACATAAACGAATTTAAAGTTATAAATGCGGTCAGCCACGACAAAGACGTGGACGGATTCCATTTGATCAATGTGGGTCGTTTGAACACCGATGGTGGGGGGGTTGTACCTTGCACACCGCTGGGTTGCCTGATGATGCTGAAGGAGCATCACGGTGATCTGAGTGGCATGAACGCCGTAATTGTAGGGCGCTCCAACATCGTTGGAAAACCTATGGCGGCACTGTTACTACAAGCAAACTGCACGGTTACCATCGCACATTCCAGAACCAAAGACTTAGAGAGTATTTGTCGCGAAGCGGATATTCTGGTCGCCGCTGTTGGTCGTCCTCGCATGGTTCCAGGAAGCTGGGTGAAGCCGGGTGCCACCGTCATTGATGTGGGCATAAACCGCATCGAAGAAGACGGTAAAAACCGGTTGGTTGGTGATGTTGATTACGATTCTGCGGCAGCCGTTGCCGGTGCTATAACTCCCGTACCGGGCGGGGTTGGTCCAATGACTATTGCTTGCCTTTTGCACAATACTGTTCAGCAAGCAAAACGTCTGAAAGGTATCAAGTAAAAAGAATAGGCGAAGCTCTGCGCAGATCGGGCTTGTCTGCGCAGCGGTTTATATTCCGATTCCGCTCTGAGCACTTTGGCCGAGTGGAATCACACCTTCGGTCATCCACATACCGTCGGTTTCCCCGCCTTTTTGTTTTCTGAGTTGAAACGCATAGCCGTATTCAGCACCTGTGACCGTTTGTAACCACACCGCTTGTACTGCGACATCACCGGTCATTTCCATGTCGTCATATCGGACGCCAACATGATTGAGCATGTCTGAAAATCCGCGTTTGATCATGTACGTGAAGCGGGCCAAAGGGCCTGTATTCGCTTTATTGCCTGGCGATGCAAATCGGTAAACAGTGGCTATACCCGCATCGTCAGCTGCGTTGTTTTGAAGAGATTCAACAACGATATTAATGACTTGCTGAGGTGAAAGGTCCGTGCTGGGTTTGGGAGAGATTTGGTCAGAGAAGCTTGATTTAGCCACCAACAGTCCCGCCAGAAGCAGTGCCATAGAAGTGACTGTGGCTAGCCATGCTCTGTTTACTCTGCTGGCTTGAACTGCCGTGGAATTGCGCATGTTTTGGCTTCCCATGTTGACTTCAATGTTTAGCTTGACGACTATCTATACGTGTTGTTAGTTCTCGTTGGACCTGTTGGCAAGTTCGATGGTTCCCTGATCAATGTTCTTCTTCAGCTTTTGATTTGATTTTTATCTGATTATGGATACGAGAGCGGTATTGAAAAACGGACTGAGGCTATTCTTAATAAGCGTTGCACTATCTACTACCACTGCCTGTGCGGGTGTAAAGGTGTTTGTAGGGAGCGCAGATGCGCAGCAAACATTAGGTATCGATGATGCGCGCCATTTGTTGTCCAGAACGGGTATCGGAGTTTCACCCTCGCAGCTGCGAAGTTATAGCCAATTAACACGACGCGAAGCCATCGATACTATTATGGCTAACTTCAAAACTGTACCCGATACCTCCATGCCAGATTGGGTAGATCAGCCGTTACCGCATTATCACGCTAGAGCTGATATAAGCGCAAATGACAGAGCGCTTTTCAATAACGAACGGGATTTAGAGTTTGCGCAGTTGAAGCAGTGGTGGGCCTTGGAAATGCTGCAAACACCTTCACCACAAACAGAACGTATGGTTTTGTTTTGGCATGATGTATTTGCGACAAGTTACTACGACACAGATCATCAGTCACTGGCAATGGCCCGTCAGAACCAAACCTTTCGTCAATTGGGTATGGGATCATGGTCTGAGTTACTCAAGGCGATGATTCGGGACTCTGCGTTACTGGAATTCTTGAATGCAGGGAGTAACCACAAAGACTCGCCGAATGAGAATCTTGCGCGGGAGCTTCTTGAATTGTTTACCTTGGGTGAAGGTAGCTATAGCGAGTTCACCGTTAAGGAAACGGCAAGAGCACTAACCGGCCATGATTCCGAACGTAGTCATAACCTCGCATTTTATGTAAAAACTTGGCAGCAAGACCGAAGAGAGAAAGATCTATTCGGTGTCAGAGCAACACATAACGGTGATGACTTAATTGATCAAATTTTAAAGCAACCTGCAGCAGCTCGTTATTTGAGTACGCGGTTTTGGACCGCGTACGTCTCTGACGCTACGCCTGATACTGCTTGGCTCGATCACGTTGCCGGTGTTTTCACGGAATCCAACTATCAGATCAGCGCTCTGTACCGCGCAATGCTGGAAAGTGACGCGTTCTGGAGCGATGAAAATCGTGGTGGCATGATTAAATCACCGGTGGACATTATTGTGGGCACCAGTCGCTCTTTAGACTATCCAAAGTATTTATGGCATCAGGTATCCGGATGGCTGGGTAGTCTTGATATGGAATTGTTCGCACCGCCAAATGTTTCAGGATGGAGTGAAGGTGGCGCTTATGTCACTCCCGGACGATTGCTCAATCGATTTAAAGCAATCGATGATTTGATTTCTGCCAACGCTACACCCGATCAATTGAGCAGTGCTCAAGCTATGAATCCGATGATGAGCGCAATTGACCAAAAAGAGGCCAGAGTAAAAGTTCGGCTCGCAGCGGAAGACTATCAGGGGCCGGCAATCTATCAAGTTGAATTGTTTAATGCCGGAAAGCCGCTGTGGAGTAGTTCCGAAACCGTATTTCAGTTTGGTCACGACACCGAGAAATTAGGCAGGCTGGGCAATCGCAACGACGCGGCATGGGTAACTGAGGCTGTCGAGGTGCCTGAAAACCTCATTGATCAGGCTACCCACATGACAGTTTCTTTTTTAAATGATGCTGCAGGGCCAGGAGGGGATAGAAACTTATATGTGGACGGCGTTGAGGTGGATAAACAGTGGTTCAGTTCTACAAGGGCCAAACAGACAAGCGCCTGTGAGCCGGAGCTGCCAGCAGATTCGGGCCGATTGTTTTGTGCAGGATCTCTTCGCTTTTCAATACAGCCTGACGTAACACAACTGGCCATCGAACAACCTGCGTGGTCCGCGTCAGCCGTACACGTTGAATGGGCACGACATGATCTCAATACCGATTTCCAATCGGCGTATATCACGCTTGATCACTTTAAAACCCCCGATCGCTATTTTCACAATTTTCAATTCGGACTTATCTCGTCAGGACAGAAACCGATGAGGCTGCAAGTGGATACTTTCGGGTGCTGGCCTTCTTGCATGACGTTTTGGCCGGAATGTGCGTGGGTGGATGAACACTTTAGTCCCAAACAAACGCTTGCCTATCCACTACGAACTGGATCTGATCCGTTCTGGAGTTCTAGGGACAACTTAGCCTGTCATCGTTCGGGTTTGGAAGCATCAGACAGGCTCATGATTGACGTTTTGTGGAATAACGCTGCAACGCTGTTAGCGCTAGCTGAAAGGACACCTAGAGCTGTTCGATTTGAACCGACGTTGAAAAAAATGCTGAAGAAATTGAACTCTACAGAGGTGTCGTTGGATGATTCAATTTACTCTCAGACTGTGCAAACGCATATTGATGTTGATTCACGTTACTTACCCGCTGTCCGCCCTCGAGCAACGCTGGCGGCAGAGATGCCTGCTGTTAATAATTACGATGAATTGATGAAGATTTTGTCTGATTCATCCATGACATTGCCATCGTTGCTGATTCCGGAATTACCTGGTGTGAATTTAGATAATGCAAGTCTGGATGAGCTGGTAAGGCACCCGGTGTTTCAACTCAAATAACGTTGATAAGTTGTTGTCAAAGTCGAGAAGCCTATGAACAGAAGACATTTTATTCGACAGATGTTATTGGGGACGTTAGGGCCAATTGGTTTTCTCAGTGCCCATTCGCTTGTCAACTACGCGCAATCGTCAGAACCGACTCACAGGCGACGACTGATTTTAGTGGAACTGGCGGGTGCCAATGATGGCTTGAATACGCTGGTTCCGTACAGGGATGATAATTACTACAAAGCCCGACCTACTATCGGATTGTCCGCATCCGATGTAATTCACTTAAGTGATGAGCAGTCAGTCCATGCTGAACTAGAACCTCTTCTATCTGCATGGGAAGATGGTGATATGGCCTGGGTTCAGGGTCTGGGTTATCCCAACGCGAACCGCAGCCACTTCACGTCTATTGCGCTGTGGGAATCTGCAGGTGACGGCTTGAGCCAGCGTAATCGTGGTGGCTGGATAACCCATGCCATGGAGCATCAGTTACCTCGTACATTGCTTGACCCACATGGTATAAGCATGGCGGGGAACATGGGGATTTTCGCAAGCGACAGCGGACGTTGGTTGTCTTTGCGATCCCTAGAGCAGCTAAAAGATCAAGCTCTTCCAGATACCCAAGCAACAACCGATTTCTCGCGATCGGCCTTGTCGCTTGTTCAGAGCCGTCTCAATACATTAGATGCAACGATGTCCACCTTAGCGTCTAAAGTGGACAGCGGGCCGAGGGTAAAACGTTTTGCTGCGGGTGCGTTTGGAGAACAACTTCGGCAGGTGGCCAGACTGATCACCTCAGGTGTTGAGACACCGGTCTATCGTGTCCGTCTCGACGGCTTTGACACCCATCAAAATCAACTAGGACGCCATGCGCGGCTTCTAAGAAATCTTTCCTCAGGGTTGGAGGATTTAATTGCGACGTTAAAAGCGGCTGGTGAATGGGACAACACACTTATCTTCACTTATTCAGAGTTTGGCAGAAGAGCTGTGGAGAACAGTTCACGAGGTACCGATCACGGAACTGCGGCCCCGCACATGCTCCTAGGTGGGGCGGTTAATGGGGGCCTCTACAGTGATGAGCCATCACTAAGCCAGCTGGTTGACGATGACTTAAAATTTACGATGGACTACCGGGCTCTTTATCGGCAAATTCTCGTCTCAGGATTGGGTATTGACGAGCAGTATCCCTATTTAAGTGAGTATGGAGATGATCGTTTAAGTGGACTTTTGAAACCTGCATAGGGTTTCAAAAGCTCGTTACGATTGTGTTTTTTCCATTATAAATTGCTTAATTCGTTCGCATGCCTGTGTGAGTTGTTGACCGTCAACACACAAGCCGATTCGAACAAGAAACCGTCCTCCCGGTCCAAAGCCATCGCAAGGTAGAACTGAAACATCTTTTTTCTCTAATAGCTCCATTGCGAAGGTGTAGGCGTCAATTCCCATAGCTTCGACGTCTAGCAGCACAAACATGCCTTGCCCGGCATCTAATACTCTGACAGGGTCTAAATTCACCAGTGATTTGCGCACCAGAGTTCTTCGTTCAAGCATGACAGAACGTACCAGTGCCGGTGTGTCGTTTGATTGCTGCAGTGCTGTTGTCGCTGCATCCATGACAAACGGGGCAAGTCCATAGTGCATGCAGACAGATAGATTACCTAAGTGCTCTGATAGTGGATCAGGGCCTATTGCCCAACCTACGCGCCAACCGGTCATGCGGTGAGATTTAGAAAGACTGCCAACGGTAATCAGTATGTCTTTCGAACCCGGTACATGGTGCGGAAGTGCAATGGAATCTGCATCTACGGTGTCTATGTAAACAGCGTCGAGTATTAGCCAAATGTTGTTATCCACACAGGCCTGTACTATTTTGCTCAGCTGTTCCTTGGTGTATCGACTCCCCAGCGGATTATTTGGCGCGTTCAAAACAATGGCTCGTGTTTTTTCGCTAATGGCATTCAGTAGCGCGTCTTCGTTGAGCTGATAGCTATCCGCGGCCTCGACTTGAACGGTTACAACTTTGGGGCCGGGTGCGCCAAATGTGGCTTCGTAAGTGGTGTAGAAAGGGGCAACTAAAATGACTTCGTCTGAGCTTTCCAGAAGCACCTGAGCAACCGCGAACAAGGCGTTTTGCGCACCAACATATATCGTGACGTTGTCAGCATTGTAGGATTGCCCGGTTAGTCGATTGTGATAAGCAGCCACCTCTGCACGAAGCTTTTCGTCCCCGCGAACATCGGCATAGTGGTGCCTTCCAGCTTGAAGACTTTCGATGGCAGAATTTACGATGACCTCTGGCGTGGTTTCGTTAGTCTCCTGCCCGATACTTAACAGCGTGATCGGTTCGCCCTGTGCAGCTCTCTGGACGGCCAGATTATGCACTGCCCAGGGATCAATTTTGCGAGGGCTGTCTGAATCGTCGTTGACGATACGCTGAGTGAGTGATGAGAATTTCATCACCGGATTATACCCGTTAAGTTCGTGGACTTAATAGGTTAAACGCTTAGCGGGAAAATCGTTTTTTAAGCAACCGATCTATTACCCCTGAATCATTCGGGCTCGGGCTATGAGGCGCAATGGCCCGCCTGTTTGGGTAGCGTTGAACGGATAGCATGTGATGAGCACAAGCCCGGGCTTGTCCCGGGCTATCTCCAGAGTCTGTGTTTTTGAATTAACGATAGTTTTATCCAACAACTCATATCGGATGAAATCCCCGTTTACATTCTCAAGATTTATCGTGGCACCAATAGGTAGGTGTTCTAGAAACGCCAAGTGAGTATCCCTATGCCCACCAATGGCAATGGCAGAGCCTCTGGCGTTCGCGGTATTTCCACCGGCGACTCCAGGCCCAAAGGCCATTGCTTCGCCAGAGGCGTCGTTAAGGATGATTAGCGATTTGTCTATGTCAGGTATATCCAGCCTGGCAATGGTTTGAATATCCGCCCAGGACCAGGGTTTAGCGGGTGAGTTTTTTGCCAAGCTTTCTCGCCATGCCTGGTCCAGTAAAATTTGGGCAACAAATGCTTTTCCGTAGATCCAAGCTGCTTGGCTCCCGCTGCCAAGCGATAGCACCAATACAACAATCGCGGTGATCTTTGCAGTCATCATGCTGGGTTACATTCGGGTGATCGCGCAACGTTAAAGTGTGGAATGAATAGCAGACATAGACCGCTGAAGCCAAACAGAAGACTTAACCAAAGCCAAGTGTCAGCTCCCGCCGATCCCTGTGGCATATAGGTAGACATCATTTGGTTGCCTGTGGGAATAAGATTTGCCACCTTGTGTTCACTAGTAGGCATTGGTGTAGTAACTGCAGGTGTCTTATCTACAGCGACGAAACTGGTATAGGGCGTTACCAATCCAACCTCGACGCCTATTTTGGTGATGAGATCTTTATGCAGTTCTTGGTCGTGTGAGTAGCGTTGCTGGTCCAATAAACTACTGACTTTTTGACGTGCCCAGTGCATCGCCACCGGTGCCGCAGAACTTCCTCTGTATAGCTCATCGGGTGGGGGGAGCGTCAGAGTTTGCCGCGTCCGTTTTCCGTTCTGATTACCAGTAATGATGATCTCACTAACATCATTGCTAATTTTTGCAACCCAAAGACCCGGTTTGTCGACGTATAAATCAGGCAGCGGGTTTGGGTAAATTTCACCGTGTCCTTGTGCGTACTGAATCGATATGTCTGTCAGCGCTGGAGATTGAAGTATTCCAAGTAGTTTGTTTACAGCCTCTGCGACATCAAAGGAATTCTGGATTTCAAGTGATGTACCCCTGCCGACTTCGCCTGCCTTTTTTATAAACCATGCGTTCGGCGCGGGGCCGATACCAATGGTGAACAACCGGCTTTTCCCGAGCTGCCGTTCTATGCTCTTTAGCAATGCATCTTCGTAGCCCACGCTGCCGTCGGTTAGAAAAACCACTTGCCTTAGGCGCGAGATTTCATCGCTGTCTTGCGTGTCCCTGATGCTTTTCTGTAAGGCAAAATCAAGTGCAGACTGCATTTCGGTTCCACCATCCGCATCCAAATTATCGATGAATCGTCTGGCGCTCAACAGAGCCTGTCCGGTGGCGGGTTGGGCGTGTTGAAACAACGGATAATGGTCGTGATCAAACGCTACGATGTTAAATGTATCGCTTGCGCTCAAACCATCAAGTGCGAAGTGCAGAGCCTCTCGAGCCGCATTGATAGAGACACCGGCCATCGATCCGGACTTATCGATGAGCAAAACCAACTCCCGGGCAATGGTTGTCTCGGCGGTTATTTTTTCCGGAGGTGTCAGCATGATTTGAACGTATCGTTCCCCGTTGTGTGTTGAAACGTACGCTTGACTGGATGCAACGTCAGTCGCGGATAGTGGCCATTGAACAATAATGTCACTATCCATCGGTACATCATTGAGAGAGAAGCCGTTTTGCGTAAGCGTTAAGTGATGAGTTTGACTGCTAACCGAGGATGTATCTTCAAGCGGCTCTATGGTTGCATTGATGTTGATACGGGGGCCACGTATCATTGCCTGTGTGGCGAATGGTGATTTTAGTTGATCGGCATTCTCAGCTAATGCATTGGTATATCGAGGTGTAAGAGTGGTTGGCAAACGAAGTACGTGTTTTTTGTCGTTCACCTCAACGGGTAACACGACGCTCAAATGTACCGTTACTTCGTCATTCGGTGCAATTGAGGACGCTTTCATTGTGAATAAATTGGGTCGTTGTTGTTCTACCAGGCTGGCGATTTCCCCGGCTTCTTTGGCTTTGATATAAACAGACTCAGCTTCGGCCTTTGGCATTATTTGACCGATGATCTCCCTGTCGCCGATCGTCATGATCAGACCCTGAATGGCTGACTCCTCATGGAGGGGAAAGAGATAACTGCCTTCAACCCATTCGTCAGTGGTATTTTTGAAGGTCTGCGTCAACGTGAATTCTGCGAGTAGCCCCGTCACCCTCAGATCTATGTTCGCATCCAGTTGAATGGCGTTGATATCGCCGTTAGTGTGATGAAGCTTAAATTCGCCGCTGGAGGGGTAGTCATCGTTGTAGGACGCTCTCACAAATCCCGTATTTAACTGCAGGCTGAGACATAATAGGCTCACTAGCGTCCAATGATTGACGATAGTATTTAGAATGAGTTTTGGCGGTTTTTTGTGCGACGAATGTGTGCAGTGAGTATCATGCATAGTTGTGTCGTAAGGGTTGCGGTAGGATTTACGCACAGTAGACGCCACGCTTAGGACATTACGCCGATTAAGTATGGGTAAACTCGGACGAATAATGATGAAATATGACTGAGCAAAATCCGCTTAGGCGTATCGTGCTGGTAGAGGACGAGCCGGCCTTGCGAGACAATTACACGCTGGCCCTCAGCCGTGCAGGGTATGACGTGCATGGTTACGGCGACGCCACTTCGGCGCTTAAAGCCGTAAAGCAACGGCTGCCCGATGTTGCCATCATCGATATTGGATTGGGGCGAGACAGCGAAGCGGGTTTCGATTTATGTCGGGCCTTGCGAGAGGTGTCTGCCAGACTTCCCATTCTTTTTCTAACAGCACGCGATAGCGAACTAGACGTCATCTCAGGATTAAGACTGGGAGCAGATGACTACCTGACAAAAGATATCAGCCTTGTGCAATTAGTTGCGCGAGTAAACACTGTGCTGAGAAGGGTTGAAGCGTTCAGTCAGCCCGATGCTGCCGAGACTATAAAAACCATTGGTCATCTTGAGCTAAACCAACAACGGTTAGTGGCTAAATGGCGTGATGTCACGGTTGATTTAACCGTCACTGAATATTCGTTGGTAGAGTGCCTCGCGCGGCATCCTGGACAGGTAAGAAGTCGTCAGCAGCTTATGGATGCGGCAAATCTGGTACTTGATGATCAAACGATCACCGCGCATATAAAACGCATACGCGCAAAGTTCATTGCTTTGGATGATTCATTTGGTGGTATCCAGACTGTGTATGGTTTGGGTTATCGCTGGATGGATGAGCTGCTGTACTAGCCTTGTTAAGGGCTAAAGCTAAGCATCACAAACACCATAATTAGATTTCATAGCAAACGATGAAACTGCGTTCACAAATGTTACTGGCAGGCGCGCTGACGCTTGCCGTGCCAATTGTGGGCTTGCAAAGCGTCAAGCAGGTATACAGCGCTTTGCAACAAACACGTATAGACGAACAAACCCTGAAAGTCGCTAACATGCGTTTGGGACTTGCCGATGCTGAGTTTGTGAATGAGGCACTCATCACAGGTCTCCCGACATCAGGGGACAATGACTGGTATGCCCAAGCATCACCATACCCTATGTTTGTGGATGGTTACGCGGATGATTGGCAGGAGCTCAATGATCAAGCCTTTACCTATTCGCTGGAAAATGAACATGCTAAAGCTGATGCTAGCGACGATCTATCCGTGTCTGTCAGAGTGGCAAAACAGGCTGACAGTCTTCTGCTGTTTTTACGTGTTGTCGACGACAGTGTTATTTACCACACACCACCTGTGCTTCGTGCTGATGTTGGTGAAAATGAAAGGCCCGACCCGGAGAGCTTGTTAGTCAACGGAGATTCTATTGAATTGCTTGCCAAAGGCCCGCAAGGCTCCTGGCAACACGTATTGTTCAGACCCATTGCCCCCGGTTTTTTAAATGGACTTAAAGCATCGCAAGCGAGCGGTCAATTCCAATCGATATTATCAAACGCAATTGCAATCCCAGGTTGGAGTGGTGCTTGGGTCAGTGAGACAAACGGCTATTATTTGGAAATTAAGCTTCCGCTACCACCCAGTGGTTCCTCTATTAATTTAGCGGTCGTTGATGTGGATTCGGTCGGGGAGAAGCGTGTGACTTGGGCGGGCACAATGGCTCCGGAGGAGATGGAATTGCTACACGGCCAGCCGGCCACGTCAAATTTAACGACAGGTGGATTGCTGTTTCACGATAACAGTGCTGCACAAGACTATTTGCGGCGCTGGACCAGTCCGGGTGTTCGGGCTCGTTTGTTTGATGTACAAGGGCGTTTGCTTGCAGACGTCGATAACCTGTATGAAAAGTACGACGCGTCTGACGAAGAAGCTGCCAAAGCTGAGACAGGTTCCGGATTGTGGGATGCCATTTTATTAAGGCTGTTTGCGTTTCTGGTGGCTGGTGATTTACCGCTTCTACCTGAGACACGAAATTCTCCCGTCACATTAAAGCTAAGCGAACAACGAAGAGCTGCGGTCGTGGACGACATACCTTTAACAACACGCTATGTCACCGATGAAAACGATCGCGTATTGGGCACGCTTGCGCCTGTTGGGTCTATCCCCCGTCGTGGTTATCTGTTGTTTGAAGCCAATGAAGAACACGCTTCGGCTTATGCCGGTAGTGAAATGGCTCGTTTGTTCAGCTTGTTGTTAATGGTCAGTTTGTTAGCGGGCAGTGGTCTGCTTATTTTTGCGTTTGTACTCTCATCGCGTATTCGGAGGTTATCGAAACAGGCACAACTGGCCATAGCAGACAATGGACGCGTTAAAGGCTTACCTGGCAGCGATGCGCAAGATGAAATTGGTGACCTTTCTCGAAAGTTATCGTCACTGTTGTCCCGCTCTGCGTCGTACACACAATACCTTGAAGCATTGTCCAGTCGTTTATCGCATGAATTGCGAACTCCCTTGTCGGTTGTTCGAACATCTCTGGAAAACTTAGATCGGCAAAACTTAGATAGTGAATCATTGCAGTTGGTTGATAGAGCTAGCGATGGTGCGAATCATTTAGGATCAATTATCAAAGCCCTGGTCGAGTCCACTCGCCTAGAGCAAAGCGTTCAATTGGCCGACAAACAATCCATTGATTTAGTTGAGTGGTTAGAGGGGTGTCTGATTAGATATCAGCAGGTTTATCCCCAGTCTGATTTTCGTCTCAGTTCCTTACCCGGTGCTCCACTGATGGTGACCGCATCTCCTGAGTTGTTGCAGCAGGCGTTTGATAAGCTGGTGGACAACGCAGTAAGCTTTGCCACAGAGGATCCCATTGTGTTTCACCTCGTGGAAGACAGCAGTGCGGTTATCAAGCAAATTTCCCTCGGTGTCGCTAATCAGACAGAGCATCAATTAGAAAGCAGCGCCGATCATTGGTTTGATCCGATGTTTTCCGAACGGGAGCACTCAGGACAAGAGCTTCATCTGGGATTGGGACTGTATATCGTAAAGATGATTGCGGAAGCGCATGGCGGTGTCGTGTTCGCCCGCAATCAGCAGACCAGTGATAGAAGGAACTGGGTGCATGTAGGATTGTTGCTATCAATCCATTAAAGCGGTTTTGGCAAGGCTCCGGACGTGCCACAATACACCCATGGAAGAGCACAATAAACCGATCATCACAATCCGTGGGCTGACGAAGACCTACAAAGGCGGCCACCAAGCGTTAAAGGGCATCGACCTAGAGGTTCGTCAAGGCGAGATCCTAGCCTTATTGGGTCCTAATGGCGCCGGAAAAACCACTCTGATTTCAACTATTTGTGGTTTGGTGAAGCCAACCTCCGGCACTGTGGAGGTTGGTGGTTTTGATATTGTTCGCGAGTACCGTAAAACACGACACCTCATTGGTTTAGTCCCGCAAGAGCTGACCTTGGGTGCGTTTGACCTGGTCAGTGATACCGTTAGATTCAGCCGTGGCCTTTTCGGTTTGAGTAAAAGCGAGGAGAAGATTGACGAGATTCTTCAAGACCTATCGCTGATGGACAAAAAAGATGCGATGGTCAATCGGCTCTCCGGGGGAATGAAGCGTCGAGTGCTAATCGCGAAAGCATTGGCTCACGAACCGCGGGTTTTGTTCTTGGACGAGCCTACAGCAGGTGTCGATGTGGAACTGCGAAAAGATATGTGGAAGTTGGTAGAGAAACTACGGCAGAGTGGTGTGACCATTATTCTCACAACCCACTACATTGAAGAGGCCGAGGAGATCGCAGACAGGGTGGGTGTCATCAGTGACGGTAAGTTGCTGGTCATCGATGAAAAAGCCAATCTGATGGATTCCTTAGGTAAAAAGCAATTGATGGTGGATTTGCGAACACCGATTTCAGAAATTCCCAGCCAGTTGAGTGAGTTTGATGTAGAACTTTCTGCCGATGGTCAACGTTTGACGTATACCTTTGACACTCAAAGCGAGAAAACGGGTATTACCAAACTACTACAAGCGGTCAGTGAGGCTGGTTTGGGTTTAAAAGATCTCAACACCTCTCAAAGTTCTTTAGAAGATATTTTCGTCAACCTGGTGCATAACGAACATGAACATTGAAGCTGTTAAAGCCATCTACTTCAATGAGATGCGCAGGACCAGAAAAACACTCATGCAGAGTATTGCGTCGCCTGTCATTTCAACGGTTTTGTACTTTGTCGTTTTTGGTTCGGCTATTGGCTCCCGCATTCAGTCTGTCGAAGGCGTTGAGTATGGCTCCTTCATCGTGCCGGGACTTATTATGCTGTCGTTGCTGACGCAAAGTATTTCCAATGCCTCTTTCGGAATTTTCTTTCCCAAATTCACCGGCACAATTTACGAAATAATGTCTGCGCCCATTTCATTTTTCGAAATTCTGGTGGGCTTTGTTGGTGCTGCTGCGACGAAGTCACTGATCATCGGCATCATAATTTTGATTACCGCATCGTTCTTTGTAGAGCTTCGTATAGCTCATCCGTTTTGGATGATGACGTTTTTAATTTTGACGTGTATTTCGTTCAGTTTGTTTGGTTTTATTATTGGTTTGTGGGCTGATAATTTTGAAAAACTGCAACTAATTCCCTTGTTGGTTATTACGCCGTTAGTGTTCCTTGGCGGTAGTTTCTATTCTGTCAGCATGCTCCCTGAGTTTTGGCAAAAGGTCACTTTATTGAATCCGGTTCTGTACCTGATCAGTGGGTTTCGTTGGAGCTTTTTCGAGGTCTCAGACGTCAGTCTGGGGGCTAGCTTTATCACCATTCTTGGCTTTCTAGGGTTATGTCTGGTTATTGTGGGAGTGATGTTCAAGACGGGCTACAAACTTAAACAGTAAGTAGCCTGCCATCCAAAGACACCCCTATCGCGACCTCTGACGTAGGTCTGCGGTGCAAGGGTACTCCGGGTTCTCTAACAGCTCCTCACTAAGCTGGATGGTGTCTACCGCCTCAGTTTCGATGAAGGTGGTGTCTGGCGTTTGCGCAGGATTCCGGATACTGGCTTTCATTGGCGTGTGTTGTTCGGTATCAAATCGTGCAAGCCTTC
Organism: Granulosicoccus sp.; assembly: GCA_045110515.1. GTDB lineage: Bacteria > Pseudomonadota > Gammaproteobacteria > Granulosicoccales > Granulosicoccaceae > Granulosicoccus. The sequence goes on along the minus strand of JBGCGD010000017.1, from coordinate 89,402 downwards.
TGGATTCAGCCACGTTTGCGTTGACGGGTACATCATCATAGCTTCGCCCACCCGGGTCGGAGACATGATAAGCGCAACCTCCAAGACTACGGTTTGTCCACGTATCGACAATGTCGAACACAAGCGGCGCATCAACGGGTAAGTCAGGGTGCAGAGCAAAAGTTGGCTGCCAGGCGCGGTAACGAATACCAACGACGTAGTCGCCAGCAGTTTCAGTTTTACGCAGGGGCAGCACACATCCGTTGCACGTCACTTTGTAGCGACTGTCTGTTAACCCACTGACTTTGAGCTGCACACGCTCAACCGATGAGTCGACGTAGCGTGCAAGTCCACCAGCTGCGGCTTCTTCACCTAATACGTGCCATGGCTCTATTGCCGCTCTTACCTCTAACTGAATGCCCTCGATTTGTCTTGTACCGAAAACAGGAAATCGAAATTCCCAGAATGCTTCTAACCAATTTGCGTCAAAGTCGAATCCATGGCGTTTTAGGTCGTCAATCACCTGATTGATATCCTGCCAGAGGTAGTGAGGCAACATGAACTTGTCGTGAAGCTCCGTGCCCCAGCGAACTAATTTACCGGAATAAGGTTTGTCCCAAAACCGGCTGATGAGCGCTCGAATAAGCAAGGCTTGCACAACACTCATGCGGGCATGAGGAGGCATTTCGAATGCTCTAAGTTCTACGATTCCCAACCGACCGGCAGGACCGTCGGGCGAATAGAGTTTGTCGATGCAGATTTCAGTCCGGTGAGTATTGCCAGTTAAGTCGATGAGTAGATTGCGAAGTAGCCGATCGACCAGCCAGGGCTGATTACTCTCGCCTGTGGGCAATCGAGACAACGCCATTTCTAATTCGTAGAGTGATTCGTTGCGAGCTTCATCAATGCGTGGAGCCTGACTGGTTGGACCCACAAACATCCCTGAAAACAAATACGACAAGCTGGGATGATGCTGCCAGAAGGTGATTAGACTTCTTAAGAGATCAGGTTTTCTTAGAAATGGACTGTCCGCAGGTGTAAACCCACCCAGAGTCACATGGTTGCCACCACCTGTGCCTGTGTGCCTTCCGTCTACCATGAATTTTTCAGCGCCTAAGCGCGACTCTCTCGCTGCTTCGTAAATAGTTTCCGTTCGCTTAACAAGTTCCTTAAAACTTCCTGAGGGATGGATGTTGACCTCAATGACGCCTGGATCGGGAGTAATTCTAAAGGATTGGAGTCTGGAATCTTTAGGTGGCTCGTAGCCTTCAAGAACAGGCTGAACGTTTGCGCGAATACTGGCATATTCGATACACGCCATCAGTTCAATCCAACCCTCTGCACTTTGCAGCGGAGGCATGAAGACGTAAAGAGAACCCTCTCTGATTTCTACGCAAAGGGTGGTTCTGATAACGGCGTCACTGGTGTCACGTCTGGCGGGTTTTTTGTGTGAACGTGATGCCGGAGCTCGGGGAAGCGCTACCGATGGGTCGAAGGTATCCGCCAGTGTATTGTTCGCCTCATCATCGACGTGTGAACTTTCAGGAAGGGAGGCCAGAGGCAATCTCAGCCCTGCAGGAGAATCGCCCGGAATCAGAAATATTTCAGAGCGCCTTAGCGGCCATTCACTACTCTTCCAGTAAGCATCCTGCATTGCCACGCGTGCTAGAGGCAGCATATACCCGATGGGTTCGTCGATACCCTCAGACAATTGTTTCAAGAGCTTTTGGCGAGAGCCTTGGTCTTTGAGGTTCAGCGATTCAAGATCGACATCGACTGGCAGCATCGACTCAAGGTGTAGTTGCTCGAGAGGGTCCTCATGCAATGGTTTTACGTAGGCTTTGTCCAACTGAAGCTCTGCGCAAAGATGCTGCATAAATTTGGCTGCATCTTCAATAGTCGCCTGAGATATACCAGGCGTGCTCAGCCGGCTGGCATCTTTCCAAATAGGGTTATTGTCTGTTCGCCAGTGACAAATAAGCGCCCATCTAGGTGTTGGTTCGCCTGGGTACCATTTTCCTTGTGCGTAAGCGACAACACCGTTTGGTGCAAAAGCATCTCGTAATTTGCCCAATAGTTCTCCGGCTCGTTCGAGCTTCTGCTCGCCTAGCGCCGCGGTATTCCATTCAGGGCTCTCCATGTCATCGATAGAAACAAAGGTAGGTTCTCCACCCATGGTTAAGCGCACATCCTGTGATTCAAGCTGCGCATCTACCTGTTCTCCTAATTTGAGAATGCGCATCCATTGCTTGTCGTCATAGGGCAGCGTGACTCTAGGGCGTTCGTCAAATCGACTAATGCGATTGTGAAAGTAGAAATCTTCGGCCGCATCACTGGCACTTCCACTGATAGGGGCCGCACTCATAGGTTGCGGTGTGCACGCCAGCGGTATGTGTCCCTCTCCGGCAAAAAGCCCCGATGTAGGATCCAGCCCAACCCAGCCGGCACCGGGTAAGTAAACCTCAGCCCATGCGTGCAAGTCGGTAAAGTCTGCTTCCGCACCGGAAGGACCATCTATAGATTTAACGTCGGGCGTCAGTTGAACCAAATACCCGGATACAAACCTTGCGGCCAAGCCTAGATGTCTTAAGACTTCAACAAGCAGCCAACCACTGTCCCGGCAGGACCCTTTGGCTAGGGTTAAGGTTTCCTCGCTGGTTTGCACACCGGGTTCCATACGTAACTGGTAAGCAACATCGCGATGAACTGCCTGGTTAATAGCGACCATTGCATCAATGCAGCGAATTTTTTCGGGTGTGTTTTTCTTGAGCCATTCAACCAGTACAGGTGCCGGAGTGCCCACTTCTAGATAGGGTGACAGTTCTTGTTGATTAACCGCACTGTATTTGAACGGGAACGTCTCAGCAGACTCTTCAACGAAAAAATCGAAGGGATTGATGACCGTGAGCTCGGCAACCAAGTCCACAGTGACAGAGAGCTCCTCACATTTCTCTGGAAACACTAAGCGCGCCAGATAATTACCAAAGGGATCTTGCTGCCAGTTCAGGAAGTGAGTTTCCGGCTCGATCTTTAAGCTGTAACTCAGTATGGGGGTGCGGCAATGCGGAGCAGGGCGGAGCCGAATAATATGGGGGTCTAGAGTTACCGGTTTTTTGTAGGTATAAACCGTGGTGTGATCTAGCGCAACGCGAATGCTCATTCCGAATCCTGTAGAGGCGGGAAGTAGGTTTTATAAATTTCTGCATTAACTCCGAGCATGCCTACCTGGAGCTCGTCAAGAAATTCGTGCAAACCTGCAGGGTCTTGCGACAACGTTTTAAAGCAAGCGGAGTTGAGTTTCTTAAGTTGAGTATCTATGGCAGCCACAATTGCGTCGGAGCGTTGTAAGGCTTTCACCGAGGAGGCTAAGTGTTGCAAGCAAAAGGTGTATGAACGGGGTAGTCGTGTATTGCTTAATAGGAACGCCAGAGTGTCTGGGCCGTTAACAGGGCGTTTTACGTGCTGGCGATACATTTGATTGGCTGAGAGAGTTCTGAGCACCGATACCCAACGCTGACCTTCAATGGCCATTAACTCACGTGGGGTATTACTCGCAGTGAGTCGCGTTGATTGGACGTCAATGATGCGTGATGTCATATCAGCGCGCTCTAGATAGCAAGCCATCCGCATTATTAAATAGCCGAGATCGTGGTACATATTGCAATTTAATCCGTTAGCAATTGCCTGGAGGCGTCCTTCGACTCCCTTCAAAAATTCATGCCGGCTCGATGGGGTAGTGACCGTGCTTTCGGAGACATCAAATACTCGTCTGCAAAGGCTATTGATATCCTCGTAGACGTTTTTGGGAACAACATCTCTGCAAGATCGAAGATTGCCTTGAATAGCTAGAAACGCATTAAACAAAGAGCCCGGATTGGATTTGTCCAGCACCAGAAAGTGATTAACATTGTGTTCATTAGCACTACCATATTTTTTTAAAAATTCGTCATCCTGCCCATTGATTGAAATCAGTGGCATCCAGCCATCATGATCGTCAATAGCAGGTAGGTCCATTAATAAATTACTGTGGGCATTGATCAAACGCACTGTACTTTCAGCGCGTTCAAAATACCGACTAAGCCAATAAATATTTTCAGCGACGCGGGCAAGCATGATGGTTCTTCCTCACTGTTGCTGCTGTAGTGGAACAGAATCGTCAGATGATTGAGTCTGTGATGTTTTAACGACCCAGGTGTCTTTGCTACCCCCACCCTGAGACGAATTAACAACGAGCGAGCCTTCAACCAACGCAACTCGAGTCAGACCACCCGTGGTTACAGAGATGTCTGCTCCTTGAAGTACGAAGGGTCTTAAATCGATGTGCCTGGCTTCTATTTCAGTATCAGTCAGTGTGGGTACCGTTGATAAGCTCAAGGTGGGCTGTCCGATATAGTTGCGGGGGTTCTTGCGAATCCTGGCGGCCATCTCCGCTTGTTCGGTCACGGTGCTTTGTGGCCCTATAAGCATGCCATAACCACCCGATTCATTCGCTGGCTTTACGACGAGCTTTGCTAGATTGTCGAGTACGTATTCTTGTTCATCTTTATTTTCACATCGATAGGTGGGAACGTTAGCAATGAGGGGCTCTTCGTTTAGGTAGTAGCGAATAATATCTGGCACATAAGAGTAAATAACTTTGTCATCTGCAACACCTGCACCTGGTGCATTGGCAATGGCGACCTTGCCGTCTTTCCAGGCTTTCATCAGCCCTCTCACACCTAGGGTAGAGGAGGGGTTGAAGCAATCAGGGTCTAAAAACTCATCGTCCACACGGCGATAGATAACATCGACTTTTTTAAGCTCTCCGACATTGCGCATGTAGACAAAGCCATCTTCTGCCACGACAAGATCTCTTCCTTCAACCAGTTCAGCCCCAATTTCCTGAGCTAAAAAGCAGTGTTCGAAATATGCGGAATTGAATACACCGGGGGTTAGGACACATAGAGTTGGATCGGGTGTGTCAGTCAGTGAGCAAAGCATCTTGTACAAATCACTGGTGTAGTTATCTACGGGCAAAATATGGCAGTCACGAAAAACTTCGGGCATAACGCGTTTCATGACCTCACGATTTTCTATCATGTAGGAGACGCCTGAGGGCACACGAAGGTTGTCTTCGAGAACGTAGGGAGTACCGTCTTCGCTTCGCACCAAATCTGTGCCGCAGATATTGGCCCATACATGGTGTGCCGGGTTCATATCGCGGCATTCATCGCGGAAGTTTCCAGAAGATTCTATGAGCGCTCTGGGAACAACGTTGTCATTTAATATGTTTTGATCGTTATAAACGTCATTGATAAACAAATTTAGCGCTTTTAACCGTTGCTTAAGTCCGCGGGCAACGACGTCCCATTCTTGAGCATCGATGATTCTTGGGATAATGTCGAGAGGCCATTCGCGATCAATATTGCCTTTATCAGAATATACCGTAAAGGTGATACCCATTTGTTGGATGGCAAGCTTTGCAGCTTTTTCGCGAATTTGGATGTCTTTTGTGGATAGATTGTCTATCCAGTGACATAGGTTTTTTGCAGCAGGCCTGGGCGTGCCCTCATGAGCAATGAGTTCGTCAAAGCTTGGGCTCGTATAATTTTTCCATCGGCCGGGCATAGGCACTTGCCTCCGTTTTTTCTGAGACACATTCCCCCATGCGGTTTACATCAACCTCAACGATAAGTGAATGCTTACCTCCACCATACACGACTCCTTTAACGGGTGCGACATCTCCATAGTCACGACCCCAAGCTGTCGTTATATATTGTCGATCGGGACGCTTATTGTTGGTGGGATCGAAATCATACCAACCCTGCACAGCATCGAAAACTGAGAACCATGCATGTGATGCGTCTGCTCCCTGAAGCTTTTTTTGTCCCGGTGGTGGTAAGGTTTCTAGGTAGCCACTTACGTAGCGAGCGGGAATACCTTGTCTCCTCAAAACACTAATAGCAAGGTGGGCGAAATCTTGGCACACGCCTTTTCGTGCGGCATAAATTTCGCTTAGCGGCGTAATTAGTGTTGAAAACCCTGATTGATACTCAAAAGTATTGAAAATATGGGACATAAGCTCGCCAGCGTATTCCAAGACGGACTGATTGCTCATGGGTACTTCTTTTATCAGAGAATCCTGAACGTGTTCTGGTTGAATATAAGGCGAAGGCAGCAAGCACTCTATTGCCATCAATGCCTCGCCTGATGACAACTGCGTTAAGCCTTCGAGGTTTTCCTTTTGTTGTAGAGACGTGGGTAGGTCGGCTACGATATCAGTGGTTTCAACCATTGATGACACTATGATTTCACAGTCGTTGTGTTGTTTGTTTAAATCAAATTGCACGACCTTGTTCCCAAACACATCTGTCTGGTAGTGAAGGGAATTGGGTTCGGGATTGATTTCTACACGGCTACTTAGGCATTTTTGAGTTCGGGTGTCTCTGGGTTGAAGACAAATCTGATTATTGGACAAGCTGGCAGTCTGCGCATAATCGTAATATGTTCTGTGTCTGATGTTTAGTTTCATTGTCTAATCACCTGAAGTTTTATTGGGGTGAATATCTGACAATTGTTGGCTAGATTCTACGAGGGTAAAGTAGCTAGCGTTCAATACCACTGCCATGCTGTTGGGTAGCTGTTCTAAAACCGACAGGAATTTTGATAGGTTCTGTCTAGCATCCACGTCTGCGTGAATTAGTGTGCTTGTATCGGCTAACCTTACGCGACTTAACCCTGAGAAGGCCAGTCGTGAGAGAGGATCTCCAGGCTGGACCTGACGTCGCCCCGGCAACAGTGCAATCTCTTTATCAACCTCACGGAATTGAAAAGCCAGTGAGCGCGGATTGTTTTCGTCCATTAATAATAATTGTAGAACGTTACGGCAATTGAACTGACTGCGATAGCGGCTTCGGTAGGTCATCGTACTATCAAACAATTTTAGTAAAGCCTCGAGCACATCTGCGTCCTCGGGTTGCTTTGATAGCATCGTATTAATGATGGTAGAGGTCAGGGATATTCGCTCAAGGCGACGACCGAGTATCAGGAAGCGCCAGCCATCACCGTGTACAAAGTTTTCATGTGTCAATCCGGTAAATGCCGAGAGCGTCATCAAAGCCTCGTCTAGCTGTGCGGTTATTGGTTTGAGTTCACCTTCTGTATCCGGCATAGCGCTGGGTTTGATTTGAGTGACCAAAAATTTTCGAGTATCGTCCAGTTTGTTCAGCACGTGTAGGAGCTCAGTCGACACTCTATCGCGCACTGTCGAGGCACTATTGGTTAATGACTTTAGTGTGTAGGGTAGTGTGCCTACTCGGCTTAAGTCGTTAATGAGCGACAGCAGTTCTTTTTGCGGCAACTCGAGACGCTTTTCGGCGCCTTTTCCGATGAATCCAGGTAACGTGCCCGTGGCTTGAGTCGTAGCACGGAGCAAAGCGTTAAGGACCGTATTTTCGTCATCCGGGCTTTGTTGCTGTGTATCTGATTGAAGGGTTTGCAGTGCTGCTCGAATAAGCCTTAATGTGATCTCACATCGCTCCGCATTTCTACCCATCCAGAATAGATTCTCTGCAACGCGGCTAGGCACCTCGCCTTCCAAAACAGAAAAGTTATCGTTTGAGCTAGAACTGCTCAGTAGACTCACAGGCTTTACAGGAGCATCAGCGATAACCCAAGTGTCTTTGCTACCGATACCGGATTCAAATGTGGGTCGTCGCCCACCTTCATGAGAATCCAACAGACATAAGCCACCAGGAAGTGCGTCATAAGAGTGTTCACTTTTTATAACGTACATGCGTATGGTGACTTTTCTAGGGACTAGCTGGCTACCTCGAAAACTGGGCGCAACTGATCGGTCCATGCGCTGAAACGCAACGTAGCGTTCAGGTATGCGGTCTATGTTTTCAGATAGTTGTGCCGACGCTGTTTTGTCCATCTGTCGAGTGTCGAACAATTTATTGGGATTGTTGACATCAGCTAACAATAAATCCTGATTGTTCAGGGCTACAAAGTCACGATGATCAGGGTCGCCAAGCCAGTAAGTTGTGGGGCCGTTTATTTTTAGTGTTTCCCCTAGTAGGGTTTGGCAGAGCTCAGGTAGTTGAGTGTTTAAGGCCGGATTCTCAAGGACACCGGAACCCAATGGGTTAATCACTTTAACGCCTCCTGCGCGCACAGCTTGAAATAGTCCGGTTATACCCATGGCACCACTTTGCCCAATAGCCAGCGGATCGATACTGGTATCGTCAACAAAGCGAAATATGACAGACACTCGACCTAAACCAGAAACCGTTTTTAGAAATACTTTGTTTTCCCGGACAGTCAGGTCGCCCATGTGGACGAGGGTGTAGCCTAGATACTTCGCAAGATAGGCAATTTCAAAGTAGTGAGGGTGTGACGGCCCCGGCCCCAGAAGTACGCATCTATCATCTGACGCAGATAACTCTGTTATGAGTTTTTGTATATTTTTAAAATAACTGGCTATGCGTAAAACTCTGGAATTACCAAAGAGTCTAGGAGTGGTCTGTGCTATTGCTAATCGATTTTCTAGCGTGTAGCCGGTTCCTTCTGGGTACTGACAGATGTCGTCTACAACGTACCATTGTCCCGATTTTGAACGTGCTAGGTCGGAACTAAACAAAGGAAGCTGATGATCGGCAAGCGGGTTTACCGCATCGCGCAAATAACCCTTATGAGCAAAAATCATAGCCGGTGGGATCTGACCCGATTTAAGCAAAGTTTGTTCGCCATATATGTCTGCAAACAAGGCAGCTTTCAAACGTGCGCGTTGGTCAAGGGCGCTTTTAATACCACGCCAGTCTTTAGGTTCAATAACAAACGGGGCGAGATCAAGATGCCAGGGTCTTGATGATTCTTCAGCGTCAGATAAAGCGCTGAAAGCAATACCGTTGGCTCTCAACAACCGAGCGATATTCGCTTGCTGTTGCTCAATCTTGTCGACACTCCGGCTGGCAATCTCTCCAGTTACGTGTTTCCAGTTGGGAAGTTCTGTTCCATCCAGCGCAAGAGTTTCGTCGTATTGCGTCACGGTACTGCTTTTTTGGCGGTTTAACGGCATGGAATTAATCGCTCACAAATACATCATCCACTCGCAGAGTGGGTTTCTCACTGGCATAATAGAGGGTATTCAGATTCTCTGCTTTTTTACATTCCTTGGAGCTTTTCAAAATGAGCCTTGCCGATTTTTTTAGTGCCGATTTGAGCAATCGTGATCCTGCCATTCAGGCAGCCATAGACAGCGAATTGGGGCGCCAACAGCACGAAATTGAGCTAATTGCATCAGAGAACATAGTCTCTGCAGCAGTCATGCAAGCTCAGGGCTCTGTCATGACCAATAAGTACGCAGAGGGTTACCCGGGTAAACGTTATTACGGCGGCTGCGAGCATGTTGATACTGCAGAAGCGTTAGCCATTGAGCGTGCTTGCACTTTGTACAACTGTTCATATGTGAATGTACAGCCGCACTCAGGAGCACAGGCAAACCAGGCTGTATTTCTCGCGCTGATCAAACCTGGTGATACTTTCATGGGGATGGATCTTGCGGCAGGTGGTCATTTAACCCACGGCTCGCCAGTTAACCAGTCAGGCAAGTGGTTCAATGCAGTTACTTACGGTGTCGATGAGACAACCCATCAAATCGACTACGACGCACTCGAAGCTCAGGCCCGAGAAGTTAAACCTGCGCTCATTATTGCCGGTGGTTCAGCTTACCCACGCGTTATCGACTTTGCCCGTTTTCGCGCAATCGCCGATGAGGTTGGTGCCTATTTTATGGTAGACATGGCTCACTTCTCTGGGCTTGTCGCTGCTGGTGAACATCCTAATCCTTTAGATCATGCACATGTAGTCACAACCACAACGCACAAAACACTGCGCGGGCCTCGTGGCGGTATGATTTTGACTCGCGATGATGAACTTGGAAAAAAATTCAACTCGGCGGTATTCCCAGGGTTGCAAGGTGGTCCGCTTATGCACGTCATTGCAGCGAAAGCCGTTGCTTTTGGAGAAGCGATGCAGCCTGAGTTTAAAGCGTATCAAAAAGATGTTGTGAACAATGCGAAAGTACTTGCAGCCACATTGGCTGCGGGTGGTCTGGATATGGTGTCAGGCGGTACGGACACTCATGTCATGCTGGTCGATTTACGACCAAAAGGTGTTACCGGAAAAGCTGCAGAGGCAGCGTTGGGTCGTGCTTGCATTACCTGTAACAAAAATAGCATTCCATTTGACCCGGCATCGCCGTTTGTCACCTCGGGTATCCGACTCGGAACTCCCGCTGCTACAACACGAGGTTTTGGCGAGGAAGAGTTTAAGTTAGTCGGTCAGCTAATTCTTCGTGTACTCGATGGACTATCTGAAAATGGAGAAGAAGGTAACAGCGAGGTGGAGAAGGCCGTTGCTGCTGACGTTATCGAACTGACCAAACGTTTTCCAATTTACAGCTAAGCGATTCGACCATAGGTTGCTACCGATATATTTATCGGTAGCAATTTGTGCTGCATCAATTTACGTCAGAACGATGTGCAGCGCCGGTCATCAATCCACCGTCCAGAACCAACACATGCCCGGTTATGTAGCGACCTGCCGCCAGTAGGAAAACAATCGCTTCAGCAAATTCTTCCGGTTGTCCCTTGCGCTGCAGGGGAAGGCTGTTCAACGTACTACTAGGAATGTCGAATCGACATTCCCAGTCAGATTCCACAATGCCCGGTGCAATAGCGTTGACTCTGACATCGGGACCAAGAGAACGAGCATATTCTTTGGTTAGTGCAATCAGTCCGGCCTTAGTCGCGGCATACGCAGCGCTAGAACCATTACCGATAAGACCCGCTGTCGAGGCTGTATTGACGATAGAGCCGCCACTTGCGCGCAGTGCATCGATGGTCGCAGCTGTACAACGGGCAGGGCCTTGCAAATTCACATTAAGAAGTTTTTGCCAGAAAGCCTCATTCTGCTGTTCAAAGTTGTCCGGTGCTATGGGTGTGGCGGTACCTGGTGTGCCAGCGTTATTGACGAGATAGTCCAACCCGCTCATTCGTGTGAGTGCAGCGTCTACAAATGTTTGTACGCTTGCATGATCGGCTACATTGCCGGGGGCTTCAAAAACATCCAAGCCTTCGTCCGTTAAGCGTTGTACCTGGGTCCTCAGCTTATCGTTACCTGGCAGGTCATTTAATGCAACTGTGGCACCAGTTCTGGCAAGAAGTTCGACGGTGGCCAACCCTATGCCTGATGCGGCTCCAGTGACAAGGGCCCGTTTTCCTTTAAGATCAAATGAAATCATGGTTTAAAAAAAACCTGCGGCCTGTTAGCAGACCGCAGGTATTGTCAGATAAAACTTAACAGTTTGGGTTTATGCAAACCACCAACGCTCGGCAATTTTGTTTCCGTCATTTACCCAGTTAGCGGCAACGTTTTCGCCATGGGCAATTTTCTTGGAATGGGCGTGTATGTAGTTGGCCCACATGGCAACAATAGCGCCTCCATCGTCATGCAGTAGACGTTGAGCTTCGCCGTACTGAGTAGCGCGAGTGGCATCATCTGTTTCAGAGCGAGCCGCCACAACCACTTCATTGAATCGCTTAGCGTCTTCAGTTTCTTTCCACGCAGTGTCATTCCATTCAGTGTCACTCGTGTAGGCAGCTGAGTACATCCAGTCCTGAGTAGGACGGCCACCCCAGTAGCAGGCACACCAGCCTTTCTTGTTCCAAACGTTTGACCAGTATCCGTCTTTCGGCTCGCGAACAACCTCAATATCAATTCCTGCTTCTTTTGCAGAAGCGGCAATCAGCTGTGCGGCATCGACAGCGCCGGCGAATGCAGCATCAGACGCTGATAGTTGAATCGTGCCACTGTGACCTGAGGCTTTGTAGTGCTCCGCGGCTTTCTCAGGGTTGAATTCTCGTTGCTCAATATCGGTATTGAGGAATGGCATGGCAGACGATACCGGTATATCGTTACCGGCGACACCGTGACCCAACAAGATTTTGTCGACTAATTCTTGTCGTTTAATTGCGTATTTAAGCGCTAGTCGAAGGTCGCGGTTACCGAACGGGTCGACGTCGAGTCGCATTGGGAAGGTGTAGTGCTGTGTGCCGGTAGTTTCCAGAATTTCCAAGTTGGGTGCTCTGGCCAGTAGGGCAACGGTCTTAGGGTCAATATTATCGACTACATCGGCATCACCGTTCATAACCGCATTTTGACGAGCAGTGATATCTAAGATAGACAGCAGTTCGATTTCGTCGAAATGCGCACTATCTGCCTTAAAGTAGTTAGGGTTGCGCTTTGATAACGCACGAACACCCGGCTCGAACGAGTCGAGTACGTAACCGCCGGTACCAATGCCGGAGAGAGCATCAATTTGTCCATCTTTTGCCGCTTGGATAATCAAGTGGTAGTCGCTGACAATGAATGGAAAATCGGCGTTGCCGTTTTCCAGTTCAAAGATAACCATGTTGTCGCCGTCTTTACGGATATCTTTGACGGCACTTAGCAGGCCTTTCGCAGCAGACTTTGAATCTTCACCACGGTGGTAGTTATAGGTTGCGATGACATCATCGGCCGTCAGTGTTTTTCCATTATGGAATTCAACACCGCTACGCAATTTGAACATCCAGGTTTTAGCATCTGCTGAAGGTTCGTAGCTTTCACACAACTCTGGGCGCAGCGCGCCATCGCTACCAACTTCAGTCAGCTGGTTACCGTAGGAGTAGTGAAGAGCCTGAGTAAAACCGTTCTCAGAGGTGCCGGGGTCGAGCGTATCAGTCGTTGAGCCATATCCTAAACCCTGTCGGAGGCGTCCACCTTTTTTCGGTGTAGCAGCAATCGCATCTGTTGCCAGAGTCATGGCCATGGGTAAGCTTGCACCGGCTGCGAGTGCGGTCATTATGAAGTGACGGCGACTGATTTTGCCGGCAGTCAACTGACTGGCATGATCGAAAATGACGTTCTTTTTCATGAACAAAACTCCTTGAAGTCGTGGTGTATGAGCTGGGAAACAGCTTCGTTGTTATGTTGATCTTTAACAAACAGTGGAAAAAGGCTACCTTTTACTGACATACTTGTGACGCCATTTCACCAGATTGATGGTTGCCAGACAAGGACTTAGGAGAAAAAGAACTATTTTGCACCCTGTACTTGCCACGATAGTAAAAAGACTTGGGCTTGGCGTCGCCACGTTGTTTGTTGTATCCGCCATCATATTCAGCTCCATCTCCCTGCTGCCCGGTGACTTTGGCGAAGCGGTTCTAGGGCAGGCGGCTACCGAAGAGACTGTTGCCGCGTTTAGGCGAGAGCTAGGTTTGGACAAACCAGCGCCTGTGCGTTACCTCGATTGGGTATCATCCGTGCTCAAAGGCGATTTCGGCACCTCATTTTCAGGACGAGCGGCGTCGGGTGTGGACCGGTCGCGATCCGTTGCCGAACTGATTGGGCCTCGATTGAAGAACACGCTCTTTCTGGCCGGTGTGACTGCGGTGATAGCTGTGCCTCTCGCCTTATTTCTTGGTTTGACCGCAGCCCTGTACCGCAACTCATTTTACGACCGAAGCGTTAACGCCATGACATTGACGACTATCTCCATGCCGGAGTTTTTCGTCGCCTACATATTGATTCTGCTGTTGGCCTCTTTATGGCCGGTGTTTCCATCGCTTGCCAATGTGGATGCGTCAACCGAACTTGCCGAACGTCTCAGACGTATTGCATTGCCCGCCTTAACACTGACGCTGGTGATTGTGGCGCACATGATGAGAATGACTCGTGCGGCCATCATTAATTTGTTAGCAAGCCCGTACATAGAAATGGCAAGGCTTAAAGGTGCTACTCGCTCTGAAGTCATTCTCAAGCATGCACTACCCAATGCCTGGGCTCCCATCGCGACAGTCATTGCCTTTAATCTTGCCTACTTGGTGGTGGGTGTTGTCGTGGTTGAAGTGGTATTCGTGTACCCGGGGATAGGGCAATTGATGGTCGATTCGGTGACAGCGAGAGACACACCGGTCGTGCAGGCCTGTGCGTTGATCTTCGCGGGTACCTACATTGTTCTTAACCTCATAGCCGACATCATCGGCATCGTCACTAATCCAAGGCTGTTGCATCCGCGATGAGTCAAACGCCCGAAACGTATTCTGCAGCTGCTGAAGTTGCCGCCGTTCGCAAACGCCGAGGTCGTTTTGAACGATCTTGGATTGCGTTAAAAAAAGCACCGATATCCGCCTGGTTCGGACTCATCGTCGTTTCAGCTTATGTGTTCGTTGCGTTGTTCGCACCGTTGTTAGCGCCGTATGGTGAGGCTGAAATATTCCCGACCCCGTTTGGGCCATGGGATGAAACGCACCGATTTGGAACGGATCAAATTGGTCGGGATATCTTTACGCGACTTATCTATGGTGCGCGCAACACCATGGGAATCGCGTTGATGACCACCTTGCTTTCTTTCATCATTGGCGGCGGCCTGGGCCTTGTGGCCGCTATCAATAACAGTTGGTTGGATCAAATTCTGAGCCGCTCTGTCGATGTTCTTATGGCCATTCCTTCGCTGATTTTTGCATTGATGTTGTTGTCAATTTTTGGTTCTACGGTAACAAGCCTTATCGTTATCATCGCCGTATTGGATTCCACCCGTGTCTTTCGACTGACTCGTGCCGTTGCTATCAATGTGGTCGTCATGGACTACGTGGAAGCAGCCAGGCTGCGTGGTGAAAAAATTGGCTGGATCATGCGACGAGAGATCCTACCGAATATCATGCCGCCCCTCATTGCCGAGTTTGGGCTACGTTTTTCATTTGTGTTTCTGACCATCGCTGCGTTGTCATTTCTTGGCGTCGGAATACAACCCCCTACAGCTGATTGGGGGTCCATGGTTCGTGAAAATGCCTCGCTCATACAGTTTGCTCAGTACGATATAAAAGCAGGTCTGACACCGCTTCTTCCGGCAGCCGCTATTGCCTTACTAACCGTCGCTGTCAATTTTGTGGTCGACTGGTTCTTGCACACATCAAGCGGGTTAAGAGATGAGCATTGAACACAATGATGTGTTGCTTGAAATGCGCAACATTCATATTGAGGGTTTCTCTGATGAGCTGTGGCACCCGATTATTAAGGGCGTTGATTTAACGCTTAAGCGAGGGCAGGTGCTTGGCCTGATTGGTGAGTCCGGTGCCGGTAAGTCCACATTAGGTTTAGCTGCCATGGGCTTTGCACGTCCGGGATGCCGAATTACTCAAGGTTCCATTCATTTCGCAGGTGTTGATTTAGCCACGTTGTCAGAAGCTGAGAAGCGGCCCTATTGGGGGAATCGAATTGCCTATGTGGCGCAGTCGGCGGCAGCAGCGTTCAATCCGGCTCATCGTTTAATTGACCAGACCTGCGAATCTGCTATCCGCGCCAATATTTCAAGTGCTACTGAATCTCGTCAAGATGCTGTGGCCTTGTATGAATCACTTCAATTGCCGGATGCTGGCAACATTGGAGAACGGTATCCGCATCAGGTATCTGGTGGGCAGCTGCAACGCGTGATGACCGCAATGGCCATGTCGCCAAGGCCCGACTTAATCATTTTTGACGAGCCGACAACTGCATTGGATGTCACCACGCAGGTGGAGGTTTTGTCAGCCATGCGTAAGATCGTAGAGCATTATGGCGCTGCCGCTATTTATATTACTCACGACTTAGCTGTCGTAGCGCAGATGGCCGACGATATCAAAGTGCTGCGTTACGGCGAGGAAGTCGAGGAAGCAGAAACACGCACCATGCTCGAATCGCCCAAAGAGGAATACACGCGATCACTCTGGTCGGTGCGGGCGTTAGAAAAATCTGAGGAGAAGGGTGAGGACATTGTGTTGTCTATGCAAGGCATCGATGCCGCGTATGGTTCAGCTAAAGTGCTACACAATGTTTCTATCAACTTGCCACGAGGAAAAACCGTCGCTGTTGTCGGCGAATCAGGTTCGGGCAAATCGACGGCTGCGCGCGTCATAACAGGCCTACTACCTCCCTCTGCGGGCAGTGTGCAGTTTAATGGCACTGCATTGCCAGCCGCGTTGCGAGAGAGAACACCTGAGCAGTTACAGCGCATTCAAATGATTTACCAAATGGCTGATACCGCCATGAACCCTCGTCAGACGGTAGGGGAAATCATTGGGAGACCGCTTGAGTTTTATTTAGGTTTAAGCGGGCAACAGCGTGAAAAGCGCGTAATAGAGCTCCTGGAAATGATAGAGCTTGATGAGTCGTTCATAGACAGGCTGCCTTCCGAGCTATCGGGCGGGCAGAAACAACGTGTCTGTATTGCGCGTGCATTGGCCGCAGAACCTGACATCATTATTTGTGATGAAGTCACATCAGCCCTGGATCAAATTGTTCAAGAGGGCATACTGCAACTGTTGTTAAGACTCCAGAATGAATTTGGAATCAGTTACCTGTTCATTACTCATGATATTGCCACGGTTAAAGCCATCTCTGATGAGATAGTGGTTATGTTCCAAGGTGAAGTTGTTGAGCAGGGGCTTAAGAGCGAGATCTTAACGCCGCCTCACCCTGAATATACCGAGCTGCTGTTGTCGTCTGTACCAGAGATGGATCCGGATTGGCTGACAACACTACTTAAAGAACGGGTGTAAAGCTCAGCGACGAGTTAAGCGCTAGTAGTTGGTCGATCGACATTAGCCTAATCGTTCATAAAAATAGACTTCCCGTTCATTTTTAATTTTCAATTAAATCAAGGGGATACCTGATTCTCTACGCCATTGAGTACAGGTGTGGCAAAAAAACTTAAAATTATTTTTAGTTTTATGTAGAAAAAGAATATCGACAGTCGTCCTAGGGGTACAAACCAACAAAAAAGGACACTTCAATGATATTCACGATAACCCCGATGTATGCTTTACCAGTAGCCGTTATTTACATGGCTCTGTGGATGCGCGTTACGTCAAAACGCGGTGCAATGGCTCAGTCCATTGGTGACGGAGGCAATATGGATTTGTTACTGCGAATACGGCAACACGGTAATTGCGCCGAGTGGAGCTGCTTTCTTCTCATACTAATGATTCTTTCTGAGGGTATGAATGCCCCCGATCTTTACCTTCACATAGGTGGTGCATTGCTCGTAATAGGGCGAATTGCTCATCCATTCGGCCTAAAGAAAGACAACGCTGCACACGTTTTGCGATACGTCGGAAACGGATCAAACATGCTTGCAACACTGAACTTTATGATTTGTATCTCTGTGAATTTAGTACGCTAAGGAAATTCTAAATACTACAACTTAAAAATCTTCCAATAAGGAGCTTTCGATGAAATACATGCTTTTAATCTACAACAACCCGGAACAGCAGCCAACGTATGGTACGCCTGAATTTGACACCATGATGGCCGGGTTTTTTGCAGCTAACGAAAAGATGAAGAATGATGGTGTGTTAGTTGACGGGGAGAGCCTGAATGAACCCCACACGGCGACATCCGTTCGTATCAAAGCCGGAAAAACAGAGACGATGGATGGGCCGTTTGCAGAAACACGAGAATATTTAGGCGGGTACTATGTTGTTGATGTGCCCGATTTAGAAAGCGCTATTACGTACGCAGAAATGATCCCGTCGGCCACGTTCGGTACCATCGAGGTACGCGCCATGATGGACTACAACCCGGCTGGTTGAACTATGTCAAATACAACCCCTATTGCGATTAATAAGGCCATCGAAGATGTTCTAAAACGCGATAGGGGTCGGTTGATTGCCGGGCTTATTTCACGACTGGGAGACCTGCAGGTTGCGGAGGATGCTCTGCAAGAGGCTTCCATATCAGCTATGTCACATTGGGGGAGGTCTGGACTTCCAAGCTCCCCCATCGCATGGCTGATGAAAGTAGCGTTGAACAAAGGGATTGATAGAGCACGCGCAGTCCAGCGAGATCGCAATAAGGCAGACCAACTAATGATAGTGAGTCCCTCTCAATTTGAAACAATAGATGACGAACCCATTCCAGATGAGCGTTTGCGCTTAATTTTTACCTGCTGTCATCCGTTGCTAGAAGAGAAGTCGCGAGTTGCGTTAACGCTTCGAACAATTTGCCACTTAACAACTCATGAAATTGCCGCAGCCTATCTCGACAAAGCTCAAACAATGGGTCAACGTTTATCTCGAGCTAAAGAAAAAATTCGAGATGCGAATATCGAATTTGAAATTCCTGATAAAACCCACTGGCCTGCGCGATTGGATTCAGTTTTATCCACGCTCTATTTAATTTTTACAACTGGATACGTTGTAGAGGACAAAAGCGACAGAGACCTCTGTGCAGAGGCTATTTTTTTGTTGCGCTTGCTAGATCGACTGCGACCAGCCGATCCGGAAATAGAAGGTGCATTGGCTCTTGTATTGTTAACCGACGCCAGAAAGCATGCACGCATCGGAAATGATGGGGCAATGGTTCCTCCCGCGCTGCAGAATCGTGAAAAGTGGGACATGTACAAAGTAGAGGAAGCGCGAAAAATATTGTCACAGGCGGTTTTGAGAGGCCGGCCAGGACCTTATCAAATTAAAGCGGCCATAGCAGATTGCCATATGATGGGAGACGCTCCCGACTGGAAGCAAATTTCACTGTTGTACGGATCTCTGTGGGTGCACGAACCCACACCCGTCATAGCACTCAACTGGGCGGTTGCGATAGCTGAAATCGGTCAACCCGAACAAGCATTGATAAACATCGAAGCGCTTGAAAGTGACTTAAAAGATTTTCAGCCATTTTACGCCGCCTATGCTGACATCCTCAGGCAGTTGGGTCAGCTGGATAAGGCGAGCAATATGTATGAAACGGCCATCAAACTTTCCCAAAATAGTGCCAGTAGAAAGTTCCTTGAAAAAAGGCTTAGCGAACTGACATAGCGACGTGTCTCACTCGACTCAACATTAGTTTTGTCGCTAAGCAAAGCTTGCGTAATCACCTAACGTATTTATTGTACGCTGCCCGCACATTGTTTTTTACTATTTGTCTTTTAGACAAAACGCCTCTGTATTTTTTCGTCATAGTCACGCTCAAAAACCGTTTGCCCATTCTCCGAAGCGCTGAGTAAGCCCGTTATATAAAACCACTTTTCATCTGCATGCATCTTAACGATTGCGGTAGTTTCAATGTCCCAGCTATCCCGTGACAAGTGTTGCTCCCAACGAATATTTACCGATGCTGACAAGGGATCATCCGGATGAATTTCAAATTCCTCCAACACAGAACTGCCGTTGACCAGCTGATGATCAGAATCTTTATTTTCACCAAAGTCGTTAAAAATGCGTGTTTTATGCAAGCCCGTCGATTCGTCTACATAGCGCTCTCGTGTTGAGTGTGCCGGACGGATTACTTCGTGCTCCCATCCCGGAGCCATAACCGCGGGTTCGAATTCGCATTCATCGCCATCTGATACCTCGGGTCGTAATGGTATTTGTAATGACGCCTGTTTTAAGTTTATGGATGCTTGTACGGGAGAGGGCCAGATAAACGGCCAATAGCTTGACGAAATTGAAAGCCGTAAGCGATGCCCTTTGGGAACTTGATATGCAATTTGGTCGAGATGAAAGCTAGTCTCGATGATGTCACCAGCGGTCAAACGTTTGGGAAATTCATGTGATAATGCATGCGTTAAGTTAATCATGCCCAACGATATTAACGAAGAGCGTCCATCGGGCATCACGTCGCAAAGCCTGACGACGAGTTGTACCAGTGCTTGATCGGCAGTACACCTGAGACTCACTTTGGGGGCACCAACAATATTATGCGCTGAGCTAAGAATGTCGCTGTCAAAGCAACAACTCAAAGCATCGTCAACGCGTTGATCATCGGGTAATTCCGGACCAAACGTAAATGGAAAATATTCACCGGTTTGAGATCCGCAGTTAGCTGCAGAGCTGATTAATACATCTAACTCTGCCGCGCGTTTAATGCTGTTGTGCTGTAGAAGGTGCTGACCATTATCATCTTGCGTGGCAGAAAATTCCTTATCGACGATTCGCTCTGAAGGCCATGTGTCCTCCGCTATCCAGCGTCCGGGCCGTTCGTCATACCACGGTGCCGGTGCAAGGCTGTCCATAAGATAGGCGCGATAGTCTGGCAAAGCTTCGGCGCCGTTGTCCACACTTTTAAGCCATTTATCCCACCAACGCAGTGACTCTTGAAGGAAACCGATTTGTGGACCCGGGGCAGCATAGTGAGGGTACTTGTGTATCCATGGTCCAACGATGCCTTTTACAGGCGCATCCAAGTTTTCAACCAAGTGAGAGATCGTGTTGCGGTAACCGTCATGCCATCCTCCAATAGACAGCACTGCCGCTTGTATTGCAGAGTAGTCTTCGCATACTGAGCCGTGTTTCCAGTAATCATCACGCTCTTGTTTGTTGAGCCATGTCGTTGCGAGAAACGGCGTGTTCTCTAATCGCTCTAGCCAAAGCTTGCGCCACTGCTCACCGACTAAAGCTGGGTCCGGCGGGCGAGAGGAGTACGAAAGCATGTTGGCTGCCCAACCGATGTTTTCACCTAATAGGCATCCGCCTTTGTAGTGGATGTCATCGGCAAATCGGTCCGCGGTGGAACATACGGTAATTATTGCTTTCAGTGCAGGTGGTTGTAGAGCGGCCACCTGCAGCGCGTTAAAACCCCCCCATGAAATACCCATCATGCCAGCGGTGCCGCTACACCAAGCTTGTTCGGTTGCCCATTGAATAACATCACAGGCATCTTGAAGTTCTTGTTCAAGATATTCGTCGTGCATAATTCCCTGTGAGTCACCGTTGCCCCGCATGTCGACACGGATGCAAGCGTAACCGTGCCCTGCAAACCAAGGGTGGTTCATGCAATCCCGAACAATGGTGCCGTCGCGTTTGCGGTACGGAAGATGTTCAAGAATGACAGGGACGGGTGACTCCGAAGCGTCTTCAGGTAACCATATTCGAGCCGACAATTCGCAACCATCGGGCATAACGATGATTTGGTGTTCGATAACTCTGACTGATCGAGGAAACTGATGTTGAATTTGCGCGTGTTCAGACATGCGATACAGGCTGCCGATAGGTAAAGAGTCCAGTTTACTGCGAATTTACAAATAGACCAGTCCCGGATACGCCATGACTCAAGTTTTATTAGTTTAAATGTGTTTGAAGCGTACCCACATGAGAGTGGTGCCCCGATCCCGCATGGGTGGATGATATGTTCAACCGAGTTAGGATTAAGTGGCCGGCGACGGTGTATACGCAGTGTCTTTTTCTTTAGCTCTCACTTCCTGCGAACGATCAATACTAACCGTGAGTAAAACGACTGGCACTAAGCCAACTAGCACGATTAACAGTGATCCTAGAGCTGCCTCACCGATGAGTTCGTCAGATGCAAATTGATAAACATGCGTTGCAAGCGTATCGAAATTAAAGGGTCTAAGCACTAACGTAGCGGGTAGCTCTTTCATGCAGTCTACAAACACCACGAGCGCTGCCGTCAATACTCCACTTTTCATCAACGGTAGGTGAACTCGGGACAATATTGTTAGAGAGGAGTGCCCTAGTGAGCGTGCAGCATCATCCATATGCGGACTGATTTTTTTCATACTGGCATCCACTGAGCCGTAGGCAACTGCTAAAAAACGAACCGTGTACGCAAAGACCAGTGCGAATACAGTTCCACTTAGTAATAAGCCCGTGGAAAAATCAAAGTGCTCTCTCATAAAAGCATCGACAGAATTGTCAATTGCCGCAAAAGGAATGATGACTCCAATTGCTAACACAGCTCCTGGCACGGCGTAGCCGAGACTGGAAATATTAACGCTGGTTTTTAGCAATACGGTTGGCTTTAGTCTTTGGCTATAGCTGAGCAAGATGCCTATTGAGACAGCAGTCACTGCTGCTATTGCTGAGAGGGTAATTGAGTTCATTGCAATCTGACGAAAGTCGCCGGTATACGACTGTTCAAAATACCGAATGGAATAATTCAGTAATACCCACGCCGGTATTAGGAAACCTAACAATATGGGGGTAAAGCACACAGCTGTTGCAATAAGCGCAGATTTTCCTTTTAAACGACGACGACTGAGTTTTCGAAACCGGGATTCAGTCGGCTGGTAGTGTTCTCGATGACGACGACTGACTTTCTCTAAACCAATTAGCATCATGACAAATACCAACAGCAAGGAGGCAATTTGCGCTCCGCCGCCCAAATTGTTCATGCCAAGCCAGACATCGTAGAGGCCTGCTGTTAATGTTTGGACAGCAAAATAATCTACCGTTCCAAAATCGTTTAGCGTCTCCATTAAGGCCATGGCCAGACCAACGGCAATTGCCGGTCGAGCCATCGGCAGCGCTATCCGAAAAAAACGACTTTTGGATTTTCCACCCAGTATTCTTGCAGCTTCCAAAACAGAAGCAGATTGTTCAAGAAAAGCTGCCCTTGCTAACAGATAAACGTAGGGGTACAAAACCAGCACCATCATTGTAATAGCGCCTGGTAGTGTTCTTATTGATGGAAACCAGTACTCATTGGCTAACTTCCAGTCAAAGGCTGCCCTTAGTGCTCTTTGAACTGGTCCTGCAAATTCCAGTAAGTCTGTGTAGATATAGGCAATGACGTAGGCAGGTACGGCAAACGGTAAGAGCAGGGCCCAATTAAATATTGATCTTCCCGGAAATTCGTAGCGCGTGACTAACCACGCTGTACTGACACCGATTAATAGTGTGCCAATCGAGACTCCAATCATTAAGCCAATCGTATTGAGCACGTAGCGAGCGAGCACGGTGTCTAGCAAGTGAGGCCATATATTTTCCTCAGGATTAAAGGCTAAATAGACAACAGACAAAATAGGCAGGCAAACTATGAAGGCAACTGTCATGGCAACCAAGGGCCAACCTTTTATAGAATTCCAAAGCCCGAAAGTTTTAGATAAATTGCGGCTATGGGCTTGCCTTGCGTGCTGTAGAGGTTCTGCAGGATCCTGAAAGGATTTGTTAGAAGTTATCCCGCTGTTTGCTGAACGCTTTCTATATTGAATGGTAGGGAAGGGAGGCACGTCGCCAGAGGGGTGAACGGCTGTGTTCTTGAGTTGACGAGTGCTCGCTATACGTCGTGCGCTATAACGAAAACTACCCCCTGGCCACACAACGGCGGAGGGGGTAGCAGATTGGTAACTTGAAGCGGATCCCCAGCGAGCTTTAACTCTACCGGTAACCGCCCCACCAATGATGGGTAGAGGCGGCTTATCCGCTGGAGGCAAATCGTCAGCCGTCATAGTCTACTGTGTCAACCAATTTACTGGCTTGCGCCCGGTACTTCGCAATTTCATTAAGAGATAGATCATCTTGCTTGAACTCACCCCAGCTACTTACGAGGCTTGAAGGTGAGACATCAGGTTTAACGGGGTACTCATGATTTTTTTCAGCATACATTCCCTGTGCCGCATCGCCGGCTAAGAATTCCATTAACTGGATAGCCTCGTTTTTGTTTGGCGATGCTTTCGTCATAACGACGCCACTGATATTCATGTGGGTACCACGATCATCTTGGTTTGGAAACACAACATTGACTGAAGCTGCCCAGGGAATCTGTTCTGCAGTTGTCAACATTTTGCCCATGTAGTAGGTGTTAATCACAGCGACATCGCATTCGCCTTCAGAGATGGCTTTAACCTGAGCTCTGTCATTGCCTTGAGGTTTTCGCGCTAAGTTCCCTTTGACGGCCGTTAACCAATCAGTTGCAGCTGCTTCACCGTCATGAGCTATTACAGAAGCAATGAGTTCTACCATGTAAGAATGCTTGCCACTACGGGTGCAGATTTTACCAGCGAGTTCAGGTTTTGCGAGATCGGCATAGCTGCTTACCAGACCTTCTTCTATGCGGTCTCTAGAAGTCACGATTATACGGCCGCGTGACGTCAAACCGAACCAATGGCCATCTACGTCTCTCAGACTGGCAGGAATATTATTTTCGAGGACCTCGTTGCTGACGCTTTGCGTAATTCCAGCATCAACGGCTGCTGCAAGGTTCCCCACGTTTGTGACAAGCAACAGGTCGGCAGGGCTGTTCATGCCTTCACTTTCCAGGCGTTCAATAAGACCTTTTTTCGCGAAGACCGTATTGACCTTAATGCCGGTTTCAGCCGTGAAAGCATCGAATATAGGATCGGTCAGGAATTGTTGACGGTAGGAGTACACGTTGACGTCTGCCGAAGCCAAGATCGGGGTAACTAATCCAATGACCGGTAGAGCTGCCAGAAGGGCCTTTTTGACAATCGATTTACGCTGGTGCTGCATGGTTTTTGATTTCTCGAATGATTGACAAATAACTTAACGTGGAGAATAATACGAATCATTCTCATTATCAACCATGCGTTTAGTAAGGGTATACCTGAGTAAATTAGTTGGTTATTTCGGGTGTCGGATAAGCGCGCTTACGCAGCAAGCCCCGCTGAGGCGCAAATAAAAACACTGCGATAAAAATACAACTTAGTACAACAACAATCGTGGGGGCAGGGGCACTGTCTATATGGTAGCTCAGAGTGATGCCAAATACGGTCGCAACTACACTGATGACGATGGACCACCACATCATGTGCTCAAAGCGTTTGGTGAGTAGAAAGCTGATAGCGCCAGGCGCAATTAATACAGCTATTACGAGAATGATGCCGACAGCTTTTATAGAGGCCACGATAACCAAAGATAAAATACTGAGCAAACCGTAGTGCAGAACTGTCGTGTTAAGGCCAACCACTTTTGCGTGTTGCGGATCGAACGCAAATACCAGTAAATCGCGTCGCTTAATAATGATTAAAAAAAATGCCGGCAGTGTGAGCGCAGCGGTGAGTCCGATGTCTTTCCAAGATACGCCCAGCATGTCACCAAAGAGTATTTCATCAAGATGAAGGTCTGTTCGAACTTTAGTAAATAATACAATCCCCAAAGCAAATAGGCCGCTGAACACGACACCCATGACTGTGTCTTCTTTAAGGCGGCTATTG
Organism: Granulosicoccus sp.; assembly: GCA_045110515.1. Lineage (GTDB taxonomy): Bacteria > Pseudomonadota > Gammaproteobacteria > Granulosicoccales > Granulosicoccaceae > Granulosicoccus. The sequence goes on along the minus strand of JBGCGD010000017.1, from coordinate 64,453 downwards.
TTAGTGAAATAGCCAGTAGATATCGCGCAAATCATGCCGGTCAGGAACGCCCCGATAATAATGGGAATATTCAAAATGTAGGCGATAACAACACCCGGTAGCACCGCATGAGATACGGCATCTCCCATCAGTGACCACCCTTTTAAAACCAGTAAGCAACTCAGCACTGAAGCGGCTGTTGCCACCAGCAAAGCGATGACCAGTGCTTGTTGCATGAAGTCAAACGTGAATGGTTCTAATACGGTTTGAATAAAATTCATTCAAGTGACTCATGTGATTGCTGAGCCATTAAGCGCTGGGTAGCACGTCGACGATTTGCTAGCACACCGTGTTTTGGGCCTGCAATAAAAGCAACTAAGAAAATTGCGGTTTGTAGCAGAACAATAACTGCACCTGTAGCTCCGTCCAAAAAGTAACTGATGTATGCACCGACGCTACTGCTAAACAAGCCGATCAAAACGCTAATGACGATAAGCTTGCTGAACCTGTCGGTAAGTAGGTAGGCGGTTGCGCCGGGAGTCACTACCATGGCAATCACTAAAAACGCGCCGACTGTCTGGAGTGCTGCAACGGTTGAGGCACTAAGGAGCGTAAAAAAAAGCACTTTGAGTGATTTTACTTTGAGGCCGATGGAGTGAGCATGCGTTTCATCGAAGAAAACCACCATAAAATCTTTCCAGAAAGCCAACAGACAGCAAAGGGTGATGAGTCCGATAATCGCTAACTGAAGAGCGTCAAACGGCGTTACCGCGAGTATGTTGCCGAACACAATGGTGTCTATTTTGACTGAGGTAGGGGACAACGATGCCATGAAAAGACCCAGCCCAAAAAAGCCGGTAAATATAAGCCCGATAACGGCGTCGGTACGAAGCGTTGAACGTTGCGATATGAACAGCATGGATGCAGCTGCAAGCCCACCCGAAATGAATGCACCTAAAGAGTAGGGAAGGCCCAGCATGTACGCCCCGGCAACACCCGGTACAACAGAATGTGACAGAGCATCTCCAATAAGCGACCAGCCTTTGAGCATCAAGTAGCTACTAAGGAATGCACAGATAACTCCCACCAAAGCACTACACCAAATGGCATTCACCATATAGGAATAGGAAAACGGCTCAAGCAGGTAGTCAATCATTCTTTAGGAGTTTCGCCGTCACCATAAAGTACGAACGGCCGTTCATCGTCCGAAATGACAGTTACCTGTCTTTGGTCGTCATCATCGTGCAATTCGTTTCCACCCAGCACATGGAAACGCAAAGTACCGCCAAAGGCCTGTTCTAAGTTGGCTTGTGTAAAGACTTGTTCTGTTTGTCCCGCATCGAGTACGCGCTGATTAACGAGTACAACTTGGTCGCAGAACTGAGGGACACTTCCAAGATTGTGTGTTGATACAAGTATGACCCTTCCTTCATCGCGTAAGTTTCGGAGCAGCTCGATGATGGCATCTTCTGTCGTGACATCGACACCGGTGAAGGGCTCGTCGAGTAAAATGACTTGTCCCTCCTGGGCCAGTGCCCGCGCCAAAAACACCCGCTTTTTCTGTCCACCTGACAATTCGCCAATTTGACGGTGCCGGTACTCTTGCATATTGACCCGGTCAAGGGCCTCGTTAACTTTGCGTTTGTCTGCCTCTGACGGACGACGTAAAAACCCCATGTGTCCGTAGCGGCCCATCATGACAACATCTTCCACCAGTACCGGGAAATTCCAGTCGACCTCTTCGTTCTGTGGAACGTAGGCGACGGTATTTCTGTCGAGGGTGCGTCCGGCTTCTTGGCCTAGAATTTTAACGCTGCCGCTGGCCAGCGGTACCAGCCCCATAATGGCTTTAAACAGCGTTGATTTTCCAGAGCCGTTTATTCCCACCAATGCACATATAGTGGATGTAGGGATAGAAAATGTTGCCTCAGAGAGTGCGATGTTTCCATTGCGGTATACCACGCTGACACCGTCAGCCTTGATACCGCTGCCCACAGGTTCGAGTGATTGTTTGTGGCGAAGTTGGCTACGCTCGTCAATAAGTACTTCATTACCTACCGTGTGGTTGGCGGCATTCAACGCTGTAACTCCATGCCGGCTTCAATACCCACAACCAGTGTTTCTATTGTGACTTTTAGTAGATCAATATAGGTGGGCACCGGGCCATCAGACTGGCTGAGAGAATCGACGTAAAGGATGCCACCGTAGTGCGAACCTGTTTCGCGAGCCACTTGTTGGGCAGGTTTTGGCGAGACCGTGCTTTCGCTGAAGATTGCTGGAATGCTTTCATTACGCATTGTGTCTATCACCTGTCTCACCTGCTGAGGTGTGCCTTGGGCATCCGCGTTGATTGGCCACAAAAATAGTTCTTTTAGTCCAAAATCACGAGCCAGATAGCTAAATGCTCCCTCGCTTGATACAAGCCAACGGTTCTCTTCGGGTATCGAGGCAATTCGCGCTCGTAGCGGTTCTGTAACTGCCATAATCTCTAGTTTGTAAGTGGCCGCATTTTGCGCATACAGGTCCGCGTTGTCAGGATCGGCTGCACTCAGAGCGCGTTCGATATTGTCGACATAGATCAGTGCATCGTTGGGGCTCATCCAGACGTGGGGATTCGGTTTGCCGTCGTAGGGGCCGGAGTTGATACTCAGTGGCGTGACGCCTTCGCTGAGCACAACTTGAGGCACGTGCTTAAGCCTTGCTAGAAACTTTTCGAACCACAACTCTAGATTTAACCCGTTCCAAAAGATGAGATCGGCACTGCGCGTGCGACCAATATCTTTAGGTGTTGGACTGTAGTTATGAATTTCAGCACCGGGCTTGGTCACAGAGACGACTGTTGCCGCATCACCAGCCACGTTACTAGCCATATCAGCGAGAATGGTAAAAGTGGTAGCGACTTTTAGTTTTTCGTCTGCCAAGGCAGTTTGCGCTGCAAAAAGTGCCGAAAGGGTCATGGTGACCAATAATGCACATTTGTAAATCAGTCTGACCCTCACAAAATCCATCCATGCCGTAAATTTAGCCATGGCTTAGTTTATACGGCTATAATAAAAAAACAAGATCGTGGCATAATTGTTTTACGTTTTGTATCCCCTTTGTACGAGCCGATACCCGTTATGAGTGCTGATCCCGCTAAGAGAGCGATGGAAAGACCTTTGCAGGAGCCTGATGCACAGGCCGAGGCTTTTGCTGTGGTACGTCAGGCTCATCAGATGGAGTCAACCGAGGATTATGTCGAGCTCATTGATGATCTCATTACCTCTCAAGGCGAGGCTCGTCTGGTTGAGGTGGCTGAGCGTCTGGGAATTTCTCAGCCCAGTGCCGGCAAAACCATCGCGCGGTTGCAACGGGAGGGATACGTTACCAGCGAACCTTATCGGTCTATTTTTCTCACCGAAAAAGGCAAGTCTCTGGCCGACGCCAGCCGCGAGAGGCATGACGTTGTCTACAAATTCCTGTTAAAAATAGGTGTCAGTGATGCCACAGCAAAAATCGACTCCGAAGGTGTAGAACATCATGTGTCCGAAGAAACTTTAGATGCTTTTAGGCGCATAATTGACGCCGGTTAATTCAATTCAACTTAAGCCTGAATCCAATTTATGCAAATCACGCTCACTCAGCCTGATGATTGGCACCTACACCTCCGCGATGGCGACATGCTCAAGGCCGTGGTAGGCAGCACAGCAGAACATTTCGGCCGCGCGTTAATCATGCCCAATCTGGTGCCGCCGGTTGTTACCGGCCATGATGCTCTGGAATACAAAAAGCGAATAGAGCAAGCCATCAAAGACACAGGGGCTAACCCTGCGTTTAAACCACTGATGACGCTATACCTGACAGAAACAACGCAAGCCGACGATGTGGTTGAGGCTGCAAAGGCCGGCAGCATTATCGCGGTTAAGTTGTACCCGGCGGGTGCCACGACTAACTCGGCATCGGGTGTCACCGATATAAAAAACGTCATGCCGGTGCTGAGCGCAATGGCTGAGCACGGCGTCGTTCTGTGTGTGCATGGCGAAGTCACTGCGGGTGATATCGACATCTTTGACCGGGAAGCTCGATTTATAGAAACGGTCTTAGAGCCTTTGCGATCAGAATTGCCTGAGCTTCGTATTGTTATGGAGCATGTCACGACCAAAGACGGTGTTGATTACGTAAAGTCTGCGACTAACAATCTGGCTGCAACGCTTACGACGCACCATCTGATGATCAATCGTAATCACTTACTAGTGGGGGGTATTAAGCCTCACTATTATTGCTTGCCCATCGCTAAACGAGAAGTACACAGGCAAGCTTTGGTGTCAGCTGCCTGCAGTGGTGATGATAGATACTTCTTAGGAACCGACAGCGCACCGCATACCCGTAGCAGTAAAGAGAGTGAGTGTGGGTGTGCGGGTGTTTTTAATGCGGCCAACACGATGGTGTGCTTAGCCTCAGTCTTTGAAGAGGCTGGTGCGTTAGAGCATTTGGAAGCCTTCGCTTCCTTAAACGGCCCTAAATGGTATGGTCTAGAGCCTAACAGTGGAACGATAACACTGCAAAAAACGTCGATGAAAACCCCTCTTCCTGAACGAATACCCGTTGCAGATGATTGGGTAATTCCGTTTGATCCGGCTCAAGACATTTTCTGGAAGGTACTTTAAAGACATGTTTAACACTTCCTATGCATCCCGCGAAGAAATGGCTGCCATTGCTGCCAGAATGTTGCTGGAAATTAAAGCGGTTCACTTCCGCCCGGAAGAGCCTTATATTTTCACCTCCGGTCTTGCCAGTCCGGTATACATCGATTGTCGAAAGCTTATTTCGTATCCACGTATTCGTTCGACCCTTATGGATTTTGCAGTGTCAGCGTTGGTGCGCGATAGGGGTTACGAATCCTTTGATGCGATTGCCGGTGGAGAGACAGCGGGTATTCCGTTTGCTGCATGGATTGCTGAGCGAATGCAACTACCTATGCAATACGTACGTAAGAAGCCGAAAGGGTTTGGCAGAGATGCACGTATAGAAGGTGACATTCAGGAAGGGCAGAGGGTTCTGTTGGTAGAAGATCTAACAACTGATGGCGGGTCCAAGCTCAGTTTTGCCGAAGCCATTCGCGAAGCGGGCGGAATTTGTGAACATACTCTGGTTGTGTTTTATTACGATATCTTCAAGCAGACTCCTGAAAACCTAGATAAGGCGGGGTTGGACTTGCATTATCTGGTCACATGGTGGGATGTATTGGCAGCCTCCCGAGCTGCAAAGCATTTCCCTGAAGAATCGCACGTACAAGTCGAAGCATTTCTAAACGACCCTATAGCGTGGTCTGCTAAGCATGGTGGCAACTACAAACCAAAGGCGTAATTTATGAGAACTCCCGATCGTCTCGATAACTTGTTACCAGAAATAACGGCCTGGCGACGCGATATCCATCAGAACCCCGAATTAGGTTATGACGTTCATCGCACGGCCAAACTTGTCGCTGATAAGCTGCGAGAGTTTGGCGTTGACGAAGTTGTAGAGGGTATTGGCCGAACCGGTGTTGTCGGAGTCATCAAAGGGCGTTCTCAGCAATCCGGTAAAACGATTGGGCTTCGTGCCGATATGGACGCGTTGCCTATTCTAGAGGCTTCGGGTGCTGATTGGGCGTCACAGACTCCAGGTAAAATGCATGCCTGTGGACATGACGGTCACACTGCAATGCTTTTAGGTGCCACACGTGCGCTTGCTGACTCGCGAGATTTTGATGGCTCTGTCGTCGTTATATTTCAACCTGCCGAGGAAGGTGGAGGTGGTGGTCAGGCCATGGTTCAAGATGGCATGATGGATCGCTTCGGAATCGATGAGGTGTACGGTATGCATAACATGCCGAATTTACCTGTTGGAGAGTTTGCCATACGACCAGGCCCCATTATGGCAGCGGCAGACGAATTCGAGATTGTCGTTTCGGGTATGGGCGGTCACGCCGCTATGCCACACACTTGTATCGATCCTGTTGTAATTTCATCCCACGTCGTTCTGGCGTTGCAAAGTATTACTTCGCGAGGAATTCGTCCAATTGATCCTCTCGTCATATCTGTGACAACGCTTGAAGTAGAGGGCGATGCATTTAACGTAATTCCTCAGTCAGTCAAAATGCGCGGGACGTTACGTGCGTTTGATGAAGACGTCAGAGTCGGGGCGAAAGCGAGGTTGATCGAAATAGCTGAAAAAACGGCTGCGGTTTTCAACGGCTCGGCGCAGGTGACATACCGAGATGGTTATCCGCCTACGGTTAACCACGAAGCCCAGACAGAATTTGTTGTCGATATCGCTCGTCAGCTTGTGGGTGAAGACAAGGTCGATGATGACCGCCCTCCGATGATGGGGGCAGAGGATTTCTCTTATATGTTGAATGAACGTCCGGGTGCGTTCATATTCTTAGGAAATGGTGACTCCGCCAACCTTCATCACCCCGAATATGATTTTAACGATGATGCTATTCGATTCGGGTGTCAGTATTGGGTTAACCTTGTGGACGCCTCCTTGCCCCATACTGGCTAATTAATTGCTGGGGTGCTGTATGGAGCCCATCGTTGTAGCAGGAGCCTTTGCGGCTGGACTAATCTTCAATCGGTTCGGATATCCTCCATTACTCGGTTATTTGTTAGCTGGGTTTTGCGCTAATGCCTTTGGCATTGGCTCCTCAGATGCATTAGCGCCCTTAGCTGATGCAGGAATACTGTTACTGCTATTTACCATTGGGCTTAAGCTCAACCCCCGAGATTTGAAGCCCCGATACGTCTGGGGCTCTGCGTTGTTGCACATGGTGATAGCCATACCGTTGACAACAGCTGTCATCTATATCGTGGGTATGATGTATTCACCGTTGTCGTTTGATCATGTCGCAGCACCTTGGACATTGGCGTTTGCATTATCGTTTTCAAGTACGGTGTTGGCGGTTAAGCTTTTCGAAGAGCGTGGTGAAACGACATCGTTTTATGCTTCCATAGCCATTGGCATATTGGTGGTGCAGGATGTTTTCGCTGTTATTTATCTAGTAACAACGGCTGATTACTTACCCACTCCTTGGGCTTTGTTACTGCTAGCTCTCCCCCTGACGATACCGGCTATTCGCAAACTATTGCCCCATATTGGCCATGGGGAATTGCTGATTCTGTCTGGAATCGTATTCGCCTTCGGGGCGGCTGAACTATTCGAGTTCGTCGATCTGAAGGCTGGTCTGGGCGCGCTGATCATGGGCATGTTGCTTGAGCGTGCTGATAAAGCGCGTGCAAAAGAGATTTACGATCGGCTGTCCGGTCTGAAAAACTTACTGTTAATCGGCTTCTTTCTGCAAATAGGCTATTACGGAATACCGAGCATGGAGTTGGTGTACGTCGCTATTGTTCTTGGCATGCTAATCACCTTAAGACCCATCACCTATTTCGGCCTATTGACGGCGTTTCGACTGCGTGCCCGTACTGCATGGTTAGCGGGTTTGAGCTTATTCAGTTATAGCGAGTTTGGTCTTATCGTCACTGTTATTGCGCAGGAAGCAGGAATTTTAGGCGATCAATGGTTGACAACAATCGCCCTTGCCATGGCATTCTCTTATGTACTGGCTATGCCAATCAATCGTAAAGCTCACGAGTTGTATATTGAATACAGCGAGAGTTTGCGTAAAAACGAGCGTGAGGAACGATTGCCCGAGGAAACTGTTGGAACCTTAGGTGATGCTACGATTGCCATCATGGGCATGGGTAGGGTAGGTCGAGGCGCGTTTGATGCGCTCAGAGATACTGGGCATGACCGCATCATAGGTATTGAAGAAAAATTCAATGTGGCTCGGGAGAGATCGGAAAAAGGTTGGCCCTGTGTGCACGGTGATGCGGCCGACCGAGATTTCTGGGAACACTCTAAGCTCACCAATTGCGAACTCATCATGGTGAGTTTGAGTAACCACTCCGAGAACATGCAGGTCGCTAAACTAGCAAAACAACTCAATTTCCAAAATACCTTAGCGGTTGCGGCCAGATTCCCTGATGAGGCTGCCGAACTGGAGGAGATAGGTTGTATTTCTTTCTATCTTTATCAGGATGTGGGGCGCGATTTCGCATCCCACACCCTGAACCAAATTAGCGATAAGTTGAACGCTAAGACTTAACCTCGACCAATAAAAGGCATAGCGGTTGCCATGATAGTCATGAATTGCACGTTCGCATTGAGCGGTAGCTCTGCCATGTTTACAACAGCATTTGCGACATGACTGGTGTCCATGGTTGGTTCAGGCTTAATAGATCCATCTGCTTGAGGAACACCTGCGTTCATTTGTTCAGTCATATCCGAGGCAGTATTGCCAATGTCTATTTGTCCGCAAGCAATGTTAAATGCTCTGCCATCTAAGGATAGCGTGCGTGTCAGCCCCGTGATTGCGTGTTTGGAGACCGTATAAGGCACTGAGCCCGGTCGTGGTACGTAAGCCGAGATAGAACCGTTGTTTATAATTCTGCCGCCTTGAGGATCTTGTTTGCGCATAAGTGCAAACGCTCCACGAGCACACAGAAAAGCACCGGTTAAGTTGACATCAATTACCTGCTGCCATTGCTCGACACTGAGTTCATCGATAGGCATTGCAGGTACGTTAGTACCGGCATTGTTAAACAGTACATCGAGTCGGCAGTGTTGTTTTTCGATAGCAGCAAACAAAGCGTCGACAGATTCGCTTTGAGTGACATCACTGCTAATAGCAGTCATGCTGTCTGGTGCGCCTGACAATTCAATCGTCTCGTTCAGTGCAGATTCTCGTCTTCCAGTCAGGACCACATGAAAACCAGCTTTGGCCAGCGCAACCGCACTTTGTCGTCCTATTCCTGAACCTGCACCTGTAACTAGAGCGATTTGTGTCATAGCAATTTTTTCCTGTGTTAGGGGTGATATAGAAGGTAAGTCTTCGTGTTAAGACTTGTCTGAACTTCTTAATTCTGCGAGCCTCTCTTGCAGATAGGTTCCGGCAGTGTGGCGCTTAGAGAGAACAACATCCGGTCTAGGGTGTAAAAACAATGGCAGGCTAATGCGGGCCCGTCGGCAATCATGGCCTTCTGGATTGATGACTCTATGCGTTGTGGAAGGGAAATAACCACCTGATGCTTCTTGCAACATGTCACCAATGTTAATGATCAAATTACCGAAATCACACGGGACGTCTAGCCAGGTACCATCTGTAGCTTTTACTTGCAGGCCAGGTTCATTAGCCGCTGGTAAAAGGGTTAACAAATTAATATCTTCGTGTGCGCCTGCGCGGATTGCACCGGGTTCAACATCATCGCTGATGGGCGGATAGTGCAAGACACGCAGTAGTGATTGGTCGCTTCCTTTAATCATGTTCGACAAAGGTTCATTGAAGTTACTGGATACTTCTGTTGGTGTTTGTCTTTCCACCCAGGCTAACAACGTTGAAGCAAATTCAACGGTTGAGCTGTAGTAATTGTCCAGCTCTGTTTTCAGATGTTCCGGGCATCGTCCCCAAGGGTAGAAATGAAAGTATTCTTTTATGTCGCGAACGCTATGGCCTTTGGCGGTTTCGGCTAGCGCACGCGGAAAAAAACCATCATATTTTTCCGGGTCGAAAATAAAGTCATCTTTTTCCGTTCCGTTGAAGAAGCCTGACCAGTTTTCATAAATACCTTTAACGGTCGATTCGGCTATTGGATGGTTTTTAAGTACACCGAAACCAGTATCCCGTAAGGATTGGACAAATTTTTCTTCGGCATCGGGAGCGGAATAATCCACGGCTATTAGTTGTGGCATCGGATCTACCGTAAAAGCGTGTTGCGAGCCACCGATGATAACAGCCTAAGCGCCCAAGCTGCGCTACCATTGCCAGATGAACGATACCTCGCAATCCCTGACTATTCTCTTTGCTGACATTGGCAGCAGCGCGCAGCTATACGATGCTGTGGGTGACGCGGAAGCACACCGTCTCGTTGCTGATAGTTTGTCAAGGATGAAATGGGCGGTTTCTTCAAACAGCGGCACGGTGCTCAGAACGGTGGGCGATTCGGTTCTTGCTAGTTTTCCAAGTCCTGATCATGCGTTTCAGGGAGCCCGTGCTATTCAACAAAGCCATCAAGACCTGGTTGTGTCGGTGCGGGTAGGTTTCCACACCGGCTTCGTTATTCCAGACGATGGTGATGTCTACGGACATGCAGTCAATCTGGCTGCCCGGGTAGCTGCATTTGCCCGAGAGGAGGAAATAGTCGCCACTGCGGAATCTGTTAATCAGTTGTCTGATGAATACTTGCAAAGTGTGTCCGACGTGTTTTCGATAGATGTGAAAGGCGTGCCTGAATCAGTTGCTGTTCATAGGATGCTATGGCGCGATGAAAGTGCCGCCACCCGATTATCCTCCAGTGAAGACTTTCTCGCTGCCCTGCCTTCGGGTAACCGTATGCTCTTGGAATATGGCTCCACCCGTCTAAATGCCGGGCAACACTGTATCGACGTTTTCATGGGACGATCTGAAGATAATCAAATTGCTGTACTCAATGATGAAGCTAGCCGTAAGCACGCCCATATTCAATTTCGGCACGGTCAGTTTATTTTGCGTGATCTGAGTACGAACGGAACCTACGTCAGAAAGCAGGGGCTCCAAGCATTCTTTGTCCATCGTGATTCCATTGTTCTGGATGGTCAGGGTGTGATTAGTCTTGGCGTGAGTCCTGAATTGTCGAAAAATGAAGTTATCGCGTTTAAGCTGATACAGGGGGAAGCCGATGGGTTACCGATGGCAAGCTTCCCAGCTTGATATACTTAACCAAGCGGTACAAACTCACCATAAAATCTTAACGAGTAAATTCTGTGTTTATTAGCTGCGGTGACATTTTGGTTGACCTATTCCACTCACCTTCAGACTCAGTGGGTGACGTTGGCCTCAATGGTCACGTTGGAGGCTCTCCGCTAAATGTAGCGGTTGGTTTGTCTCGATTGGGCAATAAGGCGGGCTACTTGTGCAAGAACTCCAAGGATGTCATCGGTCAGGGCATTAGCCGTTATATCGACGCTAATGGAATCCTCAGCGATTGGGTAATCCCTTCTGAGTTGAACAGTACGCTGGCCATGATTCGAAAAAATGATGATGGATCGGCAAACTATGCGTTTTATACAAGCAACACTGCTGATGTGTCGCTCACTCCGGATGAGCTGCCAGAGCAATTTCCCAAAGAGCTTGCGGTGCTGCATTTCGGTTCTTATTCAACCGCGGTGGCGCCAACAAGCACGGCTTTATTGGCGTTAGCGAAACGAGAGGCATCACACCGAGTCATTTCCTACGACCCAAATCTTCGCACGGGTGTTCAACCTGATTTAGACGTGTGGCATCAGACGTTTTCTACATTGGCCTCTGTTGCTGATTTTGTCAAAGCCAGTGACGAAGACATCGCAACACTGTTTGGAAATGAAAAATCGTATGAGTCGTTTGCTGCTGACACCATAGCCATGGGGGCGTCAGCCGTCGCTGTGACCGAGGGAGGTGAGGGTGCAACAATCTATACCGCAGATGGCCGTAGTGCTAAATCCTCCCCACCTGCAATAACCGTCGCCGATACCGTGGGTGCGGGCGATACGTTTCAAGCGGCAAGTCTGCATTGGTTGTACGCTAACGGATGTGTCAAAAACGGTACTTTGGCGCTCGAAGGGGCCGACATACAGCAGTGGGTAGATTTTGCGACTAAGGCGGCTGCCATAACCTGTACGCGATTCGGTGCAGACTTACCGACGTTAGCAGATATAAACAACTGGGCAGGTCGTTAAGCGTTGTTCGGGGCAATGCGCTCGTTAGCCGTACCCAATTTTATACAAGCGTCACACCGGCTGACTTCATGGCTTGCCTGGCATCGTCATTCGAGCCATCAATATCGATGCCCCGACAACCGGCCTCAGCCACGACCGTCTCAAAACCTTCACGTCGTGCATCCAGTGCTGAAAACCTGACGCAATAATCTAGCGCAAGCCCCACACAGAAAACACGATTTATAGAACGCTCACGCAGATAACCCGTCAGGCCTGTCGTGGTTGAGTGATCATTTTCATAGAAAGCTGAATACGAATCTATTTCATGTCTGAACCCTTTACGAATAATGAGTTGGGCTTGGTTGGTGAGAAGCTCATCATGGAAATCGGCACCACAGCTTCCCTGCACACAATGGTCTGGCCACAGAGTTTGCGTCCCGTAGGGCATTGAGATTGACTCAAAAGGCGCCTTTCCTTCATGGACGCTGGCAAAACTTGAGTGTCCAGCAGGGTGCCAGTCCTGGGTTAAAACGATGTTCTTAAACTGACCACTGCTGTCATTGATCCAAGGCAAAATGCTTTCTGCATCTGGAACAGCCAGTGACCCGCCGGTGCAAAAATCCTTTTGCACATCGATAATAATCAGACAATCAGTCTCTTTTATACTCGGCAGGGTCATGGCAGGTGAGGTATCTTGATTTTAGGGTTGTTCCGAATAAAGCACCACAACGCGTTGTTGTGAGTCCTTCGCATTGTCGGGAAGAACCGCTGCAGCAGCGTCTTCACCGAGGCCGGTCAGCGCTTTTATCTTGGTATAGTCCATGCCATTTTGAATCAGGTAGGAACGCACGTTAGTCGCCCGGAGTTCAGCAAGCTTCTGGTTGTAAAAAGCAGATCCGCTTCGATCTGTAAATCCGAATATAGACACACCCAAAGTGCGATTTTTTTCCTGGGCGATAAATGAATTCAGGACCTTAGCCGCATCGGCAGTGATATTAGAACTGTTGGTGTCAAAGAAAATTTTGTATTCCACCTTGCGGCCTTCGCTGCGAGCACGCAGCTCCTCTTGGGTCACGAAGCTTTGTGAGGCTAGTTGTTCGACTTTCTCCTGCACGTTTGAGAGCGTGTTTGCCAGCTCCGGGTCGGTTCGATTGACCGACTCGAGACGACGCTCGAGCGCGCTGATTTGCGACTCTAAGGCGCTCTGGATTTTCAAAGCATTGTCTGCTTCGCTTGAAGAGGCGGGTAGTTCCTGCACGCGTTGCTCTAGCGATCTAATTCGACCTTTCGTGGTGTCGATCAGTGCTTCAAGCTCGGATGAACTCTGGTCTTCAAGGGTGTTCTCGAGTTGAGTCTGCGCGCGAGCCAGTTGATCTCTAATTTCTGCCTGAACAGTTTCTATCGACAGCGATTCGCTAGTAGTCTTCAGCTTTTCGATGTCACTGGTGATGCTTGCAAGAACACGATCGCTCTCTTCGTTCTGCGATTTGATGCTGGCGATATCCGTGCTCAAAGACTGTAATTGATCATTCAGATTTCCGACGCGTCTTGAGTCGACATTTACAGTTTGCAGCTTTTCTTCTAAAGATCCGAAACGCTTGTCAATGCCTGCACTCAAGGATGCCAAAGCGACACTCGAAGGAGCAGAATCTGATCCTTCAGCAGCTGCCGAAGACTCCTGTGTCTGCTGGGCCAGGGCTGCCAAAGTATCCAAACGACTATCCAGTGACTTGCTTCGTTCCTCTACGCTAGCTATGTCGCTAGCAATTTTTGCTTGCTGCTGAGCAACATCGCTTTGCAGCGCCAGAACATCTGCGCCAAGAGTCTGTAAGCCTTCCTGAATACCCGCGATATCACCGCCAAAGGTTTGTTCATCGAGTCGGCGCATGAGTAAGTCGAGGCGCTTATCAATTGTATCGATTCGCGCTAGCTTTTCGTCTTCGCCGTCGATAATGGATTGAATAGACGCTTGGGTCGCGGTCGTGGGCGCGATGATTTCGTTTGCTGATTCAGTGTTGTTAGGCGACAAGATCGCTTCTTCCAACTTCGCCAGTCGCGAGTTCAGGGCTGCATTGGCTTCGGCCTGGGTATTGTTTTGATCGACTGCCAGCGCGGCGTTTTTTTCGATTAAACCGGGTTTGGATTCGCGGATGGCGTTGAAACCCACTTTAAGTCGGTCAGCGGTTGATACGGCCTGGGACTGTAAATCGTCCAAAGTGCCTTCTGGATTCTGATATTTCCAAGCACCGCCGCCTAATCCTAAGGCCACGACCGCGGTCAATAAGAGTTTTTTCATAGTATTGAGGGACCCATCTTCTATATTTTGCGTGTGCCCACACGTCATGCAGGGCACGTTGGAGCCGGATTAAAGACCGGCCAATTTCATAAGATGGGCGAAGTGTATCTCAGGCTTCGGTCGGGTTGCCAGTCCACTCGAGAATCAATACACCTAAAGGTGGCAAAGTGAGGGCCAAAGAGGCAGGCCGCGAGTGCACACCAGCGGGTATTGCGGTCAAATTTGCGCCGTTTGATGCGTGATTACCCTGACCGCTACCGCCGTAGCGTTCATCGTCACTATTGAGTATTTCACGGTAGATTCCTACCTCATTGACGCCAATGGCGTAGCCGTTGCGGATAACGGGGGTGAAATTGCACACCGTAATGCAGTGTCTTGCGCGGTCGCTGGAATAGCGATAGAAGGACACCACGCTCTGTTCGACGTCATCGCAATCAATCCATTCGAAGCCAGCGGCCTCACAATCTGTCTCATGAAGTGCCGGATGTTCTTTGTAAAGGGTATTTAAGTCTTTTACGAGTAATTGCAGCCCTTGATGCTTCGCTTCTTCAAGTAGGTGCCATTGGATGCTGCCATCATGCTGCCATTCGCTGTATTGACCGATTTCACCTCCCATAAAGTTAAGCTTTTTACCTGGGTAGGTGAACATCATGGCGTACAGAGCCCGAAGGTTAGCGAATTTCTGCCAATCATCTCCCGGCATTTTATTGATCATCGATCCCTTGCCATACACCACTTCGTCGTGCGAGAAGGGCAGCGTAAAGTTTTCGCTAAACGCGTAGATCATGCCGAAGGTCAGGTTGTTGTGGTGGTATTTGCGGTAAGCGGCGTCTTTACTCATGTAGTCGAGGGTGTCGTGCATCCACCCCATATTCCACTTAAACGTAAAACCCAGGCCGTTGTTGTAGGTCGGGTGACTGACGCCGGGGAAGGAGGTTGATTCTTCTGCCATGGTGATACCCCCTTCAGCGTGAACCAGTATGTTCATGCGCTTCAGAAAATCAATAGCCTCTAGATTTTCGCGCCCACCATGCCGGTTCGGAATCCATTGCCCTTGTTCGCGTGAGTAATCCAGATAGAGCATGGAGGCCACGGCATCCACTCTCAGACCGTCTAGGTGAAATTCTCTGATCCAATACAGTGCATTGCTCAAAAGATAGTTAGAAACCTCGCGGCGACCGAAGTTGTAAATGAGAGTCTGCCAGTCTTGATGCATTCCCTGGCGAGGGTCGGCATGTTCGTAAAGATGCGTACCGTCGAATTGCCCCAGACCGTGTTCGTCTGTGGGAAAGTGCGCGGGGACCCAATCCATGATGACACCTATATCCGCTGCATGGCAGGCGTCGACAAAGTGCCTGAAATCGTCAGGGCTGCCGAAGCGGGACGTGGGTGCAAACAAACCGATGGGTTGATAGCCCCACGAACCTTCGAATGGATGTTCGGTGATGGGCATGAGCTCTATGTGAGTAAATCCATTCTCGAGCACATATGGAATGAGGGTTTTCGCCAGCTCCACGTAGGTCAGTGAATTTCCGTGCAAGTTCAGTTGCCACGAACCTGCGTGAACCTCGTAAATTGAGATGGGTTGCGAGCGCATATCCAGACCTTTTTTGCGACTTTGGTAATCGTCGTCACTCCAGATAAATTTGCTTTCGAAAACGATGGATGCGTTTCCAGGCGGTTGCTCAAAGTAGGGGGCATACGGGTCGTGTTTCAACGGCAGCAAGTTGCCTGAGCTATCGCTTATTTCGAACTTATAGAGCGAGCCGTTATCCACACCCGGAATAAAAATATCCCAAACGCCACTGCCTGGATGGACACGCATGACGTGGCGTCTGCCATCCCATTCGTTAAAGTTGCCGACAACACTGACCCGGCTAGCGTTGGGCGCCCATACTGCGAAATGGGTTCCTCTTACCGATTGCCAATCCATAAGGTGTGAGCCCAACGTCCTGTACAGCCATTCATGCGTACCTTCATTAAACAGATGTCTGTCCATTTCGCCAATGGGTGAATCCATGCAATAGGCATCGACAATGTCCCAGCTATGCTCGCCTTGAGTCAGTTCTAGATGGTAGGACTCAGGGAAGTCTTTGAGTGTGACTTCAAACAAACCTTTGTCGTGGGTTTTCGACATAGGGCTTTTGACGCCGTTGCTGTCCACCAACACCGCAGTATGTGCATGCGGTTGAAAACTTCGAACTACACACGTTATATCTGACTGAGAATCTGCAACACTGTGCGGGCCCAGCACAGAAAAAATATCGCTGTGTTGTCCCTCTACAATGGCGTCTGCGGTGTCGTTGTCTAGCGTAGGGTTCATGTGTAGAGTTCTGATAAGTAGCGCTGTGCGCTGTCATGCCACTTGAATTTTTCGGCACTTGCAGCTTGGGAAATTGCAGTAAATGCGGCGGCTTGTGTTTCCCGCTGATCTAATACATCGTTAAAACGTTGGACTAAGGCTGTTGCCTGTTCGGTCATGGAATTGCCAGAAAACAAATAACCGGTTTCGTTATCGCGAATCGTATCTTTCAGTCCGCCGACAGCATGGGCGAGGCAGGGTTGTCCATGACGCATAGACAGCATTTGACTGATACCACACGGTTCGAAGGAACTGGGCATAAGAAACACGTCGCCGTTGCTAAATAAAAGGTCTGACAGGCGTTGCGAATATTGTTTGAAAAATAAGAAGTGCGGATGCTTGGCTGCCAGGTTCTGACACTGCTGTTCCAGCGCTTTGTCTCCGGTGCCTAGCATCATTAACAAGCCGCGTCCTTCTAAGGATTCAAGCATCGCTTCCAACGGAAGCTGACCATCGGGCAAGGCGTGTAGCAATAGGGCCATTTTTTGTTCGGTCAATCTGCCGACACTTGTGATGATGTGATTTGGCGCTGCCATGGTTTGCCAACGCAGCAATCGTTGATGGGCCATATAATCTGCAGTCGTCAGCGTACTTTGCAGACCAATCATGCGTAGCATTTCGTCACTGGTGTCAGCGATAAAACGAGGCCAGTCTTTGCTATTGTGTTCGTTTGGTTTTGCATCGTCGGGATAATCGATACCGTTGATAATTCCTACTAATCGATGCTCTTCAGCTGCGATCTGTAAATCTTGTTCAAGTCCTTCTCCACCGTGGAAACCGCGGGACGGATCATTAGCCTGGATGATCTCCGTGGCGTAGGTGGGTGATACTGTATGTACTCTATCTGCATAGCGAACTGCCGCAGCGATTGGATTGATGCAGTGTGGCCAACGAGGGTCTGCCAACTGTGAACGATCGTAGTGCAAATGCGGATACCAGGCTTCAAGTGATGAGGCACTTTGTGAGAAAGGACGTATCCCTTGCAGCGCAAGGTTGTGAATGCTGAAAACGCAATGTAGCGATTGCAATGATTGGAATTCTGGATCGAACTGGATCAGTACAGTGGCAAGTGCGCTGTGCCAATCGTGGAGGTGCAACACTTCTATAGGGTCAAGTAGACCAACTTTAATAGCCCGTAAGCTGGCAATACAAAACAAAGCAAACTTATTGGCATCGGTGGCAAACGGCTGACTTGCATCATCGTCGCAATAAACCGCGCCCGGACCACCGGCTGCAAACAGAGGGTGGTGCAATACCAGGTAGCGTACACCTGCATCACGGTTAGCGAATACCTCATAGAGTTCTATGCGTTCTGGTCGGCCGCGAAATTCTGCAGTAAAAGCACCCACCAAACTCGCTTCGGGTAACAAATGAAACGCACCGTACGCGGGAATGACGACAGTGACTTGCGCACCTTGGCGTGCAAGTGCTTTCGGGATGTCTCTGACCACATCGCCGATACCGCCCACTTTGCCACCCGGGATAACATCGTTTTCGGATGCAAGCATGCAAATGTGGGTTGAGGAAGACATATTGATTGACACTTTAATGTGGCTTTTGACAATAAATACAGGGCAATAATTGGCCCGATTGCAGCCTGTGACACCTCGCTTATTTTAAATAAGGTGCCCTGCAGGATGTTGATAGGCCAAGTAACACGAAGAAGTTAGCGTACACGGTGTAACATTTGCCCGAAGTTACTGGGTGTCACAAGCGTTATGCCGCTGTCGGTAATTCGGAAGCCGCGTGCACGATCCGCCTCCGGATCAATTCCGATTTCGGTCCCTTCTTCAAGAACGGTACCTGAATCGACAATAGCCTTGCGAATTTTGCAATTTCTACCGACGTCTACATCGGGGAGAATGACGGAGTCTTCTACCATACTGTACGAACGTACTCTTACGTTACTGAATAAGAGCGAGCGACTCACTGTGCCCCCGGATACGATACAACCGCCCGATACAATGCAATTGAGTGCCATACCTCGTCTGTCACCGACATCGTGAACAAATTTTGCCGACGGGAGCTGCATTTGATAAGTGTATACGGGCCAATCGTGATCGTATAAATTCAATTCGGGCTCGGAACCTACCAGTTCCATGTTGGCTTCCCAGAACGCATCGATGGTGCCGACATCTCGCCAGTAGGGTTGGCCGTCAGGTTTATCGTCTCCGAGTCGAAACGCGTAGACCGATCCGGACTCCACGATTCTTGGTAGGATATCTTTACCAAAATCGTGCGAGCTTCCTTCGGCATCTGCATCGTGAATGAGTTCGTCGTAAAGGAACTCTGTATTGAATACATAGTTACCCATAGAGGCTAGCACTCGGCCTGGTTTCCCCGGTATTTCTGCAGGTACTGCAGGTTTTTCCTGGAACTCGAGTACTTTACCGTTCTCGTCTACCTTAACGACTCCGAAGGCACCGGCAGCCTCTTCGGCCGAGACTTCTACACAGCATAAGGTCATTGCAGCTTGACGTTGATCATGAGCGGCGACAAGCGGTCCGTAGTCCATCTTATAGATGTGATCGCCCCCAAGTACGAGTACAAACTTAGGTTTATGCGTGCGAATAATATCCAGATTTTGGAAGACTGCATCGGCAGTACCTTTGTACCAGCCTTCGTCAACGCGTTTTGAAGCGGGTAATATTTCAACAAACTCTCCGAACTCTGCTTTGAATCCGGACCACCCCCGACTGATGTGCCTAACCAGCGAGTGCGCTTTATACTGTGTGGCGACCCCGACTCGACGAATACCCGAATTTATACAATTGGAAAGAACAAAGTCAATGATGCGAAATTTTCCGCCGAAAGGCACAGCCGGTTTGGCTCTCCAATGGGTTAATTCGTGAAGGCGACTACCTTGTCCGCCAGCGAGTATTAGCGCTAGCGTGTCACGTGTTAATCGGGATATGTGTCTTTCGTCTATAGTGCTCAAGTGGTCACCTTATTTTGACATCTCAGCTCCAGCTTAACGTTGTTTGGGGTGATAAGGCAAAGCACTTGTGACAGTAATCAAACAATTGTGACTTGCTTGATGGGGCTATGCGCCCTGAAACCTGCATTGACACCTTATACTTATCGGAAAATCGAAAAACTCAGGCATGGCTAAGGCAAATTCAATGAGTGGTACCACGGAAAGTTCGGCATCGAAAACACTAAGGGCCGGAGAGAAGGCGTGGGGCGACGCTTTGCCTGAACTAGGTAATGATAAAGCGGCCCTTAAGCAATCCATCGCCCAGCATTATTCACAAACGTACGGGCGTGACATAGATGCTGCGCCTGCACACTACCTCTATAAAGCGGCGGCGCTAAGCGTACGGGATCGCCTAATGGATGACTGGCGTTCTACACGTCAGGCGTCCGAGCAGTCGGATATGCGCCGGACCTGCTATCTGTCCATGGAGTATTTGATGGGTAGGGCGTTTGGCAATGCTGTGCAGAATCTTGATTTGTCAGCCCAGTTGCGTAGCGCTCTAGAGGAGCTGGGTGTTGCGATGGAGGATATCGCTGAGCTTGAGCACGACGCCGGGCTAGGAAATGGTGGCTTGGGCAGGCTGGCTGCGTGTTTTCTCGACAGTTGTGCATCATTAGCGCTGCCGGTAACCGGGTACGGCTTGCACTATCGCTACGGCATGTTCAGACAGTCCATTGAAAATGGCTGGCAAGTGGAAAGTCCTGATAGCTGGTTGAGCGAGGGGCACGTTTGGGAGCTCGAACGCCCTGAGATCGCGTGCCGCGTCCGGTTCGGTGGCCATGTAGAACTCATTCCAAGTCTTCGCGGAGAAGTGACTCATCGTTGGGTAAATACCGATGATGTGCTCGCTGTGCCTTGCGATGTGCCTGTTCCGGGTCACAACAATGGTGTTGTTAATACTCTCAGGTTATGGCGATCGGCCGCGACCGACGAATTCAACCTGAACGAATTTAATGCCGGTGGTTACACCGAGGCTGTTTCAGCCAAGAATGCTGCGGAGAACATAACGATGGTTCTCTATCCCAATGACAGTAGCGAAAACGGCAAGGTGCTGCGTCTTCGTCAGCAGTACTTTCTGGTTTCTGCCAGCTTGCAGGATGCCATCAGAATTTGGTTGAGTAAGAACGATGATTTTTCAGGCTTTGCTAAAGCCCACTGTTTTCAATTAAACGATACGCATCCCAGCTTGGCTGTGCCGGAGCTCATGCGCTTATTAATTGATGAGCATAATCTTGCATGGGATGATGCCTGGGAAATCACAACATCGGTTATGGCATATACAAACCACACCTTACTGCCAGAGGCCCTAGAGTGTTGGTCTTTGAACATGATCGGCGCCTTGTTGCCTCGACCCACAGAAATCATTCAGGAAATCAACCGGCGCTTCATGCAGCTGGTCACCGACAATCTTCCAAACAGATTGGAAGTGCAAGCACAGATGTCCATCATATCTTTCGATTCAGTACCGGTCGTACGTATGGCCCATCTAGCTATTGTGGGAAGTTTCTCTGTTAACGGCGTTGCTGCACTGCACTCGGAATTACTTAAAACCGGGTTGTTTAGGAATTTTTACGAACTGTTTCCAGAGCGATTTAATAATAAAACAAATGGTGTCACTCAACGCCGGTGGCTAGCCAACTGCAATTTACCGCTTCGGCAGTTGCTCGATGACACCCTAGGAAAAAATTGGATTAGTGACTTTGATGAGCTAGAGAGGCTTACCCCTTTGGCTGATGACTCTCAAATGCAAAGAAGCTGGAGAGAAATCAAACACACCAATAAACAGCGCTTAGCCGATTTAATTTTTGATAGGACAGGAATTGAAGTGGATGCCTCCATGCTTTTCGACGTCCAGGTGAAGCGGATGCACGAGTACAAACGTCAACTGCTATGTGTTTTGCACGCTGTGCATGTGTATCTTGAGTTGCTCGATGGCAAAACACACCCTGGCCGTTTGATCCTTATTGCAGGCAAAGCTGCTCCCGGCTATCACATGGCGAAAGCGATCATCAAGTTGATTAATAACGTTGCGGAAGTTATCAACAATGATGTCAGAACCCGGGGAAAACTGCGGTTGGTTTTTCTGCCTGATTACAACGTATCAGCGATGGAAGTCATTTGTCCGGCTGCAGATTTATCCGAACAAATTTCTACGGCGGGTAAGGAGGCTTCCGGTACCGGTAATATGAAGTTTATGATGAACGGCGCCATCACAGTGGGTACGCTCGATGGTGCGAACGTTGAAATCCTAGAGGCTGTCGGAGATGACAATTTCTTTTTGTTTGGATTGAGCGTTGATGAGGTGGATGCGGTTCGAAGCGGGTATGCACCATCTACGTTTATTGCAGCGGACAGTCGCTTACAGAAAATATTTGATGCCTTCGATTCCGGATTGTTTGATGGTGGTGAAGCCGAAGTCATTAGAAGTGTGATTGATGCAGCGCGCAGCTCTGACGATCCTTGGTTGACCGTTGCCGATTTGGCATCCTATCTCGATGCTCAAATGGATGTAGAGAATGCTTGGGCTGATGAAGTGTTGTGGACACAAATGAGTATTCTAAATACGGCAAATAGCGCGCGATTCTCCACAGATAGAACGATGCGTGATTACAATCGTGATATCTGGAAGTTGGAATCGATTCCTTTACGAGATACGAAAGGGTAGGCCCAATATGCTTTCAGAGGGGCGCAGCTGGCCGCTGGGTGCTCATGCAGAAAAGGCCGGTGTTAACTTTGCATTGTTCTCGCAACACGCAACTGCCGTTGAACTGTGTGTCTTTGATGACAAAGGAATCAAGGAGCTGCATCGTTATCCACTACCTAAAAAGACTGACAATGTTTGGCACGGATTTTTACCGGGTGCAAAAGCCGGTCTTATCTACGGGTATAGAGTGCACGGTCCCTATGCCCCGGAAGAAGGCCATAGATTCAATGCACACAAACTTCTGATCGATCCCTATACAAAGCAATTGCACGGCAAACTAGTCTGGAACGATGCTAACTACGGGCATATACGAGGACACGTCGATAGGGACTTGTCTTTTGATACCAGGGACAGTGCTCCGTATGTTCCCAAAAGCATTGTTAGAAAACATCAATCCCGTTTTCCAGATGCTCATGCACCTCACCGCCGAAGCTCCATTCCTGCAGAGCGTCCTTCGTTAAGTGAAAAAGTCATATTGGAAGGGCATGTGAAGGGACTGACAGAGCTGAATAAGGCAATTCCTGCCAGCAGGCGAGGGACTTATCGTGCGCTCTCATCAAAAACCATGACAGATTACTTTCATCAGTTGGGAGTGACTGCGTTGGAGCTTCTGCCAGTGCATCATTTTCTAGATGATGACTTTCTTGTTGAGAAAAATCTCAAAAACTATTGGGGCTATCAGTCTCTATGCTTTTTCGTGCCTGCCGCCCGATATGCATCCACAGACAATGCTGCAAATGAATTTAGGGATATGGTTAAAGCGTTGCACAAAGCGGATATAGAAGTTCTCTTGGATGTTGTTTACAACCATTCCGCTGAAGGTAATGAAATGGGGCCAACATTGTGTTATCGAGGAATAGACAACTTGTCTTATTATCGCCTAGAGACCAACAAGCGTTATTACGTTAACGATAGTGGTACGGGTAATACCTTTGCTTTAGAGCATCCAAGGGTGTTGCAGTTGGTGCTTGATAGCTTACGTTTCTGGGCTAAAGAGATGCAAGTCGATGGCTTTCGATTTGATTTAGCCAGCATACTAGGCCGTGAAAACCATGGTTTTGATCGGGGCGCTGGTTTCTTCGATGCAATTGCTCAAGACCCGGAACTACACGATGTAAGAATGATTGCCGAACCTTGGGATTTAGGTCCCGGTGGGTATCAATTAGGACAATACCCTTCGCGCTGGTCGGAGTGGAATGATCAATTCAGGGATACAGCTCGTAGGTTCTGGCACTCCGATTCCCCTTCATTACAAGCCTTTTCTGACAAATTGCTGGGTAGTAGTACTCTATTTGAATGGCAGGGGCGCGAACCGAGTGCTAGCGTGAATTTTATCACCGCGCATGATGGTTTTACTTTGCGTGATTTAGTGAGTTATGAATCGAAGCATAACTTACAAAACGGTGAAGACAATCGAGACGGACACGATGGGAACCATTCACACAATCATGGCGTGGAAGGTGACACTCAAGACACCGGAATAATAGAGTTGCGCTTGCGACAACAACGTAATTTTCTATGTACCTTATTTCTGGCTCAAGGCACACCAATGCTATTAGCCGGTGACGAGCGTAACCGCACGCAAGTTGGCAATAACAACGCCTACTGCCAGGATAATGAAATTGCTTGGCTTGATTGGGAAGAATCAGCTCAAAGCGAGTCGCTCGCAGAATTTACCCGCACTCTGGTCGCTATACGAAAATCTCAGCCTGTTCTTCGACGACCTTGGTATTTGCATGGACTGCAAGTGTCGAAGCGTACTGGCCTACCTGATGTCAGCTGGCTTAATGAAAGTGCTGAATTAATGCGGGATCAGGACTGGCATAAATCCGATGGCGGTTTTGTAGCACTACAGTTATTGGGGGACGCGATACCAGAAGAGCAGAATGTTGATGCTTCAGATACCTTGCTTATCTTGATCAATGGAAGCAAAAATGATACTAAGTTTCCGCTACTGTCGGCTCAACTAGCTGGCAACCGTTGGCAATTGCTTGTCGATACAGCGAACTCTGTTCATAAAAATCCCAGTGTTATCGGTGAAATATTGTGTCATTGGAAATCTGTGCAGGTACTTAAACTGCTGGTATGAACGGCTGAGGTATACTTTGGCGCTTTGTTAGCTCTACCGTTAAATAATATGAAGTCCATTATCCCTGCGCGACATTTATTGCGTCATTTTTTGTTGTTTGCGCTAACAGCGTTGTTTTTGCTTACGGTTATCCGCGCAGCATATGGCCTTTGGCAGTTTCCCAAGATCATGGAAGCTAATGCAGTTCTGCCGTTATTTGTGCAGGGCTTGCGCTTTGATCTTGCCTTAATTGGCATCATCAGCGTGGTGCCGGTCGTTTTGGGTTCTCTCTTTTCAGTGTCAAAGTACACTCGTGGTTTTGCCAAGTTTCTGGTTCTAATTTTTTTTACCTTGGGGCTATTGCTTATCCTAGTCCTTGAACTGATCACTCCTTGGTTTATTCAAAATGAGGGAATGCGGCCAGATATTAATTTGATTGCCGGCGTTGAGAGCCCAATGGCAGAGATCGCTGCAGCGTTCAGTGCCTACACGGTTCCGTTGATCATCGGCATCGTTGTGTGCGCGTTGATTTTTATTGCATTTTGTTTACGCATGGAAATCAATCGATTTCTACGATTCAGGGTATTTGCACCGACGGGCATCATGCTGGGACTTGTGGGTGGGCTGCTATGCCTAATGGCTATATGGTCAACTTTCGATTTGTCTCAACAAGCGTTGTCTCCTGGAGATTCTTTGATAAGCCGTGATGTCATGGTCAATGACTTAGCGATGAACAGCATGTACAAGACAATTTATTCGCTGGTTCTCCCGATCTTTAACAAGAGCGAACCAGAATAAAAAGTAGTCTTTAAAAACGTATCACCGCTTTTAAGAGCAGTTTCCATTATCGGTCCAAGCCCTAACGTAATCAATTTGATAGTTGGCAGGGAATTCTGTTGTGCCGTCTGGTGAGCCAGGCCAGTTTCCGCCCACGGCCAAATTAAGTAGAAAATGAACTGGACGAGTAAAGTCTTTGGGTGTTCGGTGTCGAACCTTAAATTCTCCATCGAGATACCAACTGACATACTGTGCTGTCCATACGACACTATAGGTGTGAAAAGCTTTGGTTAGATCGGTCTGGATGCTGTGATCGTATGGGTGCGATGTCAACTTCCCGGTTTGATTCGTGTGCAGCGTGGTGTGGTAAGTATTTCTTTCATGACCAAGGTGTTCCATGACATCAATTTCTGGCAACACGGCTACACCTGAAGGCCATTGATCGAAGCTAGGAAGCAGCCAGAATGCAGACCATAGACCTTGACCTGCTGGTACCTTGGCTCGAATATCAAAGCGTCCATACTTTTGCGAAAATGACTTTTCGGTGGTTAACACGCCGGACACGTAGGGTTGTCCGTGAACGACACCCCTCAGTGTGCGCGGAGTCGGTACGGCCGCTATAGTAAGCAGGCTGTTGTCAACCGAAAAAACCGAGTACCCATGTTCTTCTGGGTCGACATAAAATTGCTGCTCGTTGTTAATGATGACATCGCGCCCCCAGATATATCGGGTGTGCCACATTCCGTCAGGTGTTGTCGCATTGCGCAAAGAGAGCTCATCAAAGGTTTCTTCAAAACTCATGCTCCAGCAACTATCTACTAGAGGTTTCTTTGATTGAGCCAAGGAGAAGCCAGGCATTCCGAAAAGCAGCGTGAATGCCGATGCCAGCGCTATCGAGCACCGTGTGCTTATTGTCTTTTTCATCGGCTTCATTATCGTCTTTTTTACCGTTTGGCGGGTGCCAACTTAGTTACCGACTGTTCAGCTAGGTGGGTTGTCAGTAAACCATTGCCATGCATGCCGGATGCTGTCTTTAACATCTGCATGCTTGGGTTGCCATTCAAGATGAGTCATGGCAGCAGTGGCATCAGCGACAAGCTCGGGAGGATCGCCTGCGCGACGCTCAACACTGTTGTAGGTAAAATCTACCCCGGTGATCTCCCGGCAGGCATCTATGACTTCAAGAACGGTATATCCGCGATTGACACCTAAATTAAACTGTTCAGCACCTTGTTCCGGAAGACGGTTCATGCGATCGAAGGCCGCAATATGTGCGCTGCATAAATCGTTGACATGAATATAGTCACGGACGCAAGTACCGTCGCGCGTATCAAAGTCGCTTCCAAAAACCATGAGCTTGGTGTCTGCTGGATCGCCTCCGGCATGAACACGTAATGCTTCAAACAAAATTAACGGCAACAAGTGAGTTTCGGGATCATGACTTTCACCGATGCTGCCGTCTTCTGCACAGCCAGCTGCATTGAAGTAGCGCAGAGCTACACTCCGAAAATTGTAGGCTGTACTGTAGTCTTTTAAGATCTTCTCAACCATGAGCTTAGATTGCCCATACGGATTAATCGGGTTTTGTGGCGTGCTTTCTGTTATTGGCAGACTCTCCGGCACGCCATAGGTCGCGCATGTAGAGGAAAATACGAGTTTTTTCACGTCATGTGAAATCATGGTGTCCAGCAGGCACTGAGTTCCGGTCACATTGTTGCGATAATACATCGCGGGTTCATGCACCGATTCTCCGACATAGGCCAGGGCTGCGAAATGCATGACAGCCTGAATGTCGTGTGCCTTGAATACACCGGCTAAGGTCTCTGTATCGTGAAGGTCGCCAACGACTAGTTTGCCAGCAATTACAGCATCTTTATTGCCACGTTCAAGGTTGTCGTAAACAACAACGTTATAGCCTTGTTGATCGAGAAGGCGAACCATGTGTGAGCCAATATAGCCTGCACCGCCGGTAACCAGTATTGTATTTGTCATGTGTATTTCCTCAGCCTGCCTTGCTTTGTCGTCGGGCAAGCTTTCGTTGCATTGTGGTTTGATCGTTTTTATTGATAAAGCTGCCATTAAAGGTAACTCCATTTTGAACGCTACTTCCCGCGCTCTTGCTGTGGGAGGCGTTTGCAGGAGTTGTCTGTTGCGATTCGGTTTTCGCGTTGATGACAGTAATGTCGCGTCGTTTGAGCAATCGCTTCTTTAAAACACGTCGGTGTTCTAGCTTTTCGCGAGCCACCTTTAACTGTTTGCTATTGTATGCCGGCAGCGCTGCGGGTAATCCGAATACCCCTGAGTGAGATTGAAGCACGGTGACTTGTTGCAACATGCTAATCGGTAGAGCGATAAAAAATACCCAATACAAGTCTCTATTGATGAGAAGACGCGCTTCGGAATAATTGCTGAGCAACAACGCTATGGTGAAGCCTAAAACGAACAGAACACCCGGTTGCTGACGCTGATACTGGCAATACACAATCTCGATGACTTGCTGAATTATCCAAAAAACAGTGATAGCTGTGAGCGGCAGGCCAATTTCAGAGGCTACTTGTAAGATTCCGTTGTGTGCGTGATATACGGTCCATGTGAATTCAGTGAGTGAGCGTTGAATCCAGGCGCTCGCATCTGTCGGGAACCAGATGGTTCCGTAACCATAGCCTGTCAACGGCCGCTCCAAAATCAGTGCCCACGTCTGCGCCCAGACTTCTCCGCGACCGGTCAGATCACCCGAACGACCGATAAGTTCTGCGGTATCAATGAAGTGAAATGCGATACCTGCCATGCCTGTGACCAACATGCCTAGTACGATCATTGAGATCATGCCAAGGCGTAGGCTAAAGGCAATGTGTAGATAGATCATGACTGAGGCAGCGGTAACTAGTGCCAATAGAGATGTGGCAGATTGGCTGAAGACCAGACAAACCAGCGATGCCGCCGTCAGTACGATATAAAACGCTTTCATTAATGGCGTGGTGTGCCAGAAGGTCAGACTCACTAGCAGTAAGATTGAGACTGCAGACCAAAACCCTAACGTGTTTTTGGAGGTTAGAACACCTGCCCACACAATGGTGCCTTCATACTCAACCAGACCCAGAGATGGCAGCGCAAGTGCCGCAACGATTGATACGACCATCAACAAACCCAGAACAATTGCACTGGTTCGTAAAATACGGGTAAGCGGCAGGGTAAAGCCTAAATAAAATGCAACCAATGTGGTGCCCACTAGGTGTATGGACCGTTCAATGGTGAGACCGCTGTCCATTGACCAAAGCGCCGAAAAACACGTACCTGCTAAGACCAACGTTAACGGAAGGCGATAACGAACAATCCATGTTGCCCAGTTAAGCCCAGACGAAAGCAGTAAGCCCAGCGTTGCTACCACATACATCAACAACCAAAGCACAGTGACCATGGCACTGGCAGAACCACTGGCTACCGGTGAGCGTAATGCCATGGTGAGCATGAAGCTGCTGCCTTGCAATATCGTCATTACCAACATCAACGTTGGTATCAGCGAGGCTCGGTCTGGCGCGTGAATCGTATTCAGCATCTGCGCATCAACCGCTTTCGCGTTCCTGTGCGCGCGCATCATCTATCGACAAGCCACGTACGCGTACGTATTGATCAACAAGCCGCCTATACGCACGAGGGAACAAATTTTGGATGGTTTGCCGTACGATTCCGAGTGGACCTATTGCACCGGCCTTATAACCTTGCCAAAGCAGAGAAAAGCTCTCCAAAGGTGCTTTTCGCGCTAGTCCGACGCTCTCAAAGCCTGCACGAAACCCAGCCCATGCTTGAGGAGACATAGCCGATTTTTGCGTTGCCATCCAGCTAAAAAAGTTTGTGTATTTTTCAGAGGTACCTGCGTAAATAGGGAGTTGAGATAAGGCATCGGCACTGATGATATCGGCGTACAACGTGTACGGTCGAGGCATCATGTGAAATTCGATCCCCGTGTTCCAACAGTCAATTGCAAATTGATCGTTATCGCCGAACGTGACGTTTTCGTCCCATTGAACACGTTTTGAGAGGGGGCGGGGAATGATCATTGTGCTTGTTTGAATGAATCCACCATAGACATATAAAAAGTCATAAATAGATTCTTCGTAGCCTAATGCTCGTCCAGGTTTAACCCAGTATCGACCAACACCTCGATCAACGATGATCTGTCCGTAAAGAAGAACATCGCCGTGAATTTCAAGTTCCTTTTGAGCGGCCTCTAGAAAATCCGGATACCAGGAATCATCAGAATCGAGGAAGGCGATGTGTTCACCAGTGGCTACTCGCATTCCATGATTGCGTGCGGCCGCAGGGCCCGCGTTTTCCTGGTGTACGATAATCAGCCGCGGGTCGTCTATGCCTGCGAGCACGTCAAGCGTGTCATCTGTCGAGCCGTCATCCACCACGACCACTTCCAGATTGCCATAGGTCTGTTCAAAACAAGACCGTAAGGTATCAAGTACCGATGTTGATCGGTTGTATGTTGGAATGACAACTGAGAAGCGTGGCTGCATTAGTAGGTCTCGCTACGTAATGTAATGCGACCCAAGTGGGCAGTAAGTTTGCCTTCAAATTTCCAGCGCAATGCCTGAGACTTCGCGGCGATGGCAGGTGATAGCAATGAAAACGTGCTCAATGCATAGGCCACGACACCTAGTCCAACCGTCTTTGTACAGCGCACCAAACTGGCCCCGAAGCCCGGCTCAAGTAGTTGTGTCACCCGGACGCGTGAGTTGTGAATGGTTACCACTCTGTGCTTTAACCAATCCGGTTTCAGTCGGGATGGTGGCACCGGTTCGTGAACAATAGCGTTTGCTGCCCAGTACATCGAGTGACCGATTTTTGCCAACTGCATAAAAAAAGCGAGATCTTCACCTCCTGAGTGTGCGAATTCAGGACGAAAAAACGTAGGCGCAAAGGGTTTAAGGATATCCGCTCTGAGTAAAAAATTACCGCCAGCCTGTAACTCACATTGACTGGCATCGCTGAGCCCCATGTCGGCCCCGTAGTAAGGATTATCTAACAACTCGGCAGGCGCGTTTTCCGGAAATACCGGACGAGTAGGGCCACCCACGACATCGGCAGAGCATTGTTTCTGCACGCGCAGTAATTCAGAAAGCCATTGTGGCTCCGGCCATTCGTCGTCATCTAAAAATGCGATAAAATCCGGGTCGTGCTTTAACGCCTCGTTAGTTGCCGTGTTTCGTGCGGCAGAAATTCCAGCTTGTGTCGCGCTTAATGCAAGCACTTTAAACGGGTAATCTTCGGGCAATGACTCACAGACGGCCACGCCTTCTTTGCCGGCATCGTTGTCACTGACAACCACCATCATGTTTTCAGACTCTTCAAGAGTTGGCAGTGCGTTCAGCAACTTGGATAGACCGTCCGGACGACGGTAGGTACAAATGCACAATACTATTTGTGGCTTGAGATGACTCACGATTCAGTCGTCTCCGGTACTTCTTTCAGTCTAGAGTAGAGCGTATGAGTTAAGTAAAATGCCATAAATACTTCCGCAGCCAGAATGCCGAAAAGCGTTGTTTCTGGCTTGAAGAAATATAAGGTCAGACTCACCATGACGCCACTCAACAAGGCACCATAAATACTGGCAATAGCCAGCACTTTAAAATCACGCATAGCTTGCAGTGCTGCTGCAGGTGCGTTGTAACTTGCGGCGAAGAGTGTAATGACAGACCACAGGCCTACAATCAAAGCCATTGGCTGATCAGAGTACTGTTCTGCATATAAAAATTGAAAAATCAGTGGCCAGGCCAGCCATAGAAACAGACCCATGCACAGAACAGCACCGGCCATCAGAAACGTAGTGGTACGAATCTGTGAACGCACGGCCAGTTGTCTGGATTCGGAGATAGCGACGGCAAGTTCGGGTTTAACCATATTCTGCCAAGTTAATAGAGCTACCCGAACCGGTCCGAATAAGACAAAACCTGCCGCCAATGGGGCGTATGCATTAGGCCCGTTGGTTGAGGTAATAATGACGCTATGGGCTTGGGCAAGAAAGAGAGTTGTTAAAGAGCCTGCCAATGCCCAACGCGATTGCGACCATACTTCGCCGTATTGCGTAATTTTGCCCAATGAGAACCAGCCTCGGTTTCTGCCATGCAGCCGGATTCTTTCGACAATCATCGCAGCGAGATTTGCACCGGCCAGCGCATAAAGGATCATGCTGACGTTGAGTTCATCCTTGGTCAGTACCAGTGTCAAAACGATAAAAACACCGGAAAAAACGTATACGGTATCTCCGGTGGCCGTAACGAGCGGTTTCATGCGCGCGTAACCGGCACTTCGACTGAAATGCCTAGCCGAATAAACTGCCACGAATGTCGTCACAGCCATAGAGATGCTGCTGTCTAAACCAGAGAGTTTTGCGTAGATAAGGCCCGCCACGATCAGTAGACCAAAGAGTAGTAAGTTGATCGTGCTAAACATGGCTTCTTGAGCTGTACGCTCAGTCTCGTCTTTGATGACGGGTGTGTACACCGTTAGCGGCGTTGAGATAAGCGCGTTGTTTACCGCCGATGCGAACATCGCCAGAACAAAAGCGAAGGCGAAAACACCGTAGTCGTAGGGCGTCACTAGTCTCAAGAGCAATAGATTCAGTGCGAAATGAAATCCGCTAACCAAGCCTTGAGCACCAACAGAGAGAAACAAACGCGATGTCAAAAGCTCCAGCGCCTTGTGGGCGACTTTTGACAATGGGGTCATATCAACGCGCGCATTTGCGACGCCCTCGGTGATGCCATTGGCAGCCAGCGGCCTAGCCGCAACTTGCTTGAGTTGATCAACGTCCGTCACACAACTTAGGTCCTATTTCCGCGCACAACGTTACCGATACCATTAAAGAATAGTATGGCCCCTAACAGAACCGGTTCTACCAGGTATCTAAACGCGAATCGCTTCGGATTCTCAATTAATCGAAAGCTCCACTCTAGACCCATACGCCCCATCCAGCGAGGAGGGGTTTTTACGGCACCAGCCACGTATTCCATACACGCACCGCACGTGAAGACGATCGGTGCGTTGATCAGATGTCGGTGTGCATGGAGCCAGGCTTCCTGTTTCGGTGCGCCGAAGCCTATGAGGACGATCTGGCTATTGGCTGCGTTGATTTGCTCTATCACAGAGAGGCTTTCTTGGTGCTGGGCTTCTTGATTGAAATAACCGTCGTGACCCTCAATCTCTATCCCCTGGACACGCTCGCGGATGATCTCTATCGCAGTTTTTTGAATATCCGCTTTCTGGCCCACATGGAAAACTTTCCACTGATTGTCACGTGCTAATTCCATGAGTGGGAAAATGAAGTCAACATAGGTAATCCGATGGCTTCGTGTCACGGGAATTCTTAATAGCTGCATTAGCCAGACCAAAGGCATGCCGTCTACCAGTACGGTCGTGCCCTGATAGTGCTCGCGTAAGTTTTTGTCGGTGAAGTAGCTGTAGAGCGAGTGCAAATTGTGATACAGCACTGTATTCGGTTGTGACTGCTCTATGCTCTGGCGCGTCAGGGCCAGATAATCTTCGATAGTTCCCGGATGGGCAAAGAAGCCAAGCAGGGTACGTTTTTGCAGCCCTTCGACAGAGTTCGAAGTGGGTGAATCTGTATCACTCATAGCCATAATCTGGGAATACTTTTCTCAAGTTTGACGCTATGGCACCGAACCCAGAGCTGAAAAACTCATTTCTGGAGCAACATCCTGCCGTAATTATCACTAAGGATAGCGGCAGATTGTGAGAATTCCTGCAGAGCCCGCACGCTGTTATCGAGACCAGATTCCCTGTTTTAGAAACAATAAAGGCCCGGAATGGGCCTTTATTGTCGTTGGATAGTTGTTTTGCAGAAGTCTAATAGGCGTTTTTGTGTGTCCACCCTTTAAAAACGGTTAAGACTAGGATTTTGATATCCAGGAAGATACTCCAGTTTTTAACATAATGGCGATCATGCTCAATTCTGGAGACCATATCGCTGACTAGGCGTGTTTCGCCGCGAAATCCATTGATTTGGGCCCAACCTGTAATACCGGGCTTCACACTGTAACGTGAGTTGAGTGCTGGGATAACGTATTTGAAGTCTTCATCTAGCTTCAGTGGATGGGGACGTGGTCCGACTAGAGACATTGAGCCCTGGATAACATTGAACAGTTGCGGGAGCTCGTCGAGGCTGGTGCGACGAAGAAAAGCACCGATTCGTGTGATTCGGGGGTCGTCTTTTTGGGCTTGTTTGAATTCTGCGGGGCCGCCTTGATACATCGTCCGGAATTTGTACACTTTGATGATCGATTTATTTCGGCCGCTACGAGCCTGGCAGAACAAAGCCGGGCCAGTGCTGTCCAATTTGATAGCAACTGAAATAAGCGCCATTAGAGGAAACAGAATAACTAACGCTATTGACCCTAAAATGAAATCTTCGAGTCTTTTCAGTGCTGCTCCAACACCTGCAATGGGCTCTAGGGATTCAGTGTCACTACTTACAATCAGTGACGTCCAATGTTTCGCTTCAACAGGACCAACGTCCATGGTTGATGCATTGGCGCTTACTTGGTCTACTACCGTCTTGCCTTTATTATTATTGACTACGTGGGCGCTCGGCACCGTACTTCTCCTAATGTATCGTGGTTCTTCGTTAAGCGGGAGTGCTTTTGGCACCTTGCTCAGTTGGCGTACATCGACGTACTGATTAAGTCGTGGGTATATTACCGTAACGAGAACTTTAAACTAGTGTCGTCCTTCTCATTTAGCAATTGTAACGCGACAAACCTTTCCAAAGTAGTACAAATCCTATTCAAACGAGATCAGTTCACGCTTGTTGACAGTTAAAAGCCTGTGTTTAAGGTGTTTAATCGAGCTTTTCTTGGTAGTAGGTGTAATGTTTTGGCGTAGGCGACGAAGAGCTATTCATAATGCAACCGCTGACCCGAACGCCCGAAAATGTGAGCCGTTTCAATGCTTCACCGAGCTGTGGCTCTTTCACTTCTCCTTCCTTCACTACCATGATAGTTGATCCAGCGTGTTTGCCCAGTGATGAAGCTGTTGAAACACTCAATACCGGTGGAGTATCGATGATGGCAATGTCGAATCGAGGGGCAACGACATCGAGAAATGCCCCAAATTCTTTATCACTTGGAATTTCAGAACCATTTCCGCCGGTGTAACCCCTAGGGATGCAGTAAAGGTTGGGAACTGAGGTCGGTTTCACCGTTTCCTTGAGCTCGCTTTTTCCACGAACGACTTCGGGAAGGCCGGGGCCGGAGGGTAGGCCGAGTGATTTGTGAAGCTGTCCTCGTTGGTAGTCTGCATCGATAAGCAAGACCTTCTTGCCGGTTTGTGCGACAAGTACCGCTAAATTCAAGCTGAGAAACGATTTTCCCATGCTGGGCAGTGGGCTGGTAAACATCAGTACGTTGTTGTTAGCTTCCGCCATAACATCTTCGAGCATGCTTCTCAGACCACGAAGATTCTCGATGGAATAATCTTCAGGTTTGGACAATGCCAGGACATTCCCAGAAATCGCTTTTGAGCTGCTGGCGTCACCTCCGCCAGAGCCCGGCAATAGTCTTCTCGGGTCCACGGTAATCGGGCTGCCAAGGCGACGTTGCGCCGAACTTCTAGGAATATTCATGTACACCGGTAACCCTGAGGCCCGCTCAAGCGATTCTTGGTCGCTGATGACCGTTGAAAGTGCGGAGCGAAGTGTCAGGTACAGGGTGTATAGGAACAGTGTGGTCAGTGTGCCGCCAGCAACGGCAAGTAGCGTGCTTGGCGATATTGGTTTACGTGGCGCTAATGCGTCATCGATGATTTGAACTTCACCGACGTTACCGACATTGGCCAGCTGTAATTTTTGTAGTTTTTCGCTGATCTCGATAAACAAATTGCGTTTGGTCTCGAGCTCATCTTCAAGAATAGCCAGTTCTCGCTGTGTATTTGGCGCACTGCGGATTGTGCCGCGAACCTGTCTGATTTTGTCTTCGAGTACATCAATAGCTTTCTGCAGACGCTTTGGTGTTGGGTGGTTTACGGTATAGCGTTTTAAGAGATCGTCACGTTCCACTTCTTTTTCGAGTAGTTCAGTTTCAAGCTTGTCTAGCTGAGCCAGTTTGAAATTGACCTGAGCATCCTGGTTGAACGAATTTGCGCTTCGACGAAATTGAGATAGAGCCACCTCTGCAGCACGAAGTTCGGCCTCTACACGGGGTAGTTGCTCTTGAAAAACCAGCAATTCAGCATCGGAAGAACGATTCTGAGAGCCGAGTTTCACGCTGGTGTACTCTTGAAGAATAGCGTTGGTGAGGTTAGCGATTTGCTCTGGATCGTTACCGCGCAGCTTGACGGTAATCATTCGGGATTTACTATCGGTTGTCTCTGTAGCCAAGTCTTGTCTTAAGTTTGTCACTGTGGCCTGCAGGGATCTGCGCACTACCGAGAATTGGACGCCAGCGGGGGCTTCCAATTCTGAGAGCTGTATTACGAGAGGGCCCTGGTTGCTGAATTCAACGGCTACGCGATCACCCAAGTTTGCTCGCTCTATGAGCACCTGCTCTCCACTGCTCAAGCTGTATTCACCATCAGCTAGGACAGTGACAAGTAATTCTTCATCTTCCATACGGCGAGGGACAGACAGTTCAGTGACATCGATGGAGGCGTCGCTCCAGGCAAATTTCTGCGCGTAACTGAAGCCTTCCATCATTTCAGCGATAGCTGGAATGCGCTGAGACACGGCTCCGAGAACCGGTACTCGTTTGGGCTCTGCCGTCGTTCGCAGGCCGAAGGCATCAAGGACCGGGCTCAGAACCCGTCGTGAGCTCAACAGATTTGCTTCTTCCTTGATCGTCGGTGCGTTCCAGTCGGTCTGGTTTGCACTACCGTCAGAGTTAAAATAGTTTTTGGGTTTATTCACTTCAACGAGAGCTGCCGTCTCGTAAGTTTTTTCTGTGCTGATCAGATAAAGCCACGCTAGGCCTAAGCCCAATAGCAAGGTAATCAAAAGACCAAATTTGTGACGAAGCAGGAGCCTGAGGTATTCCTTTGCGTCACTGGTTGCTGGAACTGTTGCGTATCCCTGCATAGGTGCTCCGGCGTTAGGGTAATTCAAAGTTTTCATCAAAAACGTGGTCCGTCGTCGTTGGCCGTGCCGTTAGACGCATTGAGTATAGAGCGTGTCTCAGTTGCTGCTGAGCTTAGGCTTGTCACAATTCGTTCACAGTTCGCCGCACCTATTATTGTTATGTGCAGTTTCAAGGTCTAATAGTTGTTTGACGGAAAGTTCACGTAAAACCTGAATAAGCCGGCAAACCTATTTGTCTCATTCTATGTAACTACAGGGTGGCGCGATTGTATCAACTCATTCCGCTCGAATTGTGACGTAGTTTTAATTCAGCGAAAGCAGGAGGTCGTTAATTGAGCGTTTTCAAGACTGGACACGGAATTCGAAAGATCGGGTTATTTGCAACTAGCGTCCTGCTTTTCTATGTGTTGGGTTCTATGATTATTCGGGCGCTAGTACCTCCACCAACTGCTGTGTCAATCGATTTCCCAACTCGCATTGCAAGCTCTGTCCGATTTTTTAATGACGAGAGCTGGGTCGATGAGGCAGGGCAACGGCGACTTTCGCAACGTCTGTTTAGTGCTCTATTTGACGGTATAAAGGCGGCAAAAAGCGTCATCATCGTCGATATGTTCTTGTTTAACGCATGGCAGGGACCTGTGCCTGAGACACATCGGCGGCTTTCATCAGAGCTCACCGATGTTTTGATCGGACAACAACAGCGTTTTCCCGAGATGGACATCGTCGTAATTAGCGATCCCATAAATACGGTTTATGGCGGTTTGCCCTCCATACATTTCGAGCGTTTGAAATCCGCAGGCGTTCACGTCGTACTAACCGATCTGGACAAGTTGCAAGACAGTAACCCTCTTTGGTCAGGAGTTTGGCGCTGGTTGATCCGGCCCTGGGGAAATGATACTGGCCGTCTTTTGCCGAATCCGTTCGGTGAGGGTAAGGTATCCGTTCGAAGTTACCTATCACTTCTCAATTTTAAAGCAAACCATCGCAAGCTTATGATTGCCGATGATGGGGGCGAAGGGTATTACGGGTGGATCAGTTCTGCCAATCCCCACGATGGGAGTAGTGCCCATCGGAACATAGCGGTTCAATTCGATGGGCTTGCGGTGCTGGACCTGTTGGAGAGTGAACGGACTTTGTTGGCAATGAGTGAAGCTCCCCACGTGTTGCCAATCGTAGACAAGGCCATGGCCAATGCAAAACAGGTTTTATCCAATGCCGACCCTGAGAGCGCGCCTAAGAACCAACAGATTCAAATCCTGAGTGAATCTAAAATTCACGCAGCGCTTGTCGAGGCAATTGACAGCGCTGGAGAAGGCTCCGACATCAATATGGTGATGTTCTATTTAAGTGAGCGAAGCATCATCGAGTCTT
This sequence comes from Granulosicoccus sp., assembly GCA_045110515.1. Taxonomy (GTDB): domain Bacteria; phylum Pseudomonadota; class Gammaproteobacteria; order Granulosicoccales; family Granulosicoccaceae; genus Granulosicoccus. The sequence continues at coordinate 27,076 of JBGCGD010000017.1, read as the reverse complement.
TGAAAAATGCTGTAAGTAGAGGCGCCCGCGTCAGGATTCTGCTTGACGTTAATAACGATGCTTTCGGGCGTAAAAAAAATGGAGTACCGAACCGCCCTGTTGCAGCAGAATTAGTGCAAGCAGGGGCTAGTGTGCGATGGTGTGCCACGCTAGGAGAGCAATGTCATGCGAAGTGGCTGCACGTTGCCGATGCCGATGCTCATAAGTTTTTTATGGGGTCTGCAAATTTCACGCGACGGAATCTAAAAGACCTCAATTTGGAAACCGATATTCTACTGACGGCTCCGTCCACTGAACCTGTGGTTAAAGAGATGATCAGCTTTTTTGAACGTCAGTGGAACAATGAGGATGGTAAACAGTTTTCTGTGCCCTATGAGCAACACGCAAACGATAGTGTTTGGTTAAAACTTCAATACCGAATGATGGAATCCACGGGACTGAGTACGTTTTAGTGATTGCTGTTATGTCTAAAATGTCCACTGACAGAGGCCTAGCCCGACTGCTCCCATTATTAATGCTGCTGCTTGTCTCAGCATGCGGTAACAACGGTAATTCCGCTGACATGGCGAACATGGGTAAACCCGATGCGCAATGGCAAAGCGTACTCGATGCACTGGAGCTACCAGATGACCCGGTCGCGGACGCTGTAATTCCTGATGACATCAGAGCTCACCCAGAGTCGCCTTTTGAATCTTTCGAGATGCGTGCGGTGTTACGAAATGAAGCTGGGCAGTGGCTTGGTCTGTCCGCCCAGATAGATCGTTTGCAAGTGACTAGTCAATCAAATGCGCAGTCAGCTTGGGCGTTCGACAGTATCGCTAGAGCAAGCATCTCCGGAGCTGGGCAATCGAGCGCAATGTTAGCGACCCGAGAAGAACTTTCCAGGGTGGCTCTTAATTTGGCGAATAGTAGGCCTGAGGAAATCCACGTCAGAGATACCCGCTTTAGCTTTGGTGATAAGGGAGCATGCACAAGATCGATTCACGCCCAAGGACGTGATGCCCGCAATAAGACTTATTTACTCTCCGCTGAGCCTTCTACATGCCCGCAGGCAGTGTCGAGTGGTTTCCTGAACCAATGGGAATTCCCGGCCATGTCGGTTCAGGGTCGCTACGCCTCTGAAGCGGTAACGGGCCATATGTGGCTAACACATCGCTGGGGAAGTGCCGTATTGCCTGGAGGTGTTGTGCTGCTTGATCAGGCGCGTATCCAGCTTTTGATTGAAAATAAAATGTCGTTGTTAACGGTGAACAGAACCAAGCGCGCAAGTGGTCGAGGCCCTCGGACCGTTGAAGCATTCATCTCAGAAGATCGAACAAAATTTAAGAGCGTTAAAGTTGAATGGGAAGATCAAGGACTGCAAACATCCACGACCACCGAGTTGTCCTACCCGATAACAGTGGTGCTAAAAATTCCCTCGAAAGGCTTTGAGTTGACGCTTCAACCGGTTGTGACGCTTTCTGAAGTACAAGATTCCATGGGTAGTCGTTGGTCCGGTGGAGTTATAGTAAGCGGGATCGGCGCGGAAGCTGGCACACTATCAGGAACCGGTTTTCTTGATTTTCAACCACTGTCATTGAAGAAATAAGATGATGAAGTTAAAACTTGCGCTGATGTTAGCGTTGGTGTTCCTGATCTCATGTGGTAATGAGCCTGAACGTGCAGTGGGCATGAAGCCAACAGATGTTAACGTCAACAAGCGTGTAACAGACGCTGAACTAAAAACCGATGTCGGGCAAATTAGTCAAATAGTTGATCAGTTGGACAACGCGCAAGTAGACCCATCACGCACATGGGCATTTGCGAAGTATGCCACCGCAGGTTTAATTGAGGCCACCCAACAACGTGAAGGCGACAAGGCGCGAGGCTATCAAGCTTTGACCGAAGAAGCCTATGTGAGTTGTGGTTTACCGGAGCGTGTATTTCGGCGCTTGCTCGGTGATGCCCCCGTTGTTGAAGCCCCCGGCCGGACGAAAAAGGCGGATGGTTTGCCTTTTAGTGTTAATGTTTTTACGAACGACTTGGGCGTGCCGACGGTCAGCAACAATTGTTTGACTTGCCATGGCGCCCAGTTGTTTGGCGAGCTGGTAATCGGACTAGGTAACGAGTTTCAAGATTTTACCGCTGATGCATCAGCCCTAGTGGAGCGTGCAGGATTTCTGGTCCGCGGGGAGGAGGAAACAAAATCTTGGGAACTATATGCTGATCGAGTTGCTGCAATTGCACCGTACTCGCGAATGCACACCTTAGGCGTGAATCCGGCCAATAATCTGACCTTCGCGCTGATTGCTCACCGTGATGCGACAAGCAACGAATGGTCTGATACGCCGTTGCTAAAAATGCCCCCTAGCGACCCGCCGCCCGTGAGCGTACCGCCTTGGTGGCGAATGAGTAAAAAGCCTGCCATGTTCTGGCTGGGCGAGGGACGAGGGGATCACGCTCGCATCATGATGGCAGCTTCTATGTTGTGCACAGATACCTTGGACGCTTTGAAAGCCATCGACGAATATGCCCCCGATATTCGTGCCTTCATCGCTGATATTGATCCGCCGCGCTGGCCGTTTCCGATAGACGACTCCTTGGCTGAAACCGGGCAGCGGATATTCGAGCAGAACTGTTCAAGCTGCCACGGAACCTACGGTGAAACCCCGGAATACCCTAGCCGGCTTGTTCCAATAGAAACCGTTGCCACAGACGCCACCCTTGTGGACTTTGCGCTAAACGAAGGAGCACCGTACATCGATTGGTTTAACCGCTCATTCTTCGGCGAAATGTCGATGGCCGCACCCGGCCCGGGGTATGTAGCACCGCCATTGGACGGAGTATGGGCCACTGCACCTTTTCTGCATAATGGATCGGTGCCTTCACTCAGGACTTTACTCAACAGTAAACTGCGCCCGAGGGTTTGGCGACACCGGGTACAAGATTCCTCCGATCCTGAAAACTACGACCAATCTGATATCGGTTGGCGTTATGACGCTTTGGATGCCGCCGTTTATATGGGGCAGAAGCCCGTTGAAATCTACGATACAACGCTCACTGGCTACAGTAATTCGGGGCATACCTTCGGGGATCATTTAGACAAAGACCAGAGAAACGCGGTGTTGGAATACATCAAAACCCTTTGATGCTGCCGATGAAATGGCGTGGCAATTCGGCGTAGGTTTCGTGCTGGCGCCTATTAGAACTCCCAGCTGGTCCCCAGCTATGGGACTCTAGCCGCAGCGTACACATGTTTCTCGCTATAAAATCGTCTCGAAAGTGTTCTGCACAGAACAGTTTGTCGTGGCTTTTGCTCGTCAAATAGCCGAACAGTTACGTTAAATATCCTGGAAGATTTGTCATGTTGAATACCCCCTATCTATTGTTTCTGGGCGATGCACCCGATGCTTTGGCTGCAAAAGTAGCGCAAGGCGTAAAGGATTGGCGTCCTGAGAATTGTGTGGGGCAGTTTCGCCAAGAAGGTTGTAATGCCGATATGGGCTTACCGGATATGACGATCCAGGAAGCGGTCGATGCTGGGGCAAAGACACTTATAGTGGGTGTCGCAAACCGCGGTGGACAGATTAGTGATAGCTGGAACGCAGTCTTCGAAACGGCACTGGCTTCCGGAATGGACATCGCCTCTGGTCTGCACAATCTCTTAACAGACAATGTCAAATTGGTTGAGTTAGCCGAGAAGCATAATCAGTCTTTGTTCGATGTGCGCATTCCGCAGGTAGACTTTCCTATTGCAACGGGTAAAAAGCGTAGCGGAAAGCGATGCCTTGCGGTTGGTACTGATTGCTCTGTTGGAAAAATGTACACGGCCATGGCAATGGAAAAAACCATGCGCGAAAGAGGCATGAAAGCAACATTCCGTGCGACAGGGCAGACAGGTATATTAATCACAGGCGGTGGGATCCCGTTGGATGCAGTCGTGGCTGACTTCATGGCTGGAGCCGTTGAGTGGCTCACGCCCGATAACGATGCTGACCACTGGGATCTTATTGAAGGGCAGGGGAGCCTGTTCCATGCGTCTTACTCCGGTGTGACCCTGGCTCTGGTTCATGGAGGAGCCCCCGATACGCTCGTTCTATGTCATGAACCCACGCGTGATCACATGCGCGGCCTTCCTGATTATCAATTACCCAGCTTAGAGTTATTGCGCGATACTGCATTGACGCTGGCTCGATTTGTTAATCCTGACTGCAAAGTCGTTGGAATTTCAGTCAATACAGCAGCCTTAAGCGAAGACGAAGCTGTTGCCTTGCTTAAAGAAATTGAAGATCGCATGCAGTTACCCTGTGTTGATCCTTTCCGCCACGGTGCTGATCGTTTGGTAGACGCGCTATCGTGAGCGGGGGCGTGAAGCTGTCTGTCAGCCAAGACACGTTTGCGATGGACGGTACGTTCACCATCTCACGTGGTTCTAGAACCGAGGCTCACGTAGTTACTGTCAGCTTGGAAAAAGACGGAGTAGTGGGCATGGGTGAGTGTGTGCCCTATGCCCGGTATGGTGAGTCTTTGGACACCGTCTGCGAACAGATCCAATCGCTGACGGATGCTCTCGCTCAAGGTATGGATAGAGTTGAGTTGCAAACTGCGCTAGCTCCGGGAGCCGCGCGAAATGCCGTTGATTGTGCGTTTTGGGATCTAGAAGCCAAGTTGGCGGGCAAACCCGCGTGGCAGCTGGCAGGTCTGAATTCATTGTCATCCGTTGTAACTGCCTACACACTGTCGTTGGATACACCTGAGAAGATGCAGCAGGCGGCTATTGAAAACGCATCCAGGCCACTCTTAAAGATTAAATTGGGTGGTGAGGGCGATCTTGAGCGTTTGCGTGCGGTTCGCACCGGTGCACCTAAGAGTCGTCTGATCGTCGACGCCAATGAAGGTTGGTCGGCTGCCGATTACGATGCACTGGCTCCGGTCATGTTGGAGTTAGGAGTTGACTTAGTCGAGCAGCCATTACCGGCATCCGATGATGCAGCTTTAGAAGGCCGTGCACGCCCTCTACCGGTCTGTGCCGATGAGGCTTGTCACGACAGAGACAGCTTGGCACATCTAAAAGGCAAATACGATGTCATTAACATTAAGCTCGACAAGACGGGTGGTTTGACCGAAGCCTTAGCGCTGAAGAAAGCTGCAATTGAGCAAGGTTTTTCCATCATGGTTGGCTGCATGGTGGGCAGCTCCTTGGCGATGGCACCCGCACTTCTGTTGGCGCAGGATGTCGGCTTTGTCGATCTGGACGGACCCTTACTATTAGCCGAAGATCGCGACGCCCCTATTGAATTTAAAGGCAGCGATATGTATCCGGCTCCACCGGCACTCTGGGGCTAGTCCAGCGCAAACACCTTTAAGTGCCAGACACAAAAAAGCCGGCATCGTAGCCGGCTTTTTTGTGTTCTAAACGCCGCTTTACGGGGTTCGTTACTACGATTTATTTGTGGTGTCGACAACCTTGTCGTTGACTGCATTTACTTCAGCGCTAACCTTAGCTGAAGCTTCGTTAAGCAGGTTGTCGGTGGAGGCCTGAGGATTTCTACTAGCAGCAACTTTCTCCATTTTGTGCTCAACCGCGTGCATACCTGACGAGACTTTACCTGCCACCTTGCTAATGATGCTTTCTTCACCGGTTGCATTGGTTTTACCGGTTAAGCCGTCAGCTGAATCAGCGACTTTCTTAGCAACTTTATGAGTTAAATCACCAGAGGTTGCCGCAGCTTTTTGCAAGAAGGATTGATCGCCGTTTTCGCCAGTGCTGGTTGTCAGGCTAGATGCTGACTTCATCTTCTCATCCAGTTTCTGATTGAGTTTGCTGGCTTGCTCACGGGCTTTGCCAGCCGCACGAGTAACCGGCGAGTCTTCACCCAGTACTCCATTGGGCTCTTTCGCTTTTTCATACAACTCAGTAGCAGACTGTTTTGCAGTTTTGAGCTGCTCTCCAAGCTTTCCGCCGCCTTCCTGCAATTTCGCAGCAGCGCGCGTTATGGCCGTTTCCTGTCCTTCAGCTGGCGTACCTCCAGCCGTGGCTGCTGTGCCTGTTAAGGCTGTCAGGCCGGGGAGTAGTCCCTCGTCACTAGCGACCGTTTCATCGTGACTATGCGCCTCGACCCATCGGCGTTCATTCAAAGCGTTGAAAAACAGCCATAAAGCGACCGCCAGCAGGCATAGCGTTGTAATCCAGATCATCGAGCACTCCAAAAAGTAGGGTTCTGGTCAAAAAACTGTGGCTCAGTGCAAATTTGAGCCTGAGCACATATGGTACGCCATTAGTTCGCTCAGTCTCAACAGATCGCTAGCGTGATACGCCATTCTAGACGGACTATTGCAGTGATTTGCAACGCTGACTCGCGAATCCTGGCAGACAGGGGCTGGGAATACTCGGGGCGATAACAGAGTTTATCTGCCATTTAGTGCGGACTCAGGGTGATCAAGTCGGCATCGTCACACCCCTGTGAGTCTACTTCACGCAAAAACGTATTATCCTTGCACGACTGGGTATTAGGCTTCTCTGTCATTGAACACGGTCCAAACTTCCCCCTAATGGCATTTGACGTTTACATTTCTTTTTAAAGCGATCTAAATGAACACATTAAAAATTGCGACGCGTAATAGCCCGCTGGCACTTTGGCAGGCTGAAGACGTTCAGGCGCGTGTCGACGCCTTGGATCTGGGTGTCAAGGTAGAACTGATTACGATGACGACGAGAGGTGATCAGCTACTCGATAGCCCGCTGGCCAAAATTGGTGGCAAGGGGCTGTTTGTTAAAGAATTAGAGACGGCAATTCTGGACGGCGTTGCCCATATTGCAGTGCACTCGATCAAAGACGTCCCCGCGGTAGTTCCTGAAGGTCTTCAGGTTGTGCACATCCTGGAACGCGAGAATCCACACGACGCGTTTGTGTCTAACAATTTTCAAGACCTGGCATCATTGCCCGAGCGTGGTATCGTCGGAACCTGCAGTTTGCGTCGACAGGCGCAGGTTCTGGCGGCGTACCCGCACTTGGAAGTGCACAACTTGCGTGGCAATGTGAACACGCGATTACGTAAATTGGACGACGGAGAATACGACGCCATTGTCCTCGCCGCGGCAGGGCTTATACGTCTAGGGATGCAGGACAGAATTGCGTCCGAGTTGACGGTTCAGCAAAGTCTGCCTGCAGCCGGGCAAGGTATCGTGGGAATAGAAACCCGTATTGATGACGAGGACACCATTGCATTAATGGATAAGCTGCATCATCAGGAAACCAGTTATCGTGTCATGGCTGAAAGAGCGTTAAGTGCAAGATTGGATGGTGGATGCCAGGTGCCCATAGCGGCATTTTCGGAACTGGAAGGTGAACAGATTTGGCTAAGGGGCTTGGTGGCTAGCACGGATGGAAAGTCAGTGATAACAGCAGACGCCAGAGCACATATAAATGAGGCTGTTGACTTAGGTGTCAAGGTTGCGGAAATGTTGCTGCATCGGGGTGCGAATGACATCCTTAAGTCATTGGGGCTAAAACCTGCTCCGCTGAATGAAGTAGCAGCCAGTGCCGCCAAATATGTGCGTCGCTCCTAAGTACGCAGTGATGAGGCGCCCAAGTGGGGCTCTTATACTAAGTATTTATGGGCATCCAGGATCTTGTGCAGTATAAAAGGTAATGCTGAGTTTTCGCGTTAATACGGTGATCCCGTTTTGCGGCGGGCTTATGAATCGAAAAATTAGTTGTTAATTGGAGGCAATTGTGCTGATTGGAGTTCCCAAAGAGACGTTCGCAGGTGAGAAACGTGTCGCAATGACGCCGGAAACGGCGGCGCACGTTATCAAACTTGGACACACTCTGTGTATCGAAAGTGGCGCTGGAGAAGCTGCCAATATCTCAGATGATTTGTACCGTGCCGCGGATGTCGAAGTACTTCCTGATGCCGCGTCTGTATACAGTCAGGCCGATGTCATCTTAAAAGTCAGGGCGCCGCAAATAGACGCAAGCGTTGGAAATGAGGTTGAATTTCTAAAATCGGGCACTGCACTTATCGGTTTTATCTGGCCGGCTCAAAACGAAGAATTAATGAATGCATTGGCGGCAAGAGGGGTCACCGTACTGGCAATGGATTCTGTTCCAAGAATGTCACGCGCACAGAAAATGGATGCGTTGAGTTCTATGGCAAACATCGGCGGTTATAGGGCTGTCGTTGAGGCAGCTAATCAATTTGGCAGGTTTTTTACCGGACAAATAACCGCTGCTGGAAAAGTACCGCCAGCCAAGGTCCTGGTCATCGGAGCCGGGGTTGCAGGACTCGCAGCAATTGGCGCAGCAAAAGGTATGGGCGCTATTGTCAGAGCCTTTGACACTCGCCCTGAGGCGGCCGAGCAGGTTGAAAGTATGGGTGCCGAGTTCCTCATGCTCGAATTTGAAGAGGAAGAAGACGGCGCAGGCGAAGGCGGTTATGCCAAAGTGATGAGTAAAGAATTCATCGACGCTGAAATGGCCTTGTTTCGTGAGCAAGCGAAAGAGGTTGATATCATCATAACCACTGCGTTGATTCCTGGGCGCCCTGCACCGGAGCTCATTACCACGGACATGGTTGAATCAATGAAACCGGGTAGTGTCATTGTCGATCTGGCTGCCGAACGCGGTGGCAATTGCAAGCTTACGCAAGCCGACGAGGTTATTAAACACGGTGGCGTGACATTGATTGGCTACACCGATCTGCCCAGTCGTATGGCTGCACAATCCAGCCAGCTCTACAGTACGAACCTACGTCATTTACTCGCTGATCTAACTCCTGAAAAAGACGGTCAGTTGAACGTCAATATGGAAGATGAAGTTATACGTGGAGCTACCGTGATTAATCAAGGTGAGATCACGTGGCCGCCGCCACCGCCCAAATTGTCTGCAGCTCCAAAGCCAGCTACGCCTGAGCCTGTGGCTGTTGCCGCACCGGTTGAGGTCAAGACCGGCGGTATGGGGGGAACATTGATAGCCGCTGGAGTGGCTGCAATAGCACTGTTAGCGGTAGGAAGTGTCGCACCCCCCGATTTCATGAGTCACTTTACGGTGTTTGTCCTGGCTTGCTTTATCGGATATCAAGTCATCTGGAGCGTGACACCTGCATTGCACACGCCACTTATGAGTGTGACTAATGCGATAAGCGGCATCATCGTTGTGGGAGCACTCTTGCAGATTTCTTCTTCTTCTGGATTTGTCGTTTTTCTCGCAGCCGTCGCGACGTTAATCGCAAGTATCAATATTGCCGGTGGGTTTTTAGTGACTCAGCGTATGCTGAAAATGTTTAGGAAATAAAATGATGAATAGTGGAATGGTTACAGCTGCTTACATCATTGCGGCAGTGTTATTTATTTTAAGTCTTGCTGGTTTGTCAAAGCAGGAAACGGCAAGACGCGGTAATCAAGCGGGTATTGCCGGCATGGCTATCGCGGTATTGGCCACCATCATCGGCGATGGGGTTCAAAACTATGGCGTTCTATTGGTCATGGTTGGTATCGGCGGTGCTATCGGTGCGTACTTGGCCCGTCGAGTTGAGATGACCGAAATGCCTGAGCTGGTGGCTATCCTGCATAGCTTTGTTGGTTTGGCTGCGGTATTGGTCGGTTTTGCCAGTTACCTTACGCCGGAGGCGCATCATGTTGGTACTGAAAGAACCATCCATGATGTTGAGATCTACCTTGGTATTCTGATTGGTGCCTTAACGTTTACGGGGTCGGTTATAGCCTTTGGGAAGCTCAGCGGTAAGGTGGGAAGCAAGCCTCTCATTTTGCCAGGTCGGCATATGATCAACTTGGGTATTGGCCTGATATGTTTGGTTTTGTTGTTTCTGTTCATCGGTCAGGCACCGGAAGCAGGAGTTGTCGAAACCGGTAAGGGGTGGGGTACCTTCATCCTTGTCATCATGACTTTGCTTGCGTTTGCTTTTGGCGTGCATATGGTTATGGCTATCGGTGGTGCCGATATGCCTGTCGTAATTTCCATGCTTAACAGCTACTCCGGATGGGCAGCAGCAGCAACCGGTTTTATGTTGTCAAATGATTTACTGATTGTTGTGGGTGCGTTAGTGGGTTCCAGTGGCGCCATCCTCAGCTACATCATGTGCCGCGCTATGAATAGAAAATTCTTTAGCGTCATCATGGGTGGCTGGGGGGATGCAACCCCAAGTTCTGGAGACGGCGGTTCCGATGAACCTCAAGGCGAAGCCATTGCGATCACCGCAGATGAAGTCGCTGCTTTGTGTAAAGATTCGGATTCGGTTGTTATTGTCCCGGGCTACGGTATGGCAGTAGCCCATGCACAACACCCGGTCTCAGAACTGACAACCCAACTCAAAAAAGCAGGCATCAACGTTCGATTTGCCATTCATCCTGTTGCAGGACGGATGCCCGGGCATATGAATGTGTTGTTGGCAGAAGCGAATGTGCCTTACGACTTGGTACTCGAGATGGATGAAATCAACGAGGACCTATCCGATACTGATGTTGTGATTGTCATTGGCGCTAACGATATCGTTAATCCATCGGCACTGGACAATCCTAATAGCCCAATTGCCGGTATGCCAGTACTTGAGGTTTGGAATGCAAAGACCGTTATCGTTTCAAAGCGCTCTATGGCAACAGGCTATGCTGGCGTAGAAAATCCGCTGTTCTTTAAGGAAAATACGCGCATGCTCTTTGGCGATGCCAAGGAGAGTGTTAACGGGATTCTGGCCAACCTCTAAATAGGCATTGAAGGTTTGAGGCGCTAGTCTGTTTCACCCAGCAGACTAGCGTTACCACCGGCGGCGGTTGTGTCAATGCAGACATGACGTTCCATCAGTAAACGGCTTGGGTCATCAGCTGAATGGAGCAAAGGAATTAAAGCGCCATTGCTCTGAGACATTTGTGTTCGATAATTCAATCGCTCCAGTGCTGTAGATTGTGGTGCAACAACCACCTCGGCTTTGTGGTTGTTGATAGCGTTGAGTAAATCTGTTTGCGCTTTTTTCACCTCAATGAGCAGAGTCTCGCAGCCCAACGCCTGAGATGCTTTTTCTGCGTTTTGCACCTCTGGTGATCCGTTATCGATGATTAATACCGGCGAGCGCGGGGCAGTGCGCCAATGATTGCTTTCGCCGGTGGGTCCAGGCAGAACTAAGCCCAGGTTTTCAGTACTAGAAGTATTTGGCAAAGTAGATTGTGGTACCCCAATGTTCATCAGGCGGGGCACGTACCAGGGTCCACCGGCTTTTGGCCCGGTCCCGGATAAGCCTTCACCGCCAAAGGGTTGAGAGCCAACAACTGCACCTATCTGGTTGCGATTGACATACACATTTCCAGCGTGAATGGTTTCCACGACCTGTTGCACGCGATCATCAATGCGAGTGTGAAGACCAAACGTCAAACCGTATCCACTGCCGTTAATATTTTCGACGACACGACTGAGTTCGCTAGCCTCGTACGTTGCTATATGCAAAACCGGACCAAAGATCTCCTTGTTCATTTCTTCAATGCCTGACACTTTAACCAGTGTGGGTTTAATCCACAGGTTGAGCGTCTCAGCAGCTGTCGGTAGTGCACTTGAAGACTCATGGAGTAATGTACCGGCCTGTCTGTGCCCATCGATGTATTGTGAAATCGTGGTATGGGCATTGACATCGATAACAGGCCCCATGTCCGTTGCAATATCCCATGGGTTGCCAAGTGATAGGCAATCCATCGCACCACTTAGCATGGTAACTAGACGTTCTTCTGCTTCACGTTGAACATACAGAACTCGTAAAGCGGAACAGCGTTGCCCGGCGCTTTGGAAGGCTGAGATGAGGCAATCGCGAACAACCTGTTCAGTGAGCGCGGAGCTATCGACTATCATCGCATTGATGCCACCTGTCTCGGCCATCAAAAATGGATTTTCGTTAGCGCCTTTGGCAATGTCATCTGAAGTTCGGTTAGATAAAGTTCGCTCAATATAGCGACTTGTTATTGTGGAACCGGTGAAGCAGACGCCGTCAACAATGTTGGATTCTGTGAGTGCTTGTCCGATTGTGGCACCCTCGCCAAGCAGTAGTTGTAAGGCTTGAGTGGGAATTCCAGCCTGGTGGAGAAGCTCAACGGCTCTTGTCGCAATGAGCGGTGTTTGTTCGGCTGGTTTGGCTATTACGACATTGCCGCCCACCAGTGCACCCGCTATTTGGCCGGTAAATATGGCCAACGGAAAATTCCAGGGACTAATACAGACAACAACCCCATGAGAGTGCGTTGAATATTTAGACAGCGTCGGTTCTAATTCTTCAGCACTCGCTGCGTAGTAGCGTAAAAAATCTACTGCTTCGCGTACTTCTGAGATAGCGTCGTTAATCGTTTTCCCAGCTTCGCGGCAAAGCAGGGCGGAGAATTCTGCGATGTGCTCTTCATAGACATCTGAGGCTACACGTAATGCATTTGCTTTCTGACTAATGGCCGTAGATGCCCAAGTGTTTTTATAATCCTTGGCCACGCTGAGTGCCTGAACCACGTCTCTATCGCTAGCCAACTGAACTTCACCCACTTTATCGGTGGAGTCGTTTGGCGAAAAAACGGGTTTTAATTCGGATTTGCGATCGATGCCATGAATGATGGAGGATGCGAACCAACGAGTTGTTTGGTAGGTGTGTCTTTGGGTTATTAAAGGCGTAATTGATGCCGGGTCGTTTATTCGAAAGCCTTTCGAGTTTTGACGTTGTGGTTGATATAGATCCAGCGGGTGCGCAATATTTGGGTGTACAAGCGTATCCGTATTTCGTGCGTCTCTAACGGGACATTGCGCAACTTGTTCAGGATGGATTCGATGATCAACAATCTGATTAACAAATGAGCTATTCGCACCGTTTTCGAGTAGGCGCCTAACCAAATAGGCCAGTAGATCTTGGTGCGCACCGACCGGCGCATAGATACGGCAGCGAGTCTGGTATTGCTTTTTAAAGGACTCGTGCAGTGATTCACCCATGCCATGTAGCCGTTGGAATTCATATGTATCGTTGGCAGCACCGGCTAGATAGTGAATTGCACAAACACTATGAGCGTTGTGTGTTGCGAATTGAGGGTAAATCCGGTCACGATTTTCAAGGAGTCGCTCTGCGCAGGCGAGATAGCTGACATCAGTATTAATTTTTCGGGTAAACACGGGAAATGATGCTAAACCCAACTCCTGAGCTTGTTTGATTTCGCTATCCCAATAGGCGCCTTTTACCAGGCGAACCATAATTTTCCTATCGTATTTATTCGCTGCAGCTATGAGCCAGTCAATCACAGGCATTGCTCTACGGCTATAGGCTTGTACAACGATTCCCAATCCTTCCCAGTTGGCGAATCGGGGGTTTTGTAGCAAGGTTTCGATGATATCGAGTGAAAGATCCAGTCTATCCGCTTCCTCCGCATCAATATTAAATCCGATGTTGGCTTCAGCAGCCTGTTCTGCAAGAGATTCCACAGATGCAACCAGCTCTTCCATAACGCTGGCATATTGGCTGTGCTCATAACGTGGATGCAGTGCTGAGAGCTTGACTGAAATTCCTGGCTTATCTCTGACAGTATTACCAGGTACCTGCTTTAGGTTTTCAATAGCCACTGAATACGACTGTTTGTAGCGTTCAGCATCTGCACGAGTGTGTGCGGCCTCACCTAGCATGTCGTATGAATAGGTATATCCGTTTGATTCAAGTTGGCGGGCCTCATCGATCGCCTGCTGGATATCCTGCCCCAGTACAAACTGCTTTCCCAGCATCTTCATTGCCTGCGCAACTGCTGTGCGGATGACAGGTTCGCCCATGCGTTTGACTAATGCGGACAATGAGCGGGTCGGGTGATCTTTACTGTCGAGTAGTCGCCCGGTAAGCAAAAGAGCCCAGGTAGATGCATTGACCAAAGGCGAGCTTGATTGTCCCAGATGCGCAGCCCAATCAGAGGATTCCAGTTTGTCTGCGATAAGCTCGTCGATCGTTTGCGCATCAGGAACCCGGAGCAAGGCTTCCGCAAGGCACATCAATCCAACACCTTCCGGCGTGGAAAGGCCGTACTCAGACAGGAAGCTCTCCATCATTGTCGGCTTGTTACTAGTACGGAGCCGCTTAACCAAATCGGCTGCCCTTTCTTGTATCACGTCCAGTTCGGGGTTGGTGGGAGATATACCGGCTAGCAGTTCAGTGACAACCTGAGATTCTTCCTGTGTATATCTGACTCGCAATTGTTCTCTGAGCGGGTTCAGATTGATAGAAGCGTCGGAAGTATTCATAGTGGTGCCTTGGGAGAATGGAACGTTGGCGAGACAGGAAGTGCTTAAACGAAAGTCCGCTGAGTATGAATAGAATTGGAAAGGCTAATTAGCTTTTTTATAGGCTTTTTAGATGTTTGTTCACTAAAATATATATGGATTTAGAAAAATACGTCTGGTGTATTTGGAAATTTAGTCGTTTTGGCTAATTTTTAAACTATCTCCACGGCAACAGAATGAAAATTCTGTTCGCGGGTATCAACCACCGCTTTTGCCGCTGGTTTTAATCACCTTCCCAGCGAACAAATAGCCGGACCCGCGCACTGTTTTTATCCATTCAGATTGATCATCGGACTCTAACTTTCTTCGCAGCTGAACAACGTGGTTGTCGATGACCCTGTCGCTAGGGTGCCAGTTGCGTCCAGTGAGAGTTTCCATAAGGTGATCGCGTGTAAGTACACGTTGGGGGCTGCTTAGGAATATCTCCAGCAGATCGAACTCTGTGGACGTTAAAGCGACCAATGCGTTTTCAGCATTTCTAAGCTCGCGTGAACCGGGTGTGAGATACCATTTGCCAAAGCTCAGGACTTCCTGGCTAGGGTCGTTAGTTTGCTCCCGCGCATCCGGTGCTGGCACGGCATTCGAAATACGCGCACGTCGCATTACACAACGCACCCTGGCGACCAGCTCCCGAGTTAAAAACGGTTTGGTGATGTAGTCATCAGCGCCCAATTCAAGTCCAAGAACTGTGTCGATTAGATCAATGCGTCCCGTTACTAAAATAATAGGGATTTCGCTATATTTCCGGATGTCTTTGACCAAATCGAGTCCGTTCTCCCGATTTAAAACAATATCCATCGTGATTAGGTCGATTGTGTGTTCTTTCAGTTGTTTGTAAAGCGTTTCACTGGAGTGCGCTTCGAACACGACAAAGCGTTCAGCTTCGAGTGACGATCGCAGTAGATCTCTTATACGAGGATCATCGTCTACAACTAAAACTGTGGGCGAATTATTCACTCTGGTTTAAGAAGCTTCGTTAAAACAATGGCATAAGACACCAAACCTAGCGTTTGGAGCTGATGGCTCATCGTGACATTCATCCGCTGAAGACTCAAGAAATAGTTGCGGTAATTGAAAGATTTCTCCAAGGATGCGCCGCCCATACTTTCGTCTATCTTTACATTTTCCTGACTAAATTTTACAAATGGCCTCTAGATCTGGGTCATACGCATACAAAAAAGGTCAATACTCAAGATGGTTAGGAGGTTCTCACCAATCAAGCCTTAGCTAAGCGTTGTGTTTGGCTGAGCCATTGGTGGGTCGTATAAAGGATTTATTCGGGACCTAAATTGAAATGACTTCAGATGTCAACAAAGAGTGTCAAATTGAGGCAGACGAGCGCCTAATTAAAGCTGAACTCGAGCGCGTATTGGGATTGCAACGATTCTCCAGCGCCCCTCAAATGTCTGCTTTTTTACGGTACATAGTGACTGAAACACTCAACGGTCACGCCGATCGCATAAAAGCATTTTCTGTCGGAGTAGATGCACTCGGAAAACCGGATACATTTGACGCACAGAGCGATCCCTCGGTTCGAGTGTTGGCACTGAGGCTGAGAAAAACTCTGACTGAAGTGTATGAAGACCAACAAGGCTGTGCGGCCATCATCGAGTTAACGGTGGGTACTTATGTACCCTCTTTCTATAAGGTAGGTGGTTGTGGCGCGCTAGCCGATGTTCAAGATTCTGACGAGGTGGTTCTAGCCAACCATGGAAATGATTCCCGAAGAAGTGCGCAAGGGGTGGCGACCAATAGTGCCGTCAGCTCAGGGTTCAGTGTATAAAGCGTTGCCACTGGACAAGCTGAAAACAACTCGCAAAGTGCGAAGTGACATCCGCGCTGGCTCTGATTTTAATTGTCAGGCACATTCATCAGTCCTATTTAAAGCAGACGAATGAACGGGGCGATCGTCAGGCCGACGCTATGATTTCTATGTTCACGTCAGTCAAGCATGAATTGAATAATGACAGGCAAGTTGTTGTAGGCAACACTGAGTTAGCGCAAATTATGACGGCATCGGGCGCTGATGTCAGTAAGCCACCGATACCTACGGGCATTGCGGGCCCTCAGGTGCGCTAGAGCTGCTTTATGGTGGCTACGTTTGTTAAGCAACGCCAATTAAGATACCCGCTGCCAACACCAAAGATCCGCCAAGTATGACTTGGAACATGGCTCTTCCCCAGGGCGTTTCCATGTACTTGTGTTGTATCCAGGTAATTGCCCAGAGCTCAATGAACACCACCGCAATGGCTATTGTGGTCGCGGTTTTGAAATCGGGGATAAGGTATGGAAGAGCGTGACCTAAGCCACCAACGGTGGTCATTATTCCTGAGGCCAAGCCGCGCTTAAGTGGAGAGCCTCTTCCTGTTAGGACGCCGTCATCGTGTGCAGCTTCAGTAAAGCCCATGGATATGCCGGCGCCAATAGAGGCTGATAAACCGATGAGAAACGTATTCCAGGTATCACCCGTTGCAAACGCTGCCGCAAATATCGGCGCTAATGTGGATATTGAGCCATCCATCAGACCAGCCAGCCCGGGTTGCACATAGGTCAGGAGAAATTGCTTGCGCTCCGTCTCGTCTTCTTTGTCTTTAACGTCGTTGGGTACGAGTTGCTCTTCGAGTCGGACAGCTAGATCGTTATGTTGCGCTTCCGCGAAAGCCAGCTCACCAAGAAGGTTTCGAGTATCGGCATCTTTAGTACGAGAGGCGGCAACGCGGTAGAAGCGCTCGGCTTGCGACTCCATGTTCGCCGCCATCATGCGAGTTTTTTCTATGGATAGTGGGCGTACCAGCCAGTCAGGCTTCCGCTCGTAATATCCCTTGACATGTTCTCGGCGAATGAGAGGAATAACGTCGCCGAATCGTTTCTTGTGCAAAGCAATGAGCTGTGATCGATGGACATTTTCTTCGTCTGCCATCGCATCGAACATGCGCGCGGAGTCAGGGTAGCTCTCACGCAATCCGTCAGCGTAAGCTTGGTATATGCGCATGTCATCTTCTTCAGAAGAGATGGCTAAAGCCAGCACCTCCTGTTCACTAAGATCATTAAACGATCGCTTTGATCCAGGAAAAAACCGAGTCAACATGATGTCTTCATACTGAGTGAGTATCGTTAATCGCCAATATACCAGAGCGCCGAATATTTACACTAATTGGACTACCTGGTGCTAAGCAGCCAGAACTGAGCAAGTGCTGGGGGAGGCGAAATCGCAGTGATTTGGTAACGGTGTGCAGATGAACGGTGATCGACCACTCATCCCCCATACTTACGGCATCTCTAACCAGGCCATGAAGTACGTTGTGTTCGGCTTGATCGTGAGACGAATTCCCTGCCAGGGAGATCGCGCTGGGTGAGATAAGTAATGTCACCGTTGTGCCTGGTGCTAAATCTGATGGTTCTCCGTGTAGAGTTTCTGTATCGCCCAATTGGTAACAAGTCTCCGTCGAGTCCTGATGAGATACGCACGCGGCAAACAAGTTTTGATGGCCCAGCAATTTTGCAATCGCCTTACTTCGGGGGGCGCTGATAACGTCATGTACGGAGCCTTGTTGAAGCGTTTGCCCTTTGTGGATTAAACACATGCTGTCTGCCAACTGCTGAACTTCGCGAACATCATGTGTGACGAGAATCATCGGGATATCCAAGCCGCAACGAAGTTTTGCCAGTTCTCGGTAGAGCTTGCGTCGTGTTTGTTGATCAACCGCTGAGAAGGGTTCATCGAGAAGCAGCACCGACGGATTGGATGCCAATGCCCGAGCCAATGCAACACGTTGTTTCTGTCCACCGGAAAGTTGGTTAGGGTTGCGTTTTTCCAAACCGGTCATGTTGGTTCGTTCCAACCAGTTTGCGGCAATCTGCTTTTTTTCAGCACGCGTTGAACCGCGTATGCCCAGGGAAACGTTTTCCTCCACGCTCTTATGAGGAAACAACGCATAGTGCTGAAACACCATACCAACATTGCGCTGCTGTACTTTGACATCTTTGCGATGGTGAGTGTGCAACCAGGTTTCGCCGTTGCAGCTGATACGCCCAATTTCAACGTTTTGTAAACCGGCGATGGTGCGCAGTACCGTGCTTTTACCGCTGCCCGATGGACCCACTAAGGCGAGCATTTCACCCGGGTGACATTGCATTTCTACATTGAGCACAGGGGACGATTGGTTATGCAATGACACCCTAAGCGATTTATCTGATGTGTCCAGCTCAGCAGACGGATGAGTGTTAACGCTCATAAATAGGATCTATGCGTGTCCCGCTCTGTGGTGTGTGTTGATGCGAACAACCAACAACGCTGACAGCGATAGCACTAGCAACGCAAGGCTATACCATCCTGCACTTTGCATATCGAAAGCTTGCACGTGATCGTATATTGCGATTGATACGGTGCGGGTGCTACCTTCGATGTTCCCTCCCACCAGTAAGACCACACCGAACTCTCCAAGGGTGTGCGAAAAAATGAGTGTAGCGCTACCTAAAATACCCTGCCAGATCTGCGGGAGCTCGATATGCCACCAAGTTTCAAGTGATGATAAGCCACTAACCCAGGCAGCTTCGCGTACTTCCAGCGGAAGAGAGCTGTAGGCAAGCTGCATGGGTTGTACTGCAAACGGCAGGTTAACGATAACAGAGGCGACCACTAATCCTGGAAACGTAAACACCAAGGGTTGTCCAAACCATTGTGTGACCAAACTGCCGCTAAATGATTCTGGACTGAACACCAGTAACAGGTAGTAGCCAATAACCGTGGGTGGAAGTACTAACGGTAAAAGTACTAGCGATTCAACCCAGGCTTTTCCCTTGAACCGTGCAAACGCTAGCCACCTTCCCAACAACATACCGATGGGCAACAAGATGATTGTTGTCCAGATAGCCAGTTTGAATGAGACAAGAAAGGGCGACATTGAGTACGAGCAAAATTTAAAGTGTGGTTAACCCGAATCCTTGCATGATTGTCAGGGCTTGTGGAGTTTTTAACCAATTACTGAGCGCCTCCGCTGGGTTGTCGGCGGGTTGAAGTAGTATCAAATGGTGCACGACACTTTGGTAGCTGGTTTGATCTATTGGCAATATCTTAATATTCTCATCGCCGACTTGTTGTGCCAGTATTGTGGGCACCAGAGCTGCATCAGCCGCGCCGTTAAGCGCATACTGAAGAGCCTGTGACGCATTCTCAGCCGTCAGCAGTTTGCCATGGGGTAGAGGCTGCAAGCCTGCGTTGTCGAGCGCTTGCTTAGCCGCAATGCCGTAAGGCGCATGCCTGGGGTTTGCAATGGCAATTTTTAGCTGCTTATTCTCCTCCATTAACGGGCCAAGCTCGCTCAATGATGGGGTACCAGCGCCACGCCAAACCAGCGACAACGTGCCCTTAGCCAAAGCGTATTTCTTCTGTTTTGTTTTTCCAGCAGATGCGAGTCTGTCAACAGTTGCTTCGTCCGCGGATAGGTAAAGCTCAAAGGGAGCCCCGTGCAGAATTTGTGTCGTTAGCAGTCCGGATGATGCGAAGCTCACTAACGGATTTGGGTTGCCAGTTTCTGCAACGTATGCGTCTACAAGGGTTGGCCAGAGTGTTCGGAAACTTGACGCTAGCGCGACGACCGCGGGAGTCTTACCAGCGTCATCCCGGTGCTTGTCATCCGCATGTGAATGAGTCGGTACGGCAAACAGTGGAAAAACAACGAGTAGATATCTCAGAAAACAGCTAATTGCTGCGCAGAAGCGCACCGGAGACGTTCTTGGCGCGGTATCCTCAGCGCTCAACTTTCTGTGTGCCTTATGGGGCATGTTCATCGTATGGAAAAAAACACAGGGTTTAAACGGGTCGTAAAAGCGTCAGTTTACTCGTTTAATGGACTCAAAGCCGCCGTCAAAAATGAGGCCGCCTTCAGGCAGGAGCTCCTGCTGGCAGTCATTTTTATCCCGCTGGCGATTTTTTTGGATGTTTCCACATTGGAGCGTGTGGTTCTTATAGCAGTCACTGTGCTGGTGCTTATCGTTGAATTGCTTAATAGCGCTGTAGAGGCTGTCGTTGATCGTATCGGCAGCGAATATCATGAGTTAGCCGGGCGAGCAAAAGATCTTGGCTCTGCTGCGGTGCTCATAACGTTGTTGTTGTGGGCGTATGTTTGGATCGAGCTGGCCCTTCTGGGTTCTGGGTTTATTGCGAGCTGATGCAGGGTTTTTCCGAGGCGTTTTTCGAAGCCATACGGCTGATCGCGGCTTTTGATGGTGAGTTGCGCGAAATCATACTGCTGTCTCTACAAGTGAGCCTCTCCGCCGTGCTGGTTGCCTCTCTAATCGGTTTGCCAGCAGGTGCTTGGCTAGCGACAACTCAGTCAAAAATGCGTTCGGTTATTCTCACGGTAGTTTCGGCCTTGATGGGCTTGCCACCAGTAGTCGTCGGTCTCGTGGTTTATTTGTTGTTATCCAATGCTGGCGCATTGGGACCGCTTCAGCTTTTGTACACACCGACTGCGATGATTATTGCTCAGTCAATACTCATTACACCCATCATTATTGCGTTGACACGTGAAACGCTGGCAGATTTATTTATCCAATATCACGAGCAACTTTCTCTCTTGGGGGTTCGTTCAACAGCGCTTATTAAAACGCTGTTGTGGGAGGGGCGGCACGGTTTGATGACGGCTTTACTTGCCGGCTTCGGACGTGCCATAGCGGAGGTGGGTGCGGTTATCATCGTCGGAGGAAATATCAACCACGTCACACGCGTAATGACAACAGCCATAGCGCTGGAAACCTCAAAGGGTAATCTAAGCCTCGCTTTAGGACTCGGCATTGTTCTTGTGCTTATTGCGCTCCTTGTCAATACCGCCGTGCTCATGCTGGGCTCATACGGACGGCCTTCAGGGAAGCGTTCTTGATGAACATTGTCAGCACCATTACCGGAGAGCGATTAAAGATCGAGCGTTCGGGTAGGCTGGTTCTGGACATCCCGCAAGTTCAATTGGGCCGATTTAAAAGCACGGCTATTGTCGGCCCTAACGGTGCGGGAAAATCTTTGTTGGTAAAGTCGCTAGCGGCTTTGATGATGCCGGATTCTGGAGACATCAAGTGGAATTCCACGCCAGCGGACAACAACCGTAGAAATCGTGTGGGCTTGTTGTTGCAGCGTCCCGTACTGCTTAATAGGACGGCCTTAAAAAATCTGACTTATGCTTTACGAGCTGCAGGAGTGGGTCGTCAAGAGGCAGTGGTACAGGCACGAGCCGCGCTAGAATCTGCGGGTTTGGGGGCTGTGGTCGAGGTCTTGGCACCGCGCCTCTCTGGTGGAGAGCAACAAAGGCTGGCATTGGCTCGTGCCTTGGCCTTGAAGCCTGATATGCTATTTCTGGACGAAGCAACAGCCAACGTTGATCCAGCATCAACTCAGGCAATTGAAGAACAGCTCAAACGCGCGGTCAACGAAGGGCTTACCATTGTGTTTGTTAGTCATGATATGGGCCAGGTTAAGCGCATGGCCGATGAAGTGATTCTCATGCACAAGGGACAGATCGTCGAGCAAAGCCCGAGCGTTGATTTTTTTAAACACACAGTTAACCCAATAACTCGCGCCTGGCTGGCTGGCGAGATATTGTTATGAAGAGGATGTAGGTATGGCAGGTGAATTTGGCACTCAGTTCTTGCCCCAAATGGCGATCAGCTATTACGAGGGCGGATGGAGCCAAGAAAAAATGGTGCCCAGCGACAGCTTGACGCTGCACCCCGGCGCTCATGTACTGCACTATGCCAGTACCTGCTTTGAAGGGCTGAAAGCGTTTCGCCAAGCAGATGGTGGCGTTGCTATCTTTCGTATGGATAAAAACATCGCGCGCTTTGCACAAAGCACCAGGCTGATGTGCTTGCCGGAACTGGATATTGCTCAAACTGAGCGAATGATTGTTGATAGCGTGGCGTACTACAAAGACTCCGTACCCGATGCTCCAGCATCGTTGTACATAAGACCGACTCACATAGGGACCGAACCTGCGATTGGTAAGGCAGCGGCGCGCTCTGATAGCGCGATTCAATACATTTTGCTCTCGCCAGTAGGCGATTACTTCTCCGGTGGCGAGGCTAGCCTCAGACTATTGTTGGACGATCAAGGTGTTCGTTGCGGGCCCGATCACGGCATGGTTAAAGGCGGTGGAAATTACGCGAGCGCCTTAAAGCACATCGAACGGGCAAGAGCATCAGCTAATGCTGATCAGGTGTTGTTTTGCCCCGGTGGAAATGTGCAGGAGACAGGAGCTGCAAACTTTATTTTGATTGACGGTAATGAAGTCATCACTAAGTCGCTCGATGAATCGTTTCTTCACGGAGTGACCCGTGAGTCCTTGCTTGAGCTTGCTCGTGATACAGGCATGACAGTCTCTGAACGGGAGTTGAGTATCGAAGAGCTTCTAGAGCGTGCCGCGAAACCCAATTGCGAAGCAGGGCTGACCGGTACGGCAGCTGTCGTGGCTGCTGTGGGAACACTAATACATGATGGGCGGGAGTATAACGTGGGCGATGGCAAACCCGGTCCTGTCATTCGTAGCATGCGTGATGAACTCAACGCGATTCAATGGGGCAATGTTCCTGATACGCGTCAGTGGCTGACACGAATTGACTAGCGCTTAACCGGTAAACATCGTCATGATGATTGAGCACTTGGAACGCATGGAGCCACTGTTGCAGCGTCTGCAAACGGGTGGCCCCGTGGTGTGGATTTTGTTGGCCATGTCATTTTTTGCTGTGACTCTAATCTTGGCCAAACTGTTCCAATTCTGGCGTCTTGGCATTGGGCACCGTGATCTATTGGGCGATAGTCTTCGTGAATGGCGAAAAGGCCACTGGCGCGAAGCTACCAATTTACTCGAAGAGCTGCCACGACAACCGGTTGCACGGGTTATGGATGCTGCGATGCAAGGCCTACTTGCCGAGCATGCAGAACCTCGGGTCAGAGAAGAGGTAACGCGGATAGCCAAAAACCATATCGAACGTTTGCGCAGTTGGTTGAGAGCTTTAGAGCTAGTTGCGAGTTTGAGTCCGTTGCTGGGTTTGCTGGGAACTGTGCTGGGTATGATCGAGGCTTTCCAGCGATTGGAAAATGCCGGAAATCAGGTCGATCCGGCACTGTTATCTGGAGGAATCTGGCAAGCGCTGTTAACTACAGCGGTTGGGCTTATTGTTGCAATACCGGCGCTGGTTGCGCATCAATGGCTTGATCGGCGTGTGGACCGGTGTGCGCATTCCATGGAGGATTACACGACGCGTGTTTTTACCTCTTTTGCTGCGCGAAGCCATGCAAAATCTCATTTGTGAATCTTAACCTTGCAACAAAGCGTCGCCGATCTGTCATTAGCTTAACGCCGCTGATAGACGTCGTTTTCATCCTGCTGCTGTTTTTTATGCTGGCGAGCAATTTCTCGCAAGAGCGCAGCCTGTCATTAATCTCTCAGTCACATTCCAGCTCGGCCGTTGTAGATACAGAGATCGTCAGGGCAAGTGTTCGATTCGAACAGGTTAACGATATTCTGCTCGATGGTATCCGCTATGACCAAGAAGGTTTTCTGGACTCCCTAAGCGTGCGTTTAAAAGACAATACGGGACTACTGGTATCTATAAGTGTTAGCGATACCGTTGATGTCCAAAGCTTGCTTGATCTCATCTCAACGATGAAGTCTATCGGTGTGATGAAAATATCGATGGATGGTAGTGCACCTTGAATTTCAGTACACCTAAAAAATACAGTGGGCTTGAGATTGATCTGACACCACTGATCAATATTGTATTTTTGATGCTAATATTTTTTATGTTGGCCGGTACTTTAAAGACCTCCGACAACATCGAGACGGCGGAGATGCAAAGTTCTTCACCGGTTGATGAAGAGTCATTAATCATTGGCTTGGCTCTGGACGGAACCTTGTCGATAGAAGGCGAAGTGATAGCGCCTGAAAATTTAACCGGGCTGTTGAAAAGGCAAAAGCGAGCTAATGGAAAAGTTGCCATAAAGCCGGATGCTCGACTTGCTGCTGCGCAGCTACTTTCATTGTCGCAACTTCTTCGTGAAGCGGGTTTTACACAGATGATACTGATCGTTGATTCTCAGTGATGATGGCTTGCCCGATTGAGACTCAGCGATGAGGCGTTCAGATTGGATGCTGGCAGTGTTGGTTGCAGTTGCCATTTATGTGGCGGCGTTGTGGGGATGGCTGGCGTTGGGGTTGTCTCAACATTCAGGTGCACCGTCTGCCGATACTCAAATCGCCATAGCACTCTCATCGGGGGGGGCGCGAAAACCCGAACCCGAACCCGAACCCGAACCTGCCGCCCTACCGGAGCCAGTTCGAGAAGCCGCGCCGGTCCCGAAGCCAGACCCTGAACCGCAACGTGAGCCAGGGTCGACCCCCGCAATTGCGCCAGTCGCATTGAGCACGCCGCCAGCGCCTCAAGCGAAGAAACCGGGGCTGTTTGGGCGCCTTTTGGGGCGGACTGAACCAGTCACTGTGGTGCGCCGTGCCCTTGATGACGATATGCTTGAGGCGTTGGAAGAACTGCTGATTTCTTCTGACATGGGCGTGGATACGGCCTTGCGCGTGACAGCGAATATGGCGGAAGGGCGGATGGGCAAAAAGCTGTCCACAGCCGAGATCAAGCAACTTCTGGCAGATGAGATTGCCGCAATCATGGAACCTATCGCCAAGCCTATGCCGCTTTATCCCAACCGCCCGCAAGTGGTGCTGGTGGTGGGCGTGAATGGCTCTGGCAAAACAACAACCATTGGCAAACTGGCACTGCAGTTCCAAAGCGCTGGCAAGAAGGTCGTAATCGCAGCGGGCGATACGTTTCGCGCGGCAGCGGTCGAGCAGTTGCAGGTATGGGGGGATCGCGCCGGCGTACCAGTAATGACGGCACCCGAAGGGTCGGACCCTGCCTCTCTGGCCTTTGAGGCGATGACCAAGGCCGAAGCCGACGGTGCCGATTTGTTGATGATTGATACGGCGGGGCGGTTGCAAAACCGCGCGGATCTGATGGAAGAACTGGCTAAGATCGTACGGGTCATTCGCAAGAAGGATCCCTCTGCACCGCATAATACACTACTTGTTCTGGACGCGACCACTGGACAGAACGCCTTGAACCAGGTCGAAATTTTTCGCCAGATTGCCGATGTGTCCGGTTTGGTAATGACCAAACTCGACGGCACGGCGAAAGGCGGTGTTCTGGTGGCATTGGCTGACAAGTTCGGGTTGCCGATCCATGCCATTGGTGTGGGTGAACAAATCGATGATCTGGACGCGTTCGATCCGGAAGAATTCGCGCAGGCGTTGACGGGTATCGCGGTTGAGTGACTGGCTCGTTTCGCTGGAAGGCACCGAGGCGGGCAAACAGCTTGCGATGGTCTTGGCGCTGTTGGCAGCGATTCTACATGCACTGTTCGGTGCATTGCAGAAAGGGCGTCATGACCCTTGGCTGACACGCGGCGCCATTGATATGTGTTATGCGCTGATTGCCGCACCTTTTGCTTTTTTTGTCGTGCCATGGCCGGAACCCCATATGTGGATTATTTTCTTCGGCGCGTTTTTGATTCATGTCGTGTACAAAGTTCTACAGGCATTGGCCTACACGCGCGGGGCTTACACGGTCGTCTACCCCGTGGTACGCGGTACGGGGCCGCTGTTTGCCGTGATCGGGGCGTATTTCCTGTTTGGCGAGACTTTCACCGTGACACAATGGTTTGGAGTTGCGACCCTTCTGGCGGGAATCTACGGGTTAGCCGTCTATAATCTGCGCACTATCGTCGTTCAGCGCGAGACATTGGTTCCTGCGCTTTGGCTGGCGGTGGCGACTGGGATGTTCGTGGCGCTTTACACGACCTTTGATGCTTATGGAATCAGGGCGACCTCTGATCCGTTCACTTTTCTTGCGTGGTTCTTCTTTATCGACGGCATCCTTGTGATGCCTGCGATCGCGTGTTGGCGGTGGGCTCATATGATGGAACGTCCGCCTCTTGGCCCTTTGATGCAACGAGGCGTGTTAGGAGCTTTCATTGCGTTCGCGTCTTTCGGGTCGATCATGATGGCAACACGGCTCGACAAGGTGGGGGAGGCTGCGGTATTGCGCGAGACCTCGACCGTCTTTGCCGCCGCGATTGGATGGCTGGTCTTGAATGAAAAAGTGGGGCCTCGCAGATTGGCCCTGATGGCGCTGATCGCACTTGGTGCCATAATCGTAGAATTTGGAGGCTGACGCATGGCGGAACGCAAGATATCGCAAGGGTTGAAATCGGCTTTAGAACTGGGTCCTGTCCTGTTGTTCTTCGCTGCATACCTAAAAATGCGTGATGCAACGTACACGATTGGCGGGGTCGAGTACTCCGGTTTCATTGTCGCCACCGTTGTCTTCATCCCGATCTTGCTGCTGTCCACAGGCATTTTATGGAAGCTGACTGGAAAACTGAGCCGGATGCAGGTTCTGACGGCGTTCATGGTGATCTTTTTCGGTGGCTTGACTGTCTATTTCAATGACGAGCAGTTCTTCAAAATAAAGACGACCATCGTTTACGGCTTTTTTGCCGGGACGCTTGGCCTCGGATTGCTATTGGGCAAAAGCTGGTTGGGATACGTGATGGATGAGTTCCTTCCCCTGACCGACGAAGGTTGGTTAATTTTGACCAAGCGCCTGGCGGCTATGTTTGCCTCCTTGGCCATCGCTAACGAGATCGTATGGCGCACCATGTCTACAGATGCTTGGGTGAAAATTGAAACCTTCGGCTTCCCGGTCGCGCTGTTTGCTTTCTTCATGCTGCAAACGCCGCTGTTTCAGAAGTA
>JBGCGD010000016.1:0-177212 GCA_045110515.1 Granulosicoccus sp. | reverse complement strand
AATGTTTCACTGCGCACCAGAGCCTACGAGCCCGACCGTTTAGGTGCTAACGTTGAAGACGAATTTGCTCGTCGTTTTATTAGCATCGAGCCTAAGGTCGAATGGAAATACGCAAGAAACTGGACGGCATCAGCTGCTTATCGCTATCGTCGCCAGAAAGCCCGCATTGATCCAATATCAGCTGAAAGCAATGCAATTCTGCTGTCGGTTAAATATACTCCGCCATCAAAGATTCGAGACGCGGCCAACGCTAACGGACTGTAAGTCTGTTAGCTCTCTTCGTTCTCAGCGACAACCGGCGATTCATCCGGTTTGTCCACTTTCTCGATAGGAACGAAATCCAAGATACGCTTGTTGTCTGGATCAAAAACCGCAACCCCGTCTGCGTATCGCGCTTTGAATTTGTAAAGTTCGACTTCGTTAAGTTCAAGGGATTTTCGCTGGAGCGCTGCCGTGATGACATCCGCAGCGCCCATAGCGTTAAGCGTCTCAATATCCAGCGCATCCTTTTGCATGGATTCGTGGTTGCTTTCGAGGCTGACATATTGATCGCTTCTTCGCTGCGGTCCCGGGTAGCCGTTGAATATTTCGTTTAGGTGCTCTGCGTACTTGCCGGGCGCTGGTGGTGGCGTTAACAACAACGGTACATTAAGCAGAGTGACCGCTGGAATAGGCTGAGGGTTGATATCCAGCTGGCGCAGTTGAGCATTGGCTTCTAAGTTGTCCCGTGCAGATACGGTGTTAAATCCTCGCTCTGCATATACCAGAGCCACGGTGCGTTGTTGATAGGTTGTGTAGAAACCATATCCTAAGGCTGCAATTTGAATAACCGCAATGAGCGACATATCGAGAACGAGCTTTGGTTTGCCGGGTTTGTAGAGCAGTAACGTCAGGGCAGGGCCTAACACTAAATCGACCATGGCAACCAGTTTCAATCCTTGCCAACCGCCGTCAATGAAAAACAGCTCACCGGGAAACCAGTAAAGCACCATCATAAAGACCAGCGATGAAAAAATGAGCAGACTTAGAGCAAGATGGATCGAGAATGCAGCGCCTTTAGAGGGGCTGTAATTGGACCAGGAACTTTTGACCTGCACGATGAAAATCTCCAGCATTCATAACAAAACTATGAATTTGAAAATGCAAAGTGCAGGCCATTGACGTACTGGCTACCGGGGGAGGTAACTTACGCTGAAACGTGGTCAGTGCTGCTCGTTCAGCAGAAATTCAAGTAGCGCTTTTTGCGCATGTAATCGGTTCCCGGCCTCTTCCCAAACAACGCTCTGAGGTCCGTCTATAACCTCAGCCGCGACTTCTTCGCCTCGGTGTGCGGGCAGGCAGTGCATAAAGAGTGCATCTTCACTGGCCAGCCCCATGAGCTCAGTGGTGACCTCATAGGCAGCAAAGGCCAATTCCCGGCTTTTTTGCTCTTGCTCTTGGCCCATGCTTGCCCATACGTCAGTGACGATCAAATCGGCATCGGCGCATGCTTCAGCGGCCTCGGTTGTTCTGATGACAGCATCTCCGGCCTCTTCGAGAACGTTGGCGTCAGGTTCGAACCCATCCGGGCAGGCAACGTATAGTTGAAAACCTAAGAGCTTTGCAGTGTTGATGTAGGAGTTACATACGTTATTACCATCACCTATCCACGCCACTTTCTTACCACTGATATCCCCGCGATGGTCTAGGTAAGTTTGCATATCTGCCAGCAGTTGGCAGGGGTGGAGTAAATCGGTCAGTGCATTGATAACTGGTATGGTCGAGACTTCTGCAAATCGCTCAACGCTCTCTTGTGAGAAAGTTCTGATGGTTACAGCATCGACCATTTGAGACAGCACTTTGGCCGTGTCTGCTAGCGGTTCGCCTCGTCCCAGTTGGGTGTTGTCTGGAGAAAGGTAGATGGCATGGCCGCCCAGCTGAGTCATACCGGCTTCAAACGATACGCGTGTCCGAGTGGATGATTTTTCGAAAATCATGCCCAGTACGCGGTTAGGTAGAGTTGCCGTCAGTGTTCCGGCTTCCCATTGTTTACGCAGTTCGCTTCCGCGTTGCAGGATGCCTCGAAACTCATTGGCGGTCAGGTCCTGCTCGGATAAATAGTGTCTCATGGGATTAAGCTTTTCGCTCTTTAGTATCTGCTGGTTCTGATTGTTGAATGAAATCGATGATCAGGTCGCTGACACGGCGAATCAATTCGTCAGTTTCTTCGTTGCTTAGGATATAAGGCGGTAATAGGCGGACGACATTACCAGCGGTGACATTGAGCAGAATGCCAGCATCTAATGCTTTGCCGACTAACTCAGCACAAGGCTTCTCAAGCTCGATACCCAGCATGAGTCCGCGACCACGAATGTCAGCGATGCCGGGTTGATTGTGAAGGGCGTTGTTGAATCCAGTCAGGAATCGATCACCCAGTTCGGCTGCGCGTTCCACCAAACCATTATTTTCGATTTCTTGCACGACAGTTAATCCGACGCGGCAGGCAATCGGATTGCCACCGAAGGTGGTGCCATGTGTGCCTGGTTGGATGGTTTCTGCGGCTATTCCTTTAGCCAGACAAGCGCCAATTGGCATGCCGTTTCCAAGGGCTTTGGCGACAGCGATGATGTCCGGTTGAATTTCATCATGTTGAAAGCCGAACCATTTGCCGGTACGGCCCATACCTGATTGAATTTCATCGCAAATGAGCAGCCAGTCGTTCTTATCACATAATTCTCTGAGCTTCTTTAAATAGCCTTGTGAAGGAACGTTTATTCCTCCTTCGCCTTGGACCGGCTCTACCATTACTGCGACAATATCGTCACGGTTGTCAGCGACTGCTGCAACGGCGTCTGCATCGTCAAATGGCACGACCTCGAACCCTTCTAGCATAGGGCCGAACCCTGCCTGTATTTTTGCATTGCCGGTGGCTGAGATGGTTGCCATGGTGCGGCCGTGGAACGCTGTATCGGTGACGATTACGGTCGGCGTCTTGATACCTTTGTTGGTGCCGAAAAGCCGCGCGATTTTTATACAGGCCTCATTGGCCTCGGCGCCAGAGTTACAGAAAAAGGCTTTGTCCATGCCGGACACGCGGCAAAGCTCACGACCCAGTGCTTCCTGCTGCGGGATATTGTAAAGGTTACTCACGTGCATGAGCTGGGCAGCCTGATCCGCGATCGCCTCGCTGATCGCTGGATTTGCGTGCCCCAGCGAGCACACAGCAATGCCTGACAAGGCATCTAGGTACTCGCCACCGGCGTCATCCCACAATCGTACGCCTTCGCCACGTGCCATGGTCACGGGGAGACGGCCGTATGCGGCCATTAATGAAGCCATTGAAACAGCCTATTTTTTTGGACGAGCAGTCAATTTTATTACAGATGCGCGGCTACGCCAAGCGATTGCTTGAATTCGAAATCCAGAAGATCCATCCCACCGTATCCCCCCACACTTGCCAAGTCAGAACTGGCGGTGCGACCATAGGGTATCGGGGAGCGCCTGCCGGCCTTACACTAGGCGCCTGCTGCGATGTCCTTGTGTGAATTCAGCAGCCTTTTTTTGGAAACTTTTAGACCCTATCATTCATGGGTCAATCCTTCAGGAGTCAACATGTCTTTTACCTTTCCAGATCTGCCTTACGACTTTACTGCGCTTGAGCCGCATGTAGATGCCCAAACGATGGAAATTCATTACGATCGTCATCACCGCACTTATTTCAACAACTTTACGGGTGCAGTGGCTGATTCCCCCATGGCTGATCAATCTCTAGAAGAGGTTATGGCCCAGGTCGATAGCAGCACCTCTCCTGCCATCCGAAATAACGGCGGTGGTTACTACAATCACATTCTTTACTGGAATTCCATGTGTGACGGCGGCAGCAGCCCAAGTGCTGATCTGGCCGGTGCAATCGACAGCACCTTCGGGTCCATGGACGAGCTTAAAAACGGTTTGAAGCAGGCGGGTATCACGCGCTTCGGTTCAGGTTTTGCGTGGCTGGTTGTTAAGGATGGAAAGCTGGCGGTGACCTCTACGCCTAACCAGGACAATCCATTGATGCCTGTTGCAGATATGCAGGGAACACCCATCCTGGCGCTAGACGTTTGGGAGCATGCTTATTATCTCAAGTATCAAAATAAGCGTCCTGACTACATCGATGGCTGGCTAGAGGTCGTCGACTGGGCTAAAACGTCTGAGCGTTTTGCTGCAGCGATTTCCTCTTAAGTCAAAATATTTCAGTGGCCGCCGGTTGTATTTCCGGCGGCCTTTGTATTCACGGTTTTGTAAAAACTCTTTTAATGGCGTAGCACCATGACAGATCAAGCATCCGACGTACGGACCCGAATTGAACAGCAGATTGCAGAAAATCCTGTAATTTTATACATGAAGGGCACGCCACAACTGCCGATGTGTGGGTTCTCAATGCGCACAGTAGAGGCGCTCAAGGAATGTAATCAAGAGTTCGCATACGTTAATATCATTGCTGATCCGGCTATTCGCGAAACTCTGCCACAGGTCTCTGACTGGCCGACGTTTCCGCAACTGTATATCGAAGGCGAATTGGTCGGCGGCTGTGATATTACGATGGAGCTAGCTGAAAACGGCGAGTTGAAAAAAATGATTGATAACGCGGCGAACAAGCCTAGCTAGCTAGCGGTTTCATTTAGTCAGTCTTCTACTTTTCTACGAAACGCCTTTATTTTCGAACGTTTTGTTTTGCTATCCAGCCGCCGTTGAACGGAGCCACGGCTGGGTTTAGTAGCTCTTCTCACCTTAGGTACAAAGGTTGCGCTCCTGATAATGTCAGCGAGTCTTTCAAGGGCGGCTGCATGGTTCTGATCCTGCCGCCTGTATTGCTGTGCTTTGATTACGATAGTGCCTTCCTTGCTCAGTCGTTTATCGCGCGTAGCCAAAAGGCGTGATTTGACGGAAGCTGGAAGCGAGGATGCTTTGACGTCAAAGCGTAGGTGTACTGCCGAGGCAACCTTGTTAACGTTCTGTCCGCCTGCACCCTGAGACCGAATAGCCTGCCATTCAATGTCTTCCTCCGGGATGCTCAGCGAGTCGTTGATTCTTAACATGCTAGGTGTAAAGCCCAGGGTGCTCGACGAGCCTCTTTTGAGCGCTATCGAGGTATGGTTGATCCATCTGCTATCGGCACATCTAAACCGGTATGAAGTGCCTCCCAGCGATTGACGACATTGCAGAAGAGTTCGGCTGTCATTCTTGTGTCATAGATTGCCGAATGAGCCTCGTTCGTGTCCCAGTCCATGCCTGCAGCAACAGCCGATCTGGCCAATACCGTTTGCCCGTACGCCAATCCGCAAAAAGAGACGGTGTCAAAACAGCTGAATGGGTGAAATGGGTTTTTTTTGATGCCGGTTCGATCTGCTGCTGCGTTGACGAACTTTAAATCGAAAAACGCATTGTGACCCACCAGAATGGCGCGAGTACAGCCCGCAGCTGACACGGCCTCTCTGACAGGTGTGAAGATGTGCGACAACGCTGCGCGTTCTTCTCGGGCGGCCCGTAACGGGTGATAGGGGTCTATTCCATTGACCTCAAGCGATTTCGGGTTGATGTTGCAGCCGTCAAATGGCACCACATGTGTGGTGTAACTCTTAACGGGTTTTAGTTGCCCCTGCTCGTCCAGATCCAGTACGACGGCCGCGATTTCCAACAGTGCATCTGTGCGCTCATTGAACCCGCCGGTTTCTACGTCCACGACCACAGGTAAGTAGCCGCGAAAGCGTTCACTAAGGCTGTAAGGTTTTCCGGGTTGGTACATGTAAGGAACGCGCTCTTGTCAATTGGACAGGCTTAAGGAATTTACCTGTGAGCTGAATCATACACGCCGATTCAAGTGATACCATCGAAGCATCCGAAAAAAGCAGCACCTTTCAACTGTGCAAGAACTGCTAAGACAGTACTTCAATATTGCGTTTCTAATGGGCAAGCCACAAGACTTGCCCGTGGGTGACGCTCAGATGAAGATCGGAATAGTTCTGGCCTTCGTTACGTACGTTATGGCCGTCGCCGTACCCTATGGTGTCGCACTGGCGGCTATTCAGGCATTGCTCGATCTGGCTGGAACGGGTTTGATTGTTTGGGTAGCTTTAAGACAAACTGGACGCTTGGCTCGCTTTGCTCAAGCTTTCGGCGGTTTATGCGGGGCCTCTGCTTTTATCAATGTAGCCAGCTTGCCTATCTATATGTTGAGAAGCCCTTCAAATGCAACTGATGCTGCCAATGGTAGTGCGCTGGCTGAGTTTGTCATGTTGGTTTGGGGGTTGTCATTGTTGGCGCATGTCATCAGGCATACGTTTGAAGTGCGCATGACGATTAGTGTCCTTATTGCCTTTGTTTACGTGTTTGTTTGGTCTTCTGTTATTGTTCAACTTATGCCTCCGCCTGCGCTTGCACTAACAAAAGTTATATACGAAACAGACAGTACAGCGCTTGTAACGTCGTCACATACTGTTTCTTTTGAACCGCTTGCAACGTTTGAGCTGGTGGCAAGGTCTTCGACAGTGTTATGATTTGGCAAATACTGCCAGTTACCACGGCTTATCAATACGCCTCGTGTCAGCAACCCTTCAACAACGTTCATCAGTTCCTATTAAATTGGCCAGGCGTGCAATGGCTTTGGGTTCGCGCGCAAAGAACAAAGCTGAGGAAGAAAAGGTGAAGCCTGTTGGTGAATCCCCTTCATTGCAAGCAGCAAAACGCGCTATGGAAGAGTCTGGCGCTGAGCCTGAAATTTCTAATGAATCAATAGCATCTGGAAGTGTCAAAAATACGACGCAAAAAGGACCTATACGTCCGTTAGACATAACAGTACCGGGTGAGATAGATCGCTATACCATTGGTAAGCGAATTGGTTCTGGAACCTGTGGTGTTGTACATCAAGCTCTCGATAACCTCTTAGGACGTGAAGTCGCCGTCAAACTTTCGCCTATTGGGGAAGCGCATTTATCAACGGGCAAAGTGCCCGGTGCTCAACGTGCTTATCAAACTGAAATAGTTGCGGCTGGTCGCTTAACGCATGCCAACATCGTGACCGTTCACGATGCAGGTCAGTTCGAAGATCTCAACTACTTGGTTATGGAAGTTGTTGATGGGGAAACATTAAAAGAATATGGCAAAGGTAAAACCCTGCTGCCGGTTCATGAAGCTTTGCGTGTGGTCTCTGCCTGCTGTCGTGCTTTGGATTACTCGCATTCGCAAGGTATTTTGCATAGGGATATCAAACCCGCAAACATCATGCTCGCAGAGAACGGCGATGTGAAGCTGCTCGATTTTGGTATCGCTGTTAGCATTCGGGAAGGGGGCGATCTTAAGAATAAAGGACCCACATTGGGCACGCCCAATTACATGTCGCCCGAACAAATCTTAGGTCGTGAACTAGGGCCCCCAAGCGATTTTTATTCCCTTGCAACAGTCCTGTTTGAACTGCTAGCTGGACGCCAGCTTTTCAAGGCTAAGAAAGTTAAAGATCTCTTTCGTACGGTTGTACATAAGACTGCGCCTAAGCTGCACGATATCCGTCCTGATTTGCCTGTCGAATTATCCGATGTCATTGCTAAGGCGCTTGAGAAAAAACCTCAGGATCGGTTTCAAACGGGGCGGGAGATGGCTGATGCACTTGCACCGTTTGAAGAAACCTTTGGTATCGTTGCAAAGCGGCCTGCGGCACAGCAACGTTTAATTCGTCAGCTAAAAACACAGGCGTTTTTTACTCAGTTCTCCGAACTGGAAATTGCGCATTTGCTAGAGCACGTTGAAGTTAAGTCGTTTGAGCAAAACGAAACGATCCTCGATGTTGGTGATGAAGAAAGGCGCATCATGATTATCACCGATGGTGTCGCCAAAGTAGAAAACAATGGGCACTATCTGTCTATGCTTGGCGAAGGGGAGTGTTTTGGTGAAACCGGCTTTATTAATGGTGGGGCTCAGGTCCATCGCCTTGCAGCCGTTACCCCAGTGAATGTCCTCGAGCTAACTGCAGGTGTATTGACTGAGTTGCCTCCGAAGATTCATTTGCACTATTACAGACATATTTCTGAGATTCTGGTCGAACGATCCTCGTTGGGTAATGCGCAGCAACTCGATCTAACGCTGTAAAGTTAGCGTAGCTTTCGCTTAAGACCCTCCTCAGCGAAAGTAAAAAACAACCGCTATGCGAATAAACCTCTCAGGATTCTTCGGGGTTGTTGTGCCTGCGTTTTTTTAACGTGTGTTCCCAGTCTAAAGATGTTTTGACGATCGTGTCCAAGTTGTCGAATTCCGGGGTCCAATCTAGGGTCTGGTGAATTTTATCTACTGCAGCCACTAGCGATGGTGGGTCACCTGCGCGGCGTGGTTTTTCAATTACCTTAAGTGGCTCACCGTGAACTCGCTCAACTGCATCAATTACCTGCTTAACGCTAAAGCCATGTCCATATCCGCAATTGAGCAGAGTCGATTCCCCGTTATTGCGTAGGTAATCTAAAGCGGCAAGGTGGGCATTGCCCAGATCCGTAACGTGAATGTAATCGCGCACTCCAGTGCCATCGTCTGTCGGGTAGTCTGTACCAAACACATAAAGCTGGTCTCGTTTGCCCACTGCAACTTCTGCGGCTACCTTAATAAGTAGTGTTGCCTCGGGTGTCGATTGTCCAATGCGGCCATCGGGATCTGAGCCGGCGACGTTAAAATAGCGGAGTACAACATGGGTTAGGTCAGAGGCTGCGCTCAGATCGCGAAGCATAGCTTCTGACATAAGCTTAGACATGCCATAAGCATTGATAGGTGCGGTGGCAAGTTCTTCGTGGCAAGCACCAATGCCTGCTTCAGGAACGCCGTAGGTGGCGGCTGTTGAAGAAAATATAAAGTGTTTGATATCTTGTTCCTGGCACACCTGCAGAAGGTTGCGAGTGCTACAGGTATTGTTTGCGTAGTATTTGAGTGGGTTTTCTACACTTTCGGGAACGATGGTGTGCGCTGCAAAATGCATGACGGTATCGATGTTGTGTTCGGCGATGACTTTGCTGACTAATCCCATGTCGCCTGTTTTGCCAACGACCAATTCCCCGTACAATACGGCGTCGGCGTTGCCCGTGGAAAGATCGTCCAGAACAACAACATTTTCACCGCGTTCGCCGAGTAGTTTCACCACATGGCTGCCAATATAGCCAGCACCACCGGTGACCAAAATAGCTTTTTTGCTCATTGTTATAGACGTCCACAGCGTAAAGGGATTTTCCGACGACTCATTGTAACCACAGTTGCCGGTTTTTTGAGTCACGTTAGTATGACTGGGTTACCACGATGGCAATTTTATTTAGGGGAAGGTCAAGTGACAGGGTTTTGTGAGCAAGTCTTTGATGGTGCAGTACTGCTCACCGTGAATCAGCGCCTCGCGCGACATCGCTCGCTCGAGTATCAAGCTTGGCAGCAAGCACAGGGGTTGCTGTGGTGGGAGACACCGGAGATCTTACCGTTTAGGTCCTGGATGTTAGCGTTGCATGCCGAGTATCTAGCGTCTGGGGAATCTGAAAAAACGCTCCTTCCCGATCTATTGCAGCAACGTATCTGGCAGTCGTGTATAGAATCCGATGATGCGGTGAACCTGCTCGACACCGAGTCAGCCAGTCGTGGGGCTAAGCGAGCCTGGGATATTGCATGCGCCTGGGACTGTCATCCAAAAGAAGAGGATTACCTGCCACTGGATCAATACACCTGGCGACGATGGCAATTAGGCTACCGCGCACAACTGGAGCAAATGGGCTGTATCGATGAAGCCTGCTTAGCAGATCATTTGCGGGAAATACTTAATTCGGGCGCAGGGTGGCAGACCTTGCCCAAGCGTATCTTGTTAGATGGATTTTTGCAGTTGCCTCCACAGTTGCAATTGTTAGTTTCCAGTCTGGAGAATGCCGGTGTTGTTGTTGAGTTACTGTTCGTTGAGCCCAACGCAGTGGTTCATCACGTTGAGTACGAGGACGATTGGCGAGA
Organism: Granulosicoccus sp.; assembly: GCA_045110515.1. GTDB lineage: Bacteria > Pseudomonadota > Gammaproteobacteria > Granulosicoccales > Granulosicoccaceae > Granulosicoccus. Next base: position 167,237 of record JBGCGD010000016.1, on the reverse strand, counting down.
GCTTATCGGTGTTGCTACTCAGATGCGCAGGGAAATTGAACAGAATCCTTCTCAACACCTTGGACTTGTAGTGCCAGACTTGCAAAATAAGCGGGCTGATGTGTTAAGGGCATTCGATCAAGTTTTTTTTCCGGCTATGTCACCGGCTCAAATCCGGGACAAGGGCCGCCCCTATGATTTGTCCATCGGCATGCCCTTATCCGATACGGCAGCTGTGCAGGCGGCGTTATCTATTCTCAGGTTGTGCATCTCCGAGGTCCAGGGAAGTGATATCTCTGCGCTGCTGTTAAGCCCCTATCTTGCTGGCAAGAACAATGACTCACATGCCAAGGAGCAACTAGACAAGCGTCTGCGTGAACAAAGAGTTCGCAGATTAACTTTAGAAACGCTCGCGACGTATTTGGAAGCGAAGGGGTCTTTTTCAAGGTCTGTCAATAAGCTCATTAAAGTAAGGAAGCTTAGTAAAGCAACGCTAAGCACGTGGGCAAGTCGATTTAGTCAGTGGCTAACGGTTTTGGGTTGGCCCGGCTCGGGAATGGATACAGAAGAATATCAGGCCGTCAGTGCGTGGATTGAGTGTCTGGATGATCTGCAGTTGCTCGATGACAATGAAGGGGTGAGCGCCAGTAGTGCTTTTCATCTTCTGTCCCGCCTAGCAAAAGATCGAGTATTCCAAGTAGAAACACCGGCAACGCCTATTCAAATTATGGGGCGTTTAGAAAGTCACGGCATCGACTTTGATTGTATGTGGGTAACGGGTCTGGATTCCGAACAGTGGCCGCCTACCGGTTCGCCCACGCCGTTTCTACCGATTGCGCAACAAAAATTGTCAGGTGTGCCAGATGCATCAGCCAGTGCCCGATTAGAACTGGCAGAGCAAGAATTTTTACGCTGGTGCTCTCAGGCCCCGCTGATTGTTGCTAGTCATTCAGTTGCAAGAGACGGAAAAGAGCTTGAAGCGGCTTATTTGCCCGGTGTTGTCGCGAGCGATCAAAATCAGTTCATTGCAGCCGCTCGTATTGACAGACTTTGCGCGTATGTCGGGTTTGTTGCTCCTGTTAGTTCGCTGCGTGCTTCATTGCGGCTTGAGCTTATTGCCGATAATTATGGACCAGCTATGCCGTCTGGTACAGAGGCACGAGGCGGTGCGCGTTTGTTTGAAAATCAGGCTTTGTGCCCCTTTAAGTCGTTTGCATTGCACCGATTAGCGATACGTCCGCTCGAGGAAGCTGGTTTAGGACTTGATCCTCGACAACACGGTACCTTGTTGCATCAGACCTTAGAGTTGTTTTGGGGTGATGTGAAAAGCCATGCGCGATTGATCGCCATGGACGAAGACGAATTACATGACGCGCTGCTAGTCGTTATCAATAAGTCTATTGAAGAACTTGAAGTCCCAGAGGAACTTCAAGAGTTGGAACGAACGAGGTTATTGTCGTTACTTAAAGAATGGTTAGTGGGTCAGGAGGCAATCCGTACTGACTTCAGCATTGAAAGTTTAGAGCTTAAGCAAACAATAGAGCATGGTGGCGTCGTCATGAACGTTATGCTCGATCGTATAGATAACGTTGATGGGCAGTTGGTTGTTGTAGATTATAAAACCGGTGTTTCAAGTAAGGTGAATACCTGGGCCGATAAACGAATAGTGAACCCTCAACTCCCGCTCTATGTATTAACAAACGAAGCTATAAAGGGTGCATCGTTTGCTCAGGTGGCGCGTAATCAATGTAAATTCATCGGTGTTGCCAGCGATGCGGATATGCTTCCGAAAGTTAAAACTACGGTGACCAAATCCCGGAATGGTGAAGCAACAGAAAGAGAATTGGAGTCTTGGGAAGACTGGCGCCTACATTGGAAAGAGGCACTTGACACGGTAGCCGGTGAGGTTCGACAAGGTTTGGCAACGGTTACCCCAATGAAAAATGCCTGTACACATTGTGATCTTAAGTCGCTTTGCCGAGTGGGTGAAGAGACCCTGCTAGCAAGTGCGGACGACGAGACTGCAGATGTTCCTAGTCAAGGAGGTGCCCAATGAGCGCCCCTGTCGATGCTGATGTGCGGGTAAGGGCACTAGACCCGCAAACCTCCTTTATTGTTCAAGCCCCGGCAGGGTCCGGTAAGACCGAGCTGCTTACTCGGCGAGTGCTTACCTTGCTTGCCACAGTAGATGAACCTGAAGAGATTCTTGCTATTACGTTTACCCGTAAAGCTGCCAGTGAAATGCGCCAGCGTGTCGTTGAAACTCTGGAAAGAGTGGCGTCCGGGGCACAGCCTGCCAATGAGTATGAAACGGAAGGACACGCACTTGCCATGGCCGTATTAAACAGGGACAAGGAACGCGACTGGCAAATCATTAAAAATCCACAACGGCTGAATCTTCGCACCATTGATGCTTTAGCTACGCAACTGGCGCATCGTTTACCGGTGACGTCTGCGCTGGGCGCGCCTACCGGTGTCGTTGAAGATGCCGGGAGTTTATATCGTGAGGCGGCGACACGTTTTATCGATAGCAACATCGCCAGCATTGAACGAATTTTGTTGCAGTTGGGCAATAAGCTGGACTTAGCACAGCAACTTCTCGCTGCTCTACTGGCTAATAGAGATCAATGGAAGCGGCATCTCTATGCGGCTGATCTGCATGATGAACTCAGGGTTGCATTAGAAGGAATGTTGGCTGAGTTGGTTGAGTCGCGATTGCAAAACCTGTGCGTAAACATCCCTGTGGGTTTGAATGACTCATTACCGGCTCGCTTAAGAGCTGCATGCGGATATTTGTTGGAAGATAACGAAGGCGACCTGGATGAAATTGAATTTGAAAAGCAAGCCTGGCTCGATATCGAGTCGTTGCCGGGTGCGACCATCAATGATTTAAATCTGTGGGATAGCATTGGGCATGCGTTGCTCACTAAAAAGCCGGAAGTTCGTAACAGGCTGACTAAAAAAGAAGGCTTTCCCGCTAAGTCAGATGCCAAGAAGCGGGGAGTTGAGCCTTCTCAACTAGAGCTTCACAAACAAGGCATGGTGGACATACTAGACAGTGTGCGTGAAGCCCCCGAATTTGTTGATGCTCTTATAGAAGTCTCCAGTTTGCCTTATCCGCGCTATCAGGATGCGCAGTGGGAGCTCTTGTCAGAATTGCTAAGTGCTTTGCCTGACTTATTGATTGAACTGCAACTACTGTTCAGTGAGCGTGGTGTTGTCGATTTTCCGGAGCTAGCGGAGCGCGCGCAATGGGCACTGGGTCCTGAGGATGCACCTACCGATCTTGCCCTGTCTATGGACTTATCGCTTAAGCATGTGTTGGTGGATGAGTTTCAGGATACGTCGCAAACACAATTTCGTCTCTTCAGTCAGTTGGTCAGAGGTTGGGACCCAGGCGATGGTCGTACGTTCTTTGTTGTGGGCGACCCTATGCAATCCATCTATCGATTTCGGGAAGGGGATGTTGCATTGTTCTCGCAAGCCCGCGACGAGGGAATAGGGCCGGTAAAACTCGAGTCGCTGATATTGAGTGTTAACTTTCGCGCTGCGCCTGCTGTTATTGATTGGGTGAATGAAAGTTTTACGTCAATCTTTCCTGAGCGTGCTGATCCTGATTGTGGTGCAGTGCCGTATTCTACTTCTGCTGCACATTTGCAGACCACAGGCTCCGTTAATGTTCACCCCTTGATCGGTGCTGACAAGTTGGTGGAAGCTGAGAAAGTGGCCGCCATAGCTCAGAATGCCATTAGTGATGATCCAGAACACCGCGTGGCTATATTGGTTCGTGCGCGAGGACAAGCGAGTGATATTTTTGAGGCCTTAAGGCAAAAAGGTCTGGCGTATCAATCTATCGATATGGATTTAGTCGGCGAGCGGCCGGTTGTTAGAGACTTACTGTCTTTGTGTTTAGCGCTACGATATCCGCATGATCGTCTTCATTGGTTGTCGTTACTGAGAGCTCCGTTTGTCGGGTTGGTGCTACACGATTTGCATGCACTGATGGTTGAAGCAAAATCCAGCTCAGTCATTGAGCTGCTAAGAGACCCTGCAAGAGTACAAACGTTATCTGCTGATGGTCAGAGTCGGGTGCAGCGTTTCCTGAGTATTGTTGAACCTGCATTAAAGCGAGTCTCACGCAGTAGCTTGATGCCATGGGTAGAAGCAATCTGGTTGCAGCTAGGAGGCCCATCCGTTTGTCGTGATGACATAGATGCAGATGCGGCTGAGCGCGCTATCGTCAAGTTATTTAGCTTAGAGGCGGAAGGGCGGCTGTGGCAAAAGAGCGTACTGACCGATGCCATGAAATCGCTGTATGCCGAGAGTCTTGACAATACACATTGTCAAATACAGATAATGACCTTGCACAAGTCAAAAGGGTTGGAGTTCGACACGGTTATATTGCCAGCATTGGACAGGCAAACCAGAGCAGACAGCACACAGTTATTAAACTGGTTTGAGAGCACGCTTGATGGTAAGCCTCAACTCTTACTTGCACCGTTCGAACAATCCGGATTGCAATACGGTGATAAAGACAAAATTAATCGTCTGGTTAGAAAAGCCAGAGAACGTTGCGATGAGCAGGAGAAACTGCGCTTATTGTACGTAGCCTGCACGCGTGCCAAGCACCATTTACATTTGGTTGCACGCAGCGCTTTTGCTGCCAGCGGTGAGCTTAGAGCACCGATAAATTCGTCATTGTTAAAGCCGCTTTGGCCTTTGCTGGAGTCAGAGTTTCAACAGGCAGCGTCTACTTATTCAGCAACAGATGACGAGCAGAATGGCCAAAGTAGTCAGGACCAGCAACTGACGCTACTTGATGATGTTGATGATCAGCCCGTCGCACAGTTTGAGCGTCTACCCGCCGATAGCGCGTTTCCTAACCTTAATCCCTTCGAATGGGAGGGGGCCAATGCAGCCGCAGGCGACGATGAGGCAGCAATAGAATTTTCTTGGGCCGGTCGTGATGCACGTGATATTGGAACCGTCGTGCATTTGCAACTCCAACGCATTGCCTCAACCGGTGGCGTCGAAGTTGTTGACGTTGATCTCAATGACGTTAGTAGTATCGCAAGGCGCCAGTTGAAAAATCTGGGCGTGCAAGCACACAAGCTAGACGCTGCTTTGGATAGGGTTATGAAAGGAATCAACAATGCCATGCAGGATGAGCGTGGCGCGTGGATTCTGGCAGCTCATACTGATGCACGGTCAGAATGGGCTTTGAGCGTGCCGAACCTGGATGCTGAAAAAAGCCAAAGTGTTCAAAAAGTCATTATTGATAGAACCTTTATCGATGAACACGGAACGCGCTGGATTGTCGATTTTAAAACGGGTGATCATAGTGGTGGGCAAGTAGAGCAGTTTCTCGATGCGGAACAGCTTCGATATTCTGATCAGTTAAATCGCTATGCTGATATTATGAGCAGAATTGAGAACCGCCCCATAAGGGTTGGCCTGTATTTTCCAATGCTCAGAGGCTGGAGAGAATGGGAGCCTGAGACAGGCATGAGCTGATTTGGGCCTCGTATTTTAAATAATATAGGTACGACTATGGAAGCTGCATACTGGCAGAAAGCCTGGTCTGAAAACCGAATTGGTTTTCATCAGAAAAACGTCAATAAACGCCTGATTAAATACTGGCCGCGCCTGGAATTGAAAACGCCTTCTCAGGTGTTTGTACCATTGTGCGGAAAGTCTACAGATCTACTGTGGCTGCACGAGCAGGGACACTCAGTGCTGGGTGTTGAGCTCAGCGCCAAGGCTGCAACGGCTTTTTATGTCGATAACAATCTGCAATACAACGTTACAGAGACGACCGAGTTCACAATTTTCACTGGATTGAATGAAGCTAAGGGGCTTGATATTTGGGCCGGAGATTTCTTCAACTTAACGCCAGCGCATACTGCTGATTGCACCGCCTACTACGATAGGGCGGCTATGATTGCGCTTCCTGATGATCTTAGGGCCGGCTACAGCGCTCATATGGGGCACATCATGAAATCCGGAACCTCGGGGCTTTTGTTGGCTATTTCGTACGATCAGAGCAAGATGAAGGGACCTCCTCACTCAGTTTCAGATGAAAACGTTCGCAAACTACTGGGTGAAGCCTTTGATATCTGCGAGCTAGAGCACTACAGTGGTGCCCAGCGGCTTGGAAATCTCGCCCAGCGCGGTCTTGAAACCCTGGACGAACGGGTCTATCTCTTGAAACGTAACTAATTGATTATTCTCAAATGCCAAAACCTATTCAACGCGTAATCGGCTTTATTATTCTCATTGCCACTGTCGGTATGGTTTCCTGTCAGGCGCTGATTACCTAGTCATGTCAGCCGCTACTCGTATTAAGTCTGACACTAAACCGAAGGTGCTGTTTCGTGGGCTGCTGCTGTATTTTTTAGCGTTACCGTTGCTCCCGGCTGTTTTTGCCTCACTGTTGAGTAGAGAGCCCTTTGAGGCGGTTGCTAGAGCAGCAGGGTTTTTACTCATAGTCACAGCGGCGACTCTTATTCGTAAAGGCATTCGTTTAGATAACGAAGCGAGGAAACGTCGGCTTCGTCGTCGTGCCAGCACTATTCAATATCGAATGATAGGCGCAGGGTTGGTCACGGCGGGTGTGTTTGTTGTGGCGTGGCTGGGCCTCGGTGGTCGGTATTCCCTCATAGAAAGTATTTTGTATGCCGGTGCAACCTTGTTAGGGTGCTACCTATACTACGACTTTGATCCTGCTCGTAAAGATCCCGAGATTGCTGCGGTTGGGATAACCACTGAAGAAATAATCGATCTACTCGATGAGGCTGAAGGGCGTCTTGAGAAAATTGAAGAGTCCAGCCGAGCAATTAAAAATGTTGAGTTTCGTGATCGCCTACGCCGGATTGTGAAAGATGCTCGCGGCATACTAGACACCATTGAGAATGATCCTGTCGACGCCCGGCGAGCTCGTAAGTTTTTAAAAGTGTACCTGGATGGAGCCCAACAAGTTACAGAAGGCTATGCCCGTACACATACCACTGGTGAGACACACGCATTGGAAGATAATTTTAGGCGGGTGCTAACCACGATAGAAACGGTTATTGCTGAGCAACAAACCAAACTCAAAGAAAACAACCTGTCTGATCTGGATGTGAATATTGAAGTCCTGCAGATGCAACTTGAAAAAGAAGGCGTTACGTAAGTTGAGTTAGTACTTGGCAGTAAGCGTAGCGTTAACTTCTCACTAACACGAAGGAGAGCATCCATGAGTGAAACGACAACTGACATTGCCGACAAGGTAGACGTCTTGCCCGGCACAGAGCTGCTACCGGATTTGAAACACGATATCGTACCTTACGAACAGGTCGATGCTTCAGAACGTCAGCTGATCGATCGCCTGATGAATGAAATCAATTTAAGCGATAGCAACTCGGTTATTTTCTTCGGTAGCAAGGCACAGCAAGAATTGACAGCCATCTCCGACAACATGCTTGAAGGTGTTCGTAATAAGGATTTAGGCTCCGCCGGGCGTTCTCTAAACGATATGGTGAGTGTTTTGCGTGGATTCGAGGTTGAGAACTTCGACCCTAATGAACGTCCGGGTTTTTTCACGCGTTTGTTCCGTCGATTGTTTGGAGGCCTTACACCGGTTGCCAAGTTTATTCAACAGTATGAGGGTGTTCGTCGTCAGGTGGATACGGTCACTGATGATCTTGAAAAGCACAAAACGCTTTTGCTGCGTGATATTAAATCCTTGGATAAGCTCTACAGCGCTAATCTGGATTACTTTCATAACCTGGAAGCCTACATCGTTGCCGGAGAGCAGAAGCTCAAAGCCATTGATGACACGATGATTCCTGCCGCTGAGGCAAAGGCTGCCGAGCAAGACGATGTACTGCTCGCTCAAGAATTGCGTGATCTGCGTAGCGGGCGTGATGATCTAGAACGCCGTATTCACGATCTTCGCCTTACCCGGCAGGTCGCGATGCAAGGCTTGCCAAGTATTCGTCTTATTCAAGAAAACGATAAAGGACTGGTTAACAAGATTAATTCAACGCTTGTTAATACGGTGCCGCTTTGGAGGCAGCAACTGGCACAAGCTGTAACGATTTTTCGATCAGCGGAAGCTGCGAAAAGTGTCAAGGCCGCTAGTGACCTGACCAATGAGCTCTTAGAAAAAAATGCAGAGAATCTGCGCACTGCTAACAAAACTGTTAGAGAAGAGCTCGAGCGTGGTGTATTCGACGTCAATGCCGTCAAGCGCGCAAACGAGAATCTCATTGCCACGGTGGAAGAAAGCTTGCAGATTGCAGATGAAGGTAAGCGTCGACGTGCAGACGCTGAGCGTCAACTCGAGTCTATGGAAGCTGAGCTGAAAGAAACGCTGAAAGCTGCCTCTGCACGGACTCAATCTGCACCTGTAGCGGGAGTGTAACGATGGGTCTGTTCAGCAGATTCTTTAGTGAGTTTGTCGATGTCATCGAATGGACTGACGACACCAGCAATACCATGGTGTCGCGGTTCGAACGCTACGGCAATGAGATTAAGTACGGGGCAAAGCTTATCGTTCGCGAGGCGCAGTTTGCGGTTTTCGTTAACGAAGGCGAGGTAGCTGACGTACTAGGGCCCGGCACATACGAGCTGGAAACCAAAAATCTTCCAGTGCTCACCACCTTGCAAAATTGGCATCATGGTTTTGAAAGTCCGTTTAAGGCCGAGGTTTATTTTTGTAACGCTCGCCGTTTCACGGATCTTAAATGGGGTACCAAACAACCCCTGATGTTGCGAGACAGTGAGTTTGGTGGTTTGCGTATTCGTGCTTTTGGTACCTATGGTGTCCGTATTACCGATGCTCTTACGTTTATTCGGGAAATTGTTGGCACGGAAGGCGTCTTTACAACCGACGAAATCAGCTCGCAATTGCGTAATCTAATTACCTCGCGATTTGCCACCATCATTGGCGGCTCAAACATACCTGTCCTGGATATGGCGGCAAACTACGATCAGTTAGGTGAATTCCTGACAACGCGGATTGCCCCGGAGTTTGGAGAGTACGGATTAGAACTCACACGAATTCTTGTCGAGAATATCTCTCTACCCCCTAAAGTGTCTGAAGCATTGGATAAGCGCACTAGCATGGGTATGACCGGTAACTTAGACCGGTATTTACAATACCAGACGGGTGCGTCAATGGAGGCTGCAGCTGCCAACCCCGGTGGTGGTGCCTCTGATGGTGTAGGCATGGGAATTGGGTTCGCTATGGCCAATCAAATGAGCGATCAGATGCATGGGTCAGGGCAGCTTGTGTCTCCGCCCCCGGTACCTGGCGCTAGTCAGAGCGTTTATCACGTTGTTGTGGATGGTGAAGCACGGGGCCCGTATTCAGTTGATCTACTCAAACAGCAAGTGGCATCGGGTGCATTGAGCGCCGATACGCTCGTTTGGGCACCGGAGCTCGTTCAATGGCAAGCTGCCGGCACTGTCGATGCTTTGAGCTCTGTGTGGGGAGATTCAAACCCTACGCCACCACCTATTCCGTCCTGAACCTTCTAGAGCGTTTAGCATCGCAACGTTTATGCTGCGACTACACGCTCTAAACATAATCGGTATATAGACTGACAATGGGTCTGCGAGAACGGCTGCAAGCACAGTTGCAAGAACGCTTGGCGAATCAGGCAGCTGCGGGTCACGATACATCTGCAGCGACCAATGCGGTCAATCGATACGATTGGGCCCCTGATCGCTCGGATGCCAAGGATATTGGTGAGGCGACCACCAAGGCGTTAACCGAAAAGCGTTTTCCGTGTGCGCAATGCGGTGCTGCTCTTAACTACGCTATCGGTACGCAGTCTTTAGAGTGCCCCTATTGCGGACACCTGAATGCGATTGCACAAGGTGCGGAGCGTTTACGTGAGCTGGACTACCACACAGCGCTAAGACGTCTTCAAGACTCTGCACACATTGAACCTGAAAGCAATGTGATTGCCTGTCCTAATTGTGCGGCTCAATTTGCCATGGACGCGCATATACACTCTGGTGATTGCCCGTTTTGCGGTACTTCGGTGGTCACCGAAACCAGTAAATCGAAACTGCTCAAACCAAAAGGCTTGCTGCCTTTTGCCATTACGTCAGATGCTGCGAGGGATGCTTACAAGCAGTGGTTAAATAAACGCTGGTTTGCGCCTAACGCATTAAAAAAATATGCGCGTAGCGATGCGAAGTTGAACGGTGTTTACATTCCCTATTGGACTTACGATAGTGATACTGCGACTTCGTATCAGGGGCAAAGAGGTGAGGTGTATTACATCAGGCAACGCTACACAACGACGATTAACGGAAAACGAGTTACTAGAACCCGTCAAGTACCTAAGATCCGTTGGTACCCGGCTAGTGGTCGCACGTCACGTCATTTTGATGATGTGCTAGTGGGAGCTACGCGAACGCTACCCCGTAAAATAACTGACTGGTTAGCCCCCTGGGATTTAGTCAACCTCGTGCCCTATACCGAGGAGTATTTAGCAGGTTTTAGCAGTGAGGTTTATCAGGTCGATCTTGATGAAGGATTTAATATCGCTCAAGAAACGATGGACAATGTGATACGAGGTGATGTGCGGCGAGCGATCGGTGGTGACCAGCAACGTATTACCTCCTTGCGAACACGTCATAGCGACACAACGTTTAAGCATGTGCTGCTACCGTTATGGACAGCGGCGTTTCAGTTCCGCGGAAAGACCTACCGTTTTGTCGTTAATGGTAGAACGGGTAAAGTGCAAGGCGAGCGCCCGTATAGCGTTATTAAGATTGCGCTGGCCACTGTAGTCGGTTTGATCTTCGCCGGCGGCGCATTGCTGTTGATGAATCAATCAGGGGCATTCGATAGTTACAGTGGAGGGTTTTCCTCAGGCTTTGAGTCAGTATTTGACCGACGCTTTTAAGTGATACTGACTACCTAGATGTTCACGAAACTCCTAACCCGATACGTGTCTGCGTTGCCGCTGAGCAGCGGTGTGTTTTTGATTGGCAATACTTAGAGCACTAGCGCCTTTAAATTTGGGCACACCTTTTAAACGATTATGTTTAAAGTCTTCCAGCAAGGTTGTTTCAACCATATTGGCATCCTGCATTTGAACATCAATCATATGCTCGTGCAGAAGCGTGAACAATTTTGAGAGTGCAATCTTATGGGTTTGCGCGGTTGTCTTGAACAACCAGTCGCTTAGTGCCATGAAACGTTCAAACGCATTGTCTGATAGCAACAGCGGAAGGGTTTTGGGAAATCGTCCGGAATTTCCGATTAAGTCCCAGTAGCGTGCAAATCGGACCATACGTTGTACCGTTTCAAAGTTAGCATCCTTATGCGCCAGTATGCGATAGGGTGGAGTGGTTTGGTAACGCATATCGTATTCTTGGGTGTGTCTGGCGATGGGGGTGCCTCGCAACCGTTTAAGAACTCCAACTTGAATTTCCTGCGGTCCTAGCGAATACAGTAAATTGAAACCCTTACCAAAGCTTTCTAACGTTTCACCCGGTAGACCGAAGATTAAGTCGGCGTGAATATGTGCCTGTGTGTGTTGTCTTAACCATTGAAGGTTTTCACAAGTCTTATCATGTTGTTGTTTACGACTAATTCTTTTTTGAACATCGGCGTTGAACGATTGAATGCCAATTTCAAATTGCAAGGAATTTTTAGGGAAACGAGGTAAGAGTTCGAGCAATACGTCAGGTAGCCTATCCGGTATAAGTTCAAAGTGTAAAAAAAGCTCTTTATCCATTTGAGCTAAGAAAAACTCCAATATACTTTTGCTCGTTGCCGCCTTTAAGTTAAATGTTCTATCAACAAACTTAAATTGTCTGGCCCCCCTGTCTATCAAATTCTGCATATGAGAAAGGAATTCAGGTAAGTCGAATGCAACGGCTGTTTTGTCCAATGACGATAAACAAAATTCACATTTGAAAGGGCAGCCTCTGGAAGCCTCTACATAGATCACCCTATGTGCAATATCGTTATCGCTGTAATAGGGGTAAGGAGACTTGAGTTCGTTTATGTCAACGGGCAGTGAAGATACCTGCTTGGCATTCCTCTCACCTTTTAATATATCCGTACACAGTTCACCAAAGCGGATATCTGCAGCACCCGTTATGGTGTGATCGGCAAGTTTGGCAATGGGCTGATCATCCAGTTCGTAACTGACTTCAGGGCCGCCGATGACAATAGTAATATCTGGACGTATAACGTTGATAAGCCGAATGACATCGGTTGTCTGCGTGACATTCCAGATGTACACACCGAAGCCAATGATCTTGATGTCAGGTTTTAGCAGCAGCTCTACAATATCTTCGGGGCGTTGTTCTAAGGTGAATTCCACCAGAGCGGTCTGCGGTTGCAACTCGCCCATGTTGGCGTATAGATAACGAAGTCCGAGAGAGGCATGAATATAGCGCGCATTGATTGTGCACAAGACAATGTCTTTCGTGGCGTTCAAAAATTACTCTGCTGCTATATCGAATGCGGCTCGCATTAATTCACGAGTGTAAGGCTTTTTGGGATGATTGAGCACGGTGTACGCTGACCCGCCTTCCACAATCTTACCATCCCTCATAACGATAATCTCATCGCTTAAGGCCCTGACTACTTTTAAATCGTGACTGATAAACAGATAGGCCAACTGATGCTTCGTTTGTAAATGCTGAAGCAGTTCAACAATTTGTGCTTGTACTGACATATCCAGTGCCGATGTCGGCTCGTCCAGTATCACGAGGGAGGGTCTTAGAACCAAGGCTCTGGCTATGGCGATACGTTGTCGTTGCCCACCGGAGAACTCATGTGGGAAACGGTTAAGCGCGCTATCGTCGAGGCCAACTTCTTTGAGCACCTGAGATACTTTCGCAGTGCGGCTTTCTGCCGAGAGTTCAGGGTGGTGAACCTTAAGCCCTTCCTCGACAATTTGAAGTATGGACAGTCTAGGGCTGAGGCTGCCGAACGGATCTTGAAAAACAATCTGGACCGACTTCCTAATGATGCGAAGTTCTTTTTGGGTGTACTTGTGGATTTGTTTGCCGTCGAAAGTAATTTCACCATCACTTTGAATGAGCCGCAGAAGCGCTAAACCCAAAGTGGTTTTGCCGGAGCCGGATTCTCCAACCACCCCCATGGTTCTGCCGGCTTTTAGCATAAGGCTAATATCGTCGCAGGCATGCACGTGGCTTTTAACGCGGCCAAATAAACCGCCTTTAATCGGAAAACGCACCTGTATGTTGTTGGCTTGCAATACGACAGCCTGCTTACCAGTGTCGCGCATGGGAAGAGAGGCGGGTTCGGAGGCGAGTAAGTGCTGCGTATAGCTATGCTGAGGGTTTTCAAAAATCTGAGTGGTATCGCCAGACTCCACAATCTCACCTTGAGTCATGACATGAATGTGGTCAGCCATTTTTCTCACAATGCCTAAGTCATGGGTTATGAGTAATAGCGCCATGCCAAGCTTTTCTTGAAGCTCGCTTAAAAGCTCCAGTATTTGTGCTTGAATAGTCACGTCTAGTGCGGTGGTTGGCTCATCAGCAATTAGCAGGTCTGGTTCGTTGGCCAATGCCATTGCAATCATGACGCGTTGACGCTGTCCACCGGAGAGTTCATGCGGGTAGGCCTTAAGGCGTGATTGCGCATTGCGGATGCCGACAAGTTCTAACAACTCCAGCACCCTTAATCGCGATGCCGGGCCATCAAGGCCTTTATGTAATTTTAGCGATTCGCTTATTTGTCTGTTGATGGTGTGTAGCGGGTTAAGCGATGTCATGGGTTCTTGAAAAATCATGCTGATCTGATTGCCACGAACCGACTGCATGACCGTTGGACCTGCGCCCACTAATTCCTGCCCTTCATACAAAATGCTGCCGCTGGGATGGTTGGCAAACGGGTAGGGGAGTAGCTGCATGACCGACAAGGCGGTTACGGATTTTCCCGACCCGCTCTCACCTACTAGGGCAACTGTTTGCCCTTTGTTTATCGTCACGTTGACATCTTTAACCGATGGCGCAGTGTTCTCACCAAAGGCGATGCTTAAGTTACTGATGCTGAGTAATGGTTTACTCATCAGACGATTGTCCTGCAAAAGTTTTTCTTGGGTCTAGCGCATCGCGTACCGCTTCGCCAACAAACACGAGTAGGCTTAGCATGAACGCCAGAACCAGAAACGCGGAGAGCCCCAGCCAGGGAGCGTGAAGGTTGTCACGGCCTTGCTTAAGCATTTCCCCTAGAGAAGCCGATCCTGGAGGTAGTCCCAGCCCTAGGAAATCAAGGCCTGTTAACGTGGTTACGGACCCACTTAATATGAAGGGTAGGAACGTCACTGTTGCGACCATTGCATTGGGCAGGGTATGTCTGATCATGATAGTGGTGTCACCGACACCTAAGGCTTTTGCAGCGCGGATGTACTCAAAATTGCGCGCCCTTAAAAACTCGGCACGGACCACCCCGACTAACGATGTCCAACTGAACAGTGTCATTAAAACCAATAAAGAAACAAAACCGGGTTGGATAACGCTGGCCATGATGATGAGCAGGTAGAGCACGGGTAGGCCTTGCCATATTTCGATAAAACGCTGTGCTAGTAAATCTAACAGTCCGCCAAAGTAGCCTTGTACAGCGCCTGCGGCCACACCGATGATGGTGCTGAAAAGGGTGAGTAACAAACCAAAGCTGACCGACACGCGGAAACCATACAGCAGTCGTGCAAAGACATCGCGCCCCTGATCATCGGTGCCTAGCCAATGTCGGCTTGACGGTGCGCTAGGCGGGCTGCTTTGCAGATCAAAATCAATGGTGTCATGACTGAACGGTACCAGCGGCCAATATATTTTTCCTTTCTCTTCAATGAGCTCTGTCAGGTAGGGGTCCGTGTAGTCAGAATCAAAACCGGGGTCTCCACCGAAGGTGGATTCCGGGTACGAGGTCAGTACAGGGAAATACCATTCGTTATCGTAGTTAATGGCTAACGGATTGTCGTTAGCAATAAACTCGGAGAACAAGGAAAGTATGAATATAACGCTGAAAATCCAAAATGCCCAGAAGCCTCGCCGGTTACGTTTAAAGCTTGCAAGCCTTCTTTGATTTATCTGGCTTAGAGGCATCGTTGAGCCTCCTTTAACCTGGGTGTGAAAGATAGAATCACGCTAAAAATTCCGGCTTTCAAAATCAATTCTCGGATCAATCAAGTGGTACATAACATCACCCACCAACTGTAAAACTAAACCGAGCAGCGTGAAGAAATACAGCGTGGCAAAGACCACCGGGTAGTCTCGGTTAATGGTCGCTTCCCACCCTAGTAGTCCAAGTCCATCGAGTGAAAATATGACTTCGATCAGAATGGACCCGGTAAACAGGATAGACACGAAAGCACTGGGAAATCCTGCTATGACGATAAGCATGGCATTGCGAAATACATGCTTGTACAAAACCTGATTCTCGTTTAGCCCTTTTGCTCGCGCGGTCTGAACGTACTGCATACCAATTTGATCAAGAAAGGAATTCTTAGTTAGCATGGTCAAGCTTGCAAATCCGCTAATAACCATGGCCGTGACCGGCAGCGTGATGTGCCAGAAATAGTCTGCGATTCTGGCTGGCCAATCCAGCTGATCCCAGTTTGGGGAAGTGAGACCTCTGAGCGGAAAGAAATCAAAATAGCGTCCACCTGCAAATAAAATAATAAGCAGTATGGCAAATAGAAAACCCGGAATGGCGTATCCGACAACTATCGCACCGCTACTCCACACATCAAATGATGAGCCGTCTTTGACGGCCTTTTTTATGCCCAGGGGAATGGATATTAAGTAGACGAATAAAGTGGTCCATAAGCCCAGACTTATCGATACCGGCATCTTGTCCAGCACAAGATTGATAACGGTTTCGTCGCGAAAGTAGCTACTGCCGAAGTCAAATCGGGCGTAGTCCCAAAGCATGGTAAAAAATCGTTCATGTACTGGCTTGTCAAAGCCGAACTGCTTTTCGATCTCTTCGATAATGGCAGGGTCTAGTCCCTGCGCACCCCTGTACTTAGAGTCGGTGCCGGATTGTAAGCTGCCGGTGTCTTGCCCGGAGTCGGCTAAGTCACCGGCCTGACCGGAAAACGCAGCCGTTGAATCAGCTGCGTTACCACGCATTTCAGCTAAGACTTTTTCTACCGGTCCGCCTGGCGCAAACTGGATGACGGTAAAGTTGATGATCATGATTCCCAACAGCGTCGGGATGATCAGTAACAGGCGCCTTAATATATAAGCCAGCATTAGCGAGGAATGGACAGACTTGCTTGATTAAAGATCGTGTTAACGAGTCAAGTCCAGTTTGCTATCTAGCGCTTGGTCTACCCACCAACCGGTTGGAAAACCTGAGCCGATATACTTGGGCAACACATCTGGTTTTCCAAAACGATTCCAATGGGCAAAGCGATGAGTGCCATTGTAAAACTGAGGCACGACATAGTAGTTCCAAAGTAGCACTCTATCTAATGCACGGTTAATAACCTGCAGCTGTTCCAATGATTCAGCTGCAATTATTTTTTCGATGAGCTCATCAACCACCGGGTTTACGATGCCCGCCATATTCGCGGTGCCACGTTCTGTGGCTGCAGCGGAACCATAGTAAGAGCGTAGCTCCGGGCCGGGTGGTGGAAAAAAGTTAAGGCGAGCTGAAATCATATCGAAATCAAAGTCGTCGACTCGCACCTGGTATTGAGCGCTGTCAACAACTCGTACTGTATTGTCGATACCCGCCTTTTTCAGGTTCTGAAGAAACGGTGCGGCTACGCGCTGGCCATCCGGCCGTACAAGCAATAGCTCCAAGCCCATTTGCTTGCCGTCTTTCATGAGTTTACCGCCTTCCAAATTCCAGCCTGCAGCGTTGAAAAGTTTAATGGCTTCACGCAACTGTTTTCGATTGCGTCCGCTGCCATCGCTGACGGGGAATTTAAATTCTTCTGTGAATACTTCGGGTGGCAGCTGATCCCTGTACGGTTCCAGTACGGCGATTTCTTCGGCGGATGGAACGCCTGATGCGCCGTATTCTGAGTTAGGGAAGTAGCTGTTTATGCGATCGTATTGATTGTATAAAATGGTCCGCTTGATGGTTTCAAAGTCGTACAGCAGGCTTATACCTTTACGTACATTGATGTCGTCGAAGGGCGGTCTGCGTAAATTCAGGAAGAACGCCTGAATTGCTTGCGGGGTATTGTCCGGTGGTGTGATTAGTAAAACCTCGCCATTGTCTACTTCTTCCATTTCATACCCGGTTGCCCATCGCTTTGAACTGTTTTCAGCGCGAAAGTCTATGTCGCCAGCCTTGAAGGCTTCGTGCATGACTTCTAAATCGCGGTAGTAGTCGAAGCGAATAGTGTCAATGGTATTTAAGCCTTTGTTAACCGCAAGATCTTTACCCCAGTAATTTTCTACACGCTTGTAGGTGATAGATCGGCCCGCATCTATATTTGAAATAGCGTATGCGCCACTAGCGGGTTGTGGTGTTAAGAACGTTTTGCTGATGTCTTTGTCTTTCCAGTACTCAACTGAGAGCGGTGATAAGCCTGCAACCTTCATCAGCGGTTTCATTGTGTCAGTGGTTGAAAAAGTAAATTTGATTCGATGGGTGTCCAGTACCTCGGCACTAGCCACTTCATCGTAGAATGACTTTAGAAACGGCCGTCCATGTTCGCGAATGGTTTTAAAAGAGAATTCGATATCCGCAGCCGTAATGGGCGTGCCATTATCAAAGCGTGCCTCGGGGCGCATGTTGAAAATGATCCAGGACTTATCGTTAGGGTATTCAACAGATTCTGCGAGCAACCCATAGCCGGAGGACAGCTCGTCGGCTGAACCGATCATAAGGGAGTCGCCTACAGCGCCTAGGCTGCGCGGAAAGCTGCCTTTGAGAATGTACGTGTTCAGGCTGTCAAAACTACCGAATGCGCCTAATACAATCGAGCCACCTACAGGTGCGTCAGGATTAACATATGGCCAGTGAGTCATAGACTCGTCGTAAAGGGGTTCTCCAAACTCTGCAATGCTCCAGGTTTTGGTGACGTCTGCGCTGGCCGTGCTGTTTACAAGAACAGCGGCCAAACAGCCTGCAGCAAGCCCTATTGTCTTAACCCACGCTGTCATACGATTTGAGTTGCGAAGTATTCTATTTCTCATCTAGACACTCATCTTTACCAGACCGATTGCTGAAGTGCTCACCGGGTGTTATCACTACCGGAAGTTTAGCAGTCTGTTTCCCAAGCCTCCCCCGAGAGAGCGCTAAGTTACATGCCACTGCCGTGCCATTGTCCTATTGAGGAGGCAAAAGGCACAAACTTGACGCAGCCCCCCCCGATATTAGGTACGATCCATGGCACAGAAACGGGTTCCTTTTGGAACCTTTATGTAATGTTGAGGACATAAAAGCGCATCAGGGCTTTGTTTAAAATATATCTCTGATGCTTTATAACGGGTCGGCAGTCGACCGTATTACCACTACCCGGAGCACCACATTTCGCATGTCTAACTGTCGAAACATACTTTTATCCTGGGCGGGCGCTGTTGCCTTGCTCTCAAGTGTACAAGCTGGCGCCGTCGAGCCTGACTCACCGTGGAGTGAGGTTGTTGCCGAGGCCAAAGGGCAAAGTGTGTACTTTAATGCCTGGGGTGGCAGCGAACGAATTAACAGCTATTTAGCTTGGGTGGGCAAACGGCTTAGCGAAGACTATGGTGTCACTCTCGAACACGTAAAAGTCGGCGATATCGCTGAAATCGTAGGTCAGCTTGAAGCAGCGAAGCTCGTTGGCCGTGATGAGAAAGGCAATGTCGATCTAATGTGGGTCAATGGTGAAAACTTTGCAGCCATGAAGCGCCAGGCGCTTACCTGGGGAGCCTTTGCTACAGAGTTACCCAACAGCCAGTTTGTTCAGGATTCACCGTCTATCAAAGCGGACTTTTCGGTGCCTGTCGACGGGTTGGAATCTCCATGGGGAGGAGCGCAGCTTGTTTTTATTCACGACACTGCCACGGTGGCTGATCCCCCGCGATCAGCCCAGGCGCTGATGGAATTCGTTAAGGGTGATGGTCGGTTTACCTATCCTGCACCACCTGCATTTCATGGTACAACTTTCGTAAAGCAACTCCTGATAGAGCTGGGAGCAGGTTCAGACGCAACGGCACAAGCGCTGGCTAACGATGTTTCGACAAGCGATTTTGAATCGGTCACTGCGCCGCTCTGGGCATACCTAGATGAATTTCACCCGTTGTTAAGGGGGGCTGGTGAGTCCTGGCCCACTAGCGGTGAGATGACTCGACAGCTGCTTGATGATGGCGAGATTGATATCGCTCTGTCGTTTAATCCTAATGAGGCAACAGCGGCGGTTAAGGGTGGGCAGTTGCCCGATTCTGTTCGTACCTATGTGTTCGATAACGGCACCATCGGTAACACCCACTTCGTGACTATTCCCTGGAATGCCAATGCCAAAGCTGCGGCAATGGTTACCGCAAATTTTCTGATCTCTGCAGAAGCTCAGGCTCGTAAAGCAAATCCTGAATTCTGGGGAGAGCCCACTGTGTTGGATATATCCACCTTGGAAGCTGGTGATCGTGCTCTGTTCGAAGGCATTGACTTGGGTGTTTGGGCGCTGCCCATTGGTGAAGGTTCGGTCTTAGCAGAGCCACATGCTTCTTGGGCAAATGCATTGGAACAAGCGTGGCTCGAACGCTACGGCCAGTAGTTAACTAATGCGTCTGTTTCGGATGCTGGTACGAGCAATCTCCCCTCCATCCGGCTGGCACTCGAGTTTGGTATGAGGCCGTACCTGTTTGGGCTCGCAGGCCTTGTCGCTACCTTGTTTCTTTTGCCCATCGTTTTAGGCGCTGCAGGTACAGTGATGCCAGCGTTTGGATGGGTTGATAGTCTGGCTACAGAAGGTGGCTTTGAGGCTGTCGTTGCTGATCCACGATTTATTTCTGCGACGTATTTGAGTTTGTTTACCGGCATTGCGGCAACCGTTTTAGTTCTTGTTGTCACCTTGATGACGTTGGTCTGTGTGCACGACACGCGTTTGTGGCGTTTTCTAAGCGCCTCATTGCCACCGATATTGGCAGTGCCTCATGCGGCCATAGCAGTCGGCTTACTCTTTCTTATTGCCCCCAGTGGGGCGCTTGTCCGATTTGTCTCTCCAACCTTTTCAGGCCTAACAAGACCCCCCACTGACTGGGTTGTTCCGGATGCAGGCGGCTGGTCCTTGATTATTGGTTTGGTCATCAAGGAGACACCCTTTCTATTGTTGGCTGCCGCAGCACAACTGTCTGCATTGAATGTCGGCGCTTCGTTGCGAATTGGTCGAACCTTGGGTTATTCGCCAGCTCGTTGCTGGAGTCGTCTGATCTTGCCACGCTTGTACCCTAGGATTCGATTAACGCTGCTTATCATTCTGGCGTTTAACTTGACCGTTGTTGATATGGCCTTGTTACTTGGGCCAGGCAGCCCTCCGACGTTATCGGTGCTTTTAATGAGTTTGGTCAACGATCCGGACTCACGAAGTGCGGCATCAGCGGGTGCATTGCTGCTGGCTGCATTGGTTGCCTGTTGCTTTTTCCTGATGTGGTGTCTAGAGCATTTTGTTGGAAAAATTGCCGCTGCGCGACGCCAAAGTGGAGCAAGAGGACAGGGGTTTGGGCTTTTCCGATTGGTCGGAAAAGTTGTTGTCATCAGTTTGCTTTTCGCCTGTATTGGCTCTCTGATCTTACTGTTGATGTGGAGCTTCACCCGTCGTTGGCGATTCCCTGATGCAATCCCTAGTGAGTGGACGTTGAACAACTGGACAACTCGCGGTGACATGTTGTTGCAACCGGCTTGGACGACTTTGACGATTGCCGTGACGGTCATGCTTGTCTCGTTGCTCAGCGCTGTTGTCTGGTTAGAGCTTGAGCGTTATCGTATCGCCCCGAAAATGGATAGCATCTGGTTTCTACCCTTGCTTATTCCGCAGGTGAGTCTTCTGTTTGGATGGCAGGCGGTGGCGCTTTGGTGGGGGATAGACGGGCAATGGGGAACGGTCGTTTACACCCATTGGCTATATACCGTGCCTTATGTGGTGCTTATCCTGGCCGTGGCATGGCGTGAGCTGGATCCGGCATGGGGACATGCTGCGCATTCCCTGGGCGCAGGCTATTGGAAGGTGCTTTGGAAAATCCGTCTGCCTATGCTCAGACGGCCGCTTTGCCAAGCTGCTGCCGTCGCTATCGCTGTAAGTGTCGCGCAATACTTGCCGACGCTTCTATTAGGGGCCGGGCGTCACCAAACCTTATCAACAGAACTGGTCACAAGTTTTGGTGGTGTGGACCGTCGAGTCATAGCAGCGCTTGCGGTTCTTCAGAGTTTGTTACCGCTTCTGGCATTTGTGTTGGCATTAATTTACCCTCGTTGGCGACAAACCCGATTGCAGAGAGGCAATTCCACTAACCCGTCAGGAACGATTGCTTAAGTATGCATTCATTGCGCGTAGACAATCTGAGCCTTCATTTGCCTAACGCTCAGGGCTTGGTGGAAGACTTATCATTTACGATAGAGCCGGGTTGTGTGCTGGCACTCATGGGCCCCAGTGGTAGTGGTAAATCCAGCATATTGAGTTGGCTGACCGGCACGGCAGATTCTCGCATTAGTGCCCAAGGAAGCGTGTGGTTGGGTGAGAAAATGCTTAACCCATTACCGACGGAGAAGCGCCGTCTGGGTTTAATGCTTCAGCAGGATTATCTGTTCCCGCACATGAGCGTCGGGGAAAACCTCTATTTTGGTTTGCGTGGCGGCACTCGACAGAGCCGTCGCGATCGTGTCCAGCAAAGCCTGGCCGATGCGGGTCTGGCTGGAATGGAAGATCGAGACCCGGCCACGTTGTCAGGTGGACAGCGCGCCCGAGTGAGTCTTGTACGCACACTGCTCTCAGATCCCTGCGCCTTGTTGCTTGATGAGCCTTTCTCAGGATTAGATACCGCTTTGCGAGAACAGATAAGACGTTTTACCTGGGAGGCTGCCGCAAAGTTACCGGTTTTACTGGTAACTCATGATCTGGCGGACATACCTTCGGATGCCAGAGTGCTGACTATCGGTGAGCGTAATCACTCTGTCAGCTCCTTAACGGTTCAGTCTTCGACACAAGTCTTCTAACAATCCTATGTTGGATAAATTTATTGTCCCCATTCTGAAGAGACCTCTAAAACGAGTTGCGGCTCAGTTACATAGCCGAGGTGTTGGTCCTGATACCGTAACAGTTGTAGGCTTTGTCATTGGACTAATGGCAATACCCGCTGTTGCTTCAGGTAATCCGATGTTGGGTCTTGTTTGTCTGTTGCTCAACCGCATAGCAGATGGAGTTGACGGTGAATTAGCCCGGTTGAGCACGCCCACCGATGCGGGTGGATTTTTGGATATTACGTTGGACTTTTTTTTCTATGCAACATTTCCGTTAGGATTTGCTTTAGCAGATCCTGAGCAAAATGCACTGGCTTGTGCTGTTTTAATTGCAAGTTTTGTAGGGACGGGCGCCAGTTTTTTGGCTTTCGCTGCTCTTGCAAAAGAGCGCTCGATAGAGAACCCTGACTTTGAATACAAAAGTTTGTATTACCTCAATGGGTTAGCGGAAGGTACGGAAACAATTATCTGTTTTGCACTGATGTGTCTTTTCGCTTCGCATTTTTCTCTAATTGCCTGGGCGTTTTCGTTTATATGCCTAATAACTGCCGTAAATCGCGTTTTTTTTGGTTACCGCACACTCAGATAACTGGACGTAACGTCTAAAGTTAACTATGAGTAACCCTGTAACGTAAAAAAATGCCGTTAGTCACGTAGTTCCTTGAAATTTACATGATTGGTTGGGTGGTCAATGAGTCGATTCCATACACATGTTTGTTGCACCTGCGCTCTTGCATTCGCGCTGGCGAGCTGTGGCGATTCAGCAAATGTGGCCGACATGGATTCCTCACAGCCTCAGAACGATGGTGAGAATGTAGACCCTGCTCAACCACCCTCTGTGTCTCAGCCCATTGACGATGTGCCTGTCGTCGCAGGGCCCGAAGGTGATAGCAACGTTAAGGTAAGCTCCGTTGAGTACCCTCTTGATGCTGCGCTAGGAGATATCTGGGGTATTGAGGAGAATCACTACAGCATCGATTTCACGATCACCAATGGTAAATTCATCGTGACCCCCACGACGATTGACGGCGTAACTCACAGCTTGCTAGTCCCTGTTGAAGCCAGTGCTGTCGTGTATGCAGAACTCTACAGCCCCGGAGAGTCGTTTTCGTTTGCGACCTATAGCTACTCGCCGCTTGGTTCTGGAAGCGGCGTTTTGGCGGGTACTGCGTATTTCGATGTAGCAACGGTTGGTGTTGATGTGAATGAAAGTGGGGATGTAGAACCCAACGAAACCTTTCAGGTTACGGGCGGCATCATCGAATTCGGAGGCATGCTTCCAGATATCGAACTGCGATTCAGCTTAACGCTCGAAAACGGCGTACAAGCCGAGGGTCATTACACCGGTTTATTTGATTTCGCCGATCGATATTGATCCTGCTTAGCACTTAAGCAGGATCTTCCAGCGAATCACGAGTGCCACCAAGGTCTTTTGCGAAAAGCATGTAGATCGATGGAATGATAAACAAGGTGAACAGGGTGCCGATTGCCATTCCGCCGACAAGCACCAAGCCGATTGAATTCCTTGCTTCTGCTCCCGGGCCACTGACCAAGATAAGCGGGAAGTGGCCTGCCACGGTGGCAAAGGTTGTCATCAGGATAGGCCTGAAGCGAGTCGCTGATGCCGCTTTGATCGCCGCCAATTTGTGAAGCCCTTGTTGCTGCATTTGTTTGGCAAATTCCACGACTAGAATTCCGTTTTTCGCCACCAAGCCAATCAGCGTGACTAAGCCCACCTGTGAGTAAATATTGAGCGTGGTGGTAAAGGAGTTCGTCCAATGGGGTAGCTCCGGGTTCGGCATACGCAAGAACGTAAAAATGAGCGCGCCAAACATCGCCAAGGGAACTGAGCCTGCCAGTATGACAAAGGGGTCTCTGAAGCTATTGAACTGTGCAGCCAGGGTGAGATAAATGAGCACAACCGCCAGCATAAATGCGGGCAGAAACTTGTTTCCCTCAAGCCTGAGCTGGCGCGATTCACCGGTGTAGTCGAGTGTATAGCCAGCCGGTAAAACTTCGCTGGCTGTATCCTCTAAAAAGGTTAGTGCTTCGGTGAGTGGTTTTATTGATACTCCGCTGAGCTTCACGGCATTCAATTGCTGAAAACGATTCAGTGCCCGGGGGACGGTGCCATGTTCCAGTGAGGCGATAGAGCCTAACTGAATCAGAGTGCCGTTAGGTCCTGAGACATAAAGATCCTGCAGTTGGTCCGGGTTTAGTCTCTCACTGCGTAGTGCTTGCGGAATGACTTTATAGCTTCGTCCTTCAATATTGAATCGATTGACGAACCCTCCACCTAGCAGGGTGCCGATGTCAGCGCCGACTTGCTGCATGGTCAGTCCCATGTCGGCCACTCTGTCCTTATCGAACACAATTTCAGTTTGGGCCTTATCAATTTTGGTATCGATGATAGGCGGAAACGCAAACATGCCAGAGCGAATTGCACGTAGTTGAATTTCTCTGGCAAATTCCAGAATTTGTTCAGGCTCGGCAGTAGATGCAATAACAAATTCGACCGGAAAGTCTCCGCCACCGGGCAATGCCGGGGGAGTGACAGGAAACATGTTGATCCCGGCAATGTTGTTTAGCTTCTGGGCGATTTCTGGTTTGATATCAAATACAGATCGCTCACGTTCGCTCCAGTCTTTGAGTACCATGCCTCCAAAACCTGACGATGGAAACGTCAACTGGAAGGTGAACTCGGTCTCATCAACGCTGTTAAAGGCATCATCAGCTTGGCCCGCGTAGCGCGATGCCGCTTCGATAGTGGCATTGCCTGGGCCGTTTACGATGCCAAACAGAATGCCTTGATCTTCGGTGGGTGCTAGCTCCTTCGGAGACATGATGAACATCGGAATGCATAGCAGGCTGATCAGAAACCAGAAAATATAGACCGCTGGACGAGCCTTTAATGTGCCATTCAGAAGCTTTACATAGCCACGCCGAACAGCATTAAACGTGTTGTTTACTCTTTTCTGAAATCCTTTCTCAGAGTCACCTTCACGCAGTAAGGCGGCCGACATCATGGGTGAAAGTGTTAACGCCACAATACCGGATATGGTTACAGCTCCTGCGAGTGTAAAAGCAAACTCGCGGAATAATGAGCCGGTCAGACCACCTTGCAAACCAATGGGCAAGTACACCGCCACCAAGGTTGCGGTCATCGCAATAACAGGGCCGACGAGTTCTCTGGCACCCAACAGGGCAGCTTGTATGCGTGATTTACCTTCGCTGATGTGTCGTTCTACGTTCTCGACAACGACGATAGCATCGTCGACCACTAAGCCTACCGAGAGAACGATGGCTAACAGCGTGAGTAGGTTTACGCTAAAGCCGAACATCTGCATGAGAAAGACAGCGCCGATTAGCGAGATGGGTATTGCCATGATGGGGACAATGACGGAGCGGAGCGATCCCATGAACAAGAAGATCACCAGCATGACAATGATCAGTGTTTCAACCAGTGTGGTGACAACCTCTCTGATTGAGCTTGCGATGTATTCAGAGGCATCGTAAGCAACGGCTGCAGTCATACCAGTCGGTAGTGTGCTCTTTATGTCATCCAACTCTTCCCGGACGCCTTTAATGACATCTAAAGTATTTGCATTGGGTAGTGGCCATATACCCATAAAGATGGCTTTGTCGCCACTATATCGAACTTCTACATCAGTGAGGTCCGCACCCATTTCAACAGTAGCTATATCGCGAATTCGTACAACGGAGTTGCCCCTTGAATCGACAACGAGATCCTCGAATTCTTCCACCGTTGATAGATCGGTGTTGGCCGCAAGATTGACTTCAATTAACGCGCCTTTGGTTTTGCCCAATGCCGATAAGTAGTTGTTAGCACTTAACGCTTGTCTCACTTGCGCAGGAGAGATGTTGTGAGCCGCTAACAAGGTGGGATCAAGCCAGATGCGCATGGCAAAGTTTCTTCCGCCGAGAACTTCAGCCCGCTGAACTCCGTCCCTTGCAGCTAGGCGAGGTTGTACAACCCGGGTTAAGAAGTCGGTTACTTGATTAGGCTCGAGGATGTCCGAGGTAAAACTTAAATAGGCCGATGCAACGGTACTGTCCGCTGATTCAACATTAATGACCGGTATTTCTGCTTCGGGCGGAAGATCGCCCCGAACTTGGTTAACCTTAGAGCTGATCTCTGAGAGGGCTTTGATGGGGTCGTAGTTTAGCTCCAGCCGAACGCTGACGGTTGAAAGCCCCTGTGCACTGGAAGAGGAAACGTATTCGACACCGTCGGCTCCGGAGACAGCACGTTCTAGTGGGGTTGTTATAAAGCCACGAACTAACTCAGCACTGGCGCCTATGTACGCTGTGTTTATGGTGACGACCGCATTGTCGTTTCGCGGGTATTGCCTGATGCTAAGACTACTGACTGCCTGAATCCCTGCAATGATTATCAGCAGGCTCACCACAATCGCAAGTACAGGACGCTTTACAAATATATCCGTGAATTGCATGGTGATCTCAAGAATTGTCGGGTTGCGGATTCAAGCTTGGCTCTGAACCGTCTTCTTTGACAACGACGGTTGCACCGCTTCGTAGTTTGAAGACACCATCGTTTGCCAGGTTTTGTCCTTCTTCAAGGCCTTTGGTCACTTCAACGAAGTCTCCTCGTCTTTCACCTAGTTGAACGAATTGTTGTCTTGCACTCAGCTGATCATTTTCGTTGTTCTCTAAAACAAACACCGAGTCGCCGAAGGTGGCGAAATTCACGGCTGAAATTGGAATCATCAATACTTCTTTTTCATCGGGCAGTACAACCTCTACGCTTGCGAACATACCGGGAAGCAGTGTGGGGATGGATGATCCATCCTCGGCTTTTACGTTGAGTGTGGCTTGTGCACGGACTGTTCGTGTTTGTGCGTCAATTTCTGTATTGATGGCAGTAATGCTGCCGTCGAATACGCGATCGGCGACGGCATTGCTGGTCACACGAACCTCTAAGCCGTCTTTGATATGAGCTAGGGCCTTTTGAGGCATGGAGAAATTCACGCGCATGGGGTCCAATGCTTGTAAAGATACAATGGCGACCCCTTGAGAAAGGTCTTGCCCGATATCAACCAAACGTAAACCCAATCGACCGTCGAACGGAGCTGTTATTCGTTTCTTCGTCAGTGCCGCTGTTATGTTCTCGACCTGCGCTTGTGCCGCGCTGGCCTGAGATTGAGCAGAATCAAACTCAGCTCTGGAAACGACCCGGCTTCTATAAAGCCGCGATACTCTGTCCAGGTTGCTCTGCGCCAAGTCCAGATCGGAGTCTGCTGCGGCTAGCTGAGCATCCTCTGTGCTGGTTTCTTGCTCCAGCAACAAGCTTCCCTTGGTGATGAGTTCGCCGCCGTCGAAATACAGCTTTGATACTCGCCCCGGCAAATCAGCTGTAATAACAACGCCCTGAGCGGCCTCTAGTGTTCCTATAGCGCGAAGTGTTGTTTCCCAACTGGCTCTTTCAACACTGATGGCGGTGACAGCCGTAGGGGGCTGGCTCATGCCTTCGCCGGCTGCGATAAGGTCCTTTATTTGAAAAGTTTTTAATCCTGCGAGGACACCTACTATCAAACAGACCCCTAACAGGGAGAAGAAAATTCGCTTAATCATAATTAACAACGCAGTGCGCTAAGACGCAACAAAATAAAATCGAGAAACCAGCCCTATAGTAAGGCACTGGTATTTTGTGTACTGATGACAGAAGATCATGACAGTGATCATCTGTTGGCAAACCAATAAACTAAACATACGTAAAACACGCGTGTTTAGGGTAATTCACTCAGTAAATCGCTTGTTTTTTCCTAATAATCCAGCAAAAAGCGTCTGGGTAGCTGGATCTTCAGTGCATTCAGCCATAGTGGCGTTTCGGTTCGTATCTATTTGTAACTATTTATTCTGCTTTAGGAAAGCGACTTAGTCTTTAGACTACTTTTAAGCGCGTAGGCGCAATTCTGTTCATTGGAAATTGATGATGACGGACACTCTTCAAGCGGTCGTGGTGAAATTGAATCGGCATACCGAAATCGCCTTTCAGGGACGTTGCTTGGCAAATGTCGTTGCGCTGAATCACGACGATACGATTAGGCGCAGGTTTTGTGTTTACCAAACCGACGTTGGCTATGTTGCTCAAAGGGTCGATAACCCTCAAACCATAGACATTCGTTATTTTGGTGCTGAATGTGCCGATGTATTGGCGGTTTATGATTTTTTCGGTAACGAGCCACTGGCTAATTTTCTCTATGGCGCTGCAGGGTTGTCGGTACCCGGGTTGCGAGTGAACTCGAATTCAGAAAACGCTTAACTTACAGGCAGATATCCTTGTAAAATAGGTGGCGAATTGTGCAACTGTGGCCAGCGGCTCCCTATGCAATCAGACAAGGTGTCTGCTCCTCCTAAATCGGTGCAAAGTAAGCAGGCTTTGCCGATGCTGCCTGCTGCATCCCGATTCGAGTCAATTGAGACGTTAAAGGCTGCCATTCCAGCTCGTGCGGCACTCGCCACATATGCACAGGCATTGAAACAGTCTGCCGTATCATCCACTGCGATAAGCGCTTTTTCAGTGATGGAATCTGTTGGCGCGTTGCAGATGCAGGGTGAAGCTATTGAGCTCTCTGCGTCATTGAGCGTTGGTGAAGATTGTCATACTTCAGATATTCTGCACAGGCACATTTCGGCAAGGAGCTACGCACACAGTAATCTCACCAGCGAGCCTGTTGGCAGTTTATTAGCTTTGGATCTAGCGGCGGCGTTGCATGGAAAACCTACCGCCATTCGGCGTAGCGACGCACCGGATAAATCCTGCTCAATTGCTGATACCAATTTTCTCAAACTGACCCCGCCTACAGGGGCTGAACGGCTGCAGGCGCTGTTGGAAAACTGGCATACATTCATTCAGCGCGATGCCGGAGATCTTGATCCGCTGATTATGGCTGCTGCTGCGAATGGGCAGTGGATGGCCTTGCGGCCCTTTTCACATCAGAATATTGCGGTTGGCCAATTACTGACTCTGCTGCTTATCTGTGAGGAAGATTTACTCTGTGCACCGGCTTTACCGCTGTCACTGTATTTTAGCCGGCGATCTAATCGGCATTGGCAGTGTCTTTACAATGCAGTCGCCTATGGAGATCACCTTGCATGGTTGCGATTTTTCATGACAGCGGTGACTGAAGCTTCTGTCGATGCTACAGAACAACTGCTTCAGTGGGAACGTAAAAATATATTAATGAAAGAGGCTATGCATGAACTGTTGCCAAAACCACCTTCTGAAGCATTACTGAATGTGTGCTACAGACCCAGTTTTGGTTTGGCAGATTTAAGTAATTGTGGCTTGGCTAGGCGTCAAACCGCAACTGCCTGGATGCAGCGACTGTTAGAAGCAGGTTTGCTGTCAGAGGTTCGAATCGGTAAGCATAAGCGGTATATAAATAAAGACGTGATGCAGCTGTTAACCGCCTAAGCTGCTGAGAGTTTTATAAAGCACAGGTGGCGCATCCTCAAAAATTTCTTGCGATGTTAAAGCCTGGGGTTATTGAGAGCTTCCAGCAACCATTTTGCTGTACGCACAAGTCGGTCGTCTCGGTCGTATGCACCGACAAGTTGTATTCCAAGTGGCATGTTGTTATCGCCCGTTAATAGAGGCATTGATAAGCAGGGTAGGCCGCACAAAGTCCAAACAACACAGCAGATAGAATCGCCAGTGCCCTGACCATAAGGTGGAGCGATATCGGGTGCGGAAGGCGTTAGTATGCCGTCGAAATCATGGAAGAATGTATTGAACCATTCTTTGGCAGAGGCGAGTATTTCCATTGCCTCTTCGTATTCATCAGGCGTACGAGCTTCGGCTCTCTCCAATCCTGCGATGGCTGTTATGCTCAGTTTGTCGCGATGTTGTTTCCATTCGTTTTCAAGACTCTGCAGTATTTCGAAATCGTAGATAACCTGATGACAAGCGGGCAGCCCAGTAAATGACTGCGGTGCCGGAATTCTATCCAGCGTCGCTGATGTTTCTTTAGAGATGACATGGCAAAGTTTGTCGATTCCCAGTTGCAACGTGGGTGAGTATCGATCGGCATAGGGCATATCGATCCAAGCAAAAGTAGGCTCAACAGGAACATCCGACTTATACCCGCTGACTAAACTTGGGCGAGGCCTAAGGTAGGTTTTAGTGTCAGTCGCATCATAACCGGCAAGTGCATCAGTCAGTGTACAAACCTCTGAGAGGTGGTTGGCGAACACACCTATTTGATCGAGTGTGGGTGAGGTTTGAAGAACACCCCGTCTGGAAATTAAACCGCGTGAAGGTTTGAGTCCGAATACACCGTTGTAGGCTGCTGGTCTGATAACTGAGCCGCCCGTTTGTGTGCCAACGGCGAGCGGAACTTGTCCGGCTGCAACAGCCGCTGCTGACCCGCTACTAGACCCGCCCGGGCTAAATTCACCGTTGATCGCATTGCGCGTGGCGCTTTGGTGCATCCAGGCTAATTCAGTCGTAACGGTTTTACCCAGAATAACCGCACCAGATTCAATCAGTTTTTCTGCAACCGCTGAATTGGCTGACGGCACACGACCGGAGTAGATTTCACTACCCCTTTCTGTGGGTTGATCTACGGTATCGATAACGTCTTTAAGCCCAACAGGTATTCCGTGCAATGAACCCACGGCTTTGCCTGAACGACGTCTTTCATCAGCGGCCTGAGCTTGTTCTATCGCAGACTGCTCGTCAATATGCTGCCAAGCACCGAGATAGTGATCAGTCTCACCGATGCGCTTTAAACATTTTCTAGTCAGAGCCTCAGCTGTCATAGAGCCGTCAGCAAGGCTTTTTAGTGTGCTTTCTACATCCTCAGAGCTAATAGGTGTCAAGCTGCTTAATTTCATTGTGTGTATTCTCCAACGGCATTGGAGAGTCCATCGAGTCTGTAAGTAATAACGATGCCTTCGCTTGTTAAAACAGATAGATCGCAGTGATCAACACTCACGGGATGGTTCGCAATAATGCGAATACGGTTATTTTTTTGCATAAACACATCGGCTGAGAAATTTTCTGAATAACACGGAATGACAGCGTTAACTTATTGACTTTCGTCTATGGTGGTGTTCGCTGAGGTGGATAAACCTGCCCGCTGTGAAATGGCGTGATAATTTCCACGAGCGAGTAAGAGAGTGTGATCCGACAAAATGCGCATAATCCGCATAACTGGTCTGTTAGACATAGTCGAACGTATAGTCTTGTAAAAAGTAGCTGTAATAGTGCCATGTATAAGGTGTTTTTGACGCGCAGTGCGCGAAAAAGAGGCTAAAAATAAGGGTTTTATGGGGTTGCTAATGCTAAAAACCGAGCGTATATTTACCTTGTAGTACACAAAAAGAGAGAGACGATGAATCCGTATCAAATCATGGGTATCATCGCAGGTGGCACGATTATTTTTGCGGGGGTAGTAACTTTTCTAACGATGCAAGGCGTTCATATCTTGCTTGCGTTTTTAGGAGTGTATCTCTTTGCGGTGTTCCTCATGATTGGAATGCAACGCAGCGCGAGAGAAAGCTTCGAATTCATGGAAGACCTCAGGTTACGCAAATATCAAAGCGATTCCCTGACTGATCGTTCACGTGCGAATGGTGTCCAAAAATTAGGACAATTTTCAATTCATTCCTAGAATACTCGGGCTTGTTGCTGAACAAAGCGACAAGCCCGCTATCACCACACCATTCACTATTCAGTTTGTCGTACCGTATCTCAGTGGTGTCTGTGTCAAGGAGTCATCTTCTCGATTAGAGTAACCTTTGAGCACTGCTAGTTCTTTGTCACTCAGTCTCTGCTCGGTTTCCAATCGCTGAATCAATCTAACAATCGTTGACTGTCTAACGGCTAGCGTTTCTCGAGCATTCGCAAGCTCATTCTCCAACTGCGCTCTTAGTTCAATAGATTGTCTGGCAAATGCAATGGACTTGTTGGCGGTGCTCAGAGCGTTTGCTCGGGCGGCGACGTGGCTCCTGACTTCGTGTTTTGCTGAAACGAGATCTTTACGCAACTGTCTGATCGTCGCCTCTAGGTCTTCATTCTTGGCAGGCTCTAACGTGATGTCCAATTCCTGTGTAGAGCTGCCTTCCAACCTTTTGAGTTGATGGTCTGTAAATTCTATAACTGCACCTGTACTAAAGCTGGCCTTGTCTTGTTGTTCTGGTTGCATATGCGATGGCGTTGAGCTTGTTTTCGAACGCTTGCGGCCGAGCAGAGGATCAAGTTGTTGGACTTTAGACGCCCAGGTAATTTCTTCAGATTCCGATTCGATTTCCTCATGATCGAGCAACATGCCGATGTGCCTGTTGTAGGTTAGGTAGGCCATGAATCCCATGCCTAAGAGAGCCGCAAGGCTCGAAGCAGCGGGCATTGCCAAACTCTTGGCGGCTTCCAGTGGCATGTCGTACGCCATGTGCAGGCCGATCCCTAGCACTAGAGACACCGACAGGCCAGTCCAAATACCCAGCATCCAAGAGGGGCGTTCAGCAAGGTCTGCTGGCTTGTTGATAGGATTGAAGCGAGCCGCGATACCTACGAAAAGCGTATAGCCCAGTAGGCCTGGAAGAATATATTTAAACAACAGTAGGGTCACCGAACTGATCCTCACACGAGTTATTAGTGTGAGTAGTTTGCAAATTAGGTGCCTCTGGTTATGAATCGGGCAGTGTTGCGCCTAATTTAGCGCTGAAACGTACTCCTCAGGCGCCTGTACGCACGATGTATACTTAAGTGGGTCGGTAGGAAGTGAATTTCTTTTCAGATGTTTATGGATTGCATCGAGATAGCAGATAGAATGCCGCAGTCGAGTTGGTAGAGGTTTGTATGTACTCCTGTAAGTGCGCTGTTCTTACCACGTGTTTAGTGGTGATATCACTCGGTAAGGTTTCCGCTGACGACTCTCAAACGAGAGGGGACTTTCCTGCTTATCTAGATTGGGGAGGCTCTCTCAGTCAGGTTGAATCCCAAGATGGATCCACAATAAATGAATACATTGCTCAAACCGAGTCAGTTAATGTAGACGGTGCGCGCCTCATCATATCCATGATGCCCAGGTTTTCGTGCGAGCCTATGATAAGCACAATCGTGTCCGATCCGGACATCATTGAGCGAGTTTCAGTCGTCGACCTGAAAATGACGGTGGACGATGAAACCTTTGATTTTCCATCAATCGTAGACTGGGAAAAATCACTGCGCAGAATCTCACTTAATGCCGAGCCAACGCGTCACGAGCTCTTTAGGCAAGCATTAGACCTTGCGTCGTGGGCCACTTTCGAGTGGTCAGTGAACAACGTGGTTGATAGCGGTATTAGCGAGCAAAGCGAAAGACCCGACAGGGGTACATTCGATTTTTCTTTGTTAGGTTCTCGCCGGACAGTTCAAGAGATGCAGGAGGTGTGCTTGGCCCATGCCCCAGTTCCGTACGACAACTAAGCACTAGAATTTTTCCGGCCGATGTCTAGCCTAATCTAGATCTTCGTCGTCGTCGTCGTCGTTGTCGTTGTCGTCATCTTCGTCTTCAAATTCTACTACTCTGGCCCCCCATTCCTGGGTGTCTTTGGCGATCGGTGAATCAAGGCAATCGATCGCTGCTGCAATGGCCTCATATTGAACATGAGTACGTTCGTAATAGGTGCGGACGATGTTATCACCCAGAATGCTTTCCGCATCGGCCACCGACTGTACGTCAACCGTGTTTTCCATACTGGCATTTATGGCTGATTCAATCTCAGATGAGTGAGCCTTACGCGTAAGCTCGAGCCTGCGTAAATAATTCCTCATATTGAGATCTCCTTGAGAGTTTCAAATGCGGTGTCAAATTTCTGTTGCTGTTGTTCAGCGAGTAGTTGTTCCCGTTCGCCCAAAAGATCAAACAGGTCGGGGCGGCAGCGAGAGATAGCCCGCTCATACTTCTCTTCCAGCTCGTCAGCATCAAGACTACCCGAGAGCGGCAGGCCTAACTTCACTCGTGATTGAATGGTCTGCGATTGTTGAGCCACTGACCTGGCATCCCAACGTTTACGTTTGTCTTCGGGTTGTTGTTCCCACCACGACGGTTTATCCGGTCTAGGCATTGGCGGCAGTGGTTCAGCGAATGCTGTTTGAAACCATTCATCGAGCTTCTCATGGCTCATGCCGAAAGCATTGGTTAAAAATCGTAGCATTGTGTTCTGCACGGGTGTTAGGGCTCCTTCACTGACTAACAGAGCCATTAACAGTTTAATTATTTGTACCCGTTGCTCAGTCGACGTATTGTCCTGTAGCCATGATGTCGTCTGGGCAAACGCTGCAGTATCGTGGGTGAGGACACGGCGCTTAACCAGATCATGCTCATCAGGATCTTCCATGGCAAGAACAGATTGTTTTAATTCTGGCTGGTAGCGTTCATCGGTGTACGCCATCCAGTAAATCATGAATTCGATGGCAATTGAGAGTTGTTTATCGTGTTCAAGGCTGTCGAGCCAGGAGCGCATATTTTCTTCAACCGTCGTGTCAGCTTTTCGCGCTGTGCCGGTTTCTGTTTCTGTTTCTGTTTCAAAGTCGAATTTGTCGTTTCTTGCCATTGCCGCCGCCGGGGTTATCGATGCGGGCATTGCAACGGTATCATCGATGTCATCACTGAGAACCGGGTCAATTTCATCGGCAAACAGTTCCTTGGCCTGCTCTTCGTACAGCTGCTGGCTCTCAATCGAGTGATCAGCCGCTGTATCCAGTGTGTCGTCAAGCTCGTCATCAGGATAGGCCCTGACTCTATCTCTCAATGAACCGGCGTGAGAGGGTGGAATGTACTCCGGTTCTTTTTTACGGCGTCGCATCAACAACCAGAAGCCGATAAGCAGTAAGGGTAGGGCAGCTGCGGAAAGGAGGATTATTCTATGAATTCCAGAAACACCCTCCATGCTTGAAAGTAGCTGTGACCATAAGCGTTTCGCTACGTCCAGCGGGGCTTCAGCTTCCTCAAAGTCCTCGTTGTTGATATCGCTAGCAGATTCTTCGGTAGCTTTCGAATCTGAGCTTGTCGGTGCAGTTGACGCAGGTGAGGTGTTCTGTGCCAACACTATATTGGCTTGGGTTGTATTGTCCGGCTCGGGGCTTGCCTGAGCCGTCTCTTGTGCGGTTTGGCGGGTGTCGTCAACGGCTGCAACAACAGCTTGCTCAACGCTCGCTGTTGTGGGTGTTCGGGGCACAGAGGGGGCAACAGGCACTGCAACAGCTTGGACGGCAATATCGGCAGCGTCATCTCCTGTGACCGCCTCTAATGTATTTACGACGGATTGCTCAACAGTGTCTGTCAAGTTATCCGTGAAGGTTGTAGCCGCATTTGTATTGTTGGGCAAAGCTGCAGCCGGTGCGCCCAGAACCGCTTCCTGATTTGTGTTGAGACGGCTGGAGGAGGTGTTTAAAACGGAGTCTTCTGTGGATGTCGCAGCCAATTGCACAGTATCGGCAGCATTGGGCGAGCAGTCCGAATTAACATTGCCTGCCTCGCCGCACGCGCGAAGCTTTGCAATTCTTTCGTCCACGTTCAAGTCGGTTGTGGATGATGAAGCTGCAATGGCATTCGAATGTTGGATAACGCACTCTCTGAACGATGCGGTATCTTTCATGTGTTGAATGGGCATGCACAAACGCGTCACATACGCTTTTCCCACGGCGTCGAGGTCGGTGTAGGCGTCGGCCTGAGCCAAGCCTATGCCTGAGACAGCTAAAAGCACGGACGCTAGCGTCGATAGGCGCCGGGTTACGGCCTTAACTGGCAGCTTTGGTAGTCCAAGGTTTATCACGGCGTCTGTGGCAATCATTGCGGGTGGTCGAAGCACTTTATGAGTTGTTGTCTGGCAGTTTAGCTCTGATGTTCGTGAGCTGCCAATGGAAGATAGCTAGGCATCAAGAAAATTGCATGGCATGCAGGGTCTAAGTCTTCAAAACTCCACAATTTGTTGGGTGGCGTGTACCATCATGAGCGGTGCATCCTAAGGGCGCTCTCATTAATTAGAATAATTTTCCATGATTGCACTTTTAATAGACGGGCAGGTATTGTTGTTTGCGGTGTTGCTCGTCACCATTATTATTTCACTGTCATTTCATGAGTTTGGTCATGCGTGGTCTGCCAAATATTATGGTGACAATACCGCGGAAAGCCTTGGGAGGCTGACTCTAAACCCGGTTTCTCATATTGATCCAACCGGTCTCCTCATGATTATCCTGGTCGGTTTTGGGTGGGCGAAGCCGGTTCCTACCAATCCGCGAAATTTCAATTCCTTCTGGGCCACGCTATTTATTGCTCTAGCCGGTCCGGCAGCGAATCTGATATTGGCGTTTCTGGCTGTCAACGTCTACGTGCTGGGTGCAAGCAATAACGTTGAATTCATGTTGCAGCAGGGAACACAAACCTTTTTCTATTGGTTTACCTACATCAATTTACTGCTCATGCTGTTTAATTTGATTCCTCTTGGACCCCTGGACGGTCATTACATACTGCCGTATTTCCTACCTAAACGAATATCTCAGAAATACCGCGAGTTGAATCAACAGTATGGCGGTTTTGCCATTCTAGGCTTGGTGTTGCTCAGTTATGCGGGACTACCTATTTTTAGCGGATTAAAAAGTGCGGCTGATTGGTTCATACCAGTGCTCCGTGTCGTAGGCTAATTCGTAATAGAATCTTACATTCTCCTTCTGCTACCAGATAGTAGTTGGACGCTTAGCCACTTAAGTACGCCTGGAATTTGGATTATGTTGATTTTACTCTCGCCTGCAAAAACGCTGGACATGGAAACGCCTGCGCGGTTACCAGAGTTTTCACAACCTGAATTCATGGATGAATCTGCGAAGCTAGTGACGTCTTTAAAGCGCTACAGCCGGAAGACGTTAGGCGATTTAATGAGTATTAGCGAGACGTTGGCTGAGGTTAATGCGAATCGCTTTAAAAGTTGGCAGCCGCCATTTGATACCGATAATGCCCGTCCTGCTATTCAGGCTTTTCGAGGCGATGTCTACGTTGGATTAGATGCGGATACGCTTAAAAAAAGAGACTTACAGTTTGCCCAGAAGCATCTTCGGATTTTGTCGGGCTTGTATGGTGTGCTTCGCCCGCTTGACCTCATGCAGGCTTATCGCTTGGAAATGGGCACGTCTCTAAAAACGCGTCGCGGAAAAAATTTGTATGAATTTTGGGGAGATCGCATAACCGACCATCTCAATGAGGAGCTCGAGACGATGAAAAACGGGGCTGTAATCAACTTAGCATCTAACGAGTATTTTAAATCAGTGCGCCCGAAACAATTGTCCGCGCCGCTAGTGTCACCCGTGTTCAAGGATGAGAAAAACGGTCAATATAAAGTCATTAGCTTTTTCGCAAAAAAAGCACGCGGATCCATGGCCCGCTACTTAATTCAGCAGCGTGCTAAGGATGTCAGTGCTGTTGAAGAGTTTGGTGAGCTGGGTTACCAGTATTCACCCAAGGATTCTTCAGCAGGGCAACCGGTATTCCTGCGCTCTGAGAAGGCGGCGTTGCCGTATCTGGCCTAGCTGAAAACGAATTTCGCCTGCAATGATCAGGCAGCCTACTAATGCGAATAGAGTCATAAAGCCTATATCGCCAATGCGATAAGTAGTCTTTAGACTTGGTGTGTTCTCAGGTGGGGTTCAATGCTGAGTCTGACGGCTTGTTTAAGCCTCTGGTAACAATTAAGCAATTGAATTTAAAAGGGATTTGCTAGGTTCTGTTAGAGCAAATCCTGTGCAGCTGGTGTGTGTTCACTCAGTGCTTGGAAGGAGGGGCGTAAACCCCGGCCAGGCTAGCTGGTAGGCCGGGGTTACGCGTTTAACA
This sequence comes from Granulosicoccus sp., assembly GCA_045110515.1. Classification (GTDB taxonomy): domain Bacteria; phylum Pseudomonadota; class Gammaproteobacteria; order Granulosicoccales; family Granulosicoccaceae; genus Granulosicoccus. The sequence continues at coordinate 129,239 of JBGCGD010000016.1, read as the reverse complement.
AATACTCTACTAGCTACGACCTGAGAATTCCGGGTAGGCTTCGATACCACATTCGGAGATATCTACGCCTTCGTACTCTTCCTCTTCGCTGACTCTGATTCCCATGATCATCTTGATGATGAACCAGACCACTAAGCTAGTGCCAAACGTCCAGATAAAGATTGCTCCAAGACCGAGAAGCTGGGCACCGAATGTTGCATCGCCATTGGTCAATGGAACCAGCATTAGGCCGAGCATACCGACGACACCGTGTACTGAAATTGCTCCGACAGGGTCATCGATCTTCAGTTTATCCAATGTAATAATGGAGAATACAACCAGGATGCCACCTGTCGCACCGATCAAAGTTGCCGCTAACGGACTAGGTGCTAGAGGTTCTGCAGTGATAGCAACCAGACCTGCCAGTGCTCCGTTCAGTGCCATCGTTAAATCAGCCTTGCCCCAGAGCACACGAACAGTGAGTATCGCCGCAATTACACCACCGGCTGCTGCCATGTTGGTGTTAACGAAAATTGCCGATACCGCATTCGCTTCATCAAAGTTCGAGACCTTGAGTTCCGAACCGCCGTTAAAACCGAACCAACCCATCCACAAGATAAACGTGCCGAGTGTTGCCAGAGGCATGTTAGCGCCCGGAATAGGGTTCACTTCGCCATTAGGGCCATACTTGCCTTTTCGAGCGCCGAGTAACAACACACCTGCCAGAGCTGCTGCTGCACCACACATGTGTACGACACCTGATCCTGCGAAATCCTGGAAGTTTGCATCGGCTAACCAACCACCGCCCCATTTCCAGAAGCCCTGGATAGGATAAATAACGGATGTAAAGACGGCTGCAAACAACAAGAAAGACCATAGCTTCATTCGCTCAGCAACAGCACCGGATACGATGGACATACCAGCTGCGACGAACACGACCTGAAAGAAAAAGTCGGAGCGTGCTGAGTAGTAAGGTGCGTCATCCCCACCTGCCTGAAAAGCTTCAGTGGTGTTTTCAGCACCTAGTAGGAAGCTCAAGCCTGGGATGTATTGGCTAATCGTTTCGCTTGGGTACATTAAGTTGTAGCCGACGAGCATGTACATAATGCAAGCCAGTGCATATAGGGCGATGTTCTTGGTGAGTATCTCAGCTGTATTCTTGGAGCGGACCATGCCTGCTTCAAGCATTGCAAATCCGCAGGCCATCCACATGACCAGCGCACCGGACATCAGAAAGTAAAAAGTATCGAGCGCGTAGCTCAGTTCGGCAAGTTGTTCCATTGTCTCTCTCTATTTTTGTGTTTGTTTGATAAGCGTTTGTTAAAGAGCCACTGGTCCGGTTTCGTTGGTACGAATCCTGATGGCACGCTCAAGTGTTGTGACAAATATTTTTCCGTCACCGATTTTTCCTGAGCCGGCGGCCTCGCTAATCGCTTCCAAGACCGAGTCCAGCTGATCGTCATCAATGCCGATTTCGATTTTCGTTTTCGGTATGAAATCGACGACGTATTCAGCGCCTCGGTAAAGTTCTGTATGTCCTTTTTGTCTTCCGAAGCCTTTGACTTCAGTGACGGTCATACCTTTCACGCCGATGTTTGAGAGTGCTTCTCGTACATCCTCCAGCTTGAAAGGCTTAATGATTGCCGTAACTAGTTTCATGGTGCAGATCCCTGTTTTGAGGTTGATATGCCCATGGGAGTTACATCATGCGTGCCATACAGAATAAATCAATAAAAACAATAAATTAGGTGTTTCTAACCGGGTTGTAGTTCCTGTGACTGCACCCTTTCAGTGCTCGGTATTGTTCAATGCGCTCTTAAATGGTGCGAGATGAGCTTGTGCCAAAACCCGCCTCTTTCTTTGAAAACCGATGGGCAGAGTTGTGGCACGGACAGGGTGCTTTGACGGTTGTTGCCCATCCAGAGAAGGCTAAATGGCGTAAAGTATTGGCATTGAAAATCACTAGGTATAGGTGTAGCCGCCTATACCTCGACCCTTGAAATGAGCCTCCTATGATTGATGCACGTGTTTTTGACGATATTTCCAATACGCTTGGTAAACTTTTGCCGCCCGGCGTCTCGGATATGAAAGATGACTTTGAGCAAAATGCAAAGGCGACGTTGCAGAGTGCTTTGGGGAAACTCGATTTGGTGACTCGCGAGGAGTTTGATGTTCAAACCCAGGTTCTGCTTAGCACCCGTAAGCAACTTAAGATGCTCGAAGAACGTATTGCGCTGCTTGAGGGCGATGAACCAACATCTGATCAATCCAATTAGTATTCTGTTTTTCGGGTAGATCCACCGCTAGGGATTGGCCTTTTGCGCAGCGTAATTAAATGGGTTTGCACAGGCTTGGCTTTGGTGTTTTTATGGCAGCTTAGCCTTTCCTATACCGTCGCTGAGCTGCAAGAGACACAGCAAAGGCGGCAAAGTGCCCAATTGGCTGATCTTGATCGGCAGCTCACGCAATTCTCCTTCATCCCCAAGTTGTTGTCAGAAGATGTAGAAATCAGGCAGGCACTGGTAGGGACATCCGCAAAGAGTATTGAGGCGGCCAACAGAAGGTTGCAAAGAACTCGACAGGACAGTGGTTTAGATGTTGCTTTTTTGCTGGACCGAACAGGCTTAACCATCGCGTCAAGCAATTGGTCTGATTCCTTAAGCTTTGTCGGCATTAATTACTCATTCAGGCCGTATTTTAAAAACGCCGTTAAGGGGAGCAGTGCAACTTTCTTTGCCGTTGGTGCAACGACAGGTATTCCGGGATATTTCATTGCAGAGCCGGTTACTGAAAACTTATCGGTCGTGGGTGTTGTTGTTGCCAAGGTATCGCTGGATGTTCTGGTCGATGCCTGGGACACGCTGCTATATGACTCACTGGTGGTTGATGAATTTGGTGGTGTGATTTTGTCCACCAGGCAGGACCTGCTCTACACGCCCACCGCACCTATGTCAGTGGCTCAAAAAGATCAGCTTGCAAAAGAGCGTCGATATGAATTGCGCGCATCTGCGCTTAACAAGCTGGATAATCATGCTATCGCGCGGGCGAGTATTGAGGGCCAGAGTGGCAAAACGTATTTCCTGTTTAGCGAGGCGTTAGAGACGGAACCATGGCGTCTAATAACAGTGATTGATGAAGAGTCAACACGAAACAGTGCGCTCATATTGGCCGCAGCCATTGCGTCTATTTGTTTAATCGCATTTTTATTAATGCGGCTTTATCAGCAGCAGAGAAAATTGGTACTAGCCGAACAGAGAACTTCGCAAGAGCTAGAAGAGAAGGTGTTGCTGAGAACCGAAGAATTGGAACGCGCGCAGCAGCGACTCATTTCAGAATCAAACTTTGCCATGCTGGGAAGAATGTCCGGTGCTATTAATCATGAGATAAATCAGCCATTAGCTAGCTTAAGGCTTAACCTTGCCTCATTACGCACAATGATCGAACAGCGTAACGCTGATCCTCAAGAAATTGAACAAATTGTTATTGATAGTGATAGAACAACTAAAAGAATTGGCCGCGTCATTAGTAGTTTAAGGAGTTTGGCACGGAAGAACGATGCGCAGTTTTCGCCCTTCGATGTGGGTAGAGTGGTCAACGATGTCACAACGACTATAAAACGCGAACGTCCAGCGGTCTCACAATATTTGGTTGTTTCAGAGTCCTCCTTCGAGATGCGAGTATTGGGTGACGAGGTTCTTATCCAGCAAGCGTTGTTAAATCTACTGTACAACGCGTTTGATGCCGTACTTAAAGTTGAGTCGCCAATGGTGGCGCTGTCGGTAGAGCTTCTTTTGCCTCAAGGTACTGTTGACATCGATAACAAGCAGCGTTTCATTATTGCGGTGTCAGATAACGGTGCCGGGATCACGGACGCTATGCAGGAGACACTGTTTGAACCCTTCGTCACGACTAGACAACAAAATGATGGCCTGGGGCTGGGATTGACCATTGCTCGTCAAATTGCATCTGATCATGGTGGTGAACTTCTGTACTCCGGTAGGGAGAAGGGGAGTTGTTTCGAATTGCGTCTGCCGTTGACAGGCGTTGTTGCTCACAAAAATGTATGAAAGAGAAAAAACCTCAGCCTGAATCACCTTTCACCATTCTGTTGGTCGATGATGATCTAGATGTGCTTGGCGCTAATGCACGATTCTTAAGGCTTAATCTTATTGACGTTGTTATCGCAGATTCTGCGGAAATTGCTCTAGAAAGGCTTAAAGCCGATCGAATAGATGCCATTGTTACGGATTTGCGAATGCCCGGTACCAGTGGGCTGGAGTTTACGGCGCAGGCGCGTATTATTCGCCCGCTCATCCCGGTTGTATTCTTCTCAGGTTTTGCAACGGTTGCGGATGTTGTCGCAGCCATGCGGTTGGGGGCAGTAGATTTTCTGGAAAAACCGGTAGAGCCTGAGCATTTGCTCTCAACGCTCCAAGCTCTGGAGCACCGCTACGACGGCACCATTGATACGCGTGCCTTGCATGTTGATATCAACAGCGATTCAGAACCGTTCCGATATCGAGTCCTAGCCTATGAAAAGCTGCTTATTGAAGAGAGCCTCATGAAGCATGACGGGCATATGGGGCGCGTCATCGAATCACTGAAGATAAACCGACGAACCCTGAACGATAAGATGCGCCGGTTGGGTATCACTCGACAGACTCATAGCTGAGTTGCGTTGCCTCAAGGCATTGTGTGAACGCTGTACTAAATTGGCAGAAATTCGCCGGTTTACGGTGCGTGATGGGTGCGATGCGAACGACCTTTTAGAATTCTCCATGAAAATCATATGGTTAAGTTCTGTTGCAATAGTCCGCTTATGTGGCGAGACTAGTGTGACAAGCGATAGTTGCTTGAACACCAATTTGGAGAATTGAATGAAACCGATTTTTAAGTCCACCGCGATAGGCGCGGTGCTCGCCATGACACTGGGAATGCCACTGGCACAAGCCCAGGACAATGACTATGTGTTGAACACAGCTTCCACAGGTGGAACGTACCACCCAGTGGGTACTGCGATCGCCACACTCTCAAAAGTGAAATTGCTGCCCAAAGAAAAATTCAGTCTGACTGCGGTTAACTCAGCAGGCTCGGGTGCAAACGTACAGGCACTGGCTGCGGGTACTGCTCAGTTTGCCATCTTGCAGGGCCTTTACGGCTCGTATGCTGCCACCGGAACTGGGCCTGTGTCGGAGCCTCAGGAGAATATGCGTTCTATCTCTATGCTTTGGCAAAATGTCGAGCAATTTATTCTGTCCAACGACCTGGTTGATGGCGGAACCGTGAGTGACATGATGGCGGCGAAAGGCAAGGCGGTCGCCATGGGTAAAGAGAATTCAGGTACTTTAGGTTCTAACAAAGTATTGATGTCGGGCATGGGAGTCGATTTCGATTCAGATTTTGAATTTATCTATGCCGGTTACGGTCCATCTGTTGATGCTATGGCCAATGGCCAAGCTGTTGGTGGTGGTTTTCCTTCAGGTCCACCAACCAGTGCCATCACAAAGTTAATGTCAACCAACGAAGGCAAGTTCACGTTATTGAACGTCAATGAAGAAGAAGCCGCAAAGATGGATGGTGGTCGTAACCTTTGGACGCCTTACACCATTGCTGCGGGTACTTACCCTGGTCAGAGCGAAGACGTAACGACTATTGCCCAGCCTAACTTCCTGGCGGTTAGTGCTGATGTTGACGAAGATCACGTGTACAAGTTAACGAAGACTATCTACGAAAATCTTCCGTTCCTACAGGCCATTCATCCTGCGACTAAAGCGATGAATATCGATGCAGCTATGGCTGGTTTGCCCGTACCTTTGCACCCTGGTGCTGCTCGATACTACGAAGAAGTGGGTCTTGAGGTTCCTGAGCGCTTGATGGCTCAGTAATACTTAGCCTTGAAACGCTAGCTGGAGATATCTTCTCCAGCTAGCTTCGCTAATTCATTTGTAAAGCAGTCTAACTGCATTAACTCTTGCTATATCCCTGTAAATAGCAATCGAGATGCCCTCCCTGATGTGGAGGGGCTTTTTTCCAAATTCTGAATGACAGCCCGCGACGAAGGTTTTGGTTTCGGCTGTTGTAGATTTTTTCTCTGGACGGGTAACGTTGAACCATGAGTGATTTAAAAACAGCACCTGACAGTGTTTCGGACTCCAGCGATTACGATGTTCGCTCTAAACTGTTCTCTCTAGACTACGCGTCTCAACACCTTTGGCCCTGGGCCTTTGGTGTTGTGCTTATCAGTCTTTTTGCGATATGGCATGTTGCTACCAACGTCTTTTTAAATGAGCCCGGTTTATGGCAAAACGCAATCCACTTCGGGGGCTTTGCGTTTTTAGGGGCGGTAACAACCCGTACGTTTTCTCGCGGAAAACAAACGCGATTTTCACTTATTGCTAATTTACTATTTGGTATCGCCATCGCATTGTCATCGCTTTGGATCGCACATGCGGAAAACGGTATCTACGAAAGGACCCTGGCTGAAACCGGCTTACCGTGGCAGTTTGGTCCTTTAGATTGGATTGCCGGTTTTATCGTCATTGTGGGTGTTATCGAACTAACCCGCCGATTAACCGGCTGGATCATTCCGATACTGGTTATTACGTCACTCGCTTACATCTTGTTTCTGGGAAAAATGATGCCGGGTGCTTTTAGAACGGCAAGTTTGCCCTTAGACGATGTCTTGTTCCGATCCCTTTATAACGATGAAGGTATGTTTGGGATCATCGCAACTATCTCCTCAAGCAACATCACCTTGTTCATGGTGTTCGGTGCATTTTTAGTGGTGTCGGGTGCATCTGAATTTGTCATTGAAATTTCTAAAGTCGTTGCAGGAAGGTTTAGAGGAGGTGCGGCATTTGTAGCGGTTATCTCATCAGCGTTGACCGGAACAATATCGGGTTCGGCCATTGCCAATACAGCGTCTACAGGTGTAATAACGATTCCACTAATGAAGTCCAACGGGTTCAGGCCGCAATTTGCCGCAGGGGTCGAGGCCGCCTCCTCAACCGGGGGGCAGCTAATGCCACCTATCATGGGGGCAGGGGCTTTTGTCATGGCAAGCTATACCGGAATTCCGTATAGCACTATCGTTGCGGTATCTGTAGTACCGGCTTTGTTGTACTTTTTATCCGTTGCTTTCATTGTTCGAATTGAAGCAATGAAGTACCACATTGGCACTGAACAAGTCACGGCCGTTGATAAGAAGAAGATGCTGGCAGGACTGCTCAATTTTGTCCTACCTCTGACCATCATGACGTTCATGTTGGTTACCGGCAAGACGCCAAGCTATGCAGCGGCAACTGCCATAGCCACTCTTATTGTGGTGAGTTGGGTAACGCCAAACAAAATGGGACCACGCAACATCACTAGAGCGCTAACTCTGGGTATTAGCACGTCGGTTATGACAGCCATTTTGTTAGTCGCTGTCGGGCTTATTAATAATGCGGTAACAACGTCCGGCCTAGCCAACACGTTTGCCTTAATGATTGCTCAGTGGTCTCAGGGCTCTTTGTTAGTTGCCCTGTCGTTAATCACGGTTGCTTCATTGGTGCTGGGTATGGGCTTGCCTGTAACGGCCGCCTATATCGTTCTGTCGATTTTATCAGCGCCTGCGCTGGCGGGCATGCTTGCAGACACCGTCATTGTTCAACAGCTGGTTAGCGGTATTTCTGACCCGGGGGTTGGGGCCATGTTTATGTTGGTTGATCCTGAGCTTCCGGCAAAACTTAGCGCAGGTTTAAGTTTGGGGGAGGCACGCGAGCTTCTTAATACCATGCCGTTTGATCTGGCCGTGGCCATACGTCCATTGCTGGTTGATCCTGTTGCTATGACGGGGTACCTACTCACAGCACACATGATCGTGTTTTGGCTTAGTCAAGACAGTAACGTCACGCCACCGGTCTGCCTGGCTGCGTTTACAGCGGCAGGAATTGCGGGCTCTAAGCCTATGGCTACCGGTGTCGAGGCGTGGAAAATCGCAAAGGGCTTATATATTGTGCCGCTAATGTTTGCGTATACGCCATTAATTGGAGCACCTTTTCCTGATCTTGTGCGTTTGGGATGTTTCGCATTGTTTGGTGTGTATGCTTTGAATGTGCTTATTCAGCGTTATTCAGAAGGTCCATTGGCCGTTTGGCATTATCCATTGCTTGTCGTAGGTGCAATGGGTGCTTTCTATCCGTTGGTTTGGACCTATAACATTGCTGGCGCCATTCTAATTTCCTTCGTACTTTGGCATACGCAGCGCGCAAGAAAGTTAGTCGCTGCCTAACAACAAGTCCTATATTGGTAAGGAGTCTTTCAGCATGCCTTTGCACTTCATCAACCCTTGTATTTGAACAAGTACTGATGAGGTGCGCTCTGAAATGAAAGTGGAAATGCTAGTGGCCTACGCGCAAAGCATTGCCGGTGGGCCGCCTGGCTTGAAGGATTATTTTCGCGTATCCCTGAAGGGGTTAAACGTGATTATGCTGTAAATAAAATCAGAGAATTCCAAAAATGTAATTAATGGCTGTTTGTGTTCTGTTACGGTGGGTTGTTCACGCAGAGAAACAAGGAGGTTCTCATGTCGTTTGCCACTGTCCATTCCTGTGCCTTAGGGGGTGTGCAAGCCCTGCCCGTTGCTGTTGAGGTTCATATTGCCGGTGGTTTACCCGGTATGTCCATAGTGGGTTTGCCTGAGTCAGCGGTTAGGGAAAGTAAGGATAGAGTCAAAGCAGCAATACAGCACATTGGTTTGTCTTTTCCCCGAGTCAAAATCATCGTTAACTTAGCACCAGCAGATTTGCCCAAACGCGGTGGACGTTTTGATTTACCTATAGCGTTAGGAATTTTGCAGGCCAGTGGCCAACTGCCTGAAGGGTGTCTAGACAACTTAATGATTGTTGGCGAGCTAGGGTTGACGGGACGGTTGCGCTCCATACATGGCGTGCTGCCCACTTCATTTGCCTTTGCAGATTCAGCGATGGCTTTGTTTGTTCCCAAAGACAATGCCTCGGAGGCATTGCGTAGCAAAAAAACGCGTGTTCATTGCGCGGACACACTACTCGATGCAGTAAATCAATTGCGTGTACGAGCTACACAATCACTTGCCTGTGCAACGTTAGCTTTATTGCAATCCCCGAGATCGGCTGATGGCTGTTCAAATACCGTAACCAAAGACACTAGCAAAGAGTCTGAGGTGGCTAACTCAACTCTACGTGTTCACGGTGATATGGCCGATGTGTTTGGTCAACAGCAAGCCAGGCGTGCATTAGAGATTGCCGCGGCTGGCGGACATAACCTTCTTATGATTGGTCCGCCAGGCACGGGTAAGTCAATGTTGGCGTCTCGTCTGCCAACTATTCAGCCAACAATGCAAGAGCACGAAGCCGTGGAAACTGCATCTATTCTGTCTATCAGTTACGCCGGTTTTGAACACAGTCAATGGGGTGTTCGTCCGTTCAGAGCACCTCACCATACCGCATCGGGTGTTGCGCTTGTCGGGGGTGGTGCGCAACCGATGCCCGGGGAAATTTCATTAGCGCATAACGGTGTGTTGTTCCTAGATGAGCTGCCTGAGTTTTCAAGAGCCGTACTGGATGTTCTTAGAGAGCCGATGGAAACAGGGCATATCACGGTGAGTCGCGCAGCGCGACAAGCGCAGTTTCCATCACGATTCCAACTAGTTGCGGCCATGAACCCCTGTCCTTGTGGTTATCACACCGACCCTGAAATTGCCTGCACCTGCGGTGCTGATCAAATCCTGCGATATCAAAGCCGAGTGTCCGGGCCGTTCCTTGATCGAATCGATTTGCATCTATCACTTCAACGTGAGGCATCATCAGCCATACTAATGAGCACTATTGGTGACAACGAGACGAGCGAAGAGATTAGGCATCGAGTGGCACAAGCCCGCGATATTCAGGTTCAGCGTCAAGGTAATACCAACGCCGTACTAGATGCAAAGTCACTGCGACAACACGTGGCTTTAGAATTCGAAGTGCAATCTTTGTTTCACGAAGCCGCACGAAAGCTGAGTTTATCCTTAAGAGCGCAGCATCGAATACTTCGCGTTGCGCGTACCGTGGCTGACTTAGGTGGTAGGGAGTTTGTTATCGAACAAGACGTTTTAGAGGCGATAACCTATCGGGCTACGCGGGCGGTGAATAGCGTGTAGTTTTTTAGTGCCAGAATCCTTGATTTGTCGGGGATCTGATCGCTCGAATAGATTTATTCAGATTCTTCGATCAATTAAAAATAGGCGGGGATCAAAAAATTTGCTGGCGCAATAAGTTCGTTACTCTCGTTGTTTTGCAGCCTTGCGATAAGCAAGTGGTCGCATACCGGTGTTTTTGAGAAAAGTACGATTGAAATTAGAAATGTTAGAAAAACCAGATTCGAAGCATATTCTTGTAATACTTGTATCAGTTTCACGAAGTTGTCGTTTCGCAGCCCACAGACGCAGTGTTGTTAGGTGATTTGTGTAGGTATTACCAGTTTGTTTTTTGAAGAAACGAGAGAACTTCGTATCAGACATCCCCACAAGACTGGATACCTCACTCAGATTAGGATTACTTATAAAATTATCCTGCATATATGTCAGCGCGAGTTCAAGCATTTCAATATCGTGCTTGGTTCCACGTCGATTCAATAAAGCAAACTGACTAGATGCTAATGTCTTTGCTTCCTTTGATCTCGTTAACAGTGCAAGTAGTTCTATCATTCTGGCTAGCTTTTCTATCCCGCTATAGTTTTTCATTGATTCCAGTATGTTTGCTCCTGCTATAGCCGTTTCTCCAGAAAACTCTATTCCTAACGCAGCTCGATTAAATAGATCATCGAGTTCGCTAAGTTCAGGAATAGAAGAAGACAGGTTTATAAAAGTCTCTGGGAGAAACTGCAATACGATATCGCGCTCTTTAATTAGTCGACTCGGCGCTGGAAGTGAAATCCAATTGTGCGGTAGGAACCCACCGACCATGGATAGATTTCCCGGTTCAAAGTTACCGATATAATCACCAACGTAAGTAAGCCCGCTCGACTTACGAACCAGATGGATTTCAATTTCTGGATGATAGTTCCATACATTGCGTGCCCATGGGTAATCATCGCAACGCCATAAAAAGCTTGCCCCAGTAGGTATAGAAATTTGCTCGTAGGTTGCATCGTCCTGCGGCTCTTTAACCTCTATTAACGCCATTTCATGAAACCACGCTGTTTTTGCCGATGCATAAAAGTATAGAAAAAACGCAACAACAGTGCTAGTCCATAGATTCACAACTTAGTGATAATGACCCTACGGTCAGTTACTGACCTTTATTTGTCACTGGGAGGAAGTTAATTTATGAAGCAATTCAATCATTTTGATTTATCAAAATCGACTATCTGCGCGATGGGGTTGTCGGTGCTGGGGTTAGCCACTGTGAGCGTAGCACCCTCTGCCTACGCAATGGGCTCAGCGTTATCGTGCGAGGGCGACGTTCGGATTCTTGCCCAGCCGCGTGATGGCTTAACCTTGCTTGAACAGTCAGCTGCAGAATTTAAAGCGCTATCTGGCGTTAATTTTCAAATGGACTATCTGAACGAAAACGATCGACGGGCAAAATCTCAAGCTGATGCCTCTACGATCGGTAAATACAACGTTTATTACGTTGATGAAGCCAACTTAGCATTGTTTGCATCTACGGGATGGATAGAGCCATTGCTTAACCACTACCCCGAAGAGTATGACTTTGCCGATTTTGATCCGGGTCGTCAGGCCACTGCAACGTTTGATGGCACTGTTTACTTTGCCCCAATTCAAGGCGGTGGTGATCTACTTATTTATAGAAAGGATCTGCTAGAAAAAGCCGGCTTAGAAGTTCCTACTACTCTGGAAGAGTTTAAAAATGCGGTCAAGACGATGCATGATCCGAGTAACGGTATTTACGGAGTTGGACTACGGGGACAGCGCGGTTCAGGTGCAAACGTTTGGCGTTGGATGCCATATTTCCGCGGATTTGGTGGTGAATGGTTTGACGAAAACGGTAAACCTGCCATGAATTCTGATGCAGCTGTTAAAGCAACAGAAACCTATTTAGAGCTATTTGAATATTCTGCTCCCGGTACTAGAACAGGTAGTTGGGATGAGTCAACTGGAGCGTTTCGTTCAGGTCAGATAGCTATCATTGTTGAATCAGCGCCCCTGGGCGGTATTTCCCTCGATAAGTCCCAATCTCAAGTCGCGGATCTCGTAGGGTTTGCCAGACCACCTGCGCCATTGACTGGCGGCGGATATGCTCACGGCTTTGCAGTTGGATCAAAAGCTAACAAGAGCAATTTGGAAAAAGACTGTGCGGGACTGTGGATCGCATGGGCAACATCGAAGGAGCAAGAGCTACGTCGTCTTGAAGCTGGTCAGTCCGGTGAATTGAATCGTTCAAGTATCTTTAACAGTGCTCAGTTTGCTGAAGTATTCGGCGAAGAGTTGCCTGCAGCACTGGAGGACACTGCGAACGTCACTACGGTAAATTTTTGGCAGGATGCAAATTGGCCGGAACTTGGCAACCAGTGGGGAATAATACTCGAAGAGCTTATAGCGGGAACTCGCACCGACATCAATGAGGCGCTTTCTGAGTTAGAAGAATTTGCAGCCAAGTTGACTAAATAGTTACTCGAAGTAGTTGACACGAGTTCATCAATTGCAGTGTGCCTCTTAAATTCAGAGGCACATTTTCATAAGCTCTGGCTCATAAAGCTAATCATTATAGATTCATTATTTTGTTATACGCATCCACAAAGAGGCTTTTTGATATCCCATGAATAGCCGGCAATCTCTTCCGTATCTTTTTCTGGTACCGACTCTATTGATTCTCGCTATCTTGGCATTAGTGCCAACGATTTACGCTATCAATATATCGTTCCACGATAGAACACTAATTTCTCCACAAGCGGGCTACATTGGTTTAGACAATTACATCGAATTGCTATCAGATAGGCGCTTTATCAATTCCCTGTGGGTGTCATTGAAGTGGGAAGTAGTGACAGTTTGCAGCACCATCATATTGGCTCTTTTTTTGGGAATTATGATGTTCGAGATACTATCGAAGCGCGAAAAAACGTTGATGTGTCTAATCTTTCTTATTCCAGTTTTATTACCTAGAGTATCAGCGGCATTTGTTTGGAAATTTGCGTTTCACCCGTTGTACGGGATCGTGACATATCCCTACCGTCTGTTAACTGGCGATACGCTAGATGTGCTATCTGATCCGGCGTTTGCGCTGTACGCCGTTGCGTTTGTTGATGTTTGGCAATGGGCTCCGTTTTTTGCGGTTATTGTTCTTAAGTTGCTTGAAGCGCTACCACCACAACCCTTAGAGGCGGCCCGTCTTGACTATACGAATACGTGGCAGCTTCACTGGTTTATTTCTATACCCATGTTGAAAGCACCTATTGTGAGCTTGGTGTTTGTTAAGGCGATTGAATCGCTTCGCTCATTTGACTTAGTTTACATCATGACACGGGGAGGGCCTGGGATCGCCACGGAGACGCTCGATATGTATGCGTTTTCGCAAGGCTTCATTGAAGCTGGAAAAATTTCATACGCATCGAGTATGGCCGTAATCATGATGTTGATGACCATCGTCATATTCACCATTATCTGGAAAAAGGCACGGGTATGAGGAATATAAGAATCTCTTCCATTGTCGGTCGGCTTATCTTGTTTGCGGTAGCGGCCATAATACTGGCGCCTTTACTGTGGGCAGTTTTGAACGCGCTGAAAGAAAATGTGGATATCAGAACGCTGACACCAAAACTGTTCTTTGATCCAACGTTAGACAATATAAAGTATGTAATCGAACGAAAGAGTGTAACTGATGCATTAGTCAATTCATTGTGGATCTGTTTAACAGCGGTACTTATCGGTATTGTGTTGGGTTTGCCAGCGGCCTATGCGGTGGCTCGATATCCGAATCGTTTGACCAATGAGATCCAGTTTTTTGTTTTATCACTTAGATTTCTACCTCCGGTTGCTATAGCCATTCCTTTGATGGTTATTTGGCTTAATCTGGGAATTTACGATACACGCCTGGCGATGATAGCCACTTATAGCCTGCTAACAATATCTATTACTATTTGGCTTGCCGTACCTAGTTTTCAGCAAGTGCCTCAATCAATTGAAGAGGCGGCTCGTGTAGACGGTTACGGTGCTTATTCAATATTTTTCAAAATTGCATTACCTATTGCAATGAAAACTGTCCTAGGTGCAGTCGCATTCAGTTTTGTTCTAATTTGGAATGAATTTTTAATCGCACTGATGCTGACAACAAGCGATGCTAAGACACTGCCAATAGTGGCTTCTGAAATGTCGCAGGTTGGGTTTGATACACCTTGGGGAGTTCTAAACGCGGCAGTCGTTCTGCTCTCTATTCCACCCTTGTTGCTACTGGGCTTATTGAGTGGATTTATGAACACAATGTTCTCTACCAAATCACGGTAATTGAAATGATGAAAGCTCTTGTTCTAGAAGAAATTGGAAAACTTGAAATTCGTGAAATTGAATTGCCACAAGAGGTCAATGCCGATGATGTCAAAATAAAAATGCATACAGTAGGTGTGTGTGGCAGCGATGTTCACTATTACACACACGGTCGAATTGGTGACTTTGTAGTGACAGAGCCGATGGTTCTCGGTCACGAGGGTGCAGGAATTGTTGTGGAGGTGGGAAGTAACGTTACCCATTTAAAGGTTGGAGATCGCGTTTGCATGGAACCTGGCGTCCCTAATCCTAAATCGAGAGCATCAAAACTTGGTGTTTACAATTTAGATCCAGAAGTCACGTTTTGGGCTACGCCGCCTCATCATGGAATTCTAACGCCGGAAGTTGTGCATCCTGCCGCTTTCACATACAAGGTGCCAGACAACGTAAGTTTTGGGGAGGCGGCTATGGTCGAACCGTTTGCTGTTGGGATGCAAGGTGCCTCAAGGGCTCGAATAATCCCTGGTGATGTTGCTGTTGTAACGGGATCTGGAACAATCGGAATCATGGTCGCTTTAGCTGCACTAGCTGCTGGATGCAGCAAAGTCATTGTGTCTGATATGAGTGAAGAGAAGCTTTCCATTGCAGGACAATATGATGGAATAGTGCCGGTTAATATTAAAATTGAAGACCTCGAAGCACGCGTCAATGAAGAAACTGAGAACTGGGGTGCGGACGTTGTTTTTGAAGCAAGCGGCGCCGTTGCTGTTTACAAAGATATCGTTCGACTAGTGCGCATTGGTGGTTCGTTAGTGCTAGTAGGTATGCCAAATAGCAAGCCAGAGTTAGATGTAAACGCTGCAATTTGCAAAGAAGTAAAGATTGAAACAGTTTTCCGATATGCGAATGTATTTGATCGCGCTTTGAATTTGATTGCGTCCGGCAAAGTAGACCTAAAGCCATTAATATCTGGGACGTTTTCATTTGACCAATCAGTCGAAGTGTTTGAACGCGCGGCTGAAGGGCGTTCATCAGATATAAAACTTCAGATTGAATTAATCAATTGAGACTGTGAGAAATACCCATGGCACGTATTGAATGTACTTCACTAAAGAAAGTATACGGAAAGCTGGAAGTCGTTAGCGATTTCAACTTGGAAGTCCAGGATCGAGAGTTTGTCGTTTTTCTAGGCCCATCCGGATGCGGAAAATCGACAATTCTTCGAATGTTAGCAGGCCTAGAAAAAATCTCGGGCGGGGAATTAAAAATTGATGGCAAAGTTGTTAATAACGCGGAGCCGCGTGAGAGAGGGGTTGCCATGGTATTTCAAAACTACGCACTTTATCCTCACATGTCGATACGTGACAATATGGCGTTTGGTCTTAAACGGCTAAAAACACCAGAGTCTGAAATTGATGAGCGCGTTTCAAAGGTAACCACCATGTTGCGATTGGATGGATATCTGGATAGGACACCAGCTGAGCTCTCTGGTGGTCAGCAACAGCGTGTTGCGATTGCCCGAGCTATGATAAAGACACCAGATTTGTTCTTGTTTGATGAGCCATTGTCTAACTTAGATGCGAAATTAAGGGCAATTATGCGTGTTGAGATTGCTCGCTTGCATAAGGAACTAAATACGACCTCGGTATATGTAACGCATGATCAGATTGAGGCAATGACACTGGCAGATCGAATTGTCTTGCTCAACAGTGGAAATATCGAACAAATTGGGACACCTGAAGAAATCTATCAAAACCCAGAAAGTCTTTTTGTAGCAGGATTCATCGGGTCACCTGCTATGAATTTAATAAATGCTACAGTACGTAAGACGGATGCAGGATGGGGTGCAACCTATGGGGGGAGTAGCATAGCCATATCTGAAAATACCTTTCAATTGGCAGACGGACAAGAGGTTGTTGTCGGTATCCGTCCATCAAAGTTAGATGTTTCAGATACCCAGATAGAAGGATCAACAATTTCAGGGTTTGCTGATTTTGTTGAGTTTCACGGGGATCACATTCTAGTAGGTATTAAAAGTGATGGTGAACTAATTACAGCTTTTATTGATTCTTCAAAGAGAGTCGATGTTGGCTCTTTAGTGCATCTTACTTTCGATGAAAATCATACTCACCTGTTTGACAAAAAGACAGAACGTTCTTTGCGAAAAGTGTAGAAACTTAGGTATTTTTCTAGGTGCATCTGGTGTCTAAACACTGTTTTTGGACAGTCGAGCCTGTAGATAGTTTTGTGTATCTGCTCGTGCCATGCGTGCGCAACAGGCCACATCTAAAACACAACCGTGGTGTGATTGTGTATTTGCGTGCAGTCCTTATGGGCTTTTTTCAGTTCTATGAAACTAGCTGTATGGCCTAGTAAACCACTACATTTACAGTGCGCAATTAATGATCAGGATGAACTAGCTACTCGATGTCAATGGACCTACAAAAGCAGAGACCTAAAACGACCGTTGGCGGTATTACACTAAATGTCCTAGGTATATTAGGTTATAAAACGAGCTACTTGTGTCCCG
Organism: Granulosicoccus sp.; assembly: GCA_045110515.1. Taxonomy (GTDB): domain Bacteria; phylum Pseudomonadota; class Gammaproteobacteria; order Granulosicoccales; family Granulosicoccaceae; genus Granulosicoccus. The sequence goes on along the minus strand of JBGCGD010000016.1, from coordinate 112,290 downwards.
TCTTTGTAATGGGAAAGCATATGCGATGTTGTCTACGCTTTTAGCATCGCTGCGCAGTATTCCAATGGTGAGAAGTCACCTGAAATTGTGAAACAAGTGGCTTAAAAAATACCGCAACTATGCTGACAAACACCGCCTTGGATCAGATATACTTTTGACGATCAACGGTGGGCCTTTGTATCACCTATACACAATGAATCCCGACGGCCATATTCCTGGCACACCAGTAAATACTTCCAATTCATCAACTATTGAAGGAAATATTTGGATAGTTATACCTAATAATGCCTCTCAATTTCCAAACGGATTGTGGGCTGTTGGGTACCATGTGTCTATGCCATACCTTCCTGCAGGAACTAGTGACATAGATCCAAATGAAATTCAAAGCTCTACAAGGTTTGTCAGGAAACTGAATGATCGTCAAAGTTACGCCAATTGCCTTTTTATTGCTGGCAAGCTGTTCCTCTAATGCTCCAACAACCGATGTATCCTATACGGGCGGTGTTTGGACAGAGAGTTCAATCGAATTACGTTTTGTACGTGTTCTTGATGCTACGTCCTTTGACACAGGCTTATTTATTGATTATGACAAAACGTTTGTTGTAGGTGAGTTCACAGATGAAGTAGCTGAGCGTCTAGAACGACTTGAGACGTCTTTTCCACCTGACGTATTTCCTACTTGCGAGCCTCGAGGCACCCAGCCATTTTATAATATAGAAGTTACAAATATGAATGGCTCGGTCAGACACTACGTTGATGAATTTGCATGCAATCTTGATCTTTGGCCAGACTTTACTCAGCCCGAAGAAGTTATAGGAATTTTGGATCAAATTGTGCTGGATGAGCTATTTCCAATTTTCATTAGCATTAAGCCCCGGTAGACGCTTAGCGTCCTTGGAGGCCGTCCGAGATACCCCCAATTGTTGGTTCAACTACGCTGTTTATTTTTCTCGGTTTGCGTGCTTAGGAAAATATGCCATTTCTGGCGTGATAGAGCCATACGTACTGTGCGGCCACATTTGATTGTAACGCCTTCTCCAATTAGCGGTGACAACCTTGTGTAACCATCCCCAAAAACGGGTACATAGCATCCTAGAATTTTCCCTCGTAAACTCCACGACTGGAGAATGAAAGATGAAGAAGACTCGATACACTGAAAGTCAGATACATGCGGAAATCTCTACTTATTCGTCCAGACCCTATGCCAGTTTGTTTTTTCTAAACAGTACCGAGCAGGTCATCCTTCCTGCAAAAAAGATGTCCGTAAAGTCGAGTTTCACCGTTGGGCTGTTGGGGCTTGATTTAGCCGAGACTCTTCAGCGGAGTTTTCACGGGGCTATTGGTAGTGAAAAACCAGAGGGCTGGGAACACCAAATTTCCAGTGGTGGTGAATTAACCGCGAAATACGGCTTAAGTATGCAACGCGCTCTGTATCAACAGGCTTACGCTAGCGGGCTTGCGCAAGAGCTGAATTGGACAGCCAAAGGCGATCTAGGGTTTACAACCGATGTCAGCGAAAATATACGAATCGACGTATTCGTCCGTGCACGCACAAAGGATGTCGACTTAGAAGAGTCTCGGGAGCTGGCTTGGGGTGGATTGACTATTAGCCGAAGATTGTAGGCGCCAATGGCTAAGAGCCCTACCGTGTGGGCGCGATTTGAGCCATTGGCGAAAAATGGTGTTATTTAGCGAAGTGTTCTCGCTGGTTTGAGCACCGATAGCTTTCAGTGAATCTTGTCACACTATCTGTTCGCTCCGAGCAATCAAAAGGCCGTAGTTTTATGATCCAATAAACGCTCAACTGCCGACTCGCGTGAATTGCTGCTCACTGTAGCGCTTCCGTCTGAGAAGCTCGTCGCGTCCGTGCCAGAACGGTCTAAGCAGCTAATTAAATCAAGGACTATTATGTGAGCATGAAAATTCGACTTCTCACTAAACCGGTTCTGCCGAACCTGAGTTTGGCATGCGCGTAGCAACGTATACGCAGCCCACGGCGGCCACCCGAGGCTCAATTGCCGCCTTAGGTATTCTGGTTTTGACAATATTGCTGGGTACGGGCGTTGTACCAACGATTGCCGTCTTCTCCGGTGGGCCGTTGGAAAAAGTGCTGACGCCTGCATGGCTAATGCTGTATGCCTGCTCATTTCTCGGGCTTATGTTCAAGCATGGAATGAACTGGGTATCCTGGTTAGTCCGCTACCGAATCTTGCTGGTTTTCCTCATTCTGGGGGCGGTCTTTTCTGTGTCTTGGTCGATTGATGCGCAGGTATCAGCAGAGCGAGTGGTGCATTTGTTTGGCAGCACGCTCATTGCGGTCTACATAGGATTTACCGTGCCTTTGCTCACAACTCTGCGGGTATTCGCAGTCGTTCTCGCTATTTGTTTAATTGCCAGCATTGGCGCTGTCGTGGGCCTACCTGCTCTTGGGATCGAGAATTACGAAGGCGCTCAAGTTTGGCGTGGAGTGTTTAACTCGAAAAACGATTTAGGTTTCTGGGCGGCTATTGGTGTCCTGCTGTACGTGACGTTAAGCGATTCCACAGAAAGCGGCGGTTGGAAGCTGATGTGCTTCCTGTTAGCAAGCGTGAGTCTTGCGCTGCTCGGGTTGAGCAACTCAGCCACCTCTTTGCTTGCGATGCTTGTCGCGGGTGCATTGTCTCTGTACCTGTTTATTGCCAACCGTTTTCAGCTCAGTTTTATTCGAATGGCTGTCATGGCAGTCTTGTTCTCAGCGGTGGTAATGTTGGCCATTGCGAATATTGATACAGCAGAATTAGTCGGTCGGACAGACGATCTGACTGGTCGCGGTGAAGTCTGGAGACAAACCTGGAAACTGATTCTTGAGCGCCCGCTAACGGGCGTGGGTTACGGGTCACTGTGGTATCCCACGGATGCTACCCTGTGGATACAACAGAGCCTTACTGATTTTACCTGGGTGGTTTATCACGCTCACAACGGCCTGCTGCAAGTTGCATCAGAAGTGGGTATACCGTTGGCATTAGTAGCGCTGCTCATGGTTGCCCAGCAGCTCATTGAAATATTCTATTGTCAGTATGAACGACAACAGGTCGGGGTACTGTTTGTACTGGCGTTCGTCACAGCGTACCTCATCAGTAATTTCTCCGAAGCCCGCTTTTTAGTCAATCGCGAGCTCTTCTGGATTTTCTTTTTAGCGTTGCCTGTGAGTATGTTGCGTCAGATCAACTTGGTGTCTGACGATGTATTGGCACCAGATGATGAAAGTTATCTAACTCCGCCGTCTCAGAACCAAACCACGCCTGCTTACAGCGCCGTACCCGGAAAGCCTTGGTTAGGGCCCATGTTGGGCGGCTCTGTTGCTGCGTCTGAGGTGACAGCTGAGGCTGAGCTGGTTTCCAATTTCCCTGATCTACCGCAGACAAATGAGAAAACAGTAGCCAAAGTTACACTGTGGGACGAACACGCTGACACGACTGACGACGATTTTGCGGTGGCGCAAGAAGACATCATCGATTTGCAATCAGCGATGGCGCACGATGATTTACTGTATAACGATACTTTGGAAATCGACAGATACGACATCGAGCTTGAAACAACAGACGAATGGGTTGATATCCCACTGGTGGAAGAAGACAGATAAGTTCATCAACATGCCGCTATGAAAGAAAACGCTTACTTCGACAATGCGGCAACGACGTGGCCAAAGCCAGAATCCGTTTATGAGTTCATGGATTCCTTCTTCCGAAGCCACGGTGTGAATCCCGGTCGTAGCGGCAGTCTGCTGGCAGTAGAGGCCGAGCAGATGATTACCAAAGCACGCTCAATGCTTGCGCAGTTTTTTAATTTCTCCGGACCCTCAAATCGCGTAGTGTTCACGCTCAACGGAACAGATGCGCTCAATCAGGCCATAGCGGGTCTGGTAAAGCCCGGCGACCATATGATTACGACACGTCTTGAGCACAATGCCGTACTCAGAACTGCCAATCACTTCGAACGAGACTACGGAGTAGAAGTCAGTCGTGTTAGCCCGGATGAGGCGGGGTATATCAACCCGGTTGAAATCGCGTCAAACATTACCAATCAGACCCGCGCTATTGTTATCAATCATGCGTCGAACGTCATTGGCACGGTACAACCACTTCAGCAAATTGCAGATGTTGCAAAAGCTGCCAACATTCCCCTAATTGTTGATGCTGCTCAGACAGCGGGTGTACTTCCGATCGATATGGATACGCTGGGTATCTCAGTCTTGACCTTTCCGGGGCACAAGGGCTTGTTTGGACCGATGGGTATTGGCGGAATGATTGTCTCAGAATCCGTTGACCTTACCCCCTATCGTTTTGGCGGTACCGGGGTTGATTCGCTTTCAACGTATCAACCCGACGCATATCCATATCGCCTCGAGGCAGGTACCGTGTCCCTACCGGGTATTGCTGGCCTGCACGCAGCGCAGCTGTGGTTTAGGGATCTAGGAATGCGATGTGCAACGTTGCTCAACATCGATAAACCGGAGTCTTTGTCACACGGTGAACTTTGCCGATATGCCATGAGGCATATTCACGAAACCGAGTTGTCGCATATCAAAAGGATCGAAGCGGCCCTGTCCGGGTATGAGAAAGTGACCGTACTAGGCGATGCTGTCGATGAGGCACGTGTTGCCACGCTGAGTTTTATCGTCGAAGATATTCCGACTACGCAAGTGGCAGATCAGTTAGATGCTGATCATCAAATCTGCGCAAGGGCGGGGTTGCAATGTGCGCCTCTGGTGCACGTTGATGCTGGAACGGTCGACAGTGGTGGCACCATTCGACTATCACCCGGGTTCTTTACTGATGAGGAAGACATGCAGCAGCTGCTGCATGCGCTTAACGAAATTCTGTCTTAAATTCCGCTGTTGCAATCAAATCGACAATACACCGCGCTCAAGCATCAAACCGACTTTTAAAAGTGATGCCATTGCCAGACTATCTCGGATTGTTCCATCCATAGCCATGTTAATGGCATCGCTCAGAAGAATTTTTCGTACCTGTAGTTGTTCCGTATCATCTGGTGCCGTGCTGCCGAACTGAAGATCCTGAGCGACGAAGGCATGGGCAACTTCATCAGTCACCGAGTTAGACGTGTTCAGCGTTAGTAAACTAGTCCATAGCTTTGCTCTAATGCCTGTTTCTTCGCTGAGTTCACGCTGAGCAGCTGCTAGTAATGATTCTCCTTGCGGAGCCCCTCCTTCAGGTATTTCCCACTCATACCGTTTTAGTGTGTAGCGAGCTTGCCCGACAAGCCAAGTGAAGCCTTCATCGTCTATAGGAACGATGCCAATAGCGGTGCCTTTAAAATGAACATGTCCGTATATCCCTTTGGTGCCTGTTGGGGCAATTACTTCTCTGTGCGTGACCTTTATCCAAGGGTTGTCGTACCGCTCTTCGATGCTTTTAGTTTGCCAGTTGTTTCCTTTGCTTCGCAATAAGTCGGCAGGTTTATTTGGCATGATTTCAGATTCTTTTTGTGCACGTTAGGGAGGGCGGTTAACTCATAGACATTGCAAGAAACACAACAGCCAACAAAGAGCACGCCATAAAGATATTAATGGTTTGTTGCCATTTTTGCGGTAAGTCCATTCGCTTTAACGCAATTCCCGCAGCAAGCCAGATGAGGTGGATCGGAATCCAAATGATGTTCATTAATACGAACTTCCACAACGTTTCTGTTAAAAGTGAAGTGCCACCGAATGGAAACCCTGTGAATAAGGCTGTGTTGACCACATAGGCTTTAGGATTAATCAGTTGCAGCAGAATGGCATCGCGTATTCCAGGGGCTTTTGTACTTTCAATAAAAGCGATGCTTGTCCCGGCAAACGCAATCTTCGCCGCCAAGTAAACCAAGTACAACACAGACGCATACATTAGTATGGTCCTAATGGCGGGCTGCGTCAGAATTAGCCCTGCCACACCTGTTACTACGGCCAATGCCACTAGGTTGGTTCCCAGGAACAACCCGAATACATAGCGATATCCCGAACGTGCGCCGAAGGCTGAGCCTACGCCAGCAGTTGATAGGACACCAGGGCCTGGTGTGATCAGAAGGAAAAATACGGCGGTCAGAAAAACTAACATATGCCCCGAAAGAGAGTGGGTTGGGAAAAACTACTAATTAGCCACCGGTTAGTCTTGATGACCAGCCAACAGAGTTTAGCAGCACTGTAGCAACTGAAGATGATGGCTCCGACAGGTCCTATGCTGAGGGATTCGTGTGCTGGTTAACAGCTTCAGCAAGCAGTTCGATTTGACGGCTCGAGATGGAGACCTAATTCGTGGATCTTTGTAGTGTCATGAATAAACTGAGTGTCGGTAAACGAAATACATGGACTTAGGGCGGCTGCGGATCGAATGTTTGACTGCAATTTCAGAAACCTGTTAACTGCGATAGAACGCTCTTTACTCGCAAAAGTAGGATTGAGAGTTGTCGTACCGACGCTTTTATTGTCGGCGTGTGCCATTGCCACGGAGTTGTACATACCAACACATTTGCCTCCGGCACCCACTATGCCGGTACCCATCGCCCCTGCTCAGGGAATAGATCTCAGCCAATTTGAGGACGTGGTGTTTTCCTGGCAAGCTACGGAGCATGCAGAACGCTATGAGTTTCATGTTTTCAACGCACTGACCAAAGATACCAAAGAGTATTTGCTGACGGGCCTGAAACCCAATCAAACATGTAATAGCGGTATTTGCAGTTTGTCATTGCGGCTTGATATGCCTGAATCGAACCAGCATGCTTGGAGGGTAAGAGCTATTAATGAATCAGGTGCATCACGCTGGACTCGAGAGTTGTTTAGTTGGGAAAGTTAGCCTGATACTTAATAGCCTGGGGTCAGACTAACCCGGCAGTGCGCAACAGAGTAATTCCGAAGGTGTAACTGATAACACCCAGCGCTGTTGTAACGGCGACGATTTCAGCAGCCAAGGCCCCATGTTTTGTCATCTGCCGTGCCATGATGTAGCTTGCGGTAGCCGTTGGCGATGCCGCCATAAAGTACAAAACGCCCAACTGACTGGGGCCTAATTCAAACCACAGTCCTAAACCAACCAGCAGTAGGGGCGACAGTCCCAGTTTGAAAAAAGAGGCTAGTGCAATCGACTTGCCGTGACTGAGAAGGCTTTTAAATTCCAAGGTAGCGCCTATACATAGCAGCGCTAGAGGAAGCGTCAGTCCGCTGATATATTCACCGGTATTTAGTATTAAGTCGGGTATCGGTAGTTCAATAGCCGATGCAATCATGCCAAGTACGATGCCAATGAGTATCGGGTTCTTAATCACTTGTTTGAACATGCCGGTTGCGTTCAATACCCAGATAGCCAGAACGTTGTAGGCCGTTGTAACGACGGCTAAGTACATTCCGATAATCGCCAGGATAGACTCGCCATAAGTGGCAATAGACAAAGCGATGCCAAGAATAGCCAGATTTCCCCGGTAGGAGCCTTGGACAAAAACACCACGTTGTTCACGAGGAATCCACTGAGCGACGCCAATTGCAACGGCTACTAAACCAAGCGTTCCCCCTAAGCCAACCAAAATCAGGGTCGGATCCATAGAGTCGCTTAATGAGTGCTTTGAGAGGGCCAAGAAAAGAACTGCTGGCATCGCGATGTTGAATACAAGCGCGTTAGCCTGTGAAATAAAGTGAGTGTCAATCAGGCCGATGCGCCTGACTCCCCAACCCAGCAAAAGAAGAAGGAGAATGGGGCCGGTTATTCCGACTGCAAATATGAAATCGTTGAACACGATGAAAGAGTCTGTAGCAGTCTTTAGCGTTAGGAATGAGTGGTAGGGGTTATTGAGCTTTTTTCACGCGTCAAGGCATCTTTGACAGCAGAGGTTAAGAGCTGTGTTCCTAGTATGGAGGCCAGGCAATAGCCTAGAAAAAACCAAAATCCGGTGCCCAGGCTAGCATTAAAGTCAACGAGCCCTTTACTTTCCTGAATGCCATTTCCCGCTAGATAGGCAATGAATATGGCTATTACGAACACATCAGCCATCGACCATTTGCTGATTGCGTTGCTAACGATTAACAAACCAGATCGTAGCTTTGCTTGGACGGGAAACTGAATGATTAGAAGTAAGAACGCTTTTAGAAGCGGTACGCCGACACTAAAAACAATGATCAAGGCGGCAACCGGTAGATGCCCGTTTGTATACAGCTCTTGTGCCGTTCCTATGATGCTACGCGTTTTATCAAATGCGTTGACGGTGCCTGATACGTCCAACCCCTGAACAACCATGTCTACCATGTTGACAACGATTGAAGGAGTGTTCGGGCTTTCCTCAATGAGTTGTTTGCCAACATCAACGAGTTTTGTTTTTTCAACAGTTCCTGAAACGCTCAGCATGGGTTGCGTGAGCCCGGGGTAGAGCATCGCGTAGGCACACAAAACTATGAGTACACCAAGAAATTTTTTCATGGAATAAAGGTGTTTTTAAAAATCGATGAATCGCACTTACAAGCTAAGGCGGTGGGGGACTGGCTGGTTCACGAACCTTGTACAAGAACCACATGCCAATAACAAACAACAGTATTATAGACAACAAGCCGAGACGTGAGCTACCGGTGGTTGCTGCAACGATACCCACCAACAATGGCCCTAGTACCGCAGCGGCCTTACCTAGCATATTAAGAAAACCTAAGTATTCGCCACTTTTATCAGCCGGAATGAGTTGGCAGAAGAGGGAGCGGCTTAGTGATTGAACACCGCCTTGTACCAAGCCCAACACCACCGCCAACGCATAAAACTGAGTGACATCGCTCATGAACGTTGCGCAGAGGGTGGCAACTGTATAGGCCCAAAGCCCTATCCATAGTCCCCGTTTAGCGCCAAATCGCAATCCAATTCGTCCAAATACCAGCGTGGCTGGGAAACCGATAAATTGAACCAGTAATAATGCAACGATGAGACTATTTGACGGCAGACCTATGGCTATTCCGTAGTCCACCGCCATACGAATGATGGTAGCAACCCCGTCAATGTAGAACCAATAGGCGATTAAAAACAACCACAGATTTTCATTTTTTTTAATATTGTTCAGTGTTGACCAGAGTTTGGAGAATTCACTGCGTAAACGAACCCTGCCGGGATTCTGAGGTGCTTGATTACGCACACCGAGCATCAGTGGAATAGTGAAAACGAACCACCAAATAGCAACGCTTAAGAATGAAAATCGCACTGCGGCTGTGGCATCTGCTAAACCGAACCACTGTGGCTTGAGCGTCATGGCCACATTGATTAAAAATAAAGTTCCGCCGCCCAGGTAGCCCATCGCGTATCCCAGCGCCGACAGACGATGTAGATCTTGGTGATTAGTTAAGCTGGGTAATAGAGCGTCATAGAAAACGTTAGCACCAGAAAAACCGATAATGGCGATGACGTACAAACTGATGGCCCATGTCCACTCGCCCTGTGCAATAAGAAAAAAACCTGCGGTAGCCAGAATCCCCACGGAGGCAAACACGGCCAATAAACGTTTGTGTGTCCCTGAGGAATCTGCCACCGCGCCCAATATGGGCGCAAGAATCAATATGAGTAAGCTGGCTGCCGAGTTTCCCAGGCCCAACCAAAAGGTACTCGTGGTGGGCTCTACTCCAGCGCTCCAATATTGCTTAAAGAATAGAGGGAAAAAGCCTGCGATAACGGTCGTCGCAAAGGCTGAATTGGCCCAGTCGTATAGTGCCCAGGAGAACTGGGACTTGCGGTTGTGTTGAGGCATGATCTATCGAGTCAGCAAGCTTCTCAACACCGAATAGTAGCCTCCTAGAGACAAAACTGGGGGTTAAGTGACCGCAGCTATCGAATGACCTTCATCAAGCGTTGCATGACAGGTTGTGCAGGCGGTGCGTCAACAAAGCTAACTTTTGGGGCTTCAGGCAATTGGTGTGCGGCTTCTAGCTGAGCACGCGCTGCCTGAATCATTGAGGTAGTAATAGGTTGTTGTCCTTCATGGCGATCCAATAAGGTCGCGTAAGTTGGCGTCGTAGGGCCCGAGTCCGGCTCCGTTTTATCTGGCACTGGATAGTCAACTGGAGGAAACATAGAAAAGCATCATCAGTACAAATTACAATGGATTATTTGTAACGTATTGGAACGGCTTTTAGTTCAACCAGGCTCAATAAAGGCAGAGTGATTTTTGAATTCGAGTACCGCGTCTCACTTGTTAAAGATCGGCGGGTTAGTCGTCTTTAAGCTGGGATGCAATGTTGGAGCGCGACAGGCGATACGCTGGATACAGTCCGGCTAATATTGCTGAACTGGTTGCGAGTAGCAACGTGCTGCTCAGCGACCCGCTGGGCAGAAGGCTATGCATAGACCAGCCGAATGACCTGACGTTGATTACGCTGATCAACACTTCCGACATGATCCAGCCTAACGGTAGCGCCAACAGCCCGGCAAGCAGCCCCATGACAACGGTTTGCACGAGGACAATCATGACAACGGTCTGTCGTGTTGCACCGGTGGCACGTAAAATTGCGAATTCGCGTGCGCGCTCTAAATGCAGGGCCAGCAAGGCGCTAAATATACCCACGAAAGCAACGCCCACGGTTAGCCATCGCAGTACTCGGGTCACTTCAAAGGTTCTGTCGAATATTCTTAGCGACTCTTCGTGAATCACGGTATTTGACTGAATGATCAACGGAGTGTTGATGGATGCGATGGCCGATTTTATAAGCTCCATCGTTTTATCGGGGGCCACCGATTCATTCAACATGACGCCCATCGATGTAATGTGAGTACCTAACCAATATTGTGAGTAGGTCGGACGAGACATGAGAATCTTGCCATGACTGGATTCGTAGTCGCGGAATATGGCCAATACAGGGAAAGACTGCATGCCTTCTGATTCTGTTAACACGTCAATTGAGTCGCCAACTGTCAGTTGCGACTTCGTGGCCAAGGGCTCGCTGATCATCACAACAGGGCTTTTTAACCATGTCTTCCAATCGGTGGTTTCATCTCCGGCTAGTAGCTCAAAGCCCGCGCTATCCGTGTCGCTTTCGTGCGGTTGTATCACCTGCATCTCAAGACTGCCAATGCCTGTTGACACGGACAGGCTAAAACCGGTGCTGACGCTTGCTACACCTTCAATGCGTCGAAGTTTTTCAGGCACGGTGTGTTCAAGTTGTGTTTTTGTCAGATTTGCCGCCAACGACGGTGATGATAGGTATACGTCACTTTGCAAGGTTGCCCCCAACCATTGATCAACGCTGTTTCTGAACGAGCCAATCATGACATCTACGCCAAAGGTGGCTGACACTGCGATACATAAGGCTGCGATGGCTAAACCTGTTCTGCTGATATTTCTTTCAATACCGCCTAAAGCCAATGAGATTGTGACTCCCAGTGGTGCTAAGAGTGGTTGTGCTAACGCTGAAAATTGCTTAACAAACCAAGGGATCGTAAGCCCGTAACCGAGTATTAACATCATTAGCGCAACAAAGCCTACTAGCAATGATTGCGATGGAAGATACGCAAGTGCTAATCCGATTAGAGAGACCACCAGCCCCAACAAAGCAAACACGGGGAGTAAGCTTTGAGTGCGTTTTTCAATGACCGATCGTTGTCTGGCCTGTATAGGGCTGGTGGCGGCCGCATCTGCGGCGCTTAATGTTGCCGCGAGAACACTGCTGCCAATGCCTAACAATAATCCAGCAATGAGTAATTGAGAATTGAACCAAATTTCCTGAACATGCAGGACGAAGTACAAATCGTTTATTGTCTGAGTCGTCAACTCAATGAGCACATGAGCTAATGCGTAGCCAAGTGCGATTCCCATCAACGAGCCGATAGTGCTTATGGCAGCGGCCTCGCTAAGAATACTTAGTAGCAAGGTTCTTGAACTAATGCCGGTAATTCTTTTTATGGCGAAAATTTCACGACGCTGAACAACAGCAAAAGTCATTGTGTTGTGAATTAGGAAAACACCCACCAACAAAGCTAATAAGCTCATCGCGGTTAGATTGATATGAAAGCCCCGGGTCATGGCCTGCATGGTTTGTTGCCTGCTAAGCGCTGCTTCGAGAGTTAAGTTGCCCGGCAAACTTCGTTGAACTCGATCAATCTCCTCATCACCAAGGATTAAATCAATGCGATCTATTCTGTTGGCCTTCGATAGCAGCTCCTGAACGAAGCCAATGTCTCCTAGTAGCAGGCCGCGTGACGCGGCAGGGTTAACTGACTTCAATGCCCCGGCTATCAGCACATCTTTACTCACCCCACCAATGCCCAACGTAAGTGTTGAGCCAACCTTCAGTTGTAATTCGTTTAACGTTGTGTCGCTTAGTAGTACAGCCTGTCGCTGATTCAGTAGACTCAAAGGGAGGCTAAGTGTTGAGTCGGGTGTCGATGACGAGGCTGCAGCGATATTGTCAGTGCTATTGGCTCGCGCAAAGTCTCGCTCTCTAAATGGGTCTAAGCCCATGATGGAAAGGACGGTATTTCCTGAGGCGACGTGACCCTGTACGACAGGAGCCATGTTGATATCCGGCAGTTGTCTTTGCAGATCAACATAGGCACGTTCATCAATTCCCTGCGCGCCCGTTATTTGGTGCGTTGTGCGCCCATAGAGTGCCTCGCTCGATAGTGCGAATGCCCTCTGCGAACTGCTGTTGGTAATTAAAACGGCGGTGACTATCGCAACTCCTAAGACTATGCCGAGGATAGACAGAAGCAATTGCGCAGGATGCTTTTTATAAAACTGCCAGCTTGAACGGCTTAGCAGCCGCATTATGCTCAAGATAACCTCATGGGCAAAGCCGATTACCAGGCAGCACTGCTGCTTAAATCCTGTTTGTTTAGCGAGATAATGCTGCCTTGTTCGAGCAGTAAGATTTTATCTGCCACTGTGGCAACTTCCTGACTGTGTGTGACCAGTAGGAGAGAAGAGTGTTGTTCGTCCACCAATGTCGACAATAATTCCAACACCAGTCTGCCGCTCTGAGCGTCCAAATTGCCGGTGGGTTCGTCTGCAAGTATCAATGCCGGGCGGTGTATGAGCGCTCTGGCAATAGCAACCCGTTGTTGTTCGCCGCCTGAGAGTTGGTCAGGATAATCACGACCTCTTGTCTGTAGCCCAACAGCTTGCAATGCGTCAGCAATCGCAGGTTGTTGGTGCTTATAAGTCACATTAGATAACGCCAGTGGCAGTGCAACGTTATCTTCTACCGATAGGGTGGGGATGAGGTTGAAGGCCTGGTAGATGAAACCAATCTCAGCGCCCCGAAGACGTGTGCGCTCACTGTCATTAATGGTGCTCAGCGAATGGCCATTGACGTGAACCTCGCCACTAATAATGGGCTCGAGGCCACTGATAAGGTTGAGTAAGGTCGATTTTCCTGACCCGCTGCGACCGATCAACGCGACGGTTTCTCCACGCTCTACGAAAAACGAGACATCGGAGAGAATTTGCGTGCTTGAATTTCCCGTAGTGTAGCTGTGTGATAGAGCATCTACGGCAATGGCGTGTGTTTGGGTGATAAGCGATCGCAACCAGTGGGATAGTGAAAAAGATACGTGATTGATTAGCTGGCGGATTGCGTCGCGAATCGTTTTAAAGACTCCCATAGTGCCGCAGCAGGTGCCTTACCCAGCATTTTTTCAAAGTGTTTGGGATGAACGTAGGCTAAGTCATGGAGCGTTTTAGCGTGATAACGTTGCTTGAGTGGTTCCAAGCCTTCTTCGGGTACGCAGGATTCTAAAGAGGCATCCAAAAAGGCCGGGTTCCAACCCACCCGGTTGTAAAATGCCATCACCCCTTCCGTTCTGGCTATTGCTATTCCTTGCAGTGGAGGGGGGAGGGTTTCGAAAAACTCTCCGCTCATGACGCTCATTTCAAAATTCACATCTGCCGTTGAGACAGGCTTTATGCGCGAAATACTGTTGAAGACGTCTGTTTTGATACGTCTTTCCAGCTCATCGGGTGCCTCGGGGCTAACCAACATGGCAGCGTGGCGAATCGGATCAAGTTTAGATGAGGTCATGACAGATACCTTTCTGAATTACCGTTAGTATACGAGCTACCTGATGTCCGGCAATCGATGCGTGTTTCCGGCTGCTTATCATTCTGAGTTTATGAGTCCTACTAAAGAATCGGCCAATTTTTATACCTTGCTTCAGCGCCGCTTGCATTGGCTGGTTATAATTCTCTTGTGTACGCAGTACGCCTTGCAGGGGCCCATGTCCGAGGCGATGGCCAGAGTCGGTCGGCAAGAAAATCTTAGTTTTCTAGATTTTCTCGTGACCACCTGGCACACGTGGAGTGGTATTAGTATCGCGGCCATCATGATCTGGCGATGGCAATTGAGAGGCCGCCCTGTACCACCAGGTGCTGGAAAATTGTCGCCGCGGCGGAGCAAACTCGTTCTGTTACACCATATCGGTCTATATGTGGTGGTGGGAGTTATGGCGGTAAGCGGTGCATTGCACTACTACTTAGATGTCGCTCTGGCCGGTGTATGGCACGAGTTCACAAAGTGGTTACTGTTGGGATTAATTGGTGTGCACATTGCTGGAGCATTGACGCATATCGGGAGCGGCGACAGGGTTTTTCAACGCATGATGGGTAAGGACAGTTTGCGCTGATACAATAGGCCGGATTACGGTCCGATTGACCGGTTAACAGACACTAGTTTGAGCAGGCGCACAGAGCGTCAATGGAGAGAAGTATTATGAGTGGTGCCACCGATAGCGGCATGGTTAAGATGATGGGTATAGTCATGGGCGCGTTGCTCGTACTAGGACTCATGGCAGGCTTTGCAGCCCGAATGTTGGGCGTAAACGGGGACAATTCCAATGACCCCATCATGCGAAATGCTCTGGTTCAGCGTATTCAGCCTGTGGGTAGTGTAAGAACTTCTGCCGACGACTTACCGACAGCATCAGCTGTAATGGAAGTTGCTGCCGGACCTAAAACCGCTGAAGAGCTGGTTAACGGTGCTTGTGCGGCTTGTCACGTGGCTGGTGTAGCCGGAGCCCCAATGTTAGGCGACGAGGCTGTATGGGCTGAACGTCGTGAATTAGGCCTAGAGGCTCTGGTTGCCAGTGTTATCAACGGTAAGGGTTCTATGCCTGCACGCGGTGGCAGCACGTACACCGACGAAGAAATTACGCGAGCAGTACAAAGTATCGCGCTATTTGAAGTCGAGGATGCTGCCGTTGAAGAAGCACCTGCTGCTGCAGATGATTCTGCTCAAAGCACAGCTACTGAGGCAGCTACGGCTGTTGCGGCTGTCGCTTGGGGCGAAATGCCAGAAGGTTTGACCGACACCATCAAAGCCGCTGTAGACGGCGTATGTGCCGGTTGTCATATCGCAGGTGTTGCCAATGCACCCAAATACGGCGACACGGAAGCATGGGCTGCACGATTGGAAAAAGGCATGCCAGCCCTAGTTGCATCCGTGGCAAACGGTCTGAATGTAATGCCTCCACGCGGCGGATCAACATTGACTGACGAAGAGCTGCCTATTGCCATCCAGTACATGCTGACAAAGTAAAATTTAGTCCCGATGCAGTGCCCGATCCGTGGATATCGGCGTGGGATAACGTCGCACTATCCAAAATGAGCTTCCTAGAAAGCTCAGGATCGTGGCACTTTGCATCAATAACGATGCCTTCTGGCTCATGACGCTCAGGTTGGTTGCAACCACCACAATGAGCAATGAAAACTCACTGATCTGACCCAGCCTTGCGCCAGTTTCACTGGCCATTCGTGCCTTCTCCTGTTCGCGTTGCAGGAGCATTTTGAACACCAGCGGCTTGGCTGCTATAGAAAGTATCGCAAGGATCATCGCAGGGATGATGACTTGTGGAAGGGCGCCGATATTGAGTCCTGCGCCCAGGGCAAAGAAAAACAGTACAAGAAAAAAGTCCCTCAGTGGCTTTAAGCTCTCCGCGATATACCGGGCAATTGGACTGGTCGCTAGAGTCACGCCCGCGACAAATGCTCCGACCTCGTGGGACAGGCCAATGAAGGTGGCAAGCTCTGCTAGTCCTAGACACCAGCCAATCGCCCAGAGGAAAAGATACTCCGGGATCTGATCGAATCGTTTAAATAGAGCTGTGAGCACATGTGTGGAAAACCACCAAGCGGCGACCACAAGCGCTGGCAAGCCGAAGATAATAATCAGTGATTCAGACAGCAGGTTTTCCTGATTTCCGAGGCTCTCCAGTCCCAGGAGAACCACAATGGCCAACATGTCCTGCAGCAGCAGAATGCTCACAATTAGCTCCCCCATCCTTTGATGATGCAGAGCGCTGGTGGGTAATAGTTTTAGAGCAATGATGGTGCTGGAGAACATCATTCCGGCGGCGATTAGAAAACTATCCATGAGAGAAAAGCCGAACAGCATACCCACCACGAATCCCATAAAGGCGAATGTCGTCGAGCTGATCGCGGTGACCACGATGGCTTCCCGGAACAATTTTTTGAGTTCTTGCGGCTCCAGATTAAGCCCCAGCAGGAAGAGCAGAAACAAAATACCGATATTGGCGATATCGGCGATCAAAGCCGGATTGGAGACCATATCCAGCGCCCAGGGACCCAGTAGCGCCCCCAGCAATATGTAGGCAATCAGAAGGGCTTGTCGCGCAAAAAGCGCGATGGTGGCAACAATCGCCGCACCCGTGAATACCAGGAAAAGCGAGTAAATGATGGATGCGTCGTGCAAGTGGGTGATGCCTGCTGATCAATAGGTGTCCTAGACCGTAGCACTACCGATTGTGAATGCACAGACCGATATTCAAGTGCAGATCAATATTTATTCAGGGTTTGGCATTTGCATTTACCCCAATGCGGGTTATTCTTGCGGGTTGACCCATCCGTGCATCTCCACCGAATACCTTCAATGTCACAAGTTATCGAATTTATCGGAAACCACACCTTGTTGTTTGTGGCCTTCTTTATGACGTTGGGCATGCTCGTGTACACCGAGTACATGCGAATTTCGTCAGCAAATACAGCGCTAACCCCGTATGACGCAACCCAGAAAATGAACGAGGGCAATGCAATTTTTCTCGATGTGCGTAACGAGTCGGAATACAAAAGCGGTCACCTGCTCAATTCTCGCAGCATGCCCGTCAACAATCTTGCGGAGCGGATGCACGAGATTGACAAGTACAAGGACAAAGAAGTCGTTGTTTACTGTGACAACGGCATGCGCACGTCCCGAGCCATCGCTAAGCTTAAAAAAAGCGGATTTACTCAGCTGTTCTCCATTGCAGGCGGGCTTGTTGCTTGGGAAAAGGCTAATCTGCCCACAGTCTCCAAGTAAGGCGGGAGCTGGCTCAATCCTGAGAGGATACGCGTGTTGTTGAACTGAGCGTTAGCGACCGTTGTCCAAACGCTTGTATACGCACTTTTTTCTTTTGAATACGCAGGGTCTTTTCGTATGAGTGAATCAGATGCGTCGGGAACTACGTCCGGCATAGTTATGTATGAATCCAATTGGTGTGGATTTTGCCGTGCAGCTAAGCGTTTACTTGAATCGAAAGGCTGGCCCTACGAGAGCCGCAACGTGGATGGTAATGCGCCGCTAAGAGCAGAGATGCAAGAAATCAGTGGCAGAACTTCAGTGCCGCAGATTTTCTTTGGCGACAGGCATATCGGTGGTTTTGATGACTTGGCTGCACTAGAGCAAGACGGTGAGCTAGACGATGCCTACGCGGCAATTAAATAAATTTTCAACAAGGAAACTTAATGGCTAGCAAGCGAAAGAACGGCGAAAAAAAAGCCGCCAAGAACGAGACTGACAACAACGCTGAAACTGAGAATTCCACAGAATTAGCAGAGGCCGAACAGCCAACCGAGGCCGCAGAGGCAGCCAATGTTGATGCGCCGGCGCAATTGTTCAAAATCCAGCGGGTGTATATCAAAGATGTGTCTTTCGAATCCCCACTAACGCCCGGTGTTTTCACGGGAAACACTCAATGGCAGCCTGCGGTTTCACTGCACCTGAATACAGAAAGCACCGCCTTAGAAAACGATATTTACGAGGTGGAGTTGACGGTGACTGCCACTGTGAAATTGGGAGAAGAGGTTGCTTACCTGACAGAAATTAAACAGGCTGGTTTGTTTCTGGTTAAAGGGTTTGAAGCTGAACGCCTCGGTCCGATGCTGGGCAGTTTTTGTCCAAACATTTTGTTCCCGTTTGCTCGCGAAGAGATCGCGACTCTGGTTCAAAAAGGTGGATTCCCACAACTGTTGCTAGACCCTGTCAACTTTGACGCTTTGTATGCCCAGCACCTTGCTGTGACCAAGCAAAATGCTCCGGCCCCTGAAACTGAGCATTAAAAAATACCTCTGGTAGCAGGGCACTTAGGTGTGCCTTGCTGCCAACACCTAGCTCAACCCTTCAAAATCGAGCTGCCTCAGAGCTTCGTAGCTAATAATGGCGGCGGCGTTTGACAAGTTAAGGCTGCGACTATCCGGCCTCATGGGTATCCGAATTTTCTCCGATATCCTCTCGTCTGCTAGGACATCGTCCGGCAAACCTCGTGTTTCAGGGCCAAAAAGCAGTATGTCGCTGCGCTGATACTGAGGTGTTGTAAAGGGTACAGACCCCTTGGTCGTGACCGCAAAAACACGCCGAGTACCTTCATTTTCAGTTACACCCAGTGATTCCAGGCAGGCATCCAGATTCGCGTGCACCTGGACCGTCGCTGTTTCGTGATAGTCGAGGCCGGCTCTTCTCAAGGCCTTCGTTTCCAATGAAAACCCCAGCGGTTCGATCAGATGCAAGTTAATGCCGGTGTTGGCGCAAAGACGAATTAAATTGCCGGTGTTGGGTGGGATTTCTGGCTCAAACAGCACGAGTTGCAGGTTTTCGTAAGGGCTAGACACGATATTGGGGGGCGATTATTTGTGGTGAAACGGTACGCTAAGGGTAATGTTTACGCAATTGCTTGTGTGGAAAGGAAATTTTTTTTGATTGAGCGTCAATGGACACTTGCCGCATTGGCACTTCCACACTATGGTTGTTACAGGGCTAGTCAGGGAATGGCATCCTCGTTGCTGGTTGTAATGCTACGAGAGGGCCTCCTTCGCTGAATGAAAAAGTGGCTGGAATGAACTACAACGATTCTAGTGTTGAGACCGGAAGACGGCATTATTATTCGTCGTCCCAAGGACCGTTTCACAACGCCAACAACATATTTATGTTCTATGGCGGTGGTGATCGCGGGCTAATTGTTGAGTCGATTATTCGCTCGATACGCTCTGACGAGTCTTTGATTCATGTGCACGGTGAGCCCGGCAGTGGTAAAACGCTATTGTCTTTGGTGATCAGCGATCGCATGAAAAATCGGTACAACACGATTCGCTACGAGGTTCCTGATATCTCAGAATCTTTGCTGCTGCGACATCTTCTTATTGAACTCTGCCCTCAGAAGGCCGACTTGATCTCTGCTGAGGATGCGCAGGCGGGTGCCCCAAAGGAGGCTATCAGCGCAGCGCTTATAGCGCTGATTAATCAGCTGAACGATTCGATTGCCAATCGAATCCGAAAACCTTATGTGTTGCTTGTAGATTCTCATGCGCAGATGGATCAGCAAACGCTGCATATCATTGAGCAACTGAGTGCAGTGAAGGTATCGGGTAGAACCATCATGCACTGTGTTGTGTTTAACCGTGAAAAGCAGAAGTCCGGTATCTCACACCTTAATCCGCAAGATTCGCTACCGCCAAATCACTATCATTTGCGACGGCTGACGTTGGCCGAAATTAACGAATACCTACGCCACCATATGCTGTTATTCGATTTCAATCGACGCGATCTGTTTACTCGCGAGATGAGTTATTTCATTGCAGATCGCTCTGAAGGTGTGTTCCGGGCTATTAACAAGCTTGCACGTAACGCTTTCACCATTGCAAATCTTGAGGCTGCCGATAAAGTGTCTATGTCGCATTTGTTAATGGCAGGGTTACCCCCACGGGCTGAACCGAGCTACGAGAGTAGCTTTCTAGCAAGGCATCGGGCGGGTGTTATTGCATTTATGGGTTCTTGCGTTGTAGCATCAGCAGCAGCTGCGGTATTTTTAATGCGGTAAGTTAGTCGGGTTTTTTAGTGACCCGCCTGTTGCCAGGAAGGCGACATAAGGTATTTGCCAAAGAAGGCTGATACATCATTGGGACAAAAGGAGTTGTCTGTGAGAAATACGCGTGCCAAGGACGGTGCTGTTTACGCTATACGTGCCCCCATAGCGGTATTGTTTCTACTGTTTAGCGCTGGCTGCGCGGTTGATATTGCTCAACTTCCCCATGCCACACACGAACTAGCGCATTCAGCCCGGCTAGCGCCTAATCTGTCTGACAAGCGGCCCGAAACTTTTCTCAATGAGCCGCAGGGGAAAGACTTAACTGCAAGCCTACAAGGGCGCTCTTTGCAGGAGCTTGAGGGAGATCCGATTGCGGTGCCTACCATCGCCAATGATACGACTGAGCGTTTCGATATCAATGCCGTAGATGCCCCTATAGGCGCGTTGCTCTACAGTCTCGCTGCGAAAACCAATATTCAGATGCATGTCACTGGCGAGCTCGAGGGTCGAGTGACGTTAAAAACCATTCAAGCAACCTTGCCAGATATTCTGCGACAACTGGCGGATCAAGCGCCATTCACGTGGGTAGTCGAAGAATCAAAGCTCGCTATCTGGAGTGGTAAACCGTTTCGGTATAGCTATTCAGTGGATTACCTGAATATTCAACGCTCCACCACCAGTAGTGTGGGCCTAGCAACGCAGGTCGGTACGATTAACGCTGCAAATTCCAGTGGCGATTCAATCGCAAATAGCTCGCGTACGCACATTGAAAATTCAAGTTCTCATGATTTCTGGGCATCTATCGAGAAAGACTTAGAGCTACTGTTAAGTGACGAGGAATTGGTAGATTCCTCAGTGACTGACTTCTCCATTAATGCAGAAGCAGGACTGATCACGCTGTTTGCCTCACCTGAGCTTCATCAGTCAGTAAAAAAGTATTTGCATCGTTTACACCGATCCACTCAAAGGCAGGTTCTCATTGAGGCGAGTGTTGTTGAGGTCACATTATCAGATAGCTTTGAAGCAGGCATCGACTGGCAACTGATAGCCAAAGGGTTAAGTGGAATAAGTGCGGCTCAAATTCTGGCTGGAGCACCTACGGTGACAGCAGAAACTGTTGGGCGGTTAGCCTCTCCAGCAGGTTTGGTAAGCATGGTTCATCGAGGTGGCGATGGTGATCTTACGGCCACTTTGAGTTTATTAGAGCGCTTTGGCGATGTGAAAATTCTGTCACGGCCGAGAATTATTGCTTTGAATAATCAGGCTTCTGTTCTAAAGGTTGTGGATAACCGAGTGTACTTTACAGCCAAAGTAGAACGTTCCCAGACAGACACCAAGAGCGAAATCGTTACACAAACTGAGATACACACGGTGCCGGTGGGTTTGGTGATGAACGTAACGCCACAAATCAGTGGTGATGGAGCCATTATGTTGAACGTAAGGCCCACGCTTTCACGCATTCTTGGTTTTGTTAACGATCCGAACCCGGAGTTGGCACTAGCCAACATTAAAAACGGCGTCCCGGAGATTCAAGTGCGTGAAATGGAATCAATGCTCAGGGTGCAAAGTGGAGAAGTTGCCGTCATTGGCGGATTAATGCAGGAGAGCGAAGAGCTAGATCAATCTCAATTGCCGGGATTGGGTCGTGTCCCCCTATTAAAGTCGTTGTTTTCGCATCGAAAAAAAACGAAAAGACAAACAGAACTTCTCATTGTCCTTCGCCCCACTATTGTTGAGCTGGCTGCGGACGCTAGGTCATGAACAGCGCGAATGTTGTGGGTGAGATACAAGCTGAACTTCTATCCAAATTAATTCCCTGCTCTAAGGCGACAGCGTGTTTATCTGAAACAGTTGCCCGACGTTTTAACTGTATTCCTTTGTCACTGAAAACGTCTACTGCTTCATCTGCCAGAAAATTAAATTTGGCCATTGCAGATTTTCCAGATGTCACAGTCAGCGAGAGAATTTCCCGACATTTGCCACCAGGAGTAATTGCTGCATTCTGTGTTACACGTGGTGCACACTTTGATGAGGCACTGAACAAGTGTTACGCAAAAGAGTTGCAGGGTGAACCGTTAATCCAACGCTGCAGCTATCGACAAACTACAACAGATCAAGAATGGGTAGAACCCAATCAAATAGTTCGCCTGGTTGAAGCTGTATTGCATGCTGCTGTTAATCAGGGAACCTCTGATATTCATATTGCCGTGGAAAGTGATTTTTTGGATGTCCGGTTCCGTATTGACGGGCTTATCGAACAATTTGCCAAACTAGATATTGCCTATGCGGAGGCAATAGCAGGAAGAATTAAAATACTTGCGGCATTGGATATCTCAGAGACAAGAATTCCGCAAGATGGGCAATTCGATCAGTTTGTCGAAGGGCAGGCTGTTGATTTCAGAGTGTCTTCGTTCCCTACCATACGAGGTGAAAACATTGTCGTTAGAGTCTTGGGGGCAGCTTCTAAAACTTTGGGTAAAATTAACTCGCTATTCCCCATAAAAGTAAAACAAGCGTTGCTCGATAGCCTGCACCATCCTGATGGCATCTTTCTATTTTGCGGCCCTACAGGTTCGGGTAAAAGCACGAGTCTGTACGCTTTAATCGAGGAACTTGATTCCTCGACTTTGAACATCATGACTCTGGAGGATCCTGTCGAAATAGTTGTGCCTCGGTTACGGCAAACGAATATCGATCAAGCTCGTGATTTTGGATATGCAGAGGGCTTGCGTGCAATATTGCGGCAAGACCCAGATGTGATTCTCATTGGCGAAGTGCGAGATTCCTCTAGCGCATCGATGATACTCCGGGCATCTATGACAGGGCATCGAGTACTGACGACAATACACGCATCAGATACGTTTTCAGCTATCGATCGCTTACTGGAACTCGGTGTCAGTCGGGAACTGTTGGGTAGAAACCTTCGCTGCATCGTTTCCCAGCGGCTTGTCCGGAAAATCTGCACAGAATGCCTGGCTAAACGCGATAGCCGCTGTGCGTGTAGAGGGTCGGGTTACCGTGGGCGTCAAGCTGTGATGGAAATTCTATCGATCACGCCGGCAATAAGCAGCCTGATTCAAGCGCATGCCAGCAAAGAAGCACTACTGAGAGAAGCGCGCGTTGAGGGTTACGAAACGCTATTCGAGCTGGCTCAGCAATTAACACTTCAAGGTGTTACTGACTCTAGAGAGATTAGTCGGGTGTTGGGTGGTGACTCCCCAATCTATGATCAACAGCATTAAGTTGTAACAGCTCACTGCGAGGATGTGCAGAGAGTAAATCTAATTCGCACAGGGAGAGTGTGTATGAGCAGAAAGTCACGGCAGCATAACTATAAGCTGCGCGGTGCCAAGGGCGAGATGTCCTTGGTGGTCGCGTTTTTTCAAATGTCGCATTTGATGTCGGCGGGCGTGGGTATCGAGCATTGTTTGGAGGAGGTTGCCAATGAAGAGGCGTCGTGGAAACTTCGCCGTGTCTGGAGGTACCTAAGTCGGCAAATAAAGGATGGGAGTTCTCTGTCTAAAGCTATGTCAGATTGGCCGGGAGTATTCAGCTCAACTCTTGTCGCCATGGTCCAATCCGGCGAGTCCTCCGGACAAATGGCCTCTTCTTTGAACGAGTGCCGACAAATGCTGTTGTGGCGGGCAGGGGTCTCCACTCGCATTCAAACGGTACTCGTATATCCGGTGTTCGCTTTCGTAACGGTACTGGCCGTCGTTGCTTTCCTGCTTATCTATTTGGTGCCTTCGATAGCAGGATTTCTCGATCATTCCGCTAGTGTAGTCCCATGGCATACGGTGGTATTGCTTCAGGCCTCGCGTTGGCTCCAGCACAACTACGCAATCGCTATAGCAGTGGCTGTACTGATTGTGCTAACGGCTGGCATTTGCTATCGCTATGTTCCAATGTGCCAAGAATATCTAGATCGGAAACTACTGGCTTCCCCCTGTATAGGGCGCTTGTTGCTCGGAATTTCATTGAGTCGTTATTCCGAAAATTGTGCGCGTCTGTATGAACGTGGACTGCCTTTAGATACCGCGATGCATATCAGCGAAGGCGTTGTGTCCAATCGGGCGTTGAGAGGCTCGCTTACCGATGCCAGACTGCGCGTGGTATCTGGATCTGCATTTTCCTCGTCTATTGCTCGTATACCCTGTCTGCCAGCCATATTTGTGCGGATGATAAAAGCCGGCGACACCTCAGGATATCTCAAAGACTCGCTCATGCAGGCAAGCGTTCAACAGCAGCAAATGACGGATACGCGTATCGATCGCATTGAGAAAATGATCGGCCCATTGCTTTTGATCGTCGTGGGTATCGTGTTGCTTTGGGTAGTAGTTTCTCTTTTCGCGCCGATTTATCAGACTGCCATAGACGCGGTGATCGGTTTATGAAAAAGCTGATACCGACGGGGTTAAACGTCTGCGAAGAGCGCACAATCGTTGTGCTTACTCAGGAAAAAATTGTTTGGTATCTTGTTCCCATTGAAGGCGATCCAATACATATATCTACTGAGAATAGTTCAAACGGAAACGTCAAAATACCTGAAAGATTTCGTTTGTCGGGTAATACCCGTCAAGTCATAGAATTAGTGGTTGATAGCCCTATAGATGATCTTGATCGGGCTAAGGTCTTGGAGAAGACATCACGTAAATTTGAGGTGTTTAGCGTATTTCGTGCTCTGTGGAAATTAAAGCGTGAATATACTGAAGCAGCAATAATAAAGCTGCCAAAACCGTACTTTCCGAATATAGCGAGCATTTTGCACTCATCGTTGCCCGAGGATACTCAACGCATTATTGAGAGTATTCAAAATCAGGGTTTGTTGATATCACATATGACGACCAGCACTCAATTGAT
Source organism: Granulosicoccus sp. (assembly GCA_045110515.1). GTDB lineage: Bacteria > Pseudomonadota > Gammaproteobacteria > Granulosicoccales > Granulosicoccaceae > Granulosicoccus. The sequence continues at coordinate 87,376 of JBGCGD010000016.1, read as the reverse complement.
GAGTCGCACGGTTATCGCTAAGGAGCCTTGTTTACTTGTGGTTCCTTGTGGTTCTTATCAGCAGCGGCTTATGTTAATCGATGCTGGTGTTGTTGTCTTTATGCGTATAGTCAACGTTGTGTCCGAGGAGGGAGTAAAGAATGATAAAAACTATGAAAAGCATTTGGAAGATTCAGTTGACTATCTAGTTAACGTCGGCCTGTTAAAGAATCGGGAAGTGCGTATACAGTTGGCCAATATAACGAACCGAGAGACACTGAGTGATAATCGTTTAGAAGACTATTTCACGGATACTTATCTCCTAGGTGTTGCCAAGCTCATAAGTCATGAAAGTGGTTCAGGCCGTCCGGCCAATCAAGAGGAAGACGTCAATAAGCAAGATGTTGGCGCAAAGGAAACTCGAAATCGTACTTCTGCTCGGGGACGCCAATTTTACTTAAATCTCAAAAGGTTGATAATAACGAAGCAGACTGATGGTGGCTTTAAACCGTATCCAGTTACACATGGTTTGTTAAAACACCACGGTGTGCTTAGTCCCTCACGCAAACTCTTTCAAAGCTATCGTAGTCTGTTGCTATTGCGCAGAGTAACGATTGTCTTGGCAGTTGTAACTTTCATATCAGTGTTGGTCGCTTCAATCTACAGTGTTCGTCAAATACGCCAACTCAATTGGCTAGAGGAAGAACGAGGACGTGTAGAAGCAAAGATTCTGCAGTTTCGCACAGAGCTTGAAGAAAGACATGACGACCCATTTTTGAGTGCGGCAACGCTAAAAAGAAACAAAGCGTTTTCTGAAAAACTCAAGGGATCCCCTCAATCTGTACTGACTTTGGTGGCGTCGTTAATACGCGAATTTCCATCATTACAATTGCAATCTCTCTCGTGGAGTATATTGCCTGGCGATAGCGACGAAGAAACAATCGTTTCCTCTACTGTGCATGCTGCTCGAAGAGAATCATTTATTCTTACCCATTCAAATCAAGAAAAACTATCAATTACCGTTGGGGGTTCGTTTGATGCTATTTCCTCTCTTCGTGATAGGCAGCAACAACTGGAAATGTTTTCCCGGTCACTTTCCGCTAGTGAACTAATCGGACGTATCTCGATTCTAGGTTCTCCTGTTGAATCAGCAGGCAGTAGCGATTTACCGTCTGGTTACGATGATAATTTTCGTGTTCGATTCTGGGCGGGGTTGCCATGATACCGATCAGGCTGTTGGTACTGACTACTCTTCTCATGATGCAGCTAGCTTCGCTTTATATCTCCTATAGGGTGACAAGGAGTGTTGAAGTGAATAGTGAGGTAAATCGGCTGCTTAGAATTGAATTGCAACAAACTAAACAAGTAAAGGCACTGCTGAAAGCGTCGTCGTTTAACGATGGTGTAGGGCCCGCTGAGCTAGGCGCAGATGTGTTGAAGATATCAATCATTGAGAAGCTGCGTAATGGCTCTTGGCCACAGGGTGTCACCGGTGTGAAATATGAAATTCAAAAGCTGACGGGTAGCGACTTAGGCTATGCGGATTATGCATTGGAAGGTGTTAGAGCTATTGTCAGTTTTACGGCTAGACACTCGCTAGCCATGATCAATTACCTTGATGTTTTGATGTTGTCTGTATACCCGCAACCCATAGAGGTTCGTGCTTGTGAAAGTGAAAGAACTGTAAGCAATACGCTAAGAAATCAATGCGTGCTAGATTTTTACTATTGGAGTCCATCCAATGATTATCCGTAGCTGTGGCCGTTTGATCTTTCTGTCTATGTGCTTTGTGATTTTGACCGAACGTGTTAGTGCGTCTGAGGGTCTCGAGGGTATGCGTCTTTTCTTTACTGCTGATGAACGTAGCCAAAGAATTTCAGTTAGCGATGTGGAGGTCGGCACACAGACCCGTAAAGGGGTTAGCACTAAACAAAGTATAAAGCTCGCGGTGTCTAGTGATCTCAAGGCTAAAGAGGCAGTAGAGCGCACTTCTAGGAAAAGCGCTCGTGTGGTATTTGACGCAGTTGTTAGTGTTACCGATGACTATTTGTTGATCATCAATGATCTACCGTGTCGAGTTGAAAGAAAAATATCATTGTCAAAACAGTCGGTTGTTTTGTGCGGGCAAAGTGAGCTGAGTTATTTTCGACTTTCATTCAATGTTGGTACGTCTCAATTGGATGTCTATAGAGGTGAAGCAAAGGTAGCGTCTCTTGCGGTTGGTGAAAGGCTATGAAGCCTCGAAGCACTGAGCGAGGGGTTGTGGTCTTTCTGTTGGTAGTGCTGATCTCCCTTGCAGGCTCGGTGCTGTTGGGAGTTAATTCATTACGCGTTTCAACGCCAGCACATCACAGAGCGTTGAATCTGAAGGCAGATTTATTGCACGCACACAAAGCATTGATCAGCTATACGGTTCACTACCCTTATCTATATGGCGCGCGCGGATCTGGTACCGGGCATTTCCCGTGTCCAGATTTAGACGGAAAAACAGAGCCTACAGGTACGGCTTGGTCATTGCGTCTGGGCCCGAATCCTCCTTGTGGTCAACACGCAGCAGCAGAAGGGTGGCTGCCAGCTCATATCAGTTTCCCCAATCATCGTTATTCCTTTGATGCTGATCGAAGTGCGCCGGTATCCTATCGAGTATCGGGATTGTTTGTGAACAATCCTGTCAACCGTGTCGTAAACCCTGCGGTTATGTTGAATGCTCAGCAGGCATCTTTACCCGTGGTAGAGCTTTATCAAACGGCGACGACAAACGAAGATTCATACACCGGCAGCACCAGAGCCGTTATTACACCTATCCAGATGCTTCTCAGTACCAAGCCTTCGGTTGCTTCATGGTTTGTTAATCGATTGGGTCATTTGGGTTCGTTGAATTGCTCCGTATCTTCGATACAAGGTTTGAAAACGCTGCGGGTGTCGTTGAATGACTCGAACAATCTGTCTGATGGTATGAAGCCGGTGCTAGATGAATGGTGTCAGCACGTTTTTGAAACAATAAAACGATGTAGCGCATCTATACCGTCTCCCGCAACTCCAATATTCATGCATAGGCGTGGGCTTGTTGACGAGCTAAGTATCGAAAGCACAACGTACAGTCAGTTTCTGACGTTTCTCATGGCTGATGAATATCCCGACAACTATGATTGTGAAACAGTGCCAGAAGCGCAATTACATATTGAGGGTGTGCTGGCTAAGTCTCACTGGTTTGTACGAAACCGCTGGGCACCTTGGATAAAATTAGTGATTGATGAGGGCTGTTATCCCGATCTTGCGTTACCTTGTAAATTTGTAAAGTTTGCCGAGCACTCCAACAGAAACAGTCCCATCCTTGTCCATTGGGGGCTTGAATGATATTACACAGGCGCTTCGACAGAGGATTTACGCTAGTTGAGCTTGCGATCGTTCTTCTCATCGTTGGTTTGTTGTCTAAAAGCATACTGAAGCCAGTAGCTCTCGCACAGGAACGGCAGCGTTACCATAAAAACAAGATCACTCTTCAGCTAGTTAAAGAGAGCCTGCTTGCGCATGTGGTTGCTAAGGGTACTCTTCCTTGTCCAATTCCCGCCAGCCATTCGTACAGCGTCGATTCTGATGTCGTTTGCAACATCGGTCAGGGTGGTATTCCCGCCGCTATGTTGGGAATCGAAGGAGCTGTTGACGAGTACGGCGCCTTGTTAGATGAATGGAATCGGACATTCTTATATGCAGTAAGTTTAAAGAGCCATGCTAAAGAGGGAGATGAGTTCTTACCTGATTGGACATCTGTAGGTGAAGCAAGTGCGGTGGGGATACCTAATTTGCGAGGTAGTCTGGCGTTATGCACACAGGCAGTTTCAGGTAGCTGTCCGATGAGTCAAATCAGGGCTAATGAGTTGGCATTTGTGGTTGTGTCATTTGGAGAGAAGATGATTTCGTCAGGCCTTGAATCTGAAAACTCCGATGGTGACAACATATTTATTGCCGCTGAATACTCGATAGAAAAAACAACTGCCTTTGATGATCAGATCGTATGGTCCAGTGCTCAGGAAGTTATGTACTGGATGCTCCGCGCAGCATGGTTACCTTAAATATGGCCAGAACGCCTTAAGCCAGTTGCCAGTTTTTTTGATTCTGGAAGCCTTCATGTCTATTGCGTTCCTGCTCATCATTATGGGTGTGCCCGGTACGTTTGACTTGAGGGTCATGCAAGGGCGGTTTCAGCTATTTGCTTTAGCATCTTTAAAAAGCGAGTAGAAGTTATTCGTTGTGGCTTCTGCCACCTCTTCCAGACTAATACCTCTGAGCGTGGCAACAAATTCTGCTGTGTGCCTAACGAATGCAGGTTCATTGGTCTTTCCCCTGTGTGGCACAGGTGCCAGATACGGAGCATCTGTTTCAACAAGAATTCTGTCGAGTGGAGCTTTCTGAGCAACCTCTTGCACCGACTTGGCACTCTTGAAGGTGACGATGCCGGAGAAGGAAATATAAAAACCAATATCCAATGCCTGTTTTGCAATGTCCCAGTCTTCGGCGAAACAGTGCATGACGCCACCAGCGTCTTTTGCGTTGTGATCCCTTAACGTATTCATCGTGTCTTCAGCAGCGGCACGTGTATGAATAATCAAGGGTTTTTGTGTTTGCTTAGCAACGTCTATATGCCTATGGAAACGGTCGTGCTGCCACTGCAAATCACCACTGGATCGGAAGTAATCCAGGCCGGTCTCACCGATAGCAACAATCTGAGGGTGGCTTGCTGCTTGTAAAAGCTCTTCGGTATTGGCTTCGTGCCCGCCTTCGGTGGTTGGGTGTATTCCCATTGATGCGCTGATTTGCTCATGATCCAGAGCCAGCTGCAACACAGCCTCACGATTCTCCCAGCTGGTGGAAATGCACAACAAATGACTGATTTGATTATCAGCTGCATTCTGTAGAATATCGGGTATCCGATTCTCGAAATCCGGGAAATTCAAATGGCAATGCGAATCGACAATTTGCATGGGTACGTTGGCTTGAAGTAAATGTGGTTTAAGGGGAAGGTAGTTTGTCTCGGTATTCAATGCCTGAAATAATTACCTTCTCAGTAGCACCCATTGTACGGCGCCTTGATTGACTTAAATAGAGGTAAGATTTTGTGGCTCAGCCAGAAAAAAACGACGGCATCAATGACATAGCAGGCTATGTGCACGGATTGGGTCAAGCGGCTCGTGATGCAGCTTCGGCAATGTCTGTTGCCAGCACGGCGCAAAAAAATGCGGCATTGCTGGCAATGGCACATGCCATTGAGGCAAGCGCTCCTCAGTTGCTCGATGCCAATAGTCAGGATATGCAGCGTGCCCGCGAAAAAGATATAGATGCGGCGTTGCTCGATAGATTAGAACTGACGCCCGCGCGTATTGAATCAATGTCTAACGGATTGAAAGACGTTGCCGCGCAGGACGATCCTGTCGGGGCGCTATCGGCGACCACAAGAAGACCATCCGGTTTGGAAATTGCCCGCATGCGAGTGCCTCTGGGTGTCATCGGTGTCATTTATGAATCTCGCCCCAATGTCACGGCAGATGCCGCTGCACTATGCATAAAGTCAGGCAATACCGTTATTTTGCGTGGCGGATCGGAAGCGGCAAAATCCAACCAGGCAATTGCTAACTGTGTTCAATCGGGACTTGCAGAGGCGCTCTTGCCAACCTCAGCTGTCCAGCTTATTGAGACAACCGATCGCGCTGCCGTGGGCGCATTGTTGGCAATGGATGAATTCGTTGATGTCATCATCCCTCGCGGTGGTAAGGGTCTAGTTCAGCGCATCAGTGATGATGCGAAAGTGCCAGTCATTAAACACTTAGACGGAATATGTCACGTTTATATCGATGAAGGTGCGGATTTGCATCGCGCTATCGATGTAGCAGTCAATGCCAAAACCTATCGTTATGGTATCTGCGGATCCATGGAAACACTGTTGATTCATCGCAACGAAGCTTCCGAGCTACTGCCAAAATTACACAGCGCTTTTTCTGACAAAGGTGTAGAGCTGCGAGGCTGTAAGGATACCTTGGCCGAATTGCCGTCCATTACCGAAGCGACTGATGCTGACTGGGATACAGAATATCTCGCCCCGATATTGTCCATTCGGGTGGTCGATAGTATTGATGAGGCGATGGCCCATATAGCCCAGCATGGTTCGTCCCATACCGACGCCATTGTGACCAATGATATGGGGCGGGCCCGACTGTTTGTTCGTCAGGTCGATTCCAGCTCGGTTATGGTCAACGCGGCAACCTGCTTTGCAGATGGTGCTGAATACGGTCTGGGTGCCGAAATTGGTATTAGTACTAACCGCATGCATGTTCGCGGCCCCGTAGGCGCTTTGGGTTTGACCACCGAAAAGTACGTGGTGACCGGAGATTACACGGTACGTGGCTAGCGATTCGCGCATTGGCTTGTTCGGTGGCACGTTCGATCCGGTTCATTATGGCCATCTTCGCCCGGCGGTAGAGATAGCCGAACTATTCGAGTTGTCGACCCTCTACCTGATGCCCAATCATCAGCCCGGGCATCGTGGACCGACAGCAGCCTCCACTGATCACAGAATCGAGATGCTGGCAATGGCGGTTGAAGATGCACCCCGGTTGGTGGTGGATACGCGTGAAGCTGAACGTAACGAACCCACCTACACAATTGATACGCTCAGAGAGATTCATCACGAACAGGCTGACGCGACTCTCGTGTTTTTCCTAGGGATGGATTCGTTCTCGGCTTTCGATAGTTGGCACGAGTGGGAAGAGATTCTCACTCTCACCAATTTGGTCGTACTCGATCGTCCGGGTGCTGAGCATTCCAGATTCTCGCAAGGGTTGCTGGCTAGGCAGCAAGCGAATTGTGGTCGGCAAATCGTGAACGGGCGCACGGGCGTCATACAAACCTGTCAGGTTACGCAGCTCGCTATCTCTGCAACTGATGTCAGGCGTCGCATTGCGAGTGATCTTTCTGTGCGTTTTTTGCTCCCGGATGAAGTATCGGAGTATATTGACGCGAATAACTTATATCGCAGCTAAATGCCGCTCTATCGAAGCCGGCGGGAGCAGTCACCTTTTTTGAGTATGAATAGCAAAGACGTTATCGATTTGGCCGTAGGCACTATCGAAGATATGAAAGGCGTCGATTTAGTCGTTATCGATATTGTCGGAAAATCGAGCATTGCCGATGCAATGATTGTTGTGACAGGCACCTCACAGCGTCACGTTCGATCCTTAGCAGAGTCTGTTCGCTTGGCTGCCAAAGAAGCTAATCACCCGCCGCTGGGAATCGAAGGTGGTGATTCCAGTGATTGGGTACTGGTCGATCTGGGTGATGTCATCGTGCATGTCATGACGACAGAAAAACGCGAATTTTATTCGCTGGAAAAATTGTGGTCGGTTGGCCCTGCTGATGAAGAAGCCAACGACGCGGCAGGCACTCACTAGTCTAAGAAGTTTCTTCACCATGATCTTCACAATGCAGCCGTTCACCTTAAAGCCAGTGATGCGCCGGTAATACTGCTGTGCAGATCTCAGTCTTTGCGGTAGGGCGAAAGATGCCTGCCTGGGTGCAGTCGGCATCTGATGATTACACCAAACGTATGCCGCGCCGTTGGCAGTTCAAAGTGCGTGAATTCGCACAGGCGCAAGGCGATAGCAGTGAACTGATCATGTCCAAGGAGGCTGATGCGCTTTTGGATGCCATTCCCGATAAAGCGCATGTTATTGCATTGGATAACAGAGGCGTGGCGTGGTCAACAGAGCAGGTGTCCAAGCAACTTGAATCGTGGCAAGAGTTAGGCAAGTCGCTCGTGTTTATTATCGGAGGGGCAGATGGTTTGCATCCTCGAGTTCGTGGCAGGGCGAATCAGATGTGGAGTTTGTCCAACTTGACCTATCCGCATCCACTGGTTCGAGTGGTTTTAGTAGAGCAGCTTTATCGTGCACAGTCTTTACTGGATAACCACCCTTATCACCGCGCATAGCGCCGTCGGGAGTTGATAGGTGCAAACAGAGATGCCCGCCATTGTTCTTGCTTCTGCCTCGCCTCGCCGTAAAGAGCTACTTGAACAAATCGGTATTGAAGCCATTTGTCATCCGGTAGATATTGACGAAAGTCCATTGGCTGGTGAATCCCCATCTGAATTGGTGCACAGGTTGGCTTTGGAAAAAGCCAGGTGCTGTAAAAGCCGGCTTGCGCGACTCCATCTTGATACTCAGGCACCTCAAACGCCCGTGCACTATATTCTCGGAGCAGACACCATCATTGATCTGGATGGTCAGGCCCTAGGGAAACCCTGCAATAAAGAAGCTGCATTAACAATGCTTCAGGCGCTATCTGAGCGGGAACACCATGTTCACACAGGTGTCGCCATTGTCTCTATCGAACGTGATTTAATCGAAACGGCACTCGTCACAACCGCCGTCGAATTTGGCCGGGTATCGCAAAGCGATGCGCTAAATTATTGGGAGAGCGGAGAGCCTGCAGGAAAAGCAGGCTCATATGCCATTCAAGGCTGTGGCGCCCGTTTTGTTTCTAAGTTGTCGGGCAGTTATAGCAACGTTGTCGGACTGCCGCTGTACGAGACCGTCGCATTACTGCGCACAATAAAAGGGCAGGATGTAAGCAATTAAAAATTCTTCTGTAACGATTGTGTTTCAGCTGACATTCAAGGCAGCTGGGCGGGCATACTATGCAGTATGAGTGAAGAATTACTAATCAACGTGACGCCCCAGGAAACTCGGGTTGCCACCGTTGAAAACGGCATGCTGACCGAAATTTGGATTGAACGGGTTCAAAAAATCGGTTTAATAGGTGCCATTTTCCAGGGCACGGTAAAGCGCGTGTTGCCCGGAATGGAAGCCGCCTTTGTCGATATTGGTCTGGAAAAAGCCGCTTTTCTCCATGTCTCTGATGTGCAAGCAGACGTCTGCTTGGATGAAAACGGTGAACCACAGCCTGTGCTTATCTCCAGAGTGCTTAAAGAGGGGCAAAAATTGGCGGTGCAGGTCACCAAGGACCCTTTGGGGACTAAAGGGGCACGCGTCACCAGCAAGTTAACGGCCCCCAGCCGCTATCTTGTCATGATGCCGTATGAAGACAACATTGGTGTTTCTGCCCGCATTGATAACGAAGAAGAACGGGAACGTTTGCGCTCAATGGTCACACAGCTGCGCGGAGATAGTTCTGCTGGCTACATCATTCGTACTGCTGCTGAGGGAGTGGAGCTTGAACACCTAAAGGATGATTTGGACTACCTGACAAAAGCCTGGCGTGGTGTCAAAGAAAGATGCCAGAGCGCAGAGGCGGGCAATGTAATTTTCCGAGACCTTCCATTAGTGCAAAGAATGATGCGAGACCTGAATCGCGAAGGCATCGAACGCATTCGTATCGACTCTCGGGAAACATTTCATCAGTGCGTTGATTTCTGCGAAGAATATGTGCCGGAATTAGCTAGCTGTTTAGAACATTATCCCGGTGAAAGGCCTATTTTTGATCTCCACGGAGTTGAGGATGAGATTGATAAGGCATTGAATCGTAAGGTCTTATTAAAGTCGGGTGGCTATTTAATAATCGACCAAACCGAATCAATGACAACCATAGATGTCAATACCGGTGGATTCGTTGGAAAACATAACCTTGAAGAAACTATCTTCAAGACTAACCTTGAAGCTGCGCAAGCGATCGCCCGTCAGTTGAGGTTACGAAATCTGGGTGGAATCATCATCATTGATTTCATTGATATGGCGGTTCTGGAGCATCGCAGGCAAGTATTAAGAGCGCTGGAAAAAGCTCTGGAACGTGATCATGCAAGGACTCAAGTCAATGAGGTTTCGCAGTTAGGTTTGGTTGAGATGACGCGAAAACGGACACGCGAATCTCTAGAGCAGGTGCTGTGCTCTGAATGTTCGGTCTGCGATGGCCGGGGTATGCAGAAAACATTGGAAACGGTCGGGTTCGAAGTTTCCAGAGAAATTATTAGACAGGTAAGGCAATTTGAAATTGATTCAGTCACCGTTCTGGCTTCGAGTGAGATTGTCGATTGGTTTACTGAGGAACGCTCCGACGATCTCGCTGAATTGCAGGATTTCGCCGGGGTGCCTATTCGATTACAGGCAGAACAACATTACACGCGTGAACATTACGACGTTGTACTGCAATGATTCCCAGGCGTTATGATTATCAGAACGGCTCGAATGACCGCGCGTGTTTGCATCACGCTAATAGGTATTTTTCTCATCGTGCTTGCACTGTTGAGTGCCAGTGCGCGCCTTGGTCTGCCGTTTGTTGCCAACTACAAACCTGCCATCGAATCTAGGCTCAGTGACTACCTGCGTAGTCCGGTTGCCATTGGTGAGCTAAACCTTAGCTGGGAGGGATTTGGTCCGCTGCTCAGAGCCGAGCAAGTGTCGGTGTTTGAAACCAGCGATTCCAAAGTAACCTTAGATGAGCTCCTAATAGACTTAAATCTAGCGAGTAGTCTTTTTCGTGGCGCTCCAGTCATTAATGAACTGACGCTGGTCGGTGCGCAATTCGCCGTAGAGGCGGATCCCGATGGTCAATTTCGGTTACACGGCATGGACCGTGTTCGGAGCGCAAGGTTAGCGTCTGAATCTGCCAGCTCACGTCGGGGGCAGGGTGTCGATCTAATGGCATGGCTGCTAGTCGCTAGGAAAGTGGGGCTTCTGGACACGACAGTCACTCTCATCGATAAGCAAGCCGACCTGCAGTTAGTCATGCAGGATTTAAATATTCGAGCTGAAAACGAAAATGATGTTCACAAGCTTCGTGTGGATGTGCAATTGCCAGAAGAGCTGGGTGGGAGTTTAGAGGCCGGTATTGATCTTGTCGGGTCAGCTAATGCGTTGGCCAGCGCAAAGGGTGATTTGTACATAAAGGCTGACACCTTACAAACCCGCGCATTGACTAAGGTTCTAAAAGTCGGTGGTTTAGCCGATAAACTGCGTCGCGTCGACAGCCCGATAGATACCTCCGTATCCTTAGAGCTATGGGGTCAATGGGAAGACGGTCAGCTGAAGTCAGCTCGTGGGCCCATTTCCACATCGCGTATAAAAAACTCCGTATCGGGTGATTATCTGGCAGACAGAGCGAGTGCCAATCTAATACTGGTGGGTGATAAGCAGTCGCTCAGAGCGGTAGCAAGCGATGTCATTGTGTCCATGGGAACAGATACCGTTCGTGTGGACAGTGTTTTTGGTCATTGGAGCGCACCAACGAATGCCGGAGGTTCTCAGAAGTCTCGTACCTGGGGCGTGTCTGCCGCCGGAACGACACTGGATGTCGCATCCACTAGCCGCTTGGTTCGAGGCGTTCTCATGGGCTCTGATCCTGTTAATGCGCTCAACCTACAAACAGCTCAGCCCTCAGGTAGCGTTCTAGATTGGACTTTCAACTACAGCCGCACAGACGATTTACCGCGTGTTTCATTTGATGGGGATTTATATCAACTTCAATCAAAACCGTTCGGCTCTTTGCCGGGGCTTGGCCTGTTCAATGGAAGAATCAGTGTGGAAGATTCCAAAGGTGAGCTGACCCTGGCATCCGACTCAACAGCTGCGTCATGGATTGGTGTCTCCGATGTGCCTTTGATGATCGATTCAGTGACTGCTGCTATTGGTATGGACTTCACCCAAAAGAGTCGCGTGCTGCTTGACGGAGATATCGAGATAAATGACAGCGGTATACATTTTTCTTCTCGATTAAATCTGACGTTAGAGCATGGTCAATCGCCACATCTAGACATGCAAAGCCGATTTGCGGCCACGGATATCAATGCCGTAAAACAATGGTTGCCTAAAAAGAAACTCTCTGAGAAATTTAGAAACTGGCTGGAACTTGCAGTAGAGAGCGGTTCGATCAGTGATGGTTCCTTACTGTTTTTCGGCAGCCTGTCAGATTTTCCTTTTGCCTCCGGTGAGGGTGTATTTCGCGCTAGTGCAAATATCCAGAACGGCCGTCTAGCCTTTAACCGTAAATGGCCTGCAGCGAAAAACATCAACGGCACTTTAGAAGTTGATGGTACAAAGTTAAGCGTTTTTTCCACCCAATCGTCCTTTGACAAGTTTGCAATAGGCGAGACACAGCTTGAGATCGCAGATTTAAAACGCCCAGTGTTGACTTTGAAAGGAACGGGGAGCGGTGAACTTCAGGACGTTATCAATTTTGGCAGCAACGGACCTCTCAAGCCGATATTGCAGCCTGCATTATCGGGTGTAACTGGCCGTGGTAATGCCGATATGGATTTGGCATTAACGCTCCCTTTGTACAGAAGTAAGTCGAGCACTAATACGTCATCAACTGACATCAAAAAGCCCTCTTTAACGCTCAATGGCTCACTTTTTCTACGCGGTAACACAGTAGAATTTTCGCAGGCTAACTTGCCCTTGCAACAAGTATCCGGAGCGATTGGTTTCGATCGCAATGGTATTCGAGTAAATAACTTAAAAGCCGAGTTTCTAGGGCGGTCTGTTCGAGTTAGTGGAAAGACAACAGGTACAGCACGTAATGCGATAACAACTGTTGGGTTGACGGGGGCTTTGGAAGGTAACGATGTCTTAGCGCATTACGGAAATCCTCTGGATCAATACATCAGAGGGGCGTCAAAGTGGTCGGCTGAGCTGACGGTGCCGCATTCTGCTAAGCGCAAAAACGAAGACGGTATCCGTTTGCAAGTTGTTAGCGACTTGGTGGGGAGCGAATTGTCATTGCCTCGGCCTTTGAACAAATCTACTGCTTCCTCCAGACGCTTGGTCGTCAACACGGCCTTTAGGGCTTCTCAGGACTCACAACGTTGGGATGTCCGATTGGGCGGTAAGTTGCACGCCAGCGCGACAACATCAAAAGGCGGCATGGAATCGCTTGTTATAAGACTGGGTGGCGCGCCAATTCCTCAAGCGGAAATTGCCCGTGCTAAGCCTGGAATACGCTTGCTTGGACGAGCGGACAGAATGGCAGCTGATGACTGGATAGCGGGTATAAGCCGATTTATCAATTCAGGCTCGAAAACAGGCTCTGGTGCTAATTCACTAATTATTCCGGTATCTACTCAACTGGAAATTGATTCACTGGAGCTCGGTAGCGAATCGCTGGGTGCTGCAACGCTGAGCATGAGCACTAGCAGCAGATATCTAAAAGCTATTATTAAAAACGATTTTCTTGAAGGTCAAATCGAGTATCCGCGCAAGCACTGGAGCAAGGAGCTTGCGCTAAATGCACGGTTTGAGCGCATCGATATAGCGGTTATTGACGCGCTTAATTCTGAAAAAGAAGGTGTCGCGAAATCGGTGCAATCCACGCCGATTGATCCGCGGACGTTGCCACCGATTGAGGCTCGTGTTGCGCGATTCACTCGCAATGCACAGACGGTTAAAAATATTGTGCTTCGAGCGCAGCCGGCAATCGGTGGTTTGCAGGTAACAACCCTCGGTTTTGCCTACGATACGATGCAATTAGTTGGGCAGGGGTATTGGCGATTAAAAGATCCACAAGGTGTCAATCCATTACTGGGTGGGCAACACCTAACCCGGCTTGATCTCGTTTTGCAGAGCGATGATTTCGGTTCAGGTTTTGAGCACATCGGTTTAAACGATGTCATTTCAAAAGGCGAGGGTAGTGTGGAAGTGCAACTGAGCTGGCCTGGCCCCGCTTATCTACCGTCGATGGCCATGCTAGATGGTAGTGTGAAATTGAACATCGAACGTGGAAGCATCATTCCGCTAGAACCGGGTGCTGGCAAAATGGTTGGGCTCTTTGCACTGCAGGCGTTACCTCGCAGGCTTAATCTGGACTTCACTGATATTTCAGATGATGGTCTCGCCTTCAAACGAATTACCGGTGACGCGCAAATCGATAATGGCATTGTCGATGTGAAACTGGTGCAGCTCACCGGACCCGTCGGGGTGGTTGATGTGTCGGGTGAGTCTAATTTGAATACGCGACAGTTCGATCAAAAAATTACCGTTCTGCCAAGGGTGAGCGCGGCACTGCCCGTCATTGGCGTGATTTCCGGAGGCGCGAGTGCCGGAGTCGGTGCCTTGATTGCAACCGGGCTATTGAAGGCGCTGGGCATCGACCTTGATAGAATAGGTCTTCGGGAATATGAACTTAAAGGTACTTGGGATGAACCCGTATTCAGCTCGGCAAGTTCCGGAAATGGCTAACTGTGTCTGAGGACGAATCGAACAGATTGGGCAGGCTTGCTCGTTTAAAACGTGCGTCTGCAGAGGTATGCGTGGGTATCGCTTGGTTTTTCGCTTGTGTCGGGGCGAATGCTCACGAAACAGATATCGTGGTGCCTAACGATACTTCGATTACCTTGCAGTCTTTAACCGTCAAAGATGCCTACTTACCCGAACTTGTTACATTCATAGATGATCTGTTGCGTTTTGCGAAAGATGTAACCGTGCTCACGGAAGTAGAAGACGGTCCGTTGTTTGATCCAATGCATATGGAAATCTGGATGCCCGGCAGTTTCTCCGACACCATTGCTGAGTATTTTGATTCTGAAGACGCACCCATCGCCGATGTCTATTTCCACACACTGGTTCACGAAGTAGGGCACGTCCTGTTTGCCCAGTATGATTTGCCGCTACTGGCCCGCGAAGAAGATGCAGCTGATGCATTAGCCAATGTTTTGTTGCTGGAATATGCTGAAAACGGAGCGGAAGTTGTGTTGAATGCAGCGGATATGTTCGGTCTGGAAAGTGAAGACACCGAGCTCTTCGATGAGTCCGATTTCTGGAGTGAACACAGCCTGGACATACAGCGCTACTACACCACTATCTGCCATGTTTATGGCAGTGATCCTGTGAGTCACGAGTACTTAATCAATACGGAGTATGGATTGTCGGAAGAACGGGCTGAGGATTGTGAGTACGAATACGAGAGAATTCGTCGCGGTTGGCTGAACGTGCTGCAGCCTTATTTAAAGCGATAGCCCTCCTTGTGATGCATCTCTAGGTTTTGACACCGGGGCCGAAGATAGGGGCGGGAGTTGTGTCTGGAGCCATAGTTTGAGCAGCTTTGGAGTTCATTAAACGGTTCTTCAGGCCGAAAAACAGCTAAGGGGCGCTTGCTTTGTTCCCGTCTGTATTGCATAGTGCAAGGGCTGTAACAGTGGCGAGGTTCAACATGGCCTGGCTACTGAGGTTGTGTAGGGGAGAGATCAACGCGTATAGGTTTAACGAGTTGACGCCGAAGGAGCAACACCCAGGAAACTCTCAGGCAAACGGACCCTTCACTGACTAAAGCATCTGGAGAGCGATATGCCGTTTTTTGCATATCCACCGAAGGGGTAGCGACCGAGGTCAGTCATAGACCGATTCAATGGTTGCGTAAACTCTCAGGTTCCGAGACAGATGGGATGAGCGAGTTGTTCAGCTTTAAACAGGCTGGGTAGCTTACATCTTACATTGCGTATGTCTGGAACCAACTATGAAACACATTGCTGTTGTAGGCGCTGGAATCACCGGCGTAACCACCTGCTACTCATTACTTAACCGCGGCTATCAGGTAACGGTCTTTGATAAGAATCGTTATGCTGCAATGCAAACCTCATTTGCTAATGGTGGGCAACTGTCTGCTTCAAATGCGGAAGTCTGGACTCAAGCATCCACGATTTTAAAGGGCATCAAATGGATGCTAAAGAAGGATGCGCCTCTGCTTGTAAATCCCAAACCTGATTGGCACAAGTACTCTTGGATGGCTGAATTCATCAGCAACATTCCTCACTATGAGTCCAATACCGTCGAATCAGCGCGACTGGCAATTGCTGCGCGCGAACACCTGTTTTCATGGGCTGAAAAAGAATCCATCGATTTCAATCATGAGATGCGCGGCATTCTGCATATGTATCAAGATAAGCAGGGCTTCGATCACGCCACTCGCGTGAATGCCATGCTGGCTAAAGGCGGACTGGAGCGCTCTGCGGTAACCGTTGAAGAAATGAAATCCATTGAGCCTGCGTTAAACGGCGACTTGTACGGAGGCTACTACACGCCTAGCGATTCAACGGGAGACATCCATAAATTCACACGTGGTCTGGCGCAAGCGTGTTTGCGTTTGGGCGCAAACTTTGTTTATGACTCTGTCGTTGAAAAACTGCATCATGACGGGCAGGGTGTGCGAACAGAATTCACGCAAGGTGGAAGCGCTAATTCTGAAGTCTCAACGTTTGATGGCGTTGTGGTCTGCGCTGGCATAGAGAGTCGTAAGCTTGCTGCTCAGTTGGGCGACCGTGTGAATATTTATCCCGTCAAAGGCTATTCCATAACGGTGTCTCTCCCAGATGAGGAAAGTCAGACAGCCGCGCCTTGGGTAAGCTTGCTCGACGATGATGCCAAAGTTGTGACCAGTCGTTTGGGTGATGATCGATTCCGCATTGCTGGTACCGCCGAATTCAACGGGGTCAATTACGATATTAGAGATGATCGAATAAAGCCGTTAATACAGTGGTGCCGCCAATATTTCCCGACTGTTGATACTGAGCATGTGATTCCCTGGGCGGGTCTTCGTCCCATGATGCCAAATATGATGCCTAGGGTCGGAGCGGGTAGGTTGCCGGGGGTTTACTACAACACCGGTCACGGGCATTTGGGCTGGACCTTATCCGCTGCTACGGCTGAAATGCTCGGTGACGTTTTGGCTCAAAGTATGGCCGCTGATTCTGGTAGTGGCACGGCTAGCGCTACCAGCGCAATGGCTGAGCGAAAAGCCGGCTAAAGCCTTACGCACAATATGGGCGCTGGTAAGCTATAGCGGAATTCATTGCATCGTTCCGTCGCCATCATGCCAGCGCCAATACTTGAAAGTTTGTCTGTACAAACGGTTCTAGTCCCGATCAACCCGCCGCACCGCACCGCAAGTGGTCTGGTTGAAAAATCCCCGCTTGTTCTTATTGACTTGCACTGCTCTAACGGGCTAACCGGGCATGCGATTGTTTTTACGTATACGCCTGCAGCGCTTAAGGCAACCGCTGAATTAGTGCTTGGTTTAGAAGCCTTGATCGTCGGGCAAGTACTTGCGCCAAGGGCTATAAACGATTTTCTACTAGCTAAAACACGGTTGATCGGGTCTCAAGGCATGGTCGGTACAGTGATTGCCGGTATAGATATGGCTGCTTGGGATGCCTTGGCTCGCTTTCACGAAACATCTGTATGTGAATTGTTAGGTGGCCAGCCGGGAGCCGTGCCCGCCTACGCTGGCACAGGATACGACGGTGAGATTGAAACCGCGCGGCAAGCGGAAGCCTGGGTCAAAAAGGGCTTTAAGGGTGTTAAGGCGAAAATCGGGTACCCGACTGCTGCCGAGGATTTAGCCGTCATCAAAGCTATGCGTTCAGCGGTTGGGCCCGATGTCGAGCTGATGGTTGACTACAACCAGTCGCTGCATCCTGTCGATGCGATCAGGCGGTTGCAGCAGTTAGATGACCATGGCTTATTGTGGATTGAAGAGCCCGTGTTGGCCCATGACTACGCGAATACTGCGCGTATTAAAGATGCCCTAAACACTCCTATCCAAAGCGGCGAAAACTGGTGGGGGCCAGCTGACATGCAATTGGCGCTTACAGCCGATGCCTCCGATTTTGTCATGCCGGATGTTATGAAAATAGGCGGTGTTACGGGTTGGATGAAAGCCGTCGATTTAGCGGCAGCCGCGGGTAAGCAGGTTTCCAGTCATCTTTGGCCAGAACTCAGCGCGCAGCTACTTGCTGTTGGATCCACATCGCACCAGTTGGAGTACGTTGATTGGTGGGCTGAAATTCTTGACGAGCCGTTACTGGTTGAAAACGGCGTCACTGTGCTACCAGACGATCTTCGGGGCAGTGGGATGACGTGGAATTCTGACAAAGTCGATCAGTATCGGGTGTAGGCCACTACTGATATTGCCCGACAGGAATTGCCCAAACCGGTGCAGCCGGGTTTTCAGAGGTAATGAATACGGCCCGGCCCGGGGCAAGCGCTAAAGCCTCGGCTTGTCCAAGCTGATGAAAGTGTATTTGCTTTCCAGATGTTTGAAATGCCTGCGCCCAGGATTGCTCTGGAAGGCGCTGGTAGCGAAGTACCTGACGGTAGCTGAGCAGGTAGGCTGTGCGTCCATTGGGATCTATATCCAGCGCAGTTGGGTGATTCAAATCAACACCGACAAAAGAGGCGGCCAACTTCGCCTCTAAGCTTTGGCGTACTGGCGGTAAGGTGGTTAGAAATCGTGCAATCAGATTATTTGCGGGTTGAATGGTCGGTATATTCAAACTGTACAATCGGCTGGGCTGTGTTCCGGCGGTGACGATAGGCTCTTTACTGATCAGATAAAGTGTCGTGTCATGAATTGCGAATGCCTCGACGTTGCGTGGGCCATCTTCATAGGCAAACGATATGCTCATATGTGGTTTTAATCGCTGGTTGGTTGTACTTCCTGGGACAGGCTCACGAATGAAATACAGCGTGTTAGTTTTATGAACATTGAGATTGTCTCCGGTGTCCCCGATCACCACATAGTTTTTGCCGCCTAGCGCAATGCTTGTAAGGTCTTCCCAATCACGATTTCGACCCTCAATTGTCCATTCACCCAGATGCTTTCCCGATTCGCTGATTGCGTAGAGCTTTGCGGCGTTGCCGCTGTCGTTTATGGCGTAAATGACACCCGGCCAGTCTTTTGAGGCGCTGAAACCACTGATCTCCGTCAGGGCAGTATTTTGTAAATTCCCGGTTTTCTGAATAGCCTTGATATCGAGAACCGGTGGCAGGATAGGTAGTGCGGGTCTTGTAGGTTTGTTCGTAGGAGCAGTCAGCTTCGAAGTTTTTGGTGGTTGGACGGTGAGCGCAGTTTCGGTTGCTGCGTTGGCAGGGTCGACTACTCGGGGCTTGCTGGCGGTGTTTTTTTGCGACGGGCTGTCAGTGGTTTGTACATCCGCTGATTCTCTGGGTATTGGTATTGTCGAGGGTTGGGGGTCGAGAGTTTGCTGTGCCTCTGGTGCAGCAGGGCCAGGTTTTGCGGTTGTACACCCGTTGAGCGTTGCGAAAGCCACACAGCCGAAAAGCAGGCATAGCCAGAAATTAGATGTCATCAGATTCCGCTAAGATCACGTCGCGGATGGACTTGAACAGTTGTCTGGCTGCCGCCGGTGGCTTGTCAATTTTACGTTCGGCGAGAGCTTGTCGTTGTAGATGCCGAAAATGTTGCCGATCAGCGTCGACGAACTCGCTAAGAAAAGTGGTAAGTGCTTGTTTTTCGGATTCTCCAGTCACATCACCCAGCAGGCGGTCTCGCCAGTTTTCAATAAGGTGATGGCTTTTCGTATTTGCACGCGCCGCCTGACGCAGCTTCTCCAATGCCGTATCAATGGGCTCTACATCAATTTGACGCATTTTTTTGGCCAGAAATCCAAGTTGCCGTTTTCTAGCCCCATGCGCTTTCAGGCGGTTTAATTCCTTGATGGCGGCGAGTACATCATCTGGCAGGGGGATGGTTGCCAGTTCGCTGGCTCCGAGCTCTGCCAGCCTAGATCCGAGGTCGCGAATCGCATCAGCATCACGCTTGCGCTGGCTTTTGCTGATTTCATCCTCATCAAAAGGCGCATTTTCGTCTGGATTGGTTGAACTTTCGGACATCTCTTCTATCATTTAATTAGGGGCAATTACGTCAAAAGTGTTATTTACGGGCCGTGTGACAATTGTCCACAATAGTTACACTCAATCTGTTGTTTTTTCGCGACAATCACTGTCTAATGTTGTAATAAGATCCCATGGAGACATGCCTGCAAAGGCAAACAGCACATAATGGCACCTGTTGTACACAAGTTGGTGATCATAGCCCCTTTAGTGGCGGCAAGTGCGACTGTGTGGGCGTCTGACACACAAAATCCATTCGGGTTTAACAGTGCGGAAATTGAATCCATTCAGTACACGCGCTCTAAGCACGGTACTCTGGGTCTTCAAGCTGAAGACGCTGATGCTCGCGTCGAGCGGCCAGCAACCGGCTTGGCTCGACAGACAGAATTCTCGTTTAAATTAAAACCCAAGAAATCCGCTACTACCGGATTAAGTGGTTACAGCCTCGGCTTGTTTAATGACAGCCGCATGGAAGTCAACAGCCGCACCTTAGGTTTTTCTGATAGCACACCAACCATATCCGAACTTAACGAAGGTTTGGCGTACTCTGCAGGTTTGAAATTCGAACAGGAAGATGCAGAGATCGACGGCACCGCCTACGTCAGTTCAAGTCAGCTGGGTTTATCTTACGGTCGCTTGGGGCGTCTGTGGTACGGCGGCATAGATGTAAACCTTGAGCAGTTTGCAAATGGGTTTTACGGCAGTGATCAACCCGATGTGCTATCCCTCGACGTGACCACCGGGCGCCGACTCGGCTTTACCGGTTTGTCTACGCACTCACCGCTCTGGCTATTATCTGTCCAAGGTAATTTTGATATGGACAACGCCGATAACGGCCGTACAGGAGATGGACGAGGAGACTGGTATCTTAACCCTAGCTTATTTTGGAAGCAGCCAGGCTTTACCTTTTCTGCTCAAATGCAGCTGCCTATCGAGTTTGAAACACTCAACGCAGATGGTGAACCGGACTATCGACTACGTGCTGTTTTTGAAAAGCAGTTTAAGTAAGCGCTACCTAGCCTCTTAAACCTGATCGTTAGTCGCCCTCAGGCACATCTCCACCAATCTCAATATCGCTTTGCTCGTTTTTCAAGCGTATCAGACTGAGCCTTGCGACCAGTTCCCCACGTTTTCGGTGTTCAATTTTAACCGGTAGATAGTCGAATGTAGGGGCAAACCAAGTTGTTGTTTCGCGGCTGCCACCGCTTGCGTTTCTGTTCATCACTTTGATGGTGTCAATATTGCCAAGCGGGGTTTTTAGGGATTCAGTGCCTGATTCGATGAATTCCACCGCTTTGATGCGTCCCGTGTCGAATATCGGTAGCTCGGCTTGTTCAAAATCATGTCGCAATGCGTTCATGATCAGTAAGGTGACGGTGAGTCTGTCTAGAACTGGGTCTGTGAATGTGTCTTTAACTTCGTTTCCCCGGTAAACGTGGTTGATGTACTTTTCGTCCCAGTCAAACGTCGCATCGACTGCCCGTCTGCGTTCCTTGTCCTGCCTGAATTCATACGTATGGGGTTGGAGGAGTAGTTCGTCGTCAGTCTCAACGGTACGAAAAGTACTGATTTCCGAAATATTGCCTTTACCCGCAAGTTTAAAAACTCCGCGAGGTTTTGTAGTCAGACTGTAACGCCAAGAGTCGTCATTTTTTTCAAGCAGCAAACTGGCGGTGCCAGCTGTAATCAAATTGTTGCCCACTTCGAAAACCACTTCGAAAGGGGAAAGGTCGCCTGGTTTGAGAGTCTGCGCCGCCAGCGGCGTCCATGAGAGTGCGAGAAACGCAAAGCTTGCACACGCGCAAGCGACGTGTTTTCTGCCATCGAGGCTACGTGTCAGGGTAGACAGCAAAGACGAGCTCGTCATGTCACAGTTCCTTTTAGTGTTGGTAGCAGAATAGTTGATCAGCAGCTAAACGCTATCGTCACAGTAACATTGACAGAATATCTAAGAGTCCTCTGTATTGTTACGTTACGTGAACTTCACGTTTTAGCGGCCCGCAGAGTCTCGTCTGAGGCAGATCTTAAGAGCATCAACAAATAATTGATGTTCCCTGGCTAAAACTCGCTTACCCAGTGTCTCTGCTGTGTCATCGTCCAAAACCGGCACCCGAATCTGTGCGATAACCGGGCCAGCATCTAGCTCAGGAGTCACAATGTGGACGCTTGCGCCC
The DNA here is from genome assembly GCA_045110515.1 of Granulosicoccus sp. GTDB lineage: Bacteria > Pseudomonadota > Gammaproteobacteria > Granulosicoccales > Granulosicoccaceae > Granulosicoccus. Next base: position 65,598 of record JBGCGD010000016.1, on the reverse strand, counting down.
GCTTCAGAGTCACCCGATTCGATGGCTTTTTTGTGAGTATCCAAACCGGGATACTTTGGCAGCAGGGAGGGGTGAATGTTGAGTATTTTGCCTTCCCATTGGTTGACGAATTCGGCGGTTAAAATTCTCATAAAACCTGCTAAGACGATCCATCTTGGTTGCATCTGGTAAAGCCTTTCGTGCACGGCCTGATCAAATAGCTGCCGATTGGCGTAGGCTTTGTGATCAATAACGTCGGTTGTCAGCCCCTTCTCCTGTGCGTGTTCTAATCCTTTTGCATCGGGCCGGTTACTTAGAACCAATCCAATTTGTGCAGGCAGTTCACCGCGTTCGCAGGCATCAGCGATGGCCAGCATATTGGACCCGCGCCCGGAAATGAGCACGGCTAATGAGGGGAGCGGTGATGATTCGGCGTTAGTCTTCCCCATGATATTGAACCAACGCCTCGCCCTCTGCTGATGTGATAGAGCCGATTATCCAAGCCTCTTCTGAGGCGCTTTTAAGGCTGTTAACAACCGCTTCAGCGTCGCTTGCGTTGACAGCGAGCACCATGCCCACACCACAGTTGAAAGTTTTCAACATTTCATCGGTACTGATGTTTCCGTTGGTTTGCAACCACTGGAATATCGGAGGCAACGTCCAACTGCTACGATCGATACTCGCGATGGTATTCCTAGGAAGCACTCTGGGAATGTTCTCGGTCAAACCGCCGCCTGTGATATGCGCGATGGCATTGACTTGATGAGCTGCCAAGAGGGTGGCAATGGTTTTGGCGTAAATTTTTGTTGGTGCCAATAGCGCCTGCCCAAGGGTTTGGCCTGCTGCTAGCGTTGCCGGTGCATTATCCAGCGAGTGGCCCTCAATGACTTTTCTGATCAGGGAGTATCCGTTTGAATGTGGGCCTGATGAGCCAATGGCAATTAGGGTATTGCCCACCGCCACCGCGGAGCCATCGATAATGTTCGATTTCTCGACGACGCCCACAGCAAAACCTGCGAGGTCGTAGTCCTCTTGAGCATAGATCCCGGGCATCTCAGCGGTTTCACCCCCCAAAAGTGCAGCTCCGGATTGAACGCATCCTTCTGCAATTCCGCTGATGATGTCCTGCGCCTGTGACACGTCAAGTTTTCCGGTTGCAAGGTAGTCGAGAAACCACAGTGGTTCTGCACCGCATACGATGATGTCGTTGACGCACATAGCGACAAGATCAATGCCGATGGTGTCGTGGATGCCCAGTTCGATCGCCAGTCGTAACTTTGTGCCAACGCCGTCTGCCCCCGACACCATAACCGGCTGCTGGTATCTGTCCACGGGTAGCTCGAACATGCCTCCGAAACCGCCGATTCCACCCAGAACACCCTGTCGTAGGGTTCGGGCGACCATGGGTTTGATTTTTTGAACGAGTTCGTTGCCAGCATCGATATCAACGCCCGCATCAGCATAAGTGAGTTCTGTGACGCCGCTGTCGTGTTTATTATTCATGGTCTTAAGGTGAGGAAAAGCACACCGGGAAGAAAGCTTAGAAGGTCATCAATGATACGCTTAAAGGATTAGTGATGTTTAAAGGTTGCGCAGTCGAGCGATCAAAATGAATCTGAACAACGGTAGGGAGCAAATGAGAGCTCATTCAAGGCGGTTACAGTGGCTGGGACTTTGCGTGGCGCTGGCAGGCATTGTGTCTTCCGCCATGACGTCTGTGCATGCGCAATCCGATGCCTATAGCGTTGAGGTGGCAGTAGCGAATCGGAGTGCTTCTGAACAGCAGGCTGCTTATCTGGCAGCCATGCGTCGGGTTCTGCTTAACAATAGTGGCGATAAAACGTTGCTTAACCGAGACAAAATTCGTGAATCTCTGCAAGACGCGGAGCAATATGTCACAGGTTTTACTTACCGTACCCCCTTCCCTGGAACGGTCATTTCCAGCGATATACCAATCACTCAATTGGTGCGGGATACCGGGGAAGCTACTCAGCTCATGATGGTCACGTTCGGGCGGACTCTGATTCGTGAGCTAATCGACACGTCGTCTGGCACCAATCAAGAACAGAAAGCGCCGGTGCCAGTGGCAAGACAGAATAACTCGGCGTTGGTGTGGTTGCTGATTCAGGACACGGGCAGAGACATACTGATTAGCGATCCGGAAGCGGTAAACGTGCAGTCGCGTGCCCGCGAGTTGGCGGGTGCGATAGGAGTGTCATTGGTTTTCCCGGTGGGTGATGCTGCGGACCAACAGGCAGTCTCGATTAATGATTTGTTGCAAATGAATGTTGAAAGTGTGCAATTGGCTTCGGAACGCTACGAACAGAGAACCATCTTGCTTGGAGGTTTGCGGCGAGACGACAATCGAGGTTCTCGAGGTTGGATCGGCCAGTGGATAAAAATTGAGGGTGACCAACAGTCCCAAGCAGATTTTAATTCATCCACGCTTGACGAAGCTCTGCAAGAAGGAATGTCGATTTTTGTCGAGAAAGGGGCAGCTGATAGTGCCTATCGCTATGGTGGCCCTGCCGCTGCCGATACAGAAGGGCTTGTCTGGGTCGGTTCCGTGCGCTCATTAGCCGACTACGCGTCGGTCATCAATTTCCTTGAGACAGCGCCTAATGTGGGCACGGTGTACCCGAAAGAAGTGGGCGACACAACAATGGTGTTTGCCGTTCTGCCGCGAAGCGCGTTGAGAGACATTGAGATTGCCAGCGAGTCTGAGAATTGGATCAGGCGCACAGCACCGACACTGGGTTCATCCAGCGGATTAGGTGCCAGCGCCGATCTCTCGTTGGAATTGGGTCAATAGGTTTAACGGGCGCAATGCATCCACAAATGACACTGGCGCTAGATACTGCGCCTGCCACCTCTTTCGACAGTTTTCATGTAGACCAGGAAACCTCGGTAGTACGTGACACCGTCCATGCTTTCTCGCAAGGGGCTATAAAAGACGAACAACTGTACCTCTGGGGAGACACAGGTACCGGTAAGTCACATTTGATAGCAGCAGCGTGTCAGGTGTTTAGTCAGCGGGGGTATAGAGTCGCTTACCTTCCTGGTGAGATGGTCAACCAGAAAGGTGCTTTAGAGGGCATGGAGCAGGTTGACCTATTGTGTGTGGACGACTTACAACGTTTAGACCGAGCTGCAGAGGTCGATTTATTTCATTGCATAAACCGTTGTCGCGAGTGTGAAACTCAACTTATTTTTGCAGCGGACAGAGCGCCGGACGAACTAGGTTTGAGACTTAAGGATTTGCAAACTCGCCTGGCCTGGGGGCTGGTATTCCATATTCAAGCGCTGAGCGATGAAGGGTTGCGTAACGGATTTAGACAAGAAATCGAAGCCCGATCACTAGAGGCAAGTGATGAGGTATTAGGGTATGTTCTTAGGCGGTTTCCGCGCAGTATGTCTGCGCTAAAAGAAGTGGTTAATACGCTGGATGAAGTATCGCTAAGCGAGCAGCGACGTATAACCATTCCGTTTATTAAAACCATTTTCGGAGAAGCCGAACGTATCGCACTAGCAGAACGCGTGCGGTAATCCTCTTGGCTACTGTTGACTAGTGCCGTCTTCGTCAACGGGTTTTCTAAGCTCTGGGGGTGTTGGTGTATATCGAGCATATAGGCTGCTGCCTAGCATCAGCATAAGGCTTAAGATGACCATAAGCATGCCTAGAATCTGCTCTAACGCCTGATGGTTGTACCAAACATCAACGCCAATGATGAAGTACAGCATACTTAAAAAGCCGACCCACTGATGTGTATAGCGTCTTGAGTGGATGATACCCCGCAGTGGAAACAACAGTGGAATAGCCAATGCACCTAGTACCAGAGATCTGGGCACGCGCTCGGGTGGGGCCAACCAAGTAAACCAATTGACGATAAGCAGTAACAATCCGAAATACCCGACAAGCGTTAGCTTTCGCCCAATAGCTGCGTGCCGAGGCGACTCGAATCTGGGTTTACGGTTTTTCTTAGCCATAGCGTTAGAGATTGCCGTTAGAGGCCGGCGTGGCCGATAGTTGTTTGGCTATGGAGGCTACGCGACTTCCAAGTGCTTTGCACAGCGTGGTTTCATCTTCGCTTAGCGCAGATTTCCCGTCTTCCCCTGCTACATGCGACGCACCGTAGGGAGAACCACCACGAGTTGTTTGCATCAGAGCCGGATTGGAATAGGGTAGGCCACATATGAGCATGCCGTGATGCATGAGCGGAATCATCATGCTGAGCAGTGTGCTTTCCTGGCCCCCGTGCATACTGCCTGTGGAGGTAAAGACCGCCGCAGGCTTTCCACTTAAGGCACCCGCGAACCATTGCTCTGTTGTTTGATCGAGAAAGTGCTTTAACGAGGCAGACATGTTGCCGAAGTGTGTTGGACTGCCCATGATGAATCCGTGGCAATTCACTAGATCAGTAGCCTGTACTGCAGGGGCGCCAGTGTCTGGAATCTCGGGTAGTCGAGATGAGCTTCTGTCACCGACTTTGGGTACGCTACGTATGGAAGCCTTGCACCCTGAGATTGAATCGACACCACGACCAATGAGCTGCGCCATCCGGTAGGTGTTACCGCCGTTGGTGTCATACAGAATTAAAACCTGACAGGCCGAATCGGTAGTGTTTGTCGCACTGTTTGGGTGGGTGCTGAAAGCAGTCATAGCAACTAACTAGGGCAGGTGTTACACGCAAAGCATGCAGTGTGTCACATCTTGGATTCCCGTTGCTACGCAGTAGTCCATTTATTGCATACGGTAGCCCGGATGTAGGCCGATACCCTAGCTACAAAGATCCCGGTTGCGACGCTGTGTTATCAGAAAGTGGAAGACGATTCGCCGATCCGGCGACAGGTAAATTAGAGCTGGAAGCAGTTCTGGATGGCCTGTGGATGGATGGTCTGATTGATGAGAAAAACAGTGCTTTACTGCGTAGCTTGGCTCAGTCTGATCGTTCCAAAAAAGGCGTTGGGCCGCTGGAGCGGATTGCCGCTGGTGGCTGGGTAAATGTTAAGAACCCCGCCCAAAAAATCAATTTAGACTTCCTCTCAAAGTGGTTGGCTGGCAAGGTTGGTCTCCCGTGGCAGAGAATTGATCCATTACAGATAGACGTGCCATCGGTCACTGCAGTGACGTCGCATGCTTACGCAAGTCGATTCAATGTAATCTGTTTAGCAGTTTACTCAGATCATGTTGTGTTTGGTACAGCAGAACCGTACTTCAACGAATGGCAGACTGAACTTAGTCAGGCTCTGCATAAAGAGATTAGGCTGGTTGTTTGTAACCCGTCAGATATAGCACGCTATCTGAATGAGCTTTACTTTGTTTCTAAATCAATATCAGGCGCCAACAAAGAACAGACTCATCAGTCCAGCGCAGTACAAAATCTTGAACAGCTTACGGAGCTAGGCAAGAGCGGTAAGTTAGAGGCTAATGATAGCCATATTGTCAGTGTGGTTGATTGGCTGCTGCAGTACGCCTACGAGCAGCGTGCGAGTGATATTCACCTGGAACCGCGCCGTGATACCGGGATTGTCAGATTCCGTATCGATGGTGTGATGCAGCAGGTCTACGATATGCCTGCAGGTGTCATGGCCGCAGTAACCAGCCGCCTTAAAATATTAGGCCGATTGGATGTTGCTGAGAAAAGACGTCCACAAGATGGGCGATTGAAAACACGCAATGACGATGGCAAAGAAGTAGAGCTCAGAATCTCAACAATGCCAACGGCGTTTGGTGAGAAGATGGTCATGCGTATTTTTGATCCTGAAGTACTAGTCAGGGATCAAGCTCAGTTGGGGTTTGATGACCAGGAAGCCGATATCTGGAACAAGATGATCCGGCAACCAAACGGGATATTGCTGGTGACTGGACCGACGGGTTCAGGTAAAACGACAACCCTGTACAGCTCTCTGCAACAACTCGCCACACCTGACGTGAACGTTTGCACAATTGAAGATCCCATTGAGCTTGTTGTGCCTGCGTTCAATCAAATGCAAGTGCAACACAATATTGATCTGGACTTTGCAGCTGGTGTTAGAACGCTTTTGCGACAAGATCCAGACATTATCATGGTGGGTGAGATACGTGATTTAGAAACAGCACAAATGGCAGTGCAAGCTGCGCTAACCGGGCACTTGGTCTTATCAACATTGCATACAAATGATTCTGCTTCGGCGGTTACTCGCTTGTTGGAGTTGGGTGTGCCGTACTACCTCATCCGATCAACGCTTATAGGGGTTGTTGCTCAGAGGTTGATAAGAACGTATTGCCCGTCGTGTTCGGCTGAAACGCACATGGACGTAGAGCAATGGAATTCTCTAATGTCTCCCTGGAGACAAAAAGCCCCAATGACAATGCGTAAGCCAACAGGGTGTCTCGAGTGTCGCGACACCGGCTTTCGCGGTAGGGCGGGTATCTACGAGTTGCTACAAGTGACACCAGGTGTTAAGAGCCTGCTTGCACCGGATGTACCCTTGGAGCGTATACGAAGACAGGCCTATGAAGACGGTATGAGACCCATGCGCGTTAGTGGACTCGCAAAGGTTTCTCAGGGCGTGACAAGCTTTGAAGAAGTATTAAAAGTGACGCCGGATCCGTTAATGGTATAAGTGAATCGGTTATGGAAGTCTTTGTGTCTGCTGACCATTCGCAACATGGCTAGATACTATTCTGCGCTTGAATAAACAGTTGTGGCCTTTGATATCTCGGAATTGGGCATGTTTTGGACTATAAACATAAGAGGCGGTTAAAAAGTGTTCTTAAACTGTAGAAGCCGCAATTCATGCCCTTAAAATAGTAGATTTCTAACTCATGAACTTAGCCGTTGATTGTTTGCGAAGGCCAACGAGCTTCGATCAGCTAAAAAACATTTGGCAGACTCTAGAACGCCTTGATCCGCTCTGTTCACCATTCCTAAGTTGGACGTACCTGAGTGCTTGGTGGCAAGCTGTTGGATGCAACGAAGGTGAGCTAAGAATTCTGATTGTGCGCCGTGGCAAGGAGGTTGTTGCGTTAGCGCCTTTGTGTATCCAACGTCGCAAGCATCTAGGTTTCATACCTCAAAACACCCTGATGATCATGGGTACACTCAATGGTGTTCAGAGCATACATCAAGGTGTTATCGCTCAGCCAAGCTTAAGAGTTTCCGCTTGCGAGGCGATCATCGGTCATCTACCGACCATAAAGCCATGGCATACGCTGTTGCTTAATAGTTTGGATGAAAACTCTGCTTTTGCTGTTTTGGCGAGGCAGCGAATTCTCGGCAACCGATCTGGTGCTAACGAGACGGTTTCCTCATTGCGCTATGAGGTGTTGCCTGAGAGTTGGAACGAGTTTGTAGGTCACAGAAAAGGTGCTCGACTTAACGAGCTCTCCCGTATTACTCAGTCGTTAGAGGAGCTGGGTAAATGTGAGTTTGAACTGTGTTCAACCCGTAAAGTCTTTAGAGAAAATCAGCGTATATTGTCAGAGTTATTACTAAGTACAGATGGGACTGAAGAGTCTTTCTACTCAGACTTTATCGTGCAGGGGTTTATGGCTGACACGATCTGGCAGCTTGTATTTTCTCTGAACGGTAGAGTGGTTGGAATACAGCATTACTCAATTGAACGCGGTGAGCTGGTTTTATTACAAGGATGCTATGCGCCTACCGTTAAAACGTTGGGTGCCGCAAAGTTTATGTTTGCGTATGCTCTACAGTGCGGTATTCGCCGAGTTATGAACGGAGCACACTCAGTCGTTAGCGATGATGACTGTGCTAACGAATTTCTTATTGGTAACCGTTCTGTCGTTTCGATTCACTACACGGCTTCTCTCTGGCGGCGAATGCTTGGGCCGGTTCTCAATCGATTCGTAAATCGATAGTTTCATCAAGTATCGTTCAATATTGAGACGTACTCCTCAACTTAATAAAAAGCGCCACCCTTATAATCTCCCTGTACTTTCAACTTTAATTGAAAAGAGTGCTACTTACGTCATGAAAGGGGCGGTAACTTAATAGTCGCTTCCCAATTGTGAGTACCGTCCGTCATTCTTCGTTTTTGAGTTCGATACACTCAGGCTCCGAAATCGAAGAGTCTGTTGAGATTGTGCGGGCATGCTCGCATGCGTGTATCTCAATCAGTATCTAGGTATAGACGAAGAGCACCGTGGAGATACGGGATGTTAGAAAACCCAAGTGAAAACGAAGTAGTAGCGTTGGATGATCTTTTCGAAAGAGCCAATGATGTTGTTGCAACATCAGTTATTGGCAGACCTCGTCAAGGCTCTGGCTACGTTCCTAAGATTGATGCGAAGATTCGCTTGAATCGTGAAGTAATGGATTGGTTGAAGTCTAAAGGACCACGTCATTACAGCCGAATCAACGGTCTGCTAACCGCATTGATGGAAGCAGAAAAGAAACAGCACACTGGCGCTGAAGAATTAAGCCGGTAATGAAATCCTGATTCACACGGTCGTAAGTGTTTATAGGCCGTGTGAATATGGATGTTTTAATTGAGTGCATAGTTAGTTCATTGCACTCAAAGCAAATTAAAAAAGGGTAATGCGCTTACCGCGCAGGCTCCTTTATAAAGCTGCCATCGTTTAGTTCGCGAAGTGCTTGTTGAATTTCCGCTTGGGAATTCATCACAATCGGGCCGTGCCATGCAACGGGTTCGCTAAGCGCTTTGCCAGAGATCAATAAAAAGCGCACTGCTTCTTCGCGCGTTTCTACGACAATCTCATCGCCGGTATCAAATAGAACGAGAGTTCTATTACCCGAGCGATCGCGCATGTAGATTTCTTCCCCGTTAATTTCTTTTTCTAACTGGATGCCAACGGGCTGTGACGCATTTTTAAAGGATGCACTTCCGCTAAATACATAAGCGAAAGCGTTTCTATAGGCATCTATAGGAATTGTTTTTCTTGTATTTGCTGGCATGCTGATGTCCAGGTATTGCGGCTCAGCTGCTATGCCGTCGATGGGGCCAATCTTTCCCCGCCAATCCCCGACAACAACACGAATGATGGAACCATCATCGTCTTGCAGTTCCGGCACATCGGAGCCTGCGATATCTTGATATCGAGGCGAACACATTTTCATTGATGAAGGCAAATTTGCCCACAATTGAAACCCGTGCATTCGCCCTTGTTGGTCACCCTTTGGCATTTCTTGGTGCAGTATGCCGCTTCCGGCCGTCATCCACTGTACGCTACCCGGGCCAAGTTCTCCGGTGTTTCCAAGGCTATCAGCGTGTTCAACGGAACCTGCCAACACATAGGTAATGGTTTCGATGCCGCGATGCGGGTGCCAGGGAAAACCTGCTGCGTATTTAGCGGGGTCATCGTTTCTAAAGTCATCCATCATCAGGAATGGATCGGTTAGTGAAGTGTCTCCAAATCCAAAAACGCGGTGCAGGTGAACGCCAGCGCCTTCCATGGTGGGGTGCGCTGTCGACTCTGATTTAACGGATCTAATGGACATGCGATGTTTCCTTAACTCGAGGACTAAGAGGTTGTCTGATCCTTTAAACTCACAGTGTGTGATTTATGCGGTGAACACCGGTTTAAGTGTTGTTAGCATATCAGTGGCCATCGTTAGTTTTTGCTCGCGACTTAAGTGCTTGCCGATGGGGCCGTCGACGAAAAGATTAGCCAAACCGTGTACCGAAGACCACGCAATCAATTCTTCCGAGCTTAGCGAATCGGGATCTGTATCAACGATGGCATCGGCAAAGCCGCCTTTCAAGTATGAGCCGAGCTTATCGGCTGCTGCCACATAGCTCTCATCATTTGTGTACAACGTTTCTTCGTTCCACATGGCCCGGAAAAAGGCGGGTTTGTCGATGGCGAAGCTGATGTAGGCGAGCCCGACGGCCACAAGAGCGTCGGCATTTGTGGCCGCGTCAGCGTCTTTCTTCACTTCAGAGGCCTTTTGGTTGGCAGCGGAGAGCTCGCTGGCCAGTTGCCGAAGTGCCCGGGTGGCAAATGCGGTTAAAAGGTCGCGCTTGTCAGAGTAATGCCTGAATGCCGAGGAGGGTGAGACGCCTATTTTCTTGGCGCAGGCCCTCAGCGTGACGGCCTCCAGGCCGAATTGGCTAGCTAATTCATCCACGGCATCGAGCAGTGAATCTGCCAGATTTCCATGGTGATAAGTGCCTTTATCTTTCTTCATAGGTTTAGTTTACCGCCGAATGTGATCATTGTTCACTTTTTTTTCGATTTCGCTTGAAATTTGGTGAAGTTATCCGCTATAGTATGTGAACAGTGTTTACATTGCTTGGTTTTCGAAGCGTCCAGAGTAGTAATAATCACTGGTTAGGGCAAAGCGCTTCTTCATGATGAAATAGTTAAGGGGTAATAAATGTCTTCATCAAATACTAGTACGGTTGGTCACCAGGGATATAAATCGTGGTCTCGTTGTGGCGGCGCTATGGGAAAGGGCGCACGTTGGAACGGTGTAAACATCGCGGCAATGGTCGTTGGTTTCGTCTTTTTCTGGCCGGTTGGCTTAGTGGTCTTGTTCTGGATCATGTCCGGCCGTCAGGTGCAGGAGCTACCGGGTGCAATCAAAGAGCAATGGGCTCGTATGTTTGGCAAAGGTGACGCTGTTGAGGCTGTCGATAATGTTGTCTTCAACGAATACCAACAGACTCAGTACGACAGAATCCGCGAGATAAAGGAAGAAATAAAAAGTCGGGCTAACCGCTTTAGCGAATTTAGAATGGACGCGAAGCGACGCGCTGACCAGGAAGAGTTCAATCGCTTTATGGCTAGCGGCCCGTATTCTGATACGTCTGGCAATACCAAGGCGTAGTTAGGGTCATGAACTCCCTAAACAGCGAAAACAGAGCCGGTGCCGCGTTCGCGGCGCCGTCAATGAAACCTGTAATCGCCTACTTTAGTTTCGCGAGAACATCTGATCGTTTAATCACTACCGATTCAGTGTCTCGTCTGCCGCGGTATTCGATTTCGTCGTTGGCCAGTAGCTTGTCACTAACGACGAATCGGTGCGGAATGCCAATGAGCTCCATGTCCGCGAACATGGCGCCGGGACGCAATGGTCGGTCGTCAAATAGCACGTCAACACCTGCGTCTTTCAGTTCGGTGTAAAGTGCTTCAGCAGCAGCTTGAACCGCTTCTGATTTCACCATATTGACCGGGCATATCACAGCTTCAAAGGGTGCAATAGCCTCTGGCCAAATAATGCCTTGAGCATCGTTGTTCTGCTCGATAGCGGCAGCCGCTACCCGCGTAATACCAATGCCATAGCAACCCATCTGCATGATTTGTGGTTTGCCGTTTTCATCTAGTACGGTTGCTCCCATCGATTCACTGTAGGCACTGCCTAATTGGAATATATGGCCAACCTCAATACCGCGGACGATTTTTAAAGTCCCTGTTCCCATCGGATTCGGATCGCCTTCGACCACGTTGCGCAAGTCACGCACGAGCGGTTCTGGTAGGTCACGACCCCAGTTCACGCCGGAAAGATGCTTACCGTTTTCGTTAGCGCCACAGACGAAATTTGTCATGGTCGCGGCATCTGCATCTGCAATAACTGGAATACTTAAACCTACTGGACCGATGGAACCGGCATCGCAGTTGGCTGCGGCTTTGATATCGGCAGCATCTGCCATGGCCAGAGGTGTGGCAACTTCCTCTAAGTGTTCAGCCTTAATTTCATTAAGCTGATGATCGCCTCGCAGCACTAAAGCAACAACGGGAGATTCGCTACCTTTCACGAGCAGTGTCTTCAGGCATAGCGATTCGGCGACACCGATTTTGCTGCTCAGTTCGGCAATGGTGTGTACGCCCGGTGTATCGATGCTGGCCATGCTCTCGGATGCCTCGCCGCGCGTGGTCTGGCTGACTACGGCAGCCTTCTCGATATTCGCGGCATAGTTACCCTCCGTGGCATACACCACGGCGTCCTCACCGCTATCGGCCAAAACGTGAAATTCGCGCGACTGCGCACCGCCAATGCTTCCGCTGTCAGCTTCAACAGCGCGGTAGTCCAAGCCCATGCGATCAAATATTTTGCAATAGGCAATGTGCATTTGATCGAAGCAGGCTTGCAGTGACTCTTCACCTAAGCTGAACGAATAGGCGTCTTTCATGATGAACTCTCGAGAGCGCATGACACCAAAGCGCGGCCGCACTTCATCGCGGACCTTCATTTGTATCTGGTAAAAGTTCAGTGGCAACTGTCTGTAGCTTTTGATATCGCGCCGGGCTATGTCGGTGATGACTTCTTCGTGAGTGGGGCCCAGGCAATAGTCGCGGTCGTGACGATCCTTGATGCGCAGAAGCTCAGGGCCGAATTTTTCCCAACGTCCGGATTCTTGCCACAGTTCGGCCGGTTGGATGGATGGCATGAGAAGCTCGACGGCTCCGGATGCGTTCATCTCTTCGCGCACGATGGCTTCTATTTTTCGCACCACTCGCAAGCCTAATGGCATGAGCGTGTAGAGACCTGAGCCTAAACGCCGTATAAACCCTGCCCGAAGCATAAGTTGATGACTGATAATTTCAGCATCGTTAGGGGTTTCTTTAGTGGTTTTTATATGAAACTGAGTGGCTCGCATGCCTGTAAATCCGGTGGTCTTGAGTCGGAGTATAGCGAGCCGTAGCTGGTGTAGGTAAGACGTTTAAGGCTTGAGGTCACGCATCTGTGGATTCGCGCAGCTTTGACACATAAAATCAAACCCCTAACCGGGCGTTGCTGGTTATCATAGTCACATGCAACACAACGCCTTCACATCAGCGAACCACCATGTCTGACCGGCGCCTCAAGGTGTTTCATACGGTGGCTGGTGTGCTGAGTTTTACGCGAGCTGCCGAGTTGTTGCACATGACTCAACCGGCGGTAACCCATCAAATTCGGCAGCTGGAAGAAGAATTCAACGCCCGTTTATTTGATCGCACGAATAATCGCATTAGTCTGACCGTTGCTGGAGAGCAGGTTCTGGACTATGCCAGCCGCATCTTGGGCCTCTACGATGAGATGCAGGAATGCGTCAAGACACTTACCGGGGACAGAACCGGGTTAGTCACAATCGGTGCAAGCACCACTATTGCCGAGTACATGCTGCCGGGTTTGCTGGGTGACTTCAGAGAGCGTTTTCCGGATGTGCAAATTCGTTTGCGAGTGGCCAATACGGACTCCGTTGTTGCCATGGTTGCCGATAATTCGGTAGACCTTGGCGTTGTTGAAGGAGAGGTGGATAATCAGCTCTTAAAGGTTGAGCGCTGTCAGCAGGATGAATTGCAGGTGATCGTGCCGCCAAATCACCCTCTGAGCACCCAAACCACAGTTAAGCCCTTTGATTTAACGAACCATCCGTTTATTTATCGTGAGGATGGTTCCGGAACCCGAAGTGTCATCGAGCGCTACTTTGCCGCACACCAAGTTGATGAAAGTGCGCTTAACTGCCCGTTTGAACTGGGCAGTACGGAGGCAATCAAGGGCGCTGTGCAGGCGGGAGTAGGGGTCACAATTGTGTCGAGTGCGACACTGAGTAAAGAGCTTGCTTTGGGGCATTTAGTGGCCTTGCCACTAGAACCGCCGTTACTGCGCTCATTCTATTTTGTCCGTCAGAGACAAAAATTCAGGACGCATCTCATGGATGAGCTGTTTCAGTTTGCTCGGATCTACTTTGAACAATCGGGTAGTTGAGCAAACTCCAGCGCAGATTTATTCTGAGCTTCCAAAAGGTTATTTGTGGCGGAATTATTTTTGATGCTCGTGCATTGATCTTGCAAGGAAACTTGAAGTATCTAACCGTAATCATAAAGTAGGGCATTGGACGTATCACAGTGTCATACTAGGGCGCAGAGGGCCCTTAAAGTGCCTTCAATTGATATTCAATCGCTATTGTGGAGTCGTTTGGGCGATGTATGACATCATCCGAGACTGGTATACCCGAAATTTTTCGGACCCGCAGGCGGTCATTCTTGCTTTCCTGCTGCTGGTTGTTTTTGGACTAGTTTGGCTGGTGGGCGATATAATGGCGCCCGTGCTCGTCTCACTTGTTTTGGCCTACCTACTCGAAGGGCTCGTTGCGGCTATGGGGCGCTGGCGAGTACCTCGTACTATTGCATCCGTCATTGTGCTGCTGATGATTCTGGCCATCTCGGCCATCGTGTTGTTCGGGCTTGTTCCTGTTCTGTCGAATCAGTTAACGGATGTCATGCGCGAGTTACCCGGCATGATCCAGAATATTCAAGAACAGCTGCTGCGCTTGCCGGAAAAGTACCCTGATATTTTTACGGTCGCTCAGGTTAACGATCTAATCAACAACCTTCGAAACGAACTCACCTCCTTTACTCAAAGTGTCCTGTCGTTTTCATTGGCACGCCTTGGCACGCTGGTCATGATTGCTGTTTATGTTGTGCTTGTGCCCATCATGGTCTTCTTTGCACTGAAGGATAAAGAAAAACTACTTTCTTACGCCAAGACGTTCATTCCGAATCGCAGTGAGCTCACCTTCCAAGTATGGCGTGAAGTCGATGGAAAAATCGCCAATTACATTCGCGGCAAGTTTGTGGAAGTACTTATCGTCTGGTTCGTTACCTACATACTGTTTGCCATCATGGGCCTTAACTACTCCTTGCTGCTGAGTTTCTTGGTGGGGCTATCGGTTATTATTCCCTACGTTGGTGCAGTGGTCGTGACTGTGCCCGTAGCGCTGATTGGCTTTTTTCAGTGGGGTTTTGTCCCGAAGTTAGGCTACCTGCTGATTGCTTATCAAATTATTCAAATTCTTGACGGTAACGTGCTCGTGCCGTTGTTGTTCTCTGAGGTTGTCAATTTGCACCCTCTGGCAATCATTGCAGCTGTGCTGTTTTTTGGCGGCTTGTTCGGTCTTTGGGGGGTGTTCTTCGCTATTCCTTTAGCCACGCTGGTGCAGGCGGTGCTAAATGCATGGCCGCGGGCGCGCGAGAATATTCCTCACAACGCCTGAGCAGATTCCAGAACCTCGGCAACGTGACCGGGGACTTTCACTTTCAGCCATGACTTTCGCAGGATGCCCTTGGCATCAATGAGAAACGTACTGCGTTCGATGCCCATGAATTCCTTGCCGTACATCTTCTTTAGTTTAATGACATCGTAGGCCTCGCAAACCGCGCCTGATTCATCTGACAGTAGTTCAAACGGCATAGCGTGTTTGGCTTTAAATTTTTCGTGACTTTTGATGGAGTCCTGAGAGATACCGAGAATCAGCGTGGAAGCTTTTTCGAAATCGGTAGACATATCGCGGAAATCCTGGCTCTCGGTTGTGCAACCTGGCGTATCGTCCCGCGGGTAGAAATATAAAACGACATTCTGACCGGCCAGACTTGATAGAGAAATGTTTTTGTCGCCCGTGGCTGGTAGGTCGAAATCGGGGGCTGATTGGTCAATTTCTGGGCTGCTCATGTGCTTAAGTGTCTCTTTTGTCATAGCGTTCCGAACAATGAACACGCAGTATAACCATCAAAGCGAAGTCGCCTTGGCAGTTTTCTAGATCTTGCCTAGGCTTAGGCTGCCCATCAGTGACTGATTCTGGTTGAGAAAGCCCTCTGCCATCAGTACCATGGCGGGGATAACTTCAGGAGTAATACATGTTTCAGGGCAGCATGGTGGCATTGGTCACCCCTATGCTTGACGATGGCTCGGTAGATGATGCGGCTTTAGCGGCGTTGGTCGAGTTTCATATCGAGGCCGGTACCGACGCAATCGTGGCTGTCGGGACAACGGGCGAGTCGGCGACCTTAACGGTGCCAGAGCACGCGCAGGTTATAAAACGCATCATTGATCTTGTCGACAAACGAGTCCCTGTTATAGCGGGCACGGGTGCCAATGCGACGGCTGAAGCCATTGCTCTAACTGCGCACGCAAAAGAAGACGGAGCGGATGCCTGTCTACTTGTGACCCCTTATTACAACAAGCCAACGCAGGAAGGTTTGTTTCAGCATTTCAAGAGCATTGCAGATGCCGTCGATATCCCGCAAATTCTCTATAACGTGCCTGGCCGTACTGCGTTGGATATGTCGCCAGAGACGACCGCTCGATTGTCGCGAGTTGACAACATAATCGGCATCAAAGAAGCCCATGGCACTGTGGAGCGTATAAAAGAGCTGGTTGCCTCCTGTGTCGACGACTTCATGATTGTCACCGGAGACGACGCGACGGCAATGGAAAGCATGTTGGCGGGGGCCAAAGGCGATATCTCTGTCACCGCTAATGTAGTACCCAGAGACATGCATCTGATGTGTAAGGCTGCGATTGCAGGCGATCGCGAAACGGCAGAAGCTATTGAAGCCCGCATCAGTGATTTGCATACAGAATTATTCCATGAATCCAACCCTATCCCGGTAAAGTGGGCGCTTCATGCCATGGGGCGTATCGGCTCTGGCATTCGTCTACCTTTAACGGTACTGGATCCCAAGTACCATGCGTCCGTTTCAGCCGCTCTTCGAAAAGCAGGTGCTATGTAATGATGAAAATTTCCCAGCGACTCCTGATATTGCTGAGTGTGATGTGCGTGGCTGGCTGTGGAAGTTTGCGCTCGGCATCAAACCCGGATGTCATGTATTCAGGAAACTCAGCTGACGCGGTTGCGCTGCAAGTGCCCCCTGATTTGACGGATGTGAGTCGTGCAGAGCAATACGTCGTTCCAGGGGTTCAGGGAGCAACAATCACTCGAAGCACCTTACTGCCACAGTTCTCTTCTATGCGCTTTGTGCGCCAGGGCGAGCAAAGTTGGCTGGCCATAGATGCAGCTCCTGCCGACATTTGGCAAAGAGTGTTGTCTTTTGTACGCAAAGAGAAATACCTAATAGAAAAAACTCAACCGATTGCCGGGGCGATCGTTACGCAATGGCGTCCGGCCAGTGCAGTGGCGAAAGGTGGTTTGTTGAAAAATTTGATAGGCAGTGACGAAGCGTATACCCGTATAGCGTTTCGAATTGAACGCAATGGAGACAATGCACGCTTATTTGCACGTTCACAAAAAACTGCAGATAAATCCTTGACGGAAGCAGATACAGCCTGGCCCGCACGTTCACACGATCCAGAGAGCACCAGCGAAATTCTGATGCGATTACTGGCTTTTTTAGGTGTAGAAGAGCAGAAAGCTAAAGGCATCTTAACCAAGCAGGCAGCTAATGCTGTGTTGGACAATGCGACTTTACAAACCAACGGGTCGGGCTCCGAGCTTATTCTTTACCGCGGCTATCAACCTGCATTTCGAGCAGTGATTGCGGCCTTGGACAATCTTAATTATCCCGTTAGCAGCAAAGATGACGGAGTAGGGCGAATAGAATTTACAGTTGCTGATTCGCCGTTGGTAATAGAGCTTTCTCCTGTGCATTCCAGTGAAGTCAGACTCGCTGTGCTCGATAGCGACGGGCAGAAGTTGAATGCGCAAAAAGAACAATCATTGCTGAATTCACTGTTAGGCCGTTTAAGCTGAGCTAAGCAGTATGATTCGTGTTGCTGCTTTAGGCAGTGGGAGTTCTGGCAACTCACTACTGGTGCAAGCCGATGGCACGACGCTATTGGTAGATTGTGGTTTCACAATGAAAGAGACCATCGCCAGAATGTTTCAGTTAGGGGTATCGCCTACTGACCTCGATGCGATTCTTATCTCACACGAGCATGGTGATCATGTAAAGGGTGTGGGTCCTCTTGCGCGTAAATTTGGCACTGATGTCTGGTGCACATACGGAACTTATCATCGTGCACGTGACAACCGTTTTTCTTCAGTGCGATTGTTTCATGCTCATGAGCCCTTTGTGATCGGCAAAATCACAATCGATCCCTTTCCCACGCCGCATGATGCAGCTGAGCCATGTCAGTTCGTATTCGGTTTTGGCAATACTCGATTCGCAAACGTCACCGATCTAGGCGTTTGTACACCGCATGTCCGCGAAAAATTGGAGGGTGTACACGGGCTGGTTGTTGAATGCAACTATGACAACGACATGTTACGTAACGGCCCCTATCCGCCTAGTTTGCAAGCTCGTATTCGATCGGACTACGGACATCTTGGAAATGATCAGGCGGGAGAGCTTCTTAAAGATTTGGATCACACAGGCTTACAACGAATACTGTTAGGACATTTATCTGAACAGAACAATTCGGATGCGCAGGCTCTGGCGACTATCGAAGCCCACGTCTCCGATAGGCACGAACGCATTGTCGTCCTGGCTCAGCACTGCTGCAGTGAATGGTTTGAAGTTAGCGCTGCCAAGGTTGTCGTTGCGAAACGCGAGCAACGTCAGCCAAAGAATGAAGAGGCGCTAGCCGCCGAAGTCTAGTGTTACGGGTTATTCAGCTGCTTGCGTAGGATCGATAAAGTCAGAAATTAACGCCTCTATTTGTTCCTTCAGCCCGTTCTGGTCGAGTCTGCATTCTGCTAAAAGCTCTTCACGACTGCCGTGTTCCACAAACTTATCGGGTAGTCCTATTAATTTAACGTTTGAATGGGCTCCGATACTGCTTAAGTGTTCGAGAATGCCCGCGCCTGCGCCACCGGGTATTGCATTCTCTTCCACGGTGATTAACAGATCGTGCGTTTGAGCCAAGGATTCAATAAGTGCAATGTCCAAAGGTTTAACAAAGCGCATATTCACTACGGTGCAATCCAGAGCCGCTCCCACTTCCTCGGCCGGTTTGACCATGGTTCCAAACGCTAACAAAGCGATGTTCTTACCTTTTCTTTTTACCTCGGCCTTACCGACAGGCAGGGCGCTCATGTCTTCGTCGATATCGACCCCCGGACCTGTGCCACGAGGATATCGAACCGAGCTTGGCCCATTCAGTTGCATGCCTGTGTACAGCATTTGTCGGGTTTCGTTTTCATCCGCTGGTGCCATGATGACCATATTAGGTATGCAGCGCATAAACGAGTAGTCAAAGCTACCGGCATGTGTTGGACCATCAGGACCGACGACGCCTGCGCGATCAATCGCGAACACTACTGGTAGGTTTTGTATCGCGACATCGTGAATAAGCTGGTCGTAGGCACGTTGGAAGAATGTAGAGTAAATGGCAACGACTGGCTTCATGCCGCCGCACGCGAGGCCTGCGGCCAAAGTGACTGAATGTTGTTCCGCAATACCCACATCGTAATAACGTTCGGGAAAACGCTGCTCGAATTCCACCATGCCAGAACCTTCGCGCATAGCCGGTGTAATACCGACAAGGCGTGGGTCTTGTTCTGCCATATCGCACAGCCATTTTCCGAATACTTGCGTATAGCTGGGGCGGTTGCTCTTCGAACTCTTCAGCGCCTTGCCGGTTGACGGATCGAACGGTGATACCGCGTGTAGTGCCAACGGGTCTTGTTCTGCGAACTTATAGCCGTGACCTTTTTTAGTGACGACATGTAAAAACATAGGGCCGTTTTGAGCCCGAAGATTTTTTAAAACCGCGACCAGGCCTTCAACGTCATGTCCGTCAACAGGGCCGAAATAGTTAAAGCCGAGCTCTTCAAAGAGTGAGGAGGGGACAACCAGCCCTTTGACTTGTTCTTCTGCGCGTTTGGCAATCTCATGCATGGTGGGCATTTTGGCCAGTACTCGCTTACTCCCTTCGCGCGCACCCGACACAAATTTGCCGGTTAACAGTCGGGCGAGATATTTATTCATAGCCCCGACATTTGGCGAGATAGACATGTCGTTATCGTTGAGGATAACTAGCATGTTGGCGCGGACACCGCCAGCGTGGTTCAGTGCTTCGTAGGCTAAGCCCGCGGTGAGTGCACCATCGCCGATTACCGCTACAACTTTCTCGGGTTCCTGCTGAACATCTTCCTCATGTGCCAAATTCTCGGCTCTTATATCCGCTTGATGTTTTGCTGCCAGCGCCATTCCCAGCGCAGCAGAGATGGAGGTACTAGAGTGGCCGACACCAAAGGTGTCATATTCACTTTCTGCGCGATTGGGAAACCCCGCAAGGCCGCCTTGCTTGCGCATCGTGGTCATTTTGCCACGACGTTCTGTAAGAATTTTATGACCGTAAGTTTGGTGTCCTACATCCCATACGAGCTTGTCTTGCGGGGTATTGAACGCGTAGTGCAGCGCCACCGTCAGCTCAATGGTGCCAAGGCTCGCGCCTAGATGACCACCCGTTTTGGATACAGACTCGATGACATAGTCTCGTAGCTCTTTGGAGAGGTCTGGCAGCTGGTTTTCGTCTAACTTACGCAAATCTGATGGTGCGTAGACTTTATCCAGCAGTGGGTAGCTCGTCGCGATAGTCATAAATGCACGAAAAAGGTTAACCCTCGGATTATCCCTGTTGTTCCATGTGCTTTACAAGTTATTGATCGCAATCGGATGTAAAACATGATTGTGAGTGGGGGGAATAATTACCGTACAGGTATTCTTCTGAATACCTAAGGGATATTCTTAGTATGTTCGGTCGACTATGTAGTGACTCAGCATCCGTAGCTCGTCAAAGTCGTCTCCGAATCCGTCAATAGCGGACAAGGCTGTCTCGTGCATGTTTTGCGCATGTGCTCTGGCGCCGTCAAGGCCGAGCAGCGCAGGGTAAGTCGGTTTGTTCAAGGCGATATCCGCACCCTGCGTTTTACCCAGTGTCTCAGTGTCGCTAACTACATCCAGAATGTCATCGACAATCTGGAAACACAGACCCACAGCACCTGCATATTGATCAAGACGCTCAAGCATAGCAGCGTCGGTATCGACCGAGAGCATGGCGGGGAGAGACACGCTGGCCTTTATTAAGGCGCCGGTTTTGTGGTTGTGCATATTTTCCAGCTCTTTTAACGTGAGCTGCCGTCCCACAGATTCTAGATCGATAGCCTGACCTGCGGCCATACCATCCGCACCGCTAGCCTCTCCCAGCACTTTAACCATTTGCAATTTGGCAGAGTCAGGTACTTCGGTGTCAGGGTTTAGCGCCAACACGGTGAAAGCCAGGGCCTGCAGTGCATCACCAGCGAGAATCGCTGTTGCCTCATCAAAGGCTTTGTGGCAAGTGGGTTTTCCACGCCGTAGGTCGTCATCATCCATGGCCGGTAAATCGTCATGAACCAATGAGTAGGCATGCATCATTTCAAGTGCTGCAGCTGCAACGTCTACGCGTTTCAACGGTATGCCGAGCGCTTTGCCGGTTGCATAGGCTAGAACTGGGCGAACTCGTTTGCCACCGTTAGTGACAGCGTATTTCATGGCTGCGGGAAGAGAGTTGCTACTGCCTTCTTCCGCCGGCAACAAAGACAAGAGGGCCCCATCGACTCTTTGCTGGTAGCTTTTAAGAATCTCGACGAAGTTTTCGCTGGGTGACGTTGTAAGGGGCACGCTGGACATGTTGTGGTTTAGGGGTTTTCTGCAATCTCAAAGTCAGAGAGATTGCCATCCCCCTCAGGGGAATTCTCAAGAAGAATTTTAACCTTTTGTTCAGCCTCAGTAAGGCTTTGCTGGCAAAAGCGGGACAAACTGACGCCGCGTTCGAACTGCTCAAGCGACGCTTCCAATGACTGCTCCCCGCTTTCCAGAGATGTCACTATCGATTCGAGTTCACCCAGAGCGTCCTCAAATTTCGTGGACTTTGGAATTTTGCGGGATTTTGCGCTCACCTGATATCACTTAAGCCTATGACAATAACGGCGAAGAGTTTACTCCATTCGAGGAGGGTTTGATCAGTCAAGCAGGTCGATAGCCTCGTGCAAGCGATGAATTCCTGAGACTTGTAATCCTTTTATTGCCTTTTTAGGGGTATTGCCATGGGGAACAATGGCGCGTTTGAAACCATGTTTTACCGATTCTTGTAACCTTTCTTCACCATTCGACACAGGTCGAACTTCCCCAGCCAGCCCCACCTCGCCGAAAACTACTAAGTCGCTGGGCAGCGGTCTATTTCTGAAAGAGGATAGTGCTGCAAGCAGAATGGGTAAATCGGCAGCTGTCTCCGAAATGCGAACCCCGCCGACGACGTTGACGTAGACGTCTTGGTCGAACATGGCGATGCCTGCGTGTCTGTGCATAACCGCTAAGAGCATGGACAAGCGGTTTTGTTCAAGACCGAGAGACACCCTGCGCGGGCTTCCGGAATGACTGGTATCAACCAGTGCTTGTGCTTCGACCAACATCGGGCGCGTGCCTTCGCGGGTCACCATGATGACACTGCCATTAACCGGGTCGGGATGTCTTGACAAGAAAATGGCCGAGGGATTTTTCACCGCCTTGAGGCCGGATTCATCCATGGCAAAGACGCCGAGTTCATTAACCGCACCAAATCGGTTTTTAACGGCACGAATCACTCGGTATCGGCTTCCCGGGTCGCCTTCGAAGTAGAGCACAGTATCGACCATATGCTCTAATACTCTGGGGCCTGCTAGAGCGCCCTCCTTAGTGACATGGCCTACTAGAAAAATGGACGTACCCGTTTGTTTGGCGTATCGAACCAGTCTCGCGGCACTTTCTCTCACCTGAGCAACGGCACCGGGAGCCGAGCTTAGCAGCTCGGTGTACATCGTCTGAATGGAGTCGATGACCATGACTTCCGGTTTTTCTGAAGCTGCATGCGCAAGGATTGCCTCAACTTGTGTTTCTGCCAGCAGCCGAAGTTTGTCTTCAGGCAATTGCAAGCGTCTAGCCCTGAGGGTCACCTGTTGTAGAGACTCCTCACCAGTAATGTAGAGAACCTTACGCTCTTGACTCAAGTAGGCGAGACTTTGCACGAGCAATGTGGACTTCCCGATACCTGGGTCGCCTCCTAAAAGGGTCACGGAACCTGCGACCAGCCCGCCGCCGAGTACTCTATCGAGCTCTGAAAGGCTGGTTTTCAACCGGGCGTGAGCAACCAGTTGAACATCGGAGGCGTTAGTTATTCCGCTGCCACCGGCGTATCCGCCATACCTTGCGTTAGTCGCGGCAGCCGTTGCGCTTTGGCTTTGTGCAACCGGCGCAACAGATTCCTCTAAGGTATTCCACTCACCGCAATCGGCGCACTGTCCCGTCCACTTTGAAGTGACGGCACCGCAAGCCGTACATTGAAATTGCTGCTTCACTTTTGACATGGCTGCAGTGTGCCATGAAAGAGCGAGGAGGGCGGCTTAGTTGTTGGCCGCCACCTTGTGACTGCCGGTCTCATCCTCTGAGCCTTCGACAATTTGCGGTTCAATACGAACAGTTTGAACCCGGTTGTCTTCGACGGTAAGTACCGTCATCGGATGTCCGTTAAACGTGAACACGGCGCCTTGTGGTGGAAAATTTTCGAAGTGCTCGACGACAATTCCGTTGAGTGTTTTGGGTCCTTCAGATGGTAGTGACCAATTGAAAGATTTATTAAGGTTGCGTACCTGAGTCGTGCCGTCAACGATATAGCTACCATCAACTTGTGGGCGAATTTCAGCCGGTGAAATTTGTGGGTCGTTGTCGAATTCCCCGACTATCTCCTCCAGTATGTCTTCAAGTGTCAGCATGCCTTGAATATCCCCATACTCATCTACTACCAAACCGACCCGGCGTTTTTCACGTTGGAAGTTCAGCAGTTGCACGGTCAGCGTGGTGCCTTCGGGTATGAAATAAGCATCACGCACGACGGTTTCTAGACTCTGGCGAGTCATTTTGCCGGAGCGTAGGGCATCCAGCATTTTTCGCAGGTAGATAAAACCGACAACGTTGTCCACGTTTTCACGGTAGACCAACAGCCTGCTGTGCGGGCTATCGCTGATGGCTTTCATGACCTCGTCCCACGGGTCCTCCAGGTCAATACCTACTATCTCATTTCGCGGCACCATAATATCGTTAACGGATACCGTGCCCAGATCAAGTATGTTGAGAAGCATGTCCCGATGGCGCTGAGGAATCATGCCGGCCGTCTCGTTGAGCACGGTTCGTAATTCTTCGCTGGATAAGTGTTCGTCCTCGGTTGAAATCGCCTCGGAGTTCAGCATTTTGAGAATTTTTGAGCTGATCCAGTTGACCGCCACCACCAGTGGATAGGTGATAGTCATTAATGGCCGATAAACGGCTGACGCGATAGATGCAAATTGTTCAGCGCGTCTGGTTGCGAAGGTCTTAGGAGTGACTTCAGCGAAAACCAGAATAATGAGTGTAAGAAGCCCGGTGGCAACAGCTATTCCGGCCTCGCCCATAAGACGCAGAGCAATCACAGTTGCGATGGCTGAGGCGAGAATATTGACGAAGTTGTTGCCCAGTAGAATCAGGCTGATGAGTCTGTCCGGGTTTTCCAGCAGGCGGGCGGTGCGTTGCGCAGCTTTGTCACCGTTGTTGGCCTTATGCCGCAAGCGATAGCGGTTGAGGGACATCAGAGCGGTCTCGGACCCTGAGAAGAAGCCAGAGACTAGTACCAGTGTGACCAGTATTGCTACCAGTACGCTGATGGGGATGCTGTTCAAGAAACAACCGACCTTCTATTTGCTGTTGATACGTGCACTATAGCAACGAGTACGCCGGTTTGAGTAACATATTGCGACTACCAGACCAAAAATTACGTTAGCGGTGGCCCTGGAAAGGCTATTTGAGCAATATCTCCAGCACAATTTTGCTGCCGAAATAAGCCAGAATGAGCGTGGCAAACCCTGCCAGAGTCCAGGTTACGGCTTTTCTGCCCCGCCAACCGAATTTCCACCTACCGAAAATGAGTACCGCAAAAATTGTCCACCCGATGCAAGACAGTACTGTTTTGTGAGCCAAATGCTGAGCAAACATGTTGTCGAGATAGAAAAACCCACTGACCAAACTTAAAGTGAGTAGGGCGAATCCTGTAGTTAAGAGCGTGAACAGAAGGTCTTCAGTGCTATCTAGTGGAGGCAGCAAACGCATGAACCCGCCGGGTTTGTGTTTAGACAATTTTCGTCTCTGAATGGACACCAACACGGCCTGTGACGCCGCCAATGCCAAAACAGCATAAGACAATAAAGACAAAAAAACGTGAATTTGTATGGCTTCGCCAACGACCTGTGCGTCACCTGTTTTGTAGTGAATAGCCAGGATAGATAACGCAGAAATTGGGTAGATGGCAATGCCAAGATAGTCTGCAGGCTGTTGGCTGCACAGTAGCAATAGCAGAAAAACGATAGTCAGAGTGGTTGCCGCAAGCGCTGTGAATAGGGGTAAGGCAAGATCAGCGGGCAAGCCTGCATAGTTGAAGACCACTATGGCATGCAGCAGCAACGCTGCAGTTGCAATCCAGCGAGCTCTCTGGCGGCGCTTTCCGGGTTCGTCTTTTGCCCCCTCTTCAGGTTCTTTGCTCTGAATCGCGCTGCTCAACGAGCGATACAACAGCACGCTAGTAAGGCAATACAATGCGGCAGATAAAAGAGATAACAAAAAACTCAAGATGATCGACTCGGAAACTGTATTCGCGTTAACTACGAGAGAAACGTTATGGATTTTAGAATAGCACGCAAGAGTTAACTACTTTTGGTGCATTCTTTTCAATGCATCGATGGCGCTGCGCGCTATGCTACTGAAGATTGAGGAATCAGGTATGTAGAAGCGATGTCGAAGGATCGAGAAAAACTGTTGAATCGTATTCGGAAGCTCTACGCCATGAGCCGTGAAAACGAATCCAGCCCGCATGAGGCCGAGATAGCGATGCGTCGCTGTCAATCCCTTATGGCACGCTTCGGTATTGCTGAGTCTGATCTAGAAACCAGTGAATTCGGATCCAGTAAAATTGGTAAGGCATTCCGGGCGGTACCCAGCTATGTCAGTGTTCTCGGATCAGCGGTCGCGTTGCTACATGATTGCTTATGCGTAAAAAGCGACACGATTGAATTCCGCGGTTTCAGTATTGATGCTGAAGTAGCCACTCTGACTTACGAATACCTGACCCACACGATGGAGCGCTCATTAAAGCTGCGCAAGCTGGAAGGCAGTGTGGCTCCCGGCCGCTCCGCCAGTTTTGATTATCGTGTGGGTTTTGCCTTGGCCGTTTTAGCTAGGGCACGTGCTATCGATGCCGATCGTAAGAAAGAAGAAGAAAAACATCGCACGACTGTTAATAGCGGTGAGGGCATTGCCGCCAATCAAAGTCTGGTTGTTCGTAAGCGTGAGGTTGTCAGGGCGTCGTGCATGACAGGTGTGGTACCCGGGCGTGCAAAGCGTGTTCGATACAGGAACGGTGAAGCTCACACCGCGGGCACCAGTGATGGCACGAGAGTGTCTTTGGAAAAACAACTATCGGGTAAAAAGCCTAAGGCTGTCACGTAGGCAGTCATCAACTATGCCATAGCGATGATTGAGCTCATCGGTAAACCGTCAGCGGCAGAGTTTCTGGCGCTAAGCAAACCTCTTCATGCCGTTCCAGCTACTGATTATTTTCTCGTCGCGGAGCGGGTGTTCGCGAGTTTCTCTTGCGACTCTCATTGCCTCAGTCCAGTTGTCGATCTTCTCATTTAATTGATCAACTCTGATGTTGTACTTTTTAGCTATTTCATTAAGCGACTGCGAGGTATATAAACTACTGGTTCCTTCGAAATTTCCTTCTCCAGTGACGTTCCAGAGTGCTTGCGCCATTTCTGCATCTTGCTCACCCAGGACTTCGATCAGTTGTTCGGGTGTCCAAATGAAAAATCGGCCCTCCTTGCCTTCGGAGTCCGCATCGGTTGCTGAATAGATCATACCTTTAGGGGATCGCATGTCGCGGAGTGCGTAATCTAAAATGCGTTTTGCGGTCCGGTGATGCCGTTTCAAATGCCTCATTGCCCCAGGGATACCAGTTCACAGGGTTGTGGGCGTAAGGATGAAATTCAGGAAAAAAGTGCCCAGTGACGGGTGATTTCGGTATGAGATGTGCCCACCAGACCCCATCTTGCTTCGGGAGTTCACCTGCAGCGGGGCTCAAGGGGCAAACAGTGCCGCGCTGTCCCGTATACTGTGGGTGGAAATGTCATAGCGCTCTCTTCCAGGCGGCGCTGCAACGAGATATAGGTATCGCATGTTCGACAATCTGAGTGAACGCTTAGGCCGCACCATTAAAAATCTTCGCGGCCAGGGCCGTTTGAGTGAAGAGAACGTCAAAGACACTCTTCGCGAAGTACGCATGGCGCTGTTGGAGGCCGATGTGGCGCTGCCGGTTGTCAAACAACTGGTTGACTCTGTGAGTCAAAAAGCCATGGGACAAGAGGTCATTGGCAGCCTGTCGCCGGGCCAGGCCTTCATCAAAGTGGTTAATGACGAGCTTGTCGCGGTTATGGGCGACAACGCCGAGCCGTTAAACCTGTCCACCCAGCCACCGGCTGTCATTCTTATGGCCGGCTTGCAAGGTGCTGGTAAGACCACCACGGTAGGCAAGCTTGCGCGTTTACTCAAAGAGCGTGACAAAAAGAAAGTCATGGTGGTCAGTTGTGACGTTTACCGACCGGCAGCGATCAAACAGCTTGAAACCTTGGCCGGCAGCGTCGACGCAATTTTCTTTGACAGCAGCATTGACCAATCACCGGTCGATATCGCCAAAGCTGCTGTGGAAGCAGCCCGTAAACAGTTTGTTGATGTGTTGTTAGTCGATACCGCGGGCCGGCTCGCCATCGATGAAGAAATGATGTCCGAGATTAAACAATTGCATGCTGCCATCACGCCGGTAGAGACGTTGTTTGTTGTCGATAGTATGACGGGTCAGGATGCTGCGAATACGGCTAAAGCATTTGGAGAAGCCCTACCGCTAACCGGTGTTGTACTAACGAAAACCGATGGTGATGCCCGTGGTGGTGCGGCGTTGTCGGTTCGTGTAATCACTGGCAAGCCTATTAAGTTCATCGGCGCGGGTGAGAAGACAGACGCCCTTGAAACTTTTCACCCTGATCGAATTGCATCGCGCATTTTAGGGATGGGAGACGTAGTTAGCCTCGTCGAAGAGGTTACTGCGAAGGTCGATCATCAGAAGGCAGAGAAATTTGCCAACAAGATGAAGAAGGGTAAGAACTTTGATTTTAATGACCTGAAAGAGCAACTTGAACAGATGGCCAATATGGGTGGTATGGCCTCGTTGATGGACAAGATGCCGGGCATGGGCAATGTGCCCGATTCTGTCAAAAACAAAATGGATGACAAGCAGTTCGTACATATGATTGCGCTGGTAAATTCCATGACACCGCAAGAACGAAAATACCCGGCAATATTAAAAGGTTCGCGAAAAAAGCGGATCGCAGCCGGTGCCGGGTTGCAGGTTCAAGATGTTAATCGCCTGTTAAAGCAGCATCAGCAAATGGCCCGAACCATGAAAAAGCTGAGTAAGGGTGGTATGGCTAAAATGATGCGTGCTATGAAAGGGCAAATGCCACCTGGCATGGGCGGTATGGGTGGAATGGGCGGCATGGGAATGAAGTGACGTGGCCGTGTAAACGGTGATTAACGTGCTTGAATATAAGTGCAGTCAAGGTGCTCTTTAATGAGGGTGTTTTCTGATAAAGCACGACCGATTCATGCGGGTCATTTCCCCACTGAACTATTGCAGCGTCAGGACGCCTTACCTAACTTATCGGAAGTCCCTGCGTTCAAACAACTGTCGTTTGACAACCCGTCAGCCCCGTTCTCTATCGTCAACGCGATGAGAGATCATCAGGCGATGCTCGATACCATACGTCACGGTATTGTTAATTCAGAAAAGGCTGCTTGCCCTGAAGATCTAAACGAAAGAGCTGAGCATTTAAAAGCCTTTGCCTACTTTTCGGACGCATCACTGGCCGGTATCTGCCAGCTCCCTAAAAGCACTTTGTTAGATACGCCAGTCGTCAACCCTGACATAGCCGAGTTAGCCAACGATCTACAAACCCGTCAGACCAAAACGCTGGCGTCGGGCATCGATATGATCATGGCTGATCTGAAAGAGTCTACGCGCGATTTTACCGGTAGCGTAAAAGGTCACACGCATGCTTTGGTATTCTTGTATCAACACCCTAGAGATCCTACTGAGGATGAACCGGGAACCGAGTGGATTCACGACGCGCTCGAACACAGAGCGTGTTTGTTGGCCTCTGAGACCTCAATTGTCATTGCTAATTACATAAGGCTCTTGGGGTACGACGCGCTAGCTCACACGGGCACCAGTAGTGCGGTTGATCTAAATAAGCTTGCGGTTACCGCGGGACTTGCGACCGTTGAGGGGAGTGAGCTGGTAAACCCGTATATTGGAAACCGGTTTGGTATTGGCGTTGTCACCACAAACTTCGCTATGAGTCCAGATCGTCCTTTAGTTCCGCTCTCCCAGCAACCCGCAAGTATCTATGGTTGGACTTGGAAATGGGGTAAAGGGTTTGCTAAAAATGCCTCCAATGCAGAGCCCTATAAAAACCGGCGTTTCGTCGACGGTGCTCATCCGTTTGAGAAACTGAATCGCGTTTCACAGCCAACGACGTTCATTGATGAGGAAAGAGTTGCCCGTGTACCCAAGCGCACAGACATGTTTGCCCGAGCCCAGTTTGGTGACTTAGGAAAACAGGTGCAGGCCGGAGCCGCCGGAGGGCGATATGCCAGAAAGTCTGCGCCCTCAATGGCGCAGCGACGGGCTTTAGGAGCCTTCGTCCTATTGCAAGACGGTGAAAGTGCCGCCCGACAGTATCCTTTAGATCCTACGTCTGCGGCAGAGCTAATAAAAGCCACTGCCTATTTTTTAGGCATTGATGCGGTTGGAATATCCCGTTGTCCGGATTGGTCATGGTATTCGCATGATGCTGCTGGTGAGGTTCTGGATCCACCACATGATCAGGCAATATCGATGATCGTAGATCAGGGCTATGGAACGATGGAAGGGTCGTCGGGCGATGATTGGATATCGGTTGCATTGTCCATGCGAGCCTATTTACGATTCTCTTTGTTAGGCGGGGTGATCGCCAAGCAGATCCGAAACCTTGGCTATAGAGCGAAAGCGCACACCGTGCTCGATGGGGAAGTTCTTCAACCCCCATTGTTGTTGCTTGCAGGCTTAGGGGAGGTCAGTCGCATTGGCGAGGTTGTATTAAATCCATTCTTAGGTCCGCGGTTAAAGTCCGGAGTGGTGACAACAGACTTACCATTGACTCACGATCAACCCATAGACTTTGGCTTGCAGAAGTTTTGTGAGAGTTGCAACAAGTGCGCGCGCGAATGCCCCTCCGGTGCGATAACAGCCGGTCCTAAGTTGATGTTCAACGGGTATGAGATCTGGAAATCTGACAGTCAGAAATGCGCAACGTATCGAATTACCACCGAAGGTGGTGCTATGTGCGGCAGGTGTATGAAAACCTGCCCGTGGAACCTTGAAGGCTTGCTGGCAGATAGCGTGTTTCGATGGACAGCGATGAAGCTGCCTTTTACGGCCAGCGCGTTAGCACGCTTTGACGATTTTGCTGATCGAGGAAGCCTCAACACCGTTAAAAAATGGTGGTGGGATCTCGAATTGGAAGATGATGGAGCCTACAGAGTCACGCAAAAGCCTATCAATGAAAGACAGCTTCAAAAGGATCTTCATTTAAAGTACGAAGACCAAACTCTGGCGGTCTATCCCGCGCCACTTGCACCACATCCGTATCCCTATCCATACCCCATGGATAGAGAGAAGGGCATAGAAGCGTATCAGGCCATGATCACCGCGGATCAATACAAGCTGCACTTGAAAGAAGGCACGATAGATCGTGTTTCGCATGTGTACTCTAATTCAGATGAGAGCCCGGTTGTTCAAGTCGTTGTTAGTCGCGCCATAAAGCACACGGCGGATATCACCTTCTATGAGTTGACTAGTATTGATGGTGAAGCTCTTCCAGAGTGGCGTGCAGGTGCTCATTTGGATGTTGTCGTAGCACCAGAATTCGTTCGGCAGTACTCCATGTGTGGAGATCCCAGCGACCGATCGGTTTATCAAATCGCGGTCTTACGAGAACCTGAAGGGCGGGGCGGCTCAGCGCTTATGCACAGGATTTTTAGCGAAGGTCGGAAGGTCTTCGTGAGTAAGCCGATCAATCATTTTCCATTAGAGAGTACAGCGACTTATAGCTACTTGATGGCTGGAGGCATTGGTGTAACACCTATGATTGCCATGGCGCATGAGCTGCACCACAGTGGTAAAGCATTTGAACTTCATTATTCGGGACGAAGCCTACCAACCATGGCATTTGTTGAGGAGCTTGCAGCTGTGCCTTGGTCAAAGCATGTCAATTTTCATGTCAGTGATGAAGGAACAAGACTTCAACTACCAGAGGTTTTGGGTAAAGCTTCTCAAGGCTCGCATGTCTACACCTGCGGTGGCGAAGCTTATATGTCAGCTGTTATGAATGCGGCCACGGCCGCCGGTATCCCTGAACAGGCAAGACACCTGGAATATTTCTCCGTCCCTGACGCTCTAGATTATGTGAATCATGAGTTCACGATATCACTCAGTCAGTCTGGGAAAACCTTTACCGTCGCTGAAGACAAAACAGCCGCTGATGTATTGCAAGCGAACGGCTATCCGGTAGATGTTAAATGTTCGGATGGTCTGTGCGGTGTTTGTCAGTGCAAATTAGTATCTGGTGATGTTGAGCACCGGGATTTCGTCTTATCCAAAAAACAACGCACTGACACCATAATTTTGTGTCAATCACGTGCGGCCCAAGCTAATGGAGTTATCGAGCTTGATCTGTAGCTGACGCCTAGTGTGTCGGCCAGTTAGCGACGTCCTCTAACCAGGTATCAGGTTTAGCATCCGATGGCATGCGCCAGTCGCCTCTAGGGGATAAGGCGACATTGCCGACCTTAGGGCCATCGGCAGTACAAGAGCGCTTGAACTGATGCATGAAAAATCGTTTGATAAATACGGTTATCCATCGTTTAAGTGTTTCATCATCGTACTGCGCTTCATCAAACGCTATTCGCGCTAAATCGAGGATTCGTGATGGTCGAGCACCGTGTCTTACAAAATGATAGAGGAAGAAGTCGTGTAGTTCGTAAGGGCCGATTCGTTCTTCAGTAAGCTGTGCGATCTGTCCGTCGGCGTTCGCCGGTAGCAGTTCTGGTGATATAGGTGTGTCAAGTATGGCGAACAGCGTTTCGCGTAACGATTCACTTTCACTCCAGGTGCTTGCCCGTTCATTAGCTACCCAGCGAATGACAAACTGTATTAGTGTTTTGGGAACGCCTGCATTGACGTCGTACATGGCGATATGATCGCCCGCGTAGGTTGACCATCCCAGTGCTTTTTCAGATAAATCTCCGGTGCCCACAACCAAACCACCGTTCTGGTTAGCTAGTGTCATCAGTAATAGAGTTCTAAGCCTTGCCTGTACGTTCTCAAGCGTCACATCACCCATTTCGGGGTGGGCTCTGAGTCGGGTCAGCAATTCATCGACGTTGTTAACGCCGTCGGTAACGTCGTGGTTCACAGCATTGAGTACCGTACGGCTTGCATCTGAAATACTGACTTGGCTGAAGCTTGCACCTAGTGCATGCGATAAGTTTTCTGCGTTATCGCGAGTGCCATCGGAGGTGCCGAATCCAGGTAGTGTTATACAGATCAAATCGCTTCTGGGTTGTCCTTGCAAATCCAGTGCTGCCGCTGCAACAAGGGCGGCATGAGTGGAATCTAAACCGCCTGAAACGCCAAGCACCAATTTCGGTTTGCCAATCGCTGCCATACGTGTGGCCAGTGCATTAGATTGGATTTCGAACATTTCCCAGCAACGATTTGCCAAAGTTGCAGGATCCTTGGGCAGAAAGGGTGTTTTGGAAATCGATCTTACGAGTCCATCGGGCTCGTTCGAGCTGAATGGGACGGTACGAAAATCCAACATGTTTTCTCGTGCACAGTCACCAAATGTCGTAGTTGATCGTCGCTCAAATGCTAGGAGTTCAAGGTCGATGTCTTGCACTACTAGCTGACCGCTTCGACGAAACCGTTGAGATTCGATGAGCGTTTGTCCGTTTTCACATATAAACGCGTCTGCATCGAAACTAACGTCTGTGGATGATTCTCCGGGTCCTGCCGCAACATACACATAGGCACATTTACCGCGATCCGATGTGGACTGTGCAAGTAGTCGCCTCAATTCAGCCTTACCGATTGTGAAATTCGAGGCTGACAGATTGCAAATGATGGTTGCCCCCGCCGAGACTTGATAGCTGCTGGGAGGAACCTGTACCCACAGATCTTCACAGACCTCGATGCCCAAGGTGAGGTCGGTTAACGAGCTTTGAAAAAGAAGGTCTAAACCGAACGGTGCTTGAAACTGGCCTAAGCTAATAGAGGCATCTTGCGGTAAATCAAAGCCTGATCTGAACCACCGGGCTTCTTCAAACTCGCGATAGTTGGGTAAATACCCTTTAGGTACGACACCCAATAATTGGCCTTGATGAATAACAGCGGCGCAGTTATACAAACCGTGATTAAAGCGCAACGGGATTCCAACCACAGCAACCGGTTCTAGCGATTTTCCCGATTCAATTAAGGACAGCAACGATTGTTCGCAGGCGTCGAGTAGGGTTGTGTTTAACGATAGATCCCTAATGCTGTAACCGCTTAAGCCCAGCTCCGGGAAAACCACGGTATTCGCACCCGCCGCATCAGCCTCTCGCCATAGGGCGAGTGTACGGTCACGGTTGGTTTCAATGTCTGCGACCGCAGCTGCCGGGACGGCCGCGGCTATTCGTGCATATCCTTTCATGGTGACAGTATAAGTCTCAATCCTTCTATTGGCATGGCACAGGTCGTGCCGGGTTGAGCGAATTCCTATGACCACAGAGACAATTTCAGTGATGGGGTTTGCATCAAGCGCATGTTTTTAAAGCTATTTATGTTCCGTGCTGGGCTATTTGCCGCGTAGGTGGAGGAGGCGGCTCTTACCTGGCCTTTTATCAATGCGCTAGCAGGATGGTGGGTTTCAGTTGAGGCACTACCGAATAGGGATGCGGGTTTGGTTTGCAGCGGATTCGTAAATTGCCTCTTCCACTTTAATCACAGATAGATAGTCCTCTGCGCTGTTCTCAAATGGCTGCTTGTGCATCATGGCGTTAATAACGTGGCTTTGAAGCGCGTAGACGCAATCCCCTGCGAACCCTGGCCACTCCTGAGCCTGCAACAAGGTCTTGCTGTGCACATCACCAAACTGCCGATGGGAAAGCTCACCATTCCCATTCAATTGGATGGTGCCTTTTGTCCCTTCCAGCAGGCACTCACCCAGTGTCAATCGATGATTGTGGGCTGCATGATCAAGATGCCTGTTTCCATCAAATACGGCTCGTTTGCCTTCGGCAAATTCAAATATGACATAGCCTGCGTCCTCGCCTTTTATTGCAGGATTCATCTTTCGCAAATCTGCATAGACAGCAAGAATGTCGCCCATCAAAAATTTGAATGTATCAATCCAGTGGACACCGGTTTCGTGAACTAATAATTTAGGCATTGATTGAAAATAGGGTTGCCTATCGAGATAAGCATCGGGCCCTTGCCCGTCTCCTGTTCTCAAGCGAAATGTCACTTGGTGAACGTCCCCAAGCAGCTTGTCTTGGATCGCTTGACGCATGCTGCGATACCACGGCTGGAATCTGAAATTCTCATGAATGATGAGGACAACACCTGCTTCTGTACATAAGCGAGTGGCTTTTTCAGCTTCGTTTAAATTCGTACAAAACGGCTTTTGGCAAATGATAACTTCGACATTACTGCGAAGAGCTTGTTTGATAAACCCAAGATGAGTTGAGGGTGGAGTAATGATATCCAGCAGTTGTGGTTTAGTTACATTCAATAAATCGTCTATGCTGCTAAACGCTGTGTAGCCGGTGGCTAATGCGGCATCTCTTGAGGCGTCCATTGAACCAACCACCGAAACGCTGGGAATACGCGACCAGGCATCGTAATGGAATTGACTAAAGTATCCAGCGCCTATACAGGCTACTTTGATATCAGGCATCAGCAAGCGTCCACTATATTTTGCTTTTAGCGGCTTGGCGTTCTTCCAAGCTAATAACGGTTGGGGGTACCAAAGGTTTTCCTGTTTCAGCGTCTATCAAAATAGATTTTTTGTGATCTCCTCGTAAGCGCCAACGGGCCATATTGCGCAAAGTTCCTAAGATTCCCCTCATGCCGAATCCTTTCGCCACCGGCCAATCTGTCGACATGGGATATTGCTTGCCTGCACACACGCCATAGTTCACGGGCCCCAGACACTCATTGAGCACGTTCTCTCTATTCTCTCTTTCTATCTTGGTGTTCTGACTTTTGCTTTTTGCGGGTCGGGCAGTTTGAGAGACTTTGGTGATGTTGGTGGTTAGTAAGCCTAAGTAAGGCATATCAACTTTGCTGGGTGTATTGAACAACGGTGTATTGCAGCAGGTCGAATACCAGCGGTAAATTCCATCGGGTTTCAAATTTAAGTTTCCGAGCAACTCCTTTCCGTATTGAATGGACAGTGTCGCCGGCGACAATTGCAGGATATCCGTGCCGCCATTGGCATCCAGTTGCGACTCGGCGGCGTTCAGATGCTGCGCATAGGTTTGGCAGTCTATGCAATAGCATTTCAATCGGGTGGGTTTGCGCTGCTCTGATAGGTTCACAGATGCTAAGACCTTTGTGCACGCGCATGACACAGTGATTTTTTGGTTCATTGTTGTACACCTAGATCTGGAAAATTGCGATAGCAGGGGTTGTGGGCACGATGCCGAGTACAGCGTAACAAAATTGTCTGTCAATGCAGTGGCATATTGGCCGTAGCAATACGATAGCGACATATTCGCGTAATATAGGAGACACTTTTCAGCGGTATAGCAAACGCTAAATGATAGAAACTCTGGATAGCCCCTTGTTTGTTAAACCTCGGACAGACAACCCTGTGCTGCGGATGCGCGAAGTACAAAAATCGTTTGGAAATTTGAAGGTGCTTGATGGGCTGAGTATGGATGTATTCCCAGGTGAAGTGTTCGGTTTTCTGGGGCGTAACGGAGCGGGGAAATCGACAGCTATTAGGCTACTCATGGGAATCACTCAAGCTGACGCTGGTCAGATTAGTCTTTTTGGGAGTTCGCTCAAATCTGATCTAATCGGTATTCGCCAGAAAATTGGTTACGTTGCACAAGATCAAAATATGTATCCTTGGATGACGCCTAAGGTGTTGTCAAAGTTCGTTCGCGGTTTTTATCCAAGCTGGGATGAGGCTCGTTACCAGCAGTTGTTAGGTGATTTTCAACTCCCCATCAAGCGTCGAATAGGCACCTTTTCAGGGGGGATGAAGGCAAAGTTAGCGCTGAGCTTAGCATTAGCTAGTAGGCCGCGGCTGCTCATTCTTGATGAACCCACAGCCGGCATGGACCCAGTCGCTCGTCGGGAATTTCTCGACTTAGTCCGCGAGCAAACCATGAGTGATGGAGCGACCACTTTTTTCTCAACACATCTAATTGATGAGATAGAAGCCATTGCCGATCGTATAGCGATTGTTGAATCAGGGAAAACAGTCTATGACGGTGCCTTGGAGCCGCTGCGCAACAGTATAAGAAGCTGGTCTATTCCCATTGACCAATATGTCGCGGGTGATATGCCAGGTGATTTTGTCAATCACCGTCTCAAAATGCTCAAGCAAGGAGAACGACAAGGTCGATGGGTTGTCACGTTGCAATTTCCTGAGGCAGTTATGTCCTCCTTATCCATGCTCCCTCGTGAAGGTTGGATAAATGAACCGATGACTCTGGAAGATGTGTTTATCGCTATCGTGGCGAAAACGTAGGCTCTTTATGGTCGCCTTTTCTTTGTTGGGAAAAGATATCCGCGAGCATTGGATGCCCGTGCTGTTTTTAACTTTCGGTTGCGTGGTTGTTTTTCTTTTGCTGCTTATTCAGAATAAGCAGGCAGCCTACAGCATGAGCTCTCTGGAAATAGTGCGTTACGCATTGTTATACCTGATGCCTGTAGTTGCCCTCATATTAGGCAATCGCCTAATCGTGGGTGAATACCTTAGTGGTACGCGTTTGTTTGTTGAGGCCTTACCTCTTGGGCCGAATTTGCCTCTGATATTAAAGTACTTGCTTGGCCTTGTTTTTTTATCCGGTCTTGCTTTGGTGATGATTGCATTGGCAGCAAAGTCTGCCAGCGCAGCAGATGAAATTACCTCGCAGTATTTGCTCCTGCTCGCTGGTAAGACACTGGTCATGATGTGGCTTTACTGGAGCATCGTATTTTGTTTTAGCTTATGTGGTTATTTGCGAGTATTGCTTTATCTCGTTCTTGCTTTAACGGTTGCAGCGTTGCTGTTCTACCCTGGTATTGACGCGGACAAAATACCTCCATTTGCCCTCATGGATGAGCAGCTGTTTGTCTTTGAAAGAGATATCGTGCCCTGGTTCGATATACTGGGCACAGCTGTTTTAGCAATGGTATTTACTGCCTTCGGCTTTATTCTCACAAAGCTTGGCGAGGGGTCTGTGCTAGAACGCCTGTCAAAGCCGATGACCCGCCGCGACTTCGTAGCAATCAGTGTTTTGATGACAGCCGGCATAGCGGTATGGAGTACCGTGGCTGAAAACACAGCAATTGAACCTATTCAATTTTCAAGTAAGCAAGTACTACGAAGCAGCGATCCCGTCCTCTCGGTGCTCTATTTAAGTGAGAGATATCGGGATAGTGCAGATGCCTATATGCAGCGCATCAGTGATTCCCTAATTGCGATGCAGGCATCTCTTGGTCTAAATTCGTTACCTGATGTAAAGCTGGCACTTGCACCGAACCGAGATAAGTTCGATATAGAATACATGACCTCTGCTGGGGTCTTTGTGGCGGCTAATTGGCTTGAACACGACAGCTACGACGATGCCGTGCTTGATGCGGTTATCTTACACGGTGTATTAAGCGCTCAGACTAACGGGCGTGCCCTGATTGAACCCTATCACTGGGTTCTTGATGGTTTCACGCGTTGGTGGGCAGAGCAGAGCCATATTGATTCAAACGATGAGCATGCCGCGGAGCTTCTAGCCAGAGCCATTTGGGTATTAGATGTCGATCCACGGGCCAAAGAGCTTGTCAATCGCTGGCAGCTTACCGCTGATCGTTTCGCGTATCCGTCAGCGGAGGCATTGGCATGGTCTGCTATGTATTACATCGAACAGGCTAAAGGCCGTGACGTTGTCATTGCGTTAGCCAATGAATTTTTAACGCTACCTCTGAGCTCTACCGTGCTTGCCAGCATAAAAGATCGCCGTACTTCGCCTGTCAATCGTATGGAAAAGATTCTCGGTACCGATATGTCGATATTTCTTGATGAGTGGGTGAGTTGGTTAACTGAGCAACAGAAAAACCCCGAGATTCTTGCCTATTTTGAGAGTTTGCCGGCACTGAGCGGCAATGTTACGAGTGCCTTTGATGACGAAGGCGTACACACGCTAATAGCAAGTTATGAGGTTCGAGAATCCTCTCTTCCATTGTTAACCAATCTGAGCGATATGTCGGGTCAGTGTGTATTGAAGCATGAAAACATTGGACCTTTTGATACGGAATTTGATTTAGCCGATGATTATAAGGACATCGCTTTCTGCCAGACTCTACTTCCCGCTCATCGTATCGAGAGTTTTTACGCTTCCGGAGATCGGGCGATCGTTGCCTTGGAATATGAGGGTGAAAAGTTTCACCAGCCGCTTAGAATTCACACCGAGCGTATGGACATCCAATGATACGGCTGATTGCTAAGGAAATACGTCAGCTACAACCTATCTCATACCTTTGGTTTGCGATCTTAGTTTTCGGGTATGGCATTCAGTTTTTCACTGAGCGCGTCGATGAAAATACCTTTGGTGATTGGTGTGAAGGTTATTGCGATTACAATTCCAGTGCCGCGGTGGCGGTATTTATTATTCTACTGGCGTTAGTTACTGCGTATAGCCTGTTTCCACGCGAACACGACGAAGGCACTATCGATTTACTAAGATCTTTGCCCGTCTCCAGAAAATCTATCTTTATTGCGAAAGTGCTTTCTGCCTGGCTGTTGCTGGTCGGATTTAATGGGCTTAGCTATAGCTTGGATGTTCTTTTTTTATCGAGTAATCCAGAGTCCATGGGTGGGCGGTTTTATCCTCAAGTCTGGTTTACATTGCTATGGCGAGACAGTTTATTTCTTTTCATAATTCTGTCGCACGGGGTGCTGTTGTCTTGGTTTCGCACACTCGGGCTAATCCTGTACTTTATCTACTTGTTATTGCTGGTGCTGGCTGAATCGTATTTAGGTACATCGGGGCACTGGAGTGTGTTCGCCTTGCTTGCCAATGAGTATCAAGGATCGGATCTCATCGTAAATTCCAAGGGTTTGCTGTTTCATACTGTTGTTGCAGTCCTAATTTTGCTATTCGCATACCGCCTTTGGGATCGCGCTGAATCGGGTAAAACGAATCAGAAATCCGCTTCTCGCTCCTATCGGTTTGTTCAGTTTGTCGGAGGGTTGTTCGGATTCATACTTTTAGCAGGGGCTATGTTATTTCAGGTTGAGTCTGGAACAGGTTCAGACTCGGCAGCAACGAAAGTAAAAATTGCTGCAACTGATCACTACCGATTTGCTTATCCATCGGAAAAAGAATCTGTCGTCAAATATTTACTTGAATTTGCTGAAAATGATTTGAGCCATCTTAGTGAGTTGATGGGGGTTTCTGAGTTGCCACGAATACGGGTTGATTTAACCGCTCAAAGTGAGCACGCGGCAGGACTGGCAAAGTGGAAAAAAATACAAATCGACCTCGATTCATTTGAAGACGATATTTCTCAAAGGCGAGTGTTGGTTCATGAGGCAGCACATGTGTTGCAAGCCATCGAGTCGGACAGATCCTTGTCAGAAAACTATTCTGCTCTGAAATTTTTTATTGAAGGAATGGCGCAGCATTTGTCCTTTGGCGTTGTTCCTGAAACAAGTAGACGGCAAAGTAATTGGGCTTTGGCAAGTGTCGCGATGACTCGTCAAAACATAGACTTCAATCATATGATTGATGCTCAAGGTTTTGCAGAGAGTTTTGACGCAGATTTACATTACAGTCTTGGAGACCTTTGGGTTGATGCGTTGGTAAACACTTGCGGGCAGCTAGCACCGTCTGATTTTGTCAGGGCAACCGGGCGGGAAGGTGCTCCCAGAGGGTTGCCTGCTGCCTTATTTTGGCGAGACACTATGCGTGTCATTGATTGCGACTTGGATACTGTGAATGCCGCTTGGAGCGTGAAAAGTGAGTCCTTGTATGAGCAAATAGACGAATCTGTATTCCCTGAGTTCACCAAGATAACCACGACAAAAGACTCCGCTACAGATCGTATTATTGTACGAGCAGTGTTGTCAGCCTATGAGCGGCCATCTGCTACTGCTCAGGATGTTTCAGATGATGAAGCAATTAATCGAACTTATAAAACGCCTCAAAGATTTGCTATCCGTATTGGCCAGGTTGCAACAAATCTCGCAGCTGGCACTGATGCCGTCTATAGAGGGCAGCTTGTTCACGAAGGTGAGCTTGAGGCTGTTGTTTTTTCGATTCCGGTCAGCGCGATTTCTGGCACACGATTTCGCTATCAAATGGGATTCATGCCTTCAAAAGACTCACGTTATTACTATGAGAGTTGGCGTCGTGGCACGGTACCATTATCCGGCAAGTCTTAGCTTAAAGTTTTTATCAGACAGCGGTATAGGGTTATCTGAAGACGGGCGCCCCCAGCGACTGATGAAATCGACGGCACGTAGAGGTTTATCGAATAATTGTCCTTGGTAACAGAGCGCTCCATCTAACGCTAGCGAGGGCATAGCTTCCCTCGAGTCAATGCCTTCAATACAGGTAGAGATGCCTTGATCCTTATAGGATTCCACTAAATCAATGGCATTCGATTTGTTGGTAAATTCAGAAGCTTTGATTTTTATAACATCGGTGCACAAGTTTGTTTGTTCGTGAGCGTTCCGATCGTGCTTTGATGAGAGGGCAACGTCCTCTGAACTGAAGTGAGGTAACACATGGGTTGTAAATTCGGGAATCTCCCAAATCCCTGGTGTGATATCGAAGATGAGCCTGAATTTTTCCGGCACTATGTTGGTTTGTTTCCATCTGCTAACAGATTTTCTACTTTCTTTCAGTGCGTGTTCGTACAGGCGGATGATTAAGCCAGCGTTGTTGATTTCCAGAAGTAGCTCTTCAGGTAGTACGATGCCGCCGTCTTTGGTACGAATTCTAATTTTAGATTCAGCGGCTGTTAGAGTCTCATTGCCGTCCGAGCCCCGACTAATGATGGGCTCGTACCAGAGTTCAATTCGCTCTTCTTGTAGCGCGCGTTCAAGCGTACGTTCGGCAATGTTGGATATCGTTCGCGTTGAGCGTGTCTTGCGTTTGTCTTCGTACATTAAACTGTCTGCCTCGGTGAGGGTCTCCCGAAGCGACTGGCTAGTGTTCGACGTTGCTAGGCCGATGCTTGTGCTTATTTTGTGTATACCTTCGCGCGTCGATACAGGAGTGTCGAACACTGCATGAATGTCAGCAGTAAGTACTTGCGCGGCTATCGCATCTGTATGCGGCAAGATTATGACGAACTCATCGCCTCCCCATCTGGCCAACGTTGCATTGTTGGGAATAGCGTTGAGTAGTCTTCCGGCGACGCTGGTTAACACTTCATCTCCAGTCGCGTGTCCATAGTAGTCGTTGACATCCTTGAAACCGTTTAAGTCTAAGAACATAACTGAGTGAGCTTGATTGTTTGCATCATCCAGTTCTTCTATGAGCTTATTCGCGTGTTTTCTATTTAGAAGCCCCGTCAGTTCGTCGTGCGTTGCCTGGTGACGCAATTGTTCTTCAACATCCAGCCTTTTCTGATGGTCCTTGTGCAGTTGCTCTGCCAGGCTGTCGATGGTTCGGGCCAGTTTTCCGATTTCATCGTTGTGAAGGTCGCCTACACGAACCGTCAAATCTCCACTTTTGATGGTTTGCGCGGTCAAGGCAGTCTTCTTTAATCTGTGTGCAATGGGCCCGAGTAATATGGTGTACCCGAGTAGTATCAGCAGCAAGGCGGCTGTGGCTGCGATGCTTAAGTTGTTGCGTAATTTTACGACCGGTGCGTAAGCTTCTGACGTATCAATCTTAACGACCAGGCCCCAGCCGGTACTCTTAATTTTTTGTAGGGCGGCGATAGTTTCTATTCCGCGATAATCCAGTGCCGTTGTTATTTGGGGCGCTGTTGCGTGCATGGCGATATTGATGGGTAGGTTTTCGTCAGCTGCTACAGTTTTTTTGTAAGCTGATTTTCGATCAAATCGTAGGGCGGTAATGAGTTGCGCTGCACCCTTGTCCGTTGGTTGAGCGATATAGGCTTCGGTCGTTTGCCCGGCTCTTTCGTGCATTGAAACAACACTGGTAATTAGCTTCATTGGGACTTCAATGACCACTGTGCCAACCACCTCTTCAAATGGGCTCATGATTGGCGATACGATAGCCAAGTGTCTTTGATTGGTGTTTGTGACGAATGCGCCAGCGAAAACGGTTTTCACAGTGGACATGGCCGTGCGTAGAATCGAGGGGTCCTTGGGGTTCCATGAGAATCCCATTGTTTCACCCAGCGTCAGACCCTCTCTATCGGTAATGCGTAGTTCCAGCGCTGAAGATCCAGCCATGCCCGCTTTGCGCTGAAGGTCTAGCGCCAGCCATTGCAAAGGCCAGGCAGAATCTAAATCAACTGAAGTGATGTCGTCTCTATCCTCCAGATAGAGTGACGCGCTAGATGGGATTGGAGTGTTCTGCGTATTGGTTCGTCGATAAGTAGTGACGGCGGTGACGAAGTTGTTAACACGGGCGTCTGCTGCTAGGTTCCGCGCATCCTGCGCATAGTTTTCCAAAATTCCCTCGATTCGAAGAGCCTCAAGACGAAGTGTATTGCTCAGGCTTGTTTCAGTCCGTTCTTTGAGCTGTTGGTCAAACCAATGGAACGAGATGGCACTCACCGCTGCCAAGGGCAGAAGTACGGCCAGAAGGCACAATACGAGCTTTGCGCGAATTCCCATGAAAACAGACCCTGATGAGCTCATCTGATTGACGAATATTCAGAAGTGATTGCTACCGCTGAAAGTTGTTAACCAAGTCGCAGAATTCATGCCCGAAAGGGTTAGCTGGAGATTAAATTTTCGACGCTTTTTCAGTGCCTTTTAGGTGTTGGCATGAAACCCATTCCGAGCGTTTTCCGGCAAACCTTGACCGGCCGCGGTTTGTGGGGCAATTTTTTTGGAAGTGGTGTCAAATGCCGTTGCAGCTAACCTTCAGTTAACGGTTTCTTGTGTCTTCGAGCATTTGCAGCTCTGGGGTGGCTGAGCCAGGGCACCATAGAATGGCTGCTTGCTTGAATTTGAGCGCTATTTCCACGGCTTCTAAGTTTGTCAGCCCCAACGCCAGGACGTTCTTTTCACCTTGCCAGTCCGATGTCGGGTCGGGGTCTTTCCCCATGGCCTGTAAGAATGAGATTCCTCTTTCTTACAGGAATTTTTCCAGCTCAAGTTGAGCAGCTACATTAGCGGTGTCCGGATATTTGACGCTGCCTGGATTGTAAGCCGTCAAAAATGCCTCGCTAGAACAGCCCCGACGCTCATAAAGACCCGCCAACTCCACCGAGTACTTCCCAACCCGGGCCACCAAGTCCACCAAGGGCCGGACCATCATAAGCTATTGAAATATCGATGAAGTGAGGTAAAAAATCGGGCATATAGTCCCTTAAAGTGGTGTTCAAACATCAGAAATCGTGCGTTTAAAAATTACTGTCTTAACGCTCGCTTGATGATTTAGAGCCGCCAGCAGGGTGGCGCATCTAGTCCCTAGGCGGGTTTTAGTGATGGATCGGACATAGATCTGTGGTCTCTCAGGTTTTTTTAATTTGCCTCATTTCCTACCGAAAAACGTACATTAATCTGCCTAGATATATGGTTTTTGCACGTTTTATCCTTCTATTTCAGCTGGTTATGGTGGTCCGACCCGTTTTAGAGGGAAAGTTGATTTTAGTGTTGGCTAATGGATAAAAATTGCGTATCATTGGGAGTTACCTTCCGGCTACATGTATGCATGTGGCTTTGTCATTACATTATTTTGGATATTTAAGGCCCATGGTCACAATTCGCCTGTCCCGCGGCGGCGCTAAGAAGCAACCTTTCTACCACGTGGTTGCTACAGATAGCCGTGCTCGCCGCGATGGCCGTTACATCGAACGTCTCGGTTACTACAACCCCGTTGCTCGTGGCGAAGCCACAGAAGTAAAACTCGATATCGACCGCGTCGATTACTGGGTGGGTGTTGGCGCTCAGATGAGCGATCGCGTTGCAAAAATCGTTAAGGGCTATCGCAAGGAGAATGCAGCAGCCTAATTCGAGTTCCGGTTCCTTGGGGAATCCGTCCACTGGCGATGCGAAAGGGAAAATTCTCCTAGGCCGCATTACCGGGGTTTTTGGGCTTCAAGGCTGGGTGAAGGTCCACTCGGATACTAATCCGAGAGAAAACATCACCAATTATAAGTTTTGGTCGTTAAAGCAATCTGACCATTGGAAACAATGGAAGGTGATCGGAGGCAGGCCTCAAGGCAAGACAATCGTTGCGCGTCTCGAAGGTGTTACAACACCGGAGGAAGCCAGCGCATTGATAGGCGCCACGATCGCTGTAGAGCGTGAGGAAATGCCGGTTTTAGGTCCCGGTGAGTACTACTGGGCAGACCTGACGGGTATGAAAATCAAGACGATAGACGGTGTCGAAGTGGGTCCTGTCGTCAGATTGTTTGAAACAGGGGCAAACGACGTAGTCGTTGTTGCTGACGAACGAGATGAGCAGGAAAGCTCAAACAGAGAAGTGCTGGTGCCATGGTTGGTGCCGGATGTTGTTACGGATATCGATATGGAAAACCGGGTAATTACCATCGATTGGGATC
The DNA here is from genome assembly GCA_045110515.1 of Granulosicoccus sp. Taxonomy (GTDB): domain Bacteria; phylum Pseudomonadota; class Gammaproteobacteria; order Granulosicoccales; family Granulosicoccaceae; genus Granulosicoccus. The sequence continues at coordinate 20,830 of JBGCGD010000016.1, read as the reverse complement.
CGGATTTCTAGAGGTGAAAGTAGGAGTTGCCACGCTGTTCCCCGAGATGATCGAGGGGGCGCTTGACCACGGAGTGGTTGGGCGGGCAAAACAAAACGGACAGTTAGAACTTACATTGGCCAACCCGAGAGATTGGGCGGCGGACAAGCACCGTACTGTGGATGACCGGCCTTTTGGCGGCGGCCCCGGCATGGTGATGACCCCAGGACCGTTGAGCGCGGCAGTGCAGTCTTTGAAGACGCATCTGCCAGACGCGCCGGTTGTTTATCTCTCGCCGCAAGGCTCGATGTTTGATCAGAAAATGGCGCAGCAGTGGCAGAAGCTGGGTAGCGTGATTCTGATAGCAGGACGGTACGAAGGAATTGACGAGCGTGTTATAGAGACGCTCGTTGATGAAGAAGTGTCACTGGGTGATTTTGTACTCAGTGGTGGAGAATTTGCGGCTCTGGCGATGATCGATTCGGTTACGCGACTAGAGCCAGGTGTTCTGGGTGATCCTAACTCAGCCTTGGAAGATTCCTTTGGCGATGATGGATTGCTCGATTGCCCTCATTACACGCGACCTGATTCCTATCAGGGGCAGGAAGTGCCAGCCGTGTTGATGTCAGGTGATCACAAAGCCATTGCCCGCTGGCGACGTCAGCAGGCTTTGCAAAAAACTAGGGACCGGCGTCCGGATTTACTCGAAAGAGCAAAGCTGACACCGGAAGATAATGAATTTTTAACCAGTCTTGGCGTTTGCGATTCTGCAAAATCCGGGGCTAGCATCAAAGAGCAATAAAATGAGCAAGATCATCGACGCGATTAACGCGGAACAGATGGGTAAGGAAATCCCTTCATTCGCCGCTGGTGACACTGTTGTCGTACAGGTAAAAGTTAAGGAAGGCGACCGTGAGCGTCTGCAGGCTTTCGAAGGTGTTTGCATTGCTAAGCGTAACCGTGGACTGCACTCAGCATTCACTGTTCGTAAAGTGTCGCACGGTGAAGGTGTAGAGCGTGTATTCCAAACTTACAGTCCACTTGTTGCGGGCATTGAAGTTAAGCGTCGTGGCGACGTTCGCCGTGCGAAGCTCTACTACTTGCGCGGCCTGACTGGACGTGCGGCTCGAATCAAAGAGAAGCTCTAAAGGCGATACAAGGTTTCGCCGGCTGTGAAGGGTGCTACAAAGTGCTCGAAGCCATCAGCTGAATCCGAGTATGGCAGTCCGACCAATTTTGGCCAGCGAATACGCTGGCCGAGTTGTTTTTGCCGATAACAGAATTCCAAGCCTCTGCTTGTTTGGCACATGCGCCGTTGAGTGAGTTAAAACGGCGAAAGCGCATACGTCTCGATGGTTATTCTCAGACAGAACAGCGCTTGATTTTTCGAAGACGAACCCCGATCTTTCGGTCACATTTTTCAGTAACGCCTGCGATTTTTTGGAGACTTTTTGAATGAGTGACAACCCTCAATCAGACGCAACTGCCACGCAAACGCCAGCCGATGGCGAAAAAATGGTGTTTCAAGCTGAAGTAAATCAACTTCTTCAGCTCATGATCCACTCTCTGTACAGTAATCAGGAAATCTTTTTAAGAGAGCTGATTTCCAACGGCTCAGATGCCTGCGACAAGCTGCGATTCGAAGCAATCGAAGACAGCTCCCTGTTCGAATCTGACCCGGATCTGAAAATTACCGTCAGCGTCGACGAAGAAGCTAAGACAGTTACTGTCTCAGATAACGGCATTGGCATGAACCGCGACGAAGTCATCGCCAATATCGGTACCATCGCAAAGTCCGGTACTAAACAATTTCTAGAATCACTAACCGGTGATCAAAAAACTGACGCGAAGCTCATCGGGCAGTTTGGTGTGGGTTTTTATTCAGCGTTTGTTGTTGCAGACTCTGTCGTACTGCGAACTCGTAAAGCGGGTGAAGCCGCCGATCAAGGTATCCAGTGGTCGTCGGATGCAAGCGGCGGATATACGCTGGCCAATGTTGATATGCCAGAGCGCGGTACTCAAATCACCTTAAGCATCAAAGATGACTCCAGTGAGTTCGTCAACTCGCATCGACTGCGCAGCATCATCAAAAAATACTCTGACCACATTACTTTCCCTATCATGATGATGGGTGAAGTTCCGCCACCGCCTCCACCTGCAGAAGGTGAAGAGGATAAAGAGGTGGAGCCTCAGGAAGCGAAACTTGAGCAAGTGAATGCGGCATCAGCGCTATGGACTCGGCCTAAATCGAGCATCAAGGACGATGAGTATCAAGCCTTCTATAAGCAGGTTTGTAACGACTATGACGATGCTCTGACCTGGTCACACAACAAAGTTGAAGGGAATCAGGAATACACCTCGTTGCTGTTTATTCCCAAAAAAGCACCTTTCGATCTTTACGATGGTAACTTTCAGCGCAATGGCATCAAGCTGTTTGTTCAGCGTGTTTTCATCATGGATGAAGCGGAAAAGTTAATGCCGCGCTACATGCGATTTGTCAGAGGTCTGGTCGATAGCAACGATTTACCGTTGAACGTATCGCGCGAGATTCTTCAGGACAACAAAATCATCGATGCCATCAGAAACGCATCTGTTAAGCGTGTTCTGACGATGCTCGAGAAATTAGCCGACAAGCAGCCGGAAGAGTACGCAACGTTCTGGAAAGAATTCGGTGCATGTTTAAAAGAAGCGCCGGGTGAGGATTTTGGTAACAAGGAACAGGTCGCGAAGCTGTATCGCTTTGACACGACAAATTCGGAAAAGCAGGGTGATTTGACGAGCCTCGACGATTACATCGCTCGTATGAAAGTCGGCCAGGACAAAATTTACTACATCACAGCCGATGGCTACCCAGCGGCCAAAAACAGTCCACACATGGAAATCTTCCGCGACAAGGGTATCGAGGTGTTGTTGATGCACGATCGCGTTGATGAATGGATGATGTCCTACTTGCACGAATACAGCGAGAAGCAGTTTGTCTCTATTGCGAAAGGTGATCTTGATCTGTCTGCTATTGAAGGTGTTGATGCCGAGTCAGAAGAAGACAAAGCAGAAAAAGAGAAAAAGGCGGCGGATGTGGCTCCGACTATCGAGCGCATCAAAACAGTGCTGGCAGACTCTACCAGCGATGTTCGCGCCTCCACACGACTAACCTCCTCTCCGGCTTGCGTGGTCATGGGCGAGCACGACATGGCGCTGCACATGCAACAATTGTTGAAGCAGGCCGGTCACGAGCTGCCTAGTACGAAGCCGGTTCTTGAGGTGAATCCCACACATCCTATTCTGGATCTAATGGATAAGGAGCAGGATGACGAGCGGTTTGGCGACTGGGCGCACCTATTGCTTGATCAGGCATTATTGGCTGATGGTGGTCAGTTAGAAGATAGCGCGGGCTTTGTTAAGCGCATGAATGAGATGTTTCTGGCTCTGACTAACTGATCTAAGCGGGAATTAGCTCAATCAGCGGTTGGCGCTACACGCTTCAACGGCTAGAATTGGTACAACCTTGAAGGCGTGCTGTTATGCGCCTTCAATTAGTTCATCGTAATAGGTGCGAATTATTCAATGAAATCCAAGTTTCAAACTACCTCAGTAGCGAGCAAGGTGTCTGCAAAGACGTCAGGCTTGCTGCGCGCAGGTATCTTAGGGCTGGCTGTCAGCGCTTTCTTGCCATTTTCGCAGGCCTCTGCTGCGGGCGATGCGGCGGCTGGCGCAAGCAAAGGGCACACATGCCTGGGTTGCCACGGTGTTCAACACTACGTCAATACCTACCCGACCTATCACGTGCCATTGATTGCCGGACAGCACGAAGCGTATCTCGTCGCCGCTCTACAAGCTTATCGTGCACAAACACGCGCTCATCCAACCATGCAAGCTAACGCAGCCTTATTGTCTGATGAAGACATCGCTGATATCGCGGCCTGGCTGTCCGCCATGGGGGCAAAATAATGGCAATTTCAATGAATGTAACTCTACGCAGCGCACTCTTAAGGCTCACATCCCTAAGTTCTGTGGCCCTGGCTGTTTTGGCGCTGGGTATGGGTTCTGCTCAGGCTGGTGACGCTAAAGCCGGTGAACAGAAGGCCGCGACTTGTGCTGCTTGTCATGGGGCTGACGGAAACTCCCAAATTCCTACGAATCCAATCTTGGCCGGACAGTATCCAAGCTATTTGGAGCAAGCCCTGAAAAGCTACCGCTCCGGAGAGCGCCAAAGTGCCATCATGGCAGGTTTTGCAGCGCAGCTTTCTGACGAAGATATCGAAGATCTGGCTGCTTGGTTCGCATCGCAAAAAGGTCCGTTACAGACAGCTACGTCGAAGTAATTCTATGAACGTCCCGGCTGGCATCGCTGCCAGCCGGCATAAAGTTTTAACATCATCAGGCAGGGATTGCTGAACAATCACTACCCGTACAACGGGATCACTTTTTAGTCGCTTTACTGTTCGCGGTGCGAGCAATCGCTTCGAGCTGATGCTCAATGTCTCTGGGCATTTGCACATGGAAACCGCGAGATTCGAGATTTTCCAGCACCACGCTTGCATCCTCTTGCACTAACTTGCGGTCTGCATCAAGATCCAAGCTCATGGAGAATTCGGGCGTACCCAGTTGTTTCATGACGGGGGCAGGAAGATTAGCCAGACCATCTTCGTCAGCTAGATAAACGTATAAACCTTCCTTTATCGAGCTGCGATAAATGTAGCACTGCATAGACTGAGCCTTTGTTCAATGGTAGATCGGGTTCGTATAGATAAATGGTTGTGGGCTGCGCGGTTTTTTAAAACCCGCAGTTTAGCCAATGAGGCTATCTCCAAAAACCAGATTCGTATAGGTGGGCAGCGTATCAAGCCTTCGAGAGTTGTGCTTGTTGGAGATGTGATACAGATCGAAAAGCCGCCTTATGAATTTGTTGTAACTGTTTTGGGGCTTAATGATCAACGTCGGCCGGCAACGGAAGCGCAGGCCTTGTACGAAGAGTCGGAAGAAAGTCGTGCTGCTCGAGAACTGCTCGGTACACGATTGCGCAATGATCGCATGGCGCACAGGGGACTTGCAGGCGAGGGCAGGCCGTCCAAGAAACAACGCCGTCAGATCATCAGGTTTCAGAATCAGGGCGATATGCCAGATGAAACTCAAGATGAATGATGTCTTAAGGAGAAATGATTGCTTAAACGATTAAGTGGTTTGTCACGCTCAGCAATAACGAAAACGCGTAAGTTGCTGGGAGCGTCCGCGGACTCTGCAACCCGTTCAGTAGCTGGTTCCGAAAAAAGTTCGAAAGCAGCTACCCCCGATGATGAGTCATCTTCGCGTGCAAGTAGTAACGAGGCCGGTAAAAAACCGCAGAAATCTCAACCGCGTCGTTCTAAAGGCAAAAAGACCTCTTCCAACAAGAAAGCCGCTGCTAGTACCCATGGAAAAGCTCCGCTGATTGTTCCAGCCGGCGAACATCGGGTTACCCGTAAATCGATCGGCCGTTCTGCACTGAAGGTACTGGATAAGCTGCACGAAGCAGGGCACAGCGCATATCTCGTGGGTGGAGGTGTGCGTGATGCTTTGGTGGGGTTGAAACCCAAAGACTTTGATGTTGCAACGGATGCCAGCCCGGAAACGATCCGCGCACTGTTTCGTAATTCCCGAATAATCGGTCGGCGATTCCGGTTGGTCCATGTGGTATTCGGGCGTGAGATCATTGAGGTGGCAACCTTTCGCGCGGCTCACAACAAAGGTGAGGGCGGTGAAATCGGTGCGGCGGGAAGAATTGTTCGCGACAACGTCTTCGGAACCATAGAAGAAGATGCCTATCGCCGTGACTTCTCGGTAAATGCCCTCTACTACAACATTGCTGATGGCTCGGTGGTGGATTATGTCGGTGGGCTGGAAGACCTGGACACCGGCGTATTCAAACTCATAGGCGATCCTAAAACGCGATGTGAAGAGGACCCGGTGAGAGTTCTTCGAGCCGTAAGACTGGCCGCAAAGCTCAAATTCGATATAGAGCCCGCAACGCTTAAGGCGATGCAGCAAACTTCGGCTGAGCTTCGCTCTACACCTCCACCACGCCTGTTTGAAGAGGTCTTAAAGCTTTTTCAAGGGGGTTATGCTCTAAGAAGCTTTCATTCTGTTAGAGAACATAACTTATTAACCTACCTGTTTCCCTTGCTGGAAAAACGCTTGGCCTTAGGTGACGATAAGCTGGTGTCGATGCTCGATGCCGCATTGCAGAATACCGATCGCCGCGTTGCACAGGGCAAGCCCATAACACCTGCTTATTTGTTGGCATTCATGCTTTGGCCGGATGTCGAAGAGCGGGCTCGCGAAGAATGCGAGAACGATATGAGTATCAATGATGCACTGCATGCAGCCGCGGACTCAGTACTGGCTACACAATTGCGCATCATTTCGATCCCAAGACGTTTTTCCGGCCCGATGAAAGAGATTTGGCAAATGCAGCCAAGACTGGAACGGTTAAGGGGAGGCCGGGCGTTAAAGCTTATTGAGGATCGCAGGTTTCGGGCTGCTTATGATTTTCTTTGCCTCAGAGCCAGTGTGGATGAGCGATTAACCGAGTCCGCAGCGTGGTGGACAAAGGTACAGACTCTGCCCGAGGAGGAACGCGGGGAGGCTGCATCCAAGCGGCCAACAGTCGAGTCTATTTGGCCTGACCGAACTGGGAAAGGTCAGCGTGGAAAAAAAGCGGCAAATGCCGGCCGAACATCGCCAACTGAGGAAGCTGAAAACGGCAACAAGCCTCCTGCGCGCAAACGACGCAGACGCCGCCGCAGAAAACCTGCAAATGGCTCCAATGGATCGGCGCCGGCAAGTTGAACGGCACGTCTGTTGACGCGCAAACTCGCGTTTTTGTAGCTCTTGGCAGCAATTTAGGGGAGCGCCAGCGGCATATCAGCCAGGCGTGCGTAGAAATTTCAGCATTGCCTGACGTGCGCGAGCTACGCTGCTCTTCCGTGTTTGAAACCGACCCGATGGGGCCGCAAAATCAGCCGGATTATCTCAATGCTGTTTGTCAGTTTTATTACGGCGAGTCCCCGCGCATGCTTCTAAATGAGCTGCAATCCATTGAAAAGGCGCATGGGCGAGTTAAGAAAAAGTCTCGTTGGACTGCTCGACCATTGGACCTTGACATCTTGCTTTTTGGTGACGAGCAAATAGACGAGCCGGATCTGCAAATACCGCACATAGGTATAGCGGAGCGCTCGTTTGTCATTTGGCCTTTGCTGGAGTTGCAGCCCGGTTTGTCAATTCCCGGCTTAGGCCCTGCTGTTGAGTTTAAAAAGCAATGTCAGGCATTTGGCATTCAAAAGTACAAAGGCTTTAGCTAAATGACTGCAAGCAGCTACAATGTACTATATGAAATATCAGTTCATTGCGATTGAAGGCCCGATAGGTGTGGGGAAATCTACACTTGCTTCCCAGCTAGCAAAGCATTTTAAGGCGAGCTATCTGACCGACACCGAGTCAAGTAATCCTTATCTAAAAACGTTCTACCGGGACCCGAGTGGCGCTGCTTTCCACACGCAAATGCATTTTTTGACGTCGCGGCTTGAGACATTGCAAAACCCTGCCGTTCTTAAACCCAACCAGCCCATCGTTGCCGATTTCCTGCTCGATAAAGATCGTTTATTCGCGGAGCTGACATTGGACCATACTGAATGGTGGATGTACTCAAAACTCTATGACCAACAGATAAAAGGGGTGCCCCGGCCCGATTTAGTGGTCTACCTGCAAGCCCCAATTGAGAGACTCATTGAGCGCATTGAGAAACGAGGTTTAGGGCATGAACAGCGAATTGACAGCAATTATTTGCAACAATTGAGTGCCTTGTACGAACGATTTTTTTATACTTATTCCGAGACGCCGCTGCTCATAGTCAACGCAGCGGATATAAATTTAGCTGACGATCCTCTAGAGGTTAAGAATATTGCCAATAGAATCAGCGATCTAGAAGGCGGGCGTCACTATTTAAATCCGGTGTCAGCAGCGTCATAAGTGCCAGCCAATCGACCTCGTTCTGGTCGAATTGGTCACAAAAACCGATACCATAGGTTACCCAAAAAGCGCTGGTATTTGCACTTGCTTGCGCATTAGGTGACACTTCCTGCCTTATACGGACGAGGTTTATTATGAGCGACTGGCAAAACTTGCGGATTGCGCTGCTCGAAGACAACAATGAGCAGGCAGCCCGGGTTAGTGGCTGGATAGAAAACAAGGGCTATCACTGTGGCGTTTTTAACACCGCCGAGGAATTTCAGCGGGCGTTTCGAAAGTCCAGTTACGATGTGGTGGTGCTCGACTGGACATTGCAATCCGGCAGCTCCGGCCTGGAAGTTCTTCACTGGATTCGTAAAACGCTGACCAGTGATATACCCGTGATCTTCGCTACGGCCCGTCAGGCAGAAGAAGATATCGTGACGGCACTTCGATCTGGTGCGGACGATTACCTGGCTAAACCCGTAAGACAGCATGAACTGCTTGCGCGCTTATATGCGCTCGCCCGCCGAGCTCAGCCTGAAAGTGAAGTTCTTGAGTGTCCACCTTACGTTTTTGATACTGCGAATCGTCAAGTTCATTTGGACGACGAGCCGATTAAGCTCACCGAGAAAGAATATGAACTCGCACTTTTCATGTTTAGAAACAGAGGCAGAGTTCTATCAAGGCAACATCTGTTGACATCGGTGTGGGGTACGTCAGCCGACCTCAATACGCGTACTGTTGATACTCATGCTAGTCGCCTGCGTAAAAAGCTTAAGCTGCTAGCATCTGAGCGATGGAAGTTAACATCCATCTACCAGCATGGTTATCGTCTTGAGGAACACACCCCCACTAGTTAATCTGGTCACCGTACGCAACGCACACGCAGCCGACTAGGCATGTCTGCTCAGCAGAGCACCGGGCAAGGGCAACGCAGAATTACCTTATGGGGTCTTCTGGGTTTCTTTTGTACCCTGTTGTTTCTTGTTTGGCTTCTGCACTGGAGCGAAGCCACACGTAAAGTCGATAGACTCCTTCACGACAGTTGGGTGCGCGCTTATCAGCGTGAGGTGCCTCAGGATGTCGTCATCGCGGCGATTGATTCTGAGAGTTTGGCTGAGCTGGGACGCTGGCCTTGGTCTCGGGATTTGCAGGCTCAGCTTTTCGAGCAACTTAAGCTGCTTGATGTGAGGGCAGTGGTTGTGGACCTTTTGTACGTGGAGCCCTCTAACACCATAGAAGATGCAAGACTTGCCAAAGCGATTGGCTCGCATCCGGTTTCAATTCTTCCCGTACTGACGGAAGGTGGGCGGGCACGTATAGCCAGTGAATCGTTGCCAATCCCGAAAATTACTCGAGAAGTTACTGACCTTGGTCATATCTTTTTGCCGATAGATGACGATGGGATTGTTCGTCGCGTTTTTCTAAAATCTGGATTTACTCAGGCGCATTGGTCAGCGTTATCGATGGCTGCGTTGCAGGCACTGGATGATATGCCTGAAGAGATGCCGGGTAAGATCACTCAAAATGAAGACCAGGTAGGGGAGTGGGTAGAGAGTCACGAAATTATGATTCCATTCTTCGGCTCAACGGGTGCGTTTAATCGAGTAAGTGCAGTCGATATCATCGAAGGAAAAGCGTCTAAAGAGATGATGTCGGGAAAGGTCGTGTTTATCGGAATGACGACCACTGGGCTGGGTGATGTTGTGCCGACCCCGGTTTCTGCGTTAGATCAGCCGGTTCCGGGTGTGGAGATTCACGCCAATATCTTTTCAGCTCTAAGAGACCAAAGTCATGTTGTTCAAGCGCCTGGTTATGCGAACCTGGTAGTTGCGATCATTTTGTTACCACTTATGTTGTTGGTCTATTCTCGGACACCACCTCAGTGGGGGTTCCTGGCGGCCGTAGTCGGTGCCAGTGTTCCGGTAGTGCTCAGTTTTGTGCTGTACCGATATGGAAGACTTTGGTACGCACCATTAGCCGCAAGCCTGCCTGTGTTTGTCAGCTACCTCTTCTGGAGCTGGCATCGTTTGGCTTACGTCAATCGCTTTTTGGAAAGAGAGCAGGCAAAGATAGCTCCACACATACCGCGTCGCGATACGCAAAGTAATGCCTTGTTGTCCAGTTTTTTTAATTCAGCGTCGAAGCATCTACCAATACGAGCGTGGAGGTTTCACTCAGGCATAGATGTCTTTGCAGGCGGCAACGGTCTTCCCGATAAAATGACAGATGGCGTTGAAGGGAAGTGGAAACACCAAGGCGGTGTTTATGCGCGAACCTACCCGGGAATAGAGCCGTTATACATTGAGTTAGTCATTGATGATAAGTCCCATGGTGATGCCATAACCCGGTATGTAGATACCTTGGCGCGAGTTCGCTCCCGCGAGCGAGCCTCGCGCTTAGCAGGTTCAATCGAAAAACTACAAACCAACGCATTGCAGCTAAGTGAGCAGCTTGATTGGTTGCGCAGCGTAAAGGTGTTTTCAGAAACCATTCTCGATGGAAGCCCGACAGGTTTTGGTGTTTGGAATGCCGCCGGTGAGTGTGTCAGAGCGAATCCTTTGATTTACAGCATGGTCCGGGGTTTTAGTGATAAAGCTGACTTCATAGATTTTCTCAAAGCGGTTGGTCGTCAGTTTGAAGGGAATGAAGACAATGATCGACTTCAACAGCTGATGCTTGAATGTGTGCCATGGCAGGTATCTTATAGTCATGGCGATGCTGAGCTTGTTGTCAATTTTAGTGCGGTAGGGGACACACTTGCAGAAAGACTGATTTGTGCAAGCGTATTGGATGTCTCTGAGATACGAACTGCAGAGCGTGCCCGAGCGGAAATGGTGGACTACCTTTCGCATGATTTACGTTCACCGCTAATATCTGCCTTGGCCTTGTTGGAGAATACTAATGACTCGCGTATCGAGCGGAATATTCAGAATAGCCTGACTATGATGGATGACTTACTGCATGTCGCGCGAGCAGACAGTTTGACGGAAGCGCGATTTACACCATTACTATTTAACGATGTTATCGACAACTCCCTTGACCAAATGATGCCTCAGGCTAGGAATCGACAGATACGGTTTGATTTGGATATGTCTGATGATGATCTTTGGATAGAAGGAGACGCACCTTCTCTAGAGCGTGCCGTCAGTAACATATTGAGCAACGCCATTAAATATTCACCGGATAATACATCCATAAAAATCCGTCTTTACGGTGTCAGTGGTAGTGCCATCTTGATAATCGATGACGAAGGGGTTGGTATTGACCCCGCCATACTCGGACAACTGTTTACACGATTCAAACGGGATGCCTCTACAGAGGCTGAATTCAAAGGAATCGGTTTAGGTCTGGCGCTGGTCTCGCGTGTTGTGACGTTGCATGGCGGGCAAGTTGTTGCCAGCAATCTACCCAAGGGCACCCGTATTACGCTTCAACTGCCTCTCGAGAAAGAAGAGCCTGCAGGTGAGTAGGGGTGAGAACCTGCTTTTCACTCAGGCTTATCAGTTGTTTCAATACGGCCGTCGTCATAACCAACAATAAGTTTGTCCGCGCCTCTACGCGCAAACAAGCCGTTAGTTACAACACCTGGTATTGCATTCAAAGCAGCTTCTAGCTCTACTGGGTTTGTGATACTGAAGCCGAAGCAATCGAGGATGATGTTGCCGTTGTCAGTGCGGGGGGCTTCGCGAAACTCCGGGTCAGCACCGAGCTTGACGATTTCACGGGCAACGTAACTTCTGGCCATCGGAATGACTTCTACCGGTAAGGGAAATTCTCCGAGAATATCAACCTGCTTGCTGTGATCGACGATACACACAAACTTGCGGCTGGCACCGGCGATAATCTTCTCACGGGTCAGTGCGGCGCCGCCGCCTTTAATCAGTTCAAGATTTGCGTTGGACTCATCAGCGCCATCAATGTAAAGCTCTAAGTCGCCCGTCATGTTCAGGTCCAACACCTCAATGCCATGCCTCTCGAGTCTGGCAGCAGTGGCCTCAGAGCTTGCAACGGCTCCGGTAATTCGTGTTCCGGCCTCAGCCAGCAAATCGATGAATACGTTGACGGTAGAGCCCGTACCCACACCTAGGATGGTGTCGATTTTTACGAGTTCCAGTGCTGCTGCTGCAGCTGCGCGTTTACCAGGGTGCATACAAGTTTTTCTTCGAGAAACCGAGTACATTGGTCGGTTCCTGAACAAGCAATTCCGACGCGGCCCGTAATGAGCCAGTTACACGACGAGTATATCAAACGCATCCTATCAGCCCGTGTGTATGACGTCTCTATACAGAGCCGTTTGCACAAAGCGCCACAGCTGTCACAACGATTCAACAATAATGTTTGGCTTAAGAGGGAAGACGAGCAGTCCATCTTCTCGTTTAAGTGCCGAGGTGCTTTTAATCGGGTTTTTAAATTGATGCAGGAACAAGCTGTTCCGGGTGTTGTTGCAGCCTCTGCGGGGAACCACGCACAGGGTGTGGCACTTGCCGCCAGAGAATTGAACATCCCTGCCGTCATCGTGATGCCCCAGACCACTCCCAGCATCAAGGTAGAGTCGGTCCGGGCCTTGGGTGGTGAGACCATATTGCACGGTGACGATTTTGATGCAGCCCTAAGCTATGCGATTCAATTGGGTGAAGAGCGTGGATTCCCGTTTATTCATCCTTTTGATGATCCAAATACGATTGCCGGGCAGGGTACTGTCGGCGTGGAGTTATGCCAGCAACATCCTGAGCCAATCGATGTCGTGTTCCTCCCAGTAGGCGGTGGTGGTCTGGCTGCCGGAGTGAGTGCGTATATGAAATACTTACGGCCTGAGGTGCGCATTGTGGGTGTTGAGCCTGTCGATGCGGCTTCTATGCACGACTCACTGGCAGCGGATGAGCGCATTGTGCTCGGGCAAGTCGGCTTGTTTGCCGATGGTGTTGCGGTTAAGCAGGTAGGGAAATATTCATTTGAGGTTTGCCGGGAGTTTCTCGACGAAGTTATCCTCGTAACAGTTGATGAAATGTCCAATGCAATTAAAGATATCTTCAACGAAACGCGCACATTGACTGAGCCTGCCGGTGCGTTGGCGGTTGCCGGTATGAAGCGCTATGTAGAAGAGCGAGGTGTAAGTGGCCAAACACTAATTGCTATTAATTCGGGAGCCAACATCAACTTTGACAGGCTGCGGCATGTCGCCGAGCGAGTCGAAATCGGTGAGAATCGCGAAGCCTTATTGGCGGTGACGATTCCAGAAAGGCCCGGAAGCTTTCTAGAGTTTTGTCATGCTATCGGTCGACGGGGCGTCACCGAATTCAATTATCGTTATGCCGACGATGCTCTAGCGAATGTTTTTGCTGGCATTGAACTACGTGGAGGCTCCGAGGAGAAAGATGCGCTGGTCAATAAATTGCGAGAATCCGGGTGCGAGGTACTGGACATGAGCTCGAACGATACGGCTAAGTTGCATTTGCGGCACATGATTGGCGGGCACGCAAAACTTCCTGGCGAGCGCCTGTTCAGATTTGTCTTTCCCGAAAGGCCGGGTGCGTTGCTGGGTTTTCTCAGCGCAATGGGCGAGCGGTGGAATATTAGCTTGTTTCACTATCGGAACCACGGCGCAGCTTATAGTCGGGTGCTCGTCGGAATGACGCTTCCTGACGGAGAAGAGCAGCAACTGGAAACCTTTATTCAAACTCTGGGTTTTCAAGGAGAGGAGGAGACTGGCAATCCGGCTTACCAAATGTTTTTACGCTAGGTGCTGCCTTAGGGCCGGTGAATCGTTCTTTTTTCTGTGACGACCCTATCCAGTGGGACGTCCCACCAGTCCGCTAGTACCGAGCGAGTACACTGTACTTCGTAGGCCACACCAATCAGCACAGGTTTGGCCTCTGTGTCCTCGCGTTTATGTGCGAAGGCTCGGTCGTAGTATCCGCCACCCATTCCCATGCGCTGACATTGCTCATCAAACCCGACGAGTGGCACCAGAACGACGTCTAATTCGCTCGCGGGAATGCACTCGTTCAGCGTCAATTTGGGTTCAAGGATACCGTATTGATTCTTAACAAGAGGGGTATCATCAGAGATAGGCGAGAAAACCATCGTGTTTTCAGCCTGCACGATAGGGACGTAGGTCTGGCACTGTTGCCGGCGCGCGGCGTGTAGTACGGAGTCGAGTTTTACCTCATTGCCCAGCGCCAGGTAGCCTGCAACCTTGGCAGCGGGTTCTAGGTGCGTAAGCAGAGTCTCAGCGATGGTATCGGAATACTCCTCCACCTGAGCTTTATCAAGCTGTCGTCTGGCCAGTTGCAACACACTTCTCAGTGCTTCTCGCTTCTGCTCATTGTTTACATCGCTAACATCAGTCATAGGGCTCATGATCTTTATAGGGATCAATATGTTAGGAGTGTATCAACCACGAATACCGTTTTTGGTGTGCTACCTTGAACCAATCGGTTCAGGTGGGGACGGCTGGAACCGTATCAGGCTTTCCGCCGTAACGGACGTGCACAACAACAGCGACCAGACCACCCCCGGGGTGCGAAATTAGGCTCAAGGGATATACCCAACCAAATAACAAGCACCGCAGAAGATACGAAGGTCAGACTAGCATGTTCGGACAGTCAAGTTGATGAAAAACCGTTTATTCTGCAGTTTCCGCAGCGCTCTCAACGGCCGGTAATTCCGGTTCTGTCAACAGCTCGTCCAGTTGTGAATTCAGGGTGCTTAGGCGCGATAGGACGGCTTCGTCACCACGCTCCTGAGAGCGCGATTTCAAGAGCGCATTGGCCGTATTGATTGCGGTGACAATAGCTATTTTTTCAATGCTGGACGTGTTGTTACGTCGCCTTAAATCACGCATGGACTGGTCGATATAGGCTGCTGCCTGCATGAGGTCGTCTTCTTCGCCGGGTTTACAGGCAATCTGAACTTCCTTATTTAGAATTTTAAGCCGGGCTGGACGGCTTCCCAGTGCATCAGCTTTGTTGTCGATTGAGCTCATTGACCCGCTTCCAATGATTTGAGACGAACAATCATTTGCTCGACCTTGCTGCGCGCCGTTTCATTTTTCTCAATTAGACGTGCTCGTTCTTCCACGAGTGAAGCTTGTTGCTGCTTCAGCGATTGATTTTCCAAGCGCAATTTTGAACACAGTGCCGCAACATCGTGCAACCGGGATTCGAGTGCGTCGAATTCTTCATGCATGGTCGGGCCACTCATTATCAAGCACCGCTGGTTGGGGATTCGGCATTGTATACTTCACAGCTATTTATCTCGCGACTAGCTTATAACTTGTGACCCCTTCCAATCAATCCATAAGTGATGCTTTGGAACGGCTAAATATGCCGTTACCACTCTCTGAAGTCCACGGCCTGTGCTGTGGGCTGTTGTGTTCGATGTCAAGTAGCGCCGCGAAAACGCGTTGGTTCACAGAATTGCTCGATGCAGCACAGCTTGATCCGGATGCTGTGGCTTCAAAGGCCGCTCAGCTAAAAACTCTCGATGAGTGGTTTATGGCAACACTGAGCTCCTTAAATGATGCTGAATTAGAATTCGCCCCTGAACTACCTGAAGAGTCAGCACCTGTTAGCGTCCGAATCAGAGCCTTAGGTGATTTTTGCGGAGGGTTTACCTACGGTCTAGGTCTTGCGTTGAGTAAGCGAGGGGAAAAACCATTGCCTTCAGATACCCGCGAGATCATTGAAGACTTTCAAGCGATCGAGTCTTCCGAAGCTGACTCCTCTGACACAGATACCGACAGTGAGCAGCAGGAAGTTATGTATTACGAACTACTGGAGTACGTACGAGTGGGAGTGTTACTCATTCTGGAAGAACTACGCCCTATAACACCTGTCCCTCAGCAGGTGAAGCCATCGTGACGAAAGGGCAAAGCAGGACAAAGCGTTTTTCGAAGGCCATGGCCACTGAACTGAAACGGCGTCGTCGGGCTTTAATGCGCATTATGGGGGACAACTCCATAGCACTTATCCCGGCATCCCGAGCATCCGTCAGAAGCAACGATACGGAGTACCCATATCGTGCAGCGAGCAATATGTTGTACATGACAGGCTTTGATGAACCTGAAGCCCTGATGGTACTGATTCCCAATCGCCGCCAGGGGCAGTACATCATGTTTTGCCGTGAGCGCGATCCACTGCAGGAAACATGGCATGGCCGAAGACTGGGGGTCGAAGATGCGCCAGAAGCGCTGGGAGCTGATGATGCTTTTCCGATCAGTGATATTGATGACATTTTGCCCGGCTTGTTGGAAAACAAGCAGGCGGTTTTTCATACGCTTGGTAAAGATCAAGGATTTGATGCGCGCTTGTTGGGTTGGCTGAATAAGGCACGCTCCAGCCGTCGTCGTGATGGCGGTGATCCTGATGCCTTCATTTCTTTGGACTATCACCTGCATGAAATGCGAGTTCATAAAAGCCGCACAGAACTTGCCTTGATGCGAAAGGCGGCAAATCTCAGTGCGTCAGCGCATGCGCGTGCGATGAAAAAATGCAAGCCCGGTATGTATGAATATGAACTAGAAGCCGAGCTTATCGCGGAATACACGGCCAATCGAGCCGAGCATGCGTTTGCGCCTATTGTCGGTGGGGGCGAGAACGGGTGTATTTTGCACTACACAGAAAACGATGATGTCCTGGTGGACAATGAATTGGTTTTGATTGACTCCGGTGCTGAAGTATCGGGTTATGCCGGAGATATTACTCGCACCTTTCCAGTCAACGGTGTATTTACAGAGGCCCAGAAAACGGTTTACAACATCGTTCTAGAAGCGCAGCTGGCTGCCATTGACGCGGTTAAAATCGGCAATCACTGGAATGATTCGCATGAGGCTGCGGTTAAAGTATTGACTAAGGGGCTGCGGGATATTGGCGTGCTGAAAGGCAAACTTCCAACACTGATAAAAGAAGAGGCCTACCGCCCCTACTATATGCATCGTACCGGTCATTGGTTAGGCATGGATGTCCACGATGTGGGTGAGTATCGGCTTAACGGTGATTGGCGAGCACTGGAAGCTGGTATGGTCTTGACGGTTGAGCCGGGCTTGTATTTAGGGAATTCTAGAAAAATCCCGAAGCAATACAGAAATATTGGAATTCGTATAGAAGATGATGTTGTCGTGACGAGTAAAGGCCCCGAAGTGCTGACCTCTAACGTGCCGAAAAGCATCGATGACATTGAAGCGCTGATGCGTCAATGAAGGATAGCGATCAACAATCGTCTCCATCAGAACCTATCGATGTTGATGTCGCCATCGTTGGCGCAGGCTTGGTTGGTATGCCGCTGGCACTGGCCTTGTCTGCGAAGGGGTGGTCGGTTGCGCTGCTTGATGCCGGTGGAGAACCTGACGAGCAATCTGAGGTTGCTTCTTCTGATGAAGACTCTAGATCAACTGCTTTAAAACAGCGTTGCACTGCACTTAATCTGGGTACAAAGCAGTGGCTTACGCAGCACGGTTTTTGGGAAAGCGTTTCGGTTGATGCCTGCCCAATTGCAAGAGTAAATGTTTCCCATAAAGGGTATTTTGGTGCAACAAGACTCAGTGCTGATGAAATGAGAGTAGATGCACTGGGCTATGTTGTTAACAATGCGAATTATATTGATCAGCTATACAAACTTTGTGTAGCGTCTGAGGTAAAGCGGTTGTATAACGCGCGTGTCAACGGTGTAACTCAACTTCAAGATGCTGTGAAACTCAGTGTTGAGGGTGCTTGTGATGTGCGCACTAAATTGCTCGTTGCGGCCGATGGCATCACCTCATTAGTACGCGAATCCACGGCAATATCCACAACTCAGGTCGACTACGAACAAGCGGCAGTGTTAGGCATGGTTGAGTTGACGTCTGCACACGATGGGGTCGCATATGAACGATTTACCCCAAGTGGTCCACTGGCTTTGTTGCCGCGGCCGGGTGAGTTCATGAGCTTTGTTGATTGTATTAATCCAGATGAGCAGGAAGCCATCGACGCTATGACCGATAATGAATATCTGCAGAGATTGCAGTCCCGATTTGGTTATCGCCTGGGAAGATTCGATAAGGTTGGTCCACGCTTCGTGCTACCTCTGCTAAGAATTGAGTCGACAACTCAAGTTGCTCAACGCACTGTATTGGTGGGTAATGCCATGCGTCTATTGCACCCGGTTGGTGGACAAGGTTATAACTTGGCAATTCGCGATATTGATAGCTTGATACGAACACTCGATAGAGCGTCAGTATCAGACCCTGGCGATGATGCGCTGTTACATCAGTTTGCAGCACAACGGCTCGACGATCAGAAATCCATTGTTCGCTTAACCGATTTACTAGCTAGGGGTTTTCGAGGTAATTCTGCTATCCCCGGACATCTGCGTTCTGGAGCACTCTTGGGTTTGGATGCCATCTCTCCGATACGTAAACGCTTTGCGGAAAAAACCATGGGCATATCCGGTTTGTGAGGTTGTTGAAGTACATCGTGTCAACCCGTTGGGGAGACCGTCTTACGTACTTTGTGCTGGCAGCTCTGGTCGGGGTAGTCGTCGGTTTATCAACGCTTGCGTTAATAAAGTTGGTGTTGTTTTTTCAGTTCCTCGGTTTTGGTGAAGCCTCTGAGATTCGCTATAGCCAGATTATTGCGGCAAGGCCTGCCTGGCAAATTATTCTTGTTCCCGCGTTGGGCGGTCTGGTATTGGGCGTTCTAATGCAGTTTTTGCCTGGTCGGCGCTATCATGGAATCGCGGACGTTATGGAAGCTTGTGCAATGAACAGCGCTCGTATGCCGGCACGCTCGGGTATTGGTGCAGGCATTGCGGCGGCATTGTCGTTAGGCGTCGGCGCGCCTTTGGGAAGAGAAGGGCCGGCCGTGCATATCGGTGCCTCTATCAGTGCGTGGCTTGCTGAAAAATTAGGTCTGGACCATAAGCAATCACTGGCCCTATTAGGTTGCGGTGCCGCCGCCGCAGTTGCGGTTTCGTTCAATACACCCATAGCCGCTGTCATTTTTGCATTGGAAGTTATAGTCGGATACTTCACGTTAAGGGTCTTTGCTCCCATCGTTATTGCTGCCATGCTTGCTATGGTAGTGCGCGAATATTTCTTGGGAAGCTATGCGCTGTTTCCGGTATTACCGCATTCAATTACCTCACAGTGGGAGTTGTTATTGTTTGCTCTTCTGGGTGTTGCTGGCGCCTTGCTTGCCAAAAGTTTACTAATGATAACGGGTGGGTTTGAACGACTTTGGCAGTGGTCCAGATTGCCACGCTGGAGTCATCCAGCTGTTGCAGGTTTGTTGTTCGGTACATTGGCTGTACCGTTGCCGTACATACTGGGCATTGGCTATGAGGGGACCTTGTTAGCATTGAACGGGGCGCTTGATAGCAACTTGTTGTTCTATCTGCTTGCCGCCAAACTGGTAGTGGTGTGTCTTGCCATTAGCGCTGGGTTTGCCGGCGGCGTGTTTGGCCCAGCAATCTTCCTCGGCAGCATGTTGGGAGGGTTGTTCTGGGTGTTGGCCAGTAGTTTCGGCTTAACGTTGAGTGATCAGGGCGTGTACGCCACTATTGGTATGGCTGCTGTGGCGTCGGCCATACTAGGCGCTCCCATCTCAACCGTGTTAATCGTTTTTGAATTAACACGCGATTATGGCATTACCCTCGGTGTAATGACTGCAGCAGCATTTGCATCGAGTGTGATGCAAACGGGTGAGCACGGCTCATTCTTTCGATGGCAGTTGGCCAAACGAAATATTAATATATCTGGGGGCCGGGATATCAGTTTGCTGATGACGCACCGCGTTGAGCAACTTATTAGCGGCGACTATGTCTTGGCACAGCCGCATATGACCATTGGTGAACTTGAATCGCTCATGGGGGTGGAACGACAACGTTTGGCCATATTCGTTGATAAAGATTCGCAATTTGCCGGTAGCGTTAGCCTCTCCCTGCTCATTGCTCACGCCATCGAACATGGCATGGATAAACCGGCAATTGATGCAGCGATTGACGTCGATTACTCCATCACTGACATGACTAATATTGTGACGGCTGTACAAAAGATGGCAGAACGCGAACTCGAGTTTATTCCGGTCATATCGTCAGAAACTAAGGCCCGTTCTGAGCTACTCGGCGTTGTTACGAAAAGTGATGTATTGGCTGAGCACTATGATGTGGTAAAACGGGCAAGAGAAGAAGAATTCGGCGTCACGTGATGCCACTAAATCTATAAGAGGCATCCGTTAATGAGTGGACCAGAATTTCTGGGATTCGATACCCTTGCTTTGCATGCAGGCCAACAGCCTGATAGCGAAACGCGGGCTCGGGCAACACCGATTTATCAAAGTACATCATTTGTCTTCGATGACAGTGATAAGGCGTCGTCCCTTTTTGATGTCGCGCGGGCTGGGCACGTTTATTCCCGAATTTCCAACCCCACGGTGGCTGTGCTGGAAGAAAGAGTGGCTGCCTTGGAAGGTGGAGTAGGCGCTGTTTGCACAGCGAGTGGCATGGCGGCAATTCATTTAGGACTAACCACGATCACCGGTGCCGGAGGACACATCGTGGCGTCCCGGTCCTTATATGGTGGTACGCATAACTTATTAAGTTATACGTTGCGACGATTTGGTATCGAGACGACCTTCGTCGATCCGCGTGATCCTGATGAGTTTGCGGCTGCCATTCGCCCGGAAACGCGCGTTGTCTTTGCGGAAACCGTCGCTAACCCACGGTGTGAAGTATTGGATATTCCCAAGGTGTCTGCAGTGGCACACGCAGCCGGTGTTCCACTAATGATCGATGCCACGTTAACAACGCCCTACCTGATGCAATGCATACGCTTGGGAGCCGATATTGTCATGCACTCGCTAACTAAGTTCATGGGCGGCCATGGTGT
>JBGCGD010000015.1:0-5525 GCA_045110515.1 Granulosicoccus sp. | reverse complement strand
TCTTCGAGTGCTTCAATGCAGAAGCTAGTGTCCATCGTAGTCGATACGCGCCCAGACAAAACCTTTCTCGAGTACCAATCCACAATCGCAACCAGATAAACAAACCCTTTGGCCATTGACACAAATGTAATATCAGTCGCCTGGTCAGTTCCCGCGACTACAAAAGGAATACCCAGGTGTGGCCATCAGCTTCCCTCGATTATGCAACTACTACTACACATTTAATCTTAGCGATAAAGGACCGGAAGCGTTCAAAGATGTAAAAGTTCGACAGGCTTTGGCGCTAGCTGTTGATAGAAAGATTATTAGTGAAAAGGTGTTAGCGGGCGGTCAACCGGAAGCGTACACATTTACACCAGAGGCGGTAGCGGGTTTCACTCCCCCGGTCACGGAGATGGCAACAATGTCTCAAGCTGATAGAGATGCTAAAGCAAAATTATTGCTCGCTGAAGCAGGCTACGACAAAAGCAATCCCCTCTCTTTTGAGATGATTTACAACACATCAGAATCCCATAAAAAAGTCGCTGTTGCTATGAGTCAAATGTGGAAACAGAAATTAGGCGCACAAGTCAGCTTGGCCAATATGGAATGGAAAGTGTTCTTGGATACTCGCGGAAATCAAGACTTTGAACTAGCACGAGGCGCCTGGTGCGGCGACTACAACGAAGCCTCAACTTTTTTAGATTTATTGGATAGTGAGTCGGGCTACAATGACGGCAAATATAACAATGCAAAATTGGATGAATTGCTAGATACCGCCAAGCGAAGCACCGATGCTGCGGATTACTATCGTCAAATAGAAGAGATGTTGGCTTCTGATATGCCGGTAATTCCTGTGTATCACTACGCGGGGGTTTATATGATGGATAGCGATGTAGGAAACTGGCCGGTTAACAATGTTCAGACCCGTTGGTATTCTAAGGATCTTTATAAGACCGCTCAATGACTACTTCTAACAACGGCCCCGCGACACGGGGCCGTTGTTGGTATTGGCTATGCTGAGCTATACGATCAGGCGACTACTCGTTGCCATACCCACAATCTTGTTGTTGATAGTTGCCTGCTTTTTTTTAATGCACGTAGCTCCGGGTGGTCCTTTCACCTCTGAAAGACCGTTACCAGAAGCTGTACTGGCTAACATTGAAGCCAGATACGGACTCGACCAACCACTTTGGAAACAGTTGTGGGACTATCTAACTAACATCGTTGTGCATTTTGATTTTGGGCCTTCGTTTAAGTTTAAAGATCGGGATGTTAACGACATCATCGCCCACGGGTTTCCGATATCTCTAACCTATGGATTTTTAGCGTTCCTTGTCGCATCCTTTGTGGGAATAGCTCTCGGAGTTGCAGCTGCTATCCGCCACAATACATGGATAGACTATTTTGCAGTTTGCCTAGGCGTAGCCGCGCAAGCCCTACCCAATTTCATTATGGGCCCCATCCTAATTCTGACCTTTACGTTATGGCTCGGGTTGTTGCCCGGTGGCGGTTGGAATGGAGGTCAATGGCAGTATTTAGTGATGCCAGTCATAGCATTATCAACGTCATACATGGGTTCTATCGCAAGAATCACACGGTCGTCCATGCTCGAAATTCTCCATTCAAATTTTATTCGAACCGCCATGGCTAAAGGACTACCAGAGTATTTAATCATATGGAGGCATGCGCTAAAGCCCACTTTACTGCCTGTAATTTCCTACTTGGGGCCGGTATTTGTTTATGTACTAACAGGTTCTGTATTTGTTGATATTTATTTTTCAACTGGTGGGCTTGGACAATCGTATGTCAGTTCAGCATTGTCCAGAGACTATGCTGTTCTTCTGGGAGTTACCATCCTTTACGGTGCGCTAACAGTAATTGTTAATCTGCTTACAGACCTAGCCTACGCTTGGTTTGACCCTAAAATAAGGTACTAATCATCTTCGGTAAATCTGCCAAAGTAGAGTCGCTAGCATCGGATATCACCGATCATACTGCGGTTCGTGGTCGCTCCTTAATGCGTGATGCGAGAGATCGATTTCTACGCAATAAAGCGGCAATTGCCTGTATGGTTGTTCTCTTCCTAATCGTCGTATTCGTACTGGCTGGGCCTCAGTTTGCTCAATGGAGTAATGAGGAAATAGATTGGGATGCTTTGGGTGACATCCAAACAATGGGAGCCCCCTCTCTCGAAAGCGGACACTATTTCGGAACCGATGAGCTGGGGCGGGATCTCTTCGCCCGCACCATCCAAGCCACCGGCACATCTTTACTAGTAGGGCTAATTGGATCAGCCATGGCGTTGATACTAGGGACTGCTTGGGGTGTTATTGCAGGCTACGTGGGCGGTCGCACCGATAACATTATGATGAGGCTGGTGGACATACTGCTCGCCATCCCGGCAACGCTGGTCATTATATTAATCTTGATCATTGCCGGTAGATCGTTTGTCGCATTATTTGTGGCGCTCGGGGCTGTATCGTGGTTAACCATGGCACGCATTGTCAGAGCGCAAACCTTGGCTTTGAAAAATCGCGAATTTATTGAAGCTGCACGAGCTGGTGGCGTCTCTGAAACCATGATTGTCTTTAGACATAATCTGCCAAACCTTTTTGGTGTTGTTATTGTCTATGCATCGCTGTTAATTCCCGAGATGATTTTGGCAGAGAGCTTTATCTCTTTTCTAGGGTTGGGTATTTCAGAACCATACACATCCCTGGGGGCATTAATTGCACAGGGGGCAGGAACCATGGCCTATGGAACATTATGGCAACTGTTATTCCCCTTATTTTTCTATGTGGCGATAATTCTCACCATGTTCTTTATTGGTGATGGGTTGCGTGACGCATTGGACCCTAAGGATCGCTAAAGATGAGCGTTCTAAATGTTGAAAATTTATGTGTCCGTTTCAACACCTCAGACGGTGTGATCGAATCGGTCAAAGATATTTCTTTTCGAATAGCTGAAGGGCAATGCTTAGGCATTGTCGGAGAATCTGGTTCAGGAAAAAGCCAGTCTTTTTTAGCTGCAATGGGTTTACTTGCTAAAAACGGGAGTGCATCTGGTGCAGTGCAACTCAATGGGCAGGAAATCCTTAACGCCCCGATAAGCACTCTAAACACGATCCGCGGCAAAGATGTCGGTATGATTTTCCAGGATCCACTGACTGCATTAACACCTCATTTAAAGATTGGCCAGCAGATGACTGAGGTTTTGCATGTGCACACATCTTCTAGTCGAAGTGATGCCCGTCGTCATTGTTTAGATTGGTTACAACGGGTCCGAATACCAGAGGCAGAGAAGCGCCTAAATCAGTATCCGCATGAGCTATCAGGAGGTATGCGTCAGAGGGTTATGATTGCAATGGCTATGTTGTGTAGCCCGAAACTACTCATAGCCGATGAGCCGACTACCGCCTTGGATGTCACGGTGCAAGCTGAAGTGCTAGACCTTATCTCAGAGCTTCAAGAGGAACAAGGAACCGCAGTTGCACTCATAACTCATGATATGGGCGTAGTAGCGCGTATGTGTGACTATGTGCAGGTTATGCGACTTGGAAAATTTGTGGAAGAAGGCCCTGTAGATAGCGTTTTCGAAAATCCTT
Organism: Granulosicoccus sp.; assembly: GCA_045110515.1. GTDB lineage: Bacteria > Pseudomonadota > Gammaproteobacteria > Granulosicoccales > Granulosicoccaceae > Granulosicoccus. Next base: position 1,939 of record JBGCGD010000015.1, on the reverse strand, counting down.
CGCACGAATATACGCAGCAATTACTTCAAGCAATGCCGCGCATAGATGCCACACATCCGATAAAAGTGCAATCGACGCCCAATCTATTGCTCGACGTAAAGGATATTAAAGTACATTTTCCATTTAAGGTAGGTGGTCATCTGTTCAGTCGAAGTGTTCCCTTACGTGCTGTCGATGGCGTCAGCTTTACATTAAACGAAGGCGAAACATTAGGCATTGTCGGTGAGTCCGGATGTGGTAAGTCCACCCTTGCTCGCGCATTAATCAGACTGATTGAACCCACAAGCGGTGACGTGAGTTGGTTAGGAAAAAATCTTACTCAGTTAGATAAAAACGCGATGACCCAAGCGCGCAGAGATTTGCAAATAGTGTTTCAAGATCCATTTGCGAGCCTAGACCCTAGAATGACCATCTCGGATTCTATAGCCGAGCCGTTAAGAACGTTTAGAGCGGAACTCACCCGCCGTGAGCAACGGGAGTTAGTCCAAGATATGATGAACCGTGTCGGTTTGGATTCGTCTATGACTAATCGATATCCGCATGAGCTTTCAGGAGGCCAAAATCAACGCGTTGGCATCGCCAGAGCCATGATCAATAAGCCCAAATTAATAATTTGTGATGAAGCTGTATCTGCTCTGGATGTGTCAATTCAAGCTCAGATATTGGACTTGCTTAAGAAACTACAAGCAGAATTTGGTATGTCGCTATTATTCATTTCGCACGACTTGTCGGTAGTAAAGGAGATCTCGGACAGAGTGATGGTGCTCTACTTGGGTCGAATAGTAGAACTTGGAAGTAGTACTGATGTGTGTACCAACCCAGCCCACCCTTATACACAAGCGCTGATCTCCGCTGTTCCAATTCCTGATCCAAAGCTTGAGCGTAGCCGCGAAAGAATTAGGTTAAGCGATGAGCTACCCTCCCCATTAGACCCTAAAGCGTTTCTGCGATTCCTTCCAAGCAAAATCGATAGTAACGAAATAGATTACGTGCCTAAACTAAGCGAAGTAGCACCCGGCCATTTTGTGGCTGAACACGATAACGTCGTTTAGACAGCGTATACCATAGAGACTATCGCATTAAATTTTTTGTGTTCCACAGAAATTGAATTCTGTTGATAGCTCAAGCAGATAAATCGCAACGTTCTGGCCCGATGTCATAGTGTTTAAAGCTAGGATGGTTACTATGATCTCTATTCAGCCACTTGTTTTTTAACCAATGTTACGTAGCAACCCTATCGTGAATAGAGACACTCCAAAATGACCAACACCGCCATAAGCCCAACTCAAAAACTCTCTCAATTCACAGACCATTGGTCTCCCAAAGTTATCTCCTCATTCAATAACAACGACATCATGGTTGTTAAAGCGCGAGGAGAATTTAATTGGCATTCGCACGCGGACACCGATGATTTTTTTCTGGTGCTTAAAGGAAAGCTCACCATCAAGCTACGCGATGGCGATGTGCATTTGAATGAAGGTGAGTTATATGTTGTACCCAAGGGTGTTGAGCATTGCCCGGTGGCAGAGGAAGAAGTCCACTTGCTGCTTATCGAGCCTAAAGGTACACCGAATACGGGTGATGAATCGACAGCCGCTAAGAAAGTCGAGATTTAACGCGGCATCGGCACGCGGCATTAGTGTCGTGGCTGATGAAAGGAATGAAACTACAAACCAGCCGGAGAGAACTCCGGCTGGCCACCAACAAGGATGCAGTAAGCTTTATAGATTTCTATTCAGCTTGCCGATGACAACTTATATTTAAAATGCCGCTTCGCACTAGCCTGCTAAAGGTGGAATCAGATTTGGCCCGTTGGCCTTGCATACCTTCAACAAGGTTATTCACTGTTGACCGACACCTTTACAGCTTTAAAACAGCCTGTAAATCGAATTTGTCAAAACGTCAAACACTATGCATTAACGACAACAGTGGTAGCGAA
>JBGCGD010000014.1:0-88949 GCA_045110515.1 Granulosicoccus sp. | reverse complement strand
AGCGCAATGGGCATCTACAGTAGTAGCCAGTTTTTCGGAGCTTTCGTGGGAGGCGCCGGGGCAGGTTGGCTTTACGGGGCAGTGGGGCCTAGCGGAGTTTTTGCGGCTATGGGTGTATGCTGCGTTATCTGGTGGCTGGTGCTGTTCGGTTTTCAAGCACCGAAGAAAATGGTTACCCATCGGCGCACCCTGAGTAGCGATGAGCAGACGAGAATCGGTGAGATAACCGCCGAACTTCAGTCTATGGCGGGGGTGGAAGAGGTGGTTATTGCGCTTGATGAGGGCGCGGCCTATCTCAAGGTGGACAAGCAGCGCTTTACGGGTGAACTGTACGGATCCCCAGCCAGCTGACGTACACAGACTACCCGAGGCAGAGGCAGCTACGGTACAATTTGCCGACCGGGGAATGGACTGACTCGGCTTTTCAAATTAGGAGAAATATCATGGCACGTGGTGTTAATAAAGTCATTTTGGTCGGAAACATCGGCGCAGACCCTGAGGTGCGTTATATGCCCAGTGGTGGAGCGGTTACCAACATCAGCATTGCAACCTCCGAACAATGGACAGATAAAACCTCTGGTCAGAAACAAGAGCGCACAGAGTGGCACAGGGTCACACTGTTCAACCGCTTAGGCGAAATAGCGGGCGAGTACCTGAAAAAAGGTTCTCAGGTGTACATCGAGGGTTCCATCCGTACCGATAAATACCAGGATAAAAACACGGGAGAGGATCGCTATTCAACACAAATAATTGCGCGTGATATGCAGCTATTGGGCGGTCGTCCTGACGGAGCTGGTGGTGGCGACTATAGTCAGGCTCCGCGCCAGGCAGCACCCAGGCCTCAGGCGCAGCAAGCAGCGCCAATGCCCACAGCGGCAGGTGCCGAGTTTGACGACGATATACCGTTCTAACTGGATTGAAAAATCGGGTGGTAATCGCCTGCATTTTTAATTAAGCAGCTATGATGGTTAGCAAATACACTGTGGTACTTCTCACCGTATTTCTGGTCGGATGTGGTCCTCAATATAAAACCGAATATTCCTATGTGAGGCCCACAACTCCCGGAGGTTTGAGCTGTGTTGCCCAGTGTCAGAAAATGCAGCTTCTGTGTAACCAGAATAATAATCTCAAGGTTCAAAATTGTGAATTCAGAGAGAGCCGAAACCAATTAAAGTACGACCTTTGCCTACATAAAAACAGGGGTAAAACGGCCGAGGATCAATTGGATTGCGACCACCCCTTCTTTGAATATTGTGGCATCGAGCGCGAAAGCCATGCAACCTGTCAGGCGGGTTATAACGAGTGTTATGCCAACTGTGGTGGTGAGGTCAGTAGTGAAACCACTTGTGTAGCCAATTGTGAGTAACCGCAGGCGGTTAACTAGCAGTTTTTTTTGGTGAATCCATTTTCTATTAAAAAATAGCTAAACATAGCTATCCTGGATTCTTTTCCAGCTCAAATGACACTATTTACCTGCAAGCGATAGGACGTGTTTACCCTGCGTAGTGGGTTCGGGGGTATAAAAACTTCTGTGATGTTACCTATAGAGATGGAGCCGTAATCCGTCGACTGAGCGATTGGCACAATGGATGTACTTGAAACATGTGCACTTGATTTTTGCGAAAGCTAACCCGGTTACATAGGCACTCCATCGGCGTAAACACCACCGATTACCTATGCCAATAGGCTTTTCATGAAATCTTACGTGTTAAAGCTTTCTCTATCCGGTGAAAATGTCGACATATAGTTCAGATCAAATTCAGTCTTGGCTAGACTTGTTGTGTCAGATGGTACCTGGTATTGGTCAAGCCGCATTGGTTCGAAACGCGCCGGGGGATGAGCCTGTTATACGGTGGCCGAATACCGAATCGACCCATGATGATGTGATGATGGCGGCCAATTTGGCTTCTAATCAGGGCAAGTTGGTGACGACGACCTTATCAGCAGCGACGGATACCGGTGCTGCAGTGGATACCATCATTGCAATACCTTTAAAGCGCTTCGAAGCCGTTAAGGGTGCGCTAGCCGTGCGAGTTAATATTAATCCATCTCAACAATCAACGACCATCCATATGCTGCGATGGGGCGAGAAATGGTTGGGCTTGTTACCAAGGTTGGGAAGTTCTGAAGTCACAGAGCCTGCACACAAATTCCCATCGCTTGCTGGCGTTGGTGAAAAATCAATCTCCAGACGTGGTGTGTCTATGTGTTTGGTTCTGGGTGCGCTGTTTATGGCGTTGGTATTTGCAAGCGGAACTTACCGCGTAACGGGTACTGCTAGCTTGGAAGGGGAAATACAAAGAGCGGTGGTCGCGCCTTTTGATGGATATGTCGCGGTGGCACATGCGCGAGCGGGTAATACGGTTGTTGCTGGAGAACTCATCGCGGAACTTGACACGCAGGACTTGATGTTAGAGCAGCAAAAATTCGCAGCTGAAATCAATGAATACGATCATCAATACCGACAGGCCTTAATGGAGCGCAACAACGCCCAGGCGCACATATTTAAATCACGCATGGGGCAGGCGCAAGCTCAGTTCAATTTAACAAAAGAGAAAATTAAACGATCCAGACTGGTTTCTTCACTCAACGGGGTGATCATCAGCGGGGATCTGAGCCGCTCACTAGGGGCACCTGTTAAAACCGGTGATGTATTGTTCGAAGTTGCACCGCTTGATAAGTACCGTTTAATTGTCTTGGTAGATGAGAAACAGGTTGTAGATGTTACTGACGGGCTAAAAGGCGCGCTGACTTTGAAATCCATGCCTGACGAAAAACTCTCCTTTGTTGTTGAAAAGGTATCTCCTGTTTTTACATCAGATGGGCAAGGCAGTACGTATCGTGTAGAGGCACGTCTCATTGATCGGCCAGAAGGTCTAAGGCCTGGCATGGAAGGCGTTGCGAAAATAGACATTGAAAAGCGGCGATTCGGTTGGATCTTTTTTCACGAATTAGTCGATGTTCTTAAACTATGGGCATGGCGATGGCTGCCTTAAGCCCCGATACTCCTCTGGGTTCATTAGAGATAGCTTGGCAGAGTGTTGCAACCTTAAAGCTTCAACTGGGTGACACGGTGCGTTTTTATAAGCATCACTATAGAGGATCACCCTGGTTAATTATCGCCAATCAACGTGACGAAAGTTATTTTAGGTGCAGTTATCAGGCTGAGAACTTCTTAAGGCTATTGGATGGCAGTCGTACTATTGAACAGGCGCTCGCTGACTGCAAACGGTCAAACTCTGTAGCTTTGTTTAAAAGGGATGTCATTGTTCTTTTGGCGAATTTGAAGTCTGCAGGTTTGCTTGTGACAGAGGGTGCGACGAGTAAAGAAGGGCATTCGGACGCATCAGCCCCAAAAAAACGTGGGTTGAATCCGTTTGCGATCAAAATACCCCTGATCGATCCAGACAGTTTTTTGGATAAGACTGCACATTATGTAAAGCCTCTCCTTTCACCACTAGCACTTTTGCTATGGATTGGAGTGGTTTTGAGCGCTCTTTCGACTATCGCAGTTAACGGCTCAGGACTTGCGCATCACAGTGCAGCGCGTTTCACTGACCCACAAAACTTAATGTGGTATTGGATGTTATATCCGCTTGTCAAAATGCTGCATGAATTTGGACATGCCTACGTAACCAAGATATGGGGTGGAACAGTACGAGAAATGGGCATCACGTTTCTTGTTTTTTTTCCAGTCCCGTATGTAGATAGCTCAGCTTCGCATCGATTTAGCTCTAAAAATCAGAGGTTGCTGGTTTGCGGCGCCGGAATAATGGTGGAGCTGTTCCTTGCGTCAGCGGCTTTGTTAGTCTGGTCTGTTACAGATCCTGGGCTCGTTCGAGACCTTGCATTTGATATCGCTGTTATTGGTGGTATATCAACACTTCTTTTTAACGCGAATCCGTTGTTACGGTTCGATGGCTACTACCTTCTCTGCGAATTGCTAGAAATTCCGAATCTGGGAACACGCTCTGACCAGTATATCCGCTATCTATTTAAAAAATTCGTTCTTGATATGCCGGATGTTAGTCGCCCAGTTAGCGCTCGTGGAGAAGTAAAATGGCTTTTCTGCTACGGCGTACTGTCGCGAATCTACCGCGTCTTAATCACGTTGTTTATTGCATCCTGGGTGGCCGGGAAATTCCTAGTAATCGGGGTTTTGCTAGCAGTGTGGGCTATAGTCGGGCAAATTTTTTATCCGTTAATTCGTAGCACTTGGAACTTCATCCCACAAGTTTATCAAGCCCGAAGAATGAGCCGTTTGTTAGCGTTCACAGGTACGATGTCTCTGTTGATAGTGGCCACTTTGATAACACCTGTTGGTCACAGTACTTACAGCGAGGGTACTATCAATTTGCCCGAACAAGCTTTCATCCGTGCAAAGACAACAGGTGTGGTCTCAAACCTAAATGTGCCTGACGGTGCCGCTGTTGATAAAGGTAGCGTGATTCTTGGGCTTGAAGATATCGAGCTCAAGTCCCGGTTGGAAAAACTAGTAGCGCAGTTAAACGAAGTAAACGCGACTCAACAGTCCGTATTTCTGGTGGATAGAATGCAATCAGGAATTTTAAGTAATAGGGCTGAGGCAATTGAGGCGGACATAGAACAGGTAAAAACACAGATATCAGACCTTGATATTGTTAGTGGAAGTGCTGGCCGAGTATCCCTGACTTTGGGCTCCGATCTTCTGGGGAGATACGTTAAACGGGGTGATGTGCTGGGTTATGTTTACGGGGTTGAATCAACTAGCGCGATGGTGGTTGTTCCGCAAGTGGACATTGAAGCGGTAAGAAACAATTTGCTTTCTATTGAAGCCAAATTGAGCAGTAGGCCCGGGGATACGTTCACAGCAGAATTTGCACGTGAATTACCCCTTGCCACCGATCGGCTGCCTAACAAGCTATTGGGATCACAATCGGGTGGATTAATGAAAGTGGATGCTCGGGACCCATCGGGTGTACAGCTTTTATCTAACGTGTTCTTGGTTGAAATTGCTTTACCGATGGAAACATCCGGGAGTTATTTGGGGCAAAAGGTCCACGTGCGATTCGTTCATGATAAAGACGCTCTGCTATACCGTTACTTTCGAAAATTCAGAGGCTTAGTTTCACAGGTTTCGCTCCCCAGTTAAGACTCAACAATTAACGCGTACGTATCGGTAGGGCCTCCACAAAAACTTGAATGAGTTATTTCCGGGTTGAGCTGGCTTAGATTATGAGAGCTTATACAAAAAACCCGTGTTAACTCCATGATTACAAGACTTACAACGCTGCTGACGGTTCTTTTATCCAGTCAAACCGTACATGCCAATCAGTTTTCACAACCTTATCAGTCGATGCCTGGTATCGACTGTGCGGTCAATCCCCATTTAGTGGTGGATATCGCCAGTCCTGTTGACGGGGTAATTGAGGAAATATTCGTCAAACGCAGTCAAGAAGTTACAGCAGGGCAGGAACTTTTCCAACTGGAAGCCAGCGTTGAGCGAGCCTCAGTTGAATTGGCAAGGTATAGGGCAAGAGCTGGATCTGGCATCGGCTTAAGTGCAGTTAACGTTGAGTTCGATGAACTCAGAAAAGAGCGTGTAGAAAGTCTCTTAGACGAACAAAATGTGTCTAAAGAAATTGTAGATCAGACGGAGCGAGACCTACAACTTTCCAACTGGAATCTGGCGCAGGCCAAAGAGCTGGCCCAAGTTCGGAAATTGGAGCTAAGAAAAGCTGAGGAGCAGTTAAATCAAAAACTGATTAAAGCGCCTTTTGATGGGTTTGTACTCGATACCTATAAAAATGTTGGCGAATTTGTTGACGATCAGCCGATTATACAATTGGCCCAACTTAACCCGCTGGTGGTTGAAGCCATTGTCCCCATGGAGTTCTACGGCACGATAAAACGGGGTATGCGAGCTGAAATTTTATTGGAGGTTCTCCGCCAAAAAGATCTAGTAGCAGAAGTGATTGCCGTTGACCTGATTGGTGATACAGCAAGTAGTACCTTTGGTGTGAAACTGAGCATTCCCAATCCGGATTATCAGATTCCTGCTGGCCTCAAGTGTATTTTAAAATTCATGAAGCCAGGTTCAGATCAAGCAAGCTCGGCAGAAGAAACCGATGTTTCTGTTGCTCTTAGTGAGCCTTCCATTTCCATTCTAGCTGATTCTGAAACTTCCGAAGTTGACGATGAAATTTTAAATGCCCAAGTCAGTGTAGAACCACTTGCTCCAGAACTGTTGTCTGAGCTAGTCGAATCAAAACTACCCGTTGAGAGTTTACCTGTTCTGGTTTTAGCGTCAGCGTCAGAGCCTGTCATAAGCAACGTAGAAGAGCCTATTGTCGATGCTGTTCTGTTGGAGAATGACGTAACGGAATCTTCGAAAATAGAGATATTGAGCGACAAACAAGCAGATACGGTGGGGCCCAAGAGTTATATGGTTTTAATCAGACAGCCTGAAGATGATGCAGCTGCGCGGGAACTCATTGAAAAGTTAAAAGCGTCAGGGATTGAGGATTTTCAAAAAATCAATAAGGGTCCAAACAAGCGCATTATTTCATTGGGCGTATTTAGTAAACGAAAAAATGCAGATAACCGCCAACAAATGCTAAGCGGTTTGGGCTTCGATTCTACGACTCGCAAGATTTACTGATGCTTTTTCATGTGATCCTTTCTATTTTTCTTTTGATTTGCTTTTCAACGTCGGAGTAAATCATCGAAAAGCGGCTTATAAGATCTGATTTATCTGATTTTAGCGAATCAGATACGCGTGCGCCTGTGATTTTCTTTGAGCGCATGGAGCCAAGGATATTATATTCTGCCGATGCCTTGGCCGGCATGATTACTATCGATCAACCGTATACGACTGAATATGCAGCGCTAGATTTGACTCAAAGCGCTTTGTATTTAACGACTGAATTTTCTTTAGAAAGTCAGCAGTCAGACTATTTCAGTCTCAATGAAGCAGCAGAGTTACTCACCCTGGGTGATCTTTCAGAGGTTCCACATGACAGTGATCGTGATACCAAGCCTGATCACGTAACTCTACTGTTTGACGCCTCACTCGATGAGCTTGAATATGACTTCGAAGGGCGACAGGAAATCGTTTTTGTGGACTCGGCAACTCCCGATTATGATGCGCTCATAGAGGATCTACGGAATGAACTAGATTCCCACTATCAGCCAGTGATTTTGGATACTAAAGCGGACAGAATCGATCAAAGGGGGCTGACGCCAGATGCAGCATCTGCCAATGGCGAGGGTGAAGCAACAGGTAACAGTGCCCCCGTTTTCACCAGCAATGGTCCTTTCCCAGTCGATGAAGGAACTGCTACAGGTATTGTCGTGGGTGATGTTGATGCCAACGATGGTGATGGAGGCGTGGCTGACGAGGGTATTTCTTATTCGTTGACATCGAACGTTGATCTAGATAGCGATGGCAACCCTGCTTTTGCCATCGATAACACAACTGGTGTTATCGTTGTAAATGATGCTGATGATCTTGATTTTGAAACCGCACAACAGCTACAAGTAACGGTTGAAGCTGATGATGGCGAATTGACTTCGGAATCGGTAGTCACGCTTGATTTGATCGATATTGCGCCGAGCGTGAGCGCCTCAGGAGCGGCAGAGGTGAATGTGGGTGATCCTTATGCCTTGACTTTGACCGTTGATGAGCCGGGTACTAGCGGTATTACCACATACACCGTCAACTGGGGAGACGGTACTGTCACCACAGAAGCCTATACTGGGCTTACCACCACAGTGACGCATGTATATACAAATGTCGGTTTTACCAACAATATTACCTTCACAGCGAATGATGTCAACGACACCATTACAAACAGTGATTTAGTGACAACGAGTTGGACAAACGGTGACGACGTTTTTGTTATCGATGGAGATACTGGGGCAGTTAAAGGAACATTTGATTCGACGGGAAATGAATTAAAAAAACCTTATGGAATTGCTGTGGGCCCTGATGGAAACATTTATGTATCGGGAGTTATCTCGAAAAACATAGTTCGTTTCGCACCTGACGGTTCCTACTTAGGTGAATTCGCTGATGTCCCAGAATTGGATAGCCCCTCGGGTCTAGCATGGGGGGGCGATGGTAATTTGTACGTCGCCAACACTAAAGACGATAACATTCTGAGGTTTGACTCCAGCGGTGCATTGATTGATATTTGGGCTGACGACCAGAGTGGCGAACTCGATTCTCCAGAAGCTTTGACGTTTGGCCCAAACGGGGATTTGTATGTTTCTGATTCGTCCGATAATCAAATTGTTGTTATCGATGGTGTCAACGGTGGGGCAGGTACTGCGCTTCCTATTACAGGTCTAGATGTGCCAGAGCAATTAGTCTTCGATGAAGCTGGTAATTTGTATTTTACAAATGGTAGTAACAACAACGTACTCGTTTGGGATGGGACTACAACAAGTGTGTATCTGACCCACTCTGAGCTAAATTACGCTTCGGGCCTAGGTATTGGCCCAGACGGAAAAATGTATGTTACGAGCTTTGACGATAACACCATACTACGAACTAATGGTGTGACGAGCGAAGTATTTTTAACGAGTGGATCGGGTGTGCTTAATGATCCGTCGCAACTTGCATTTACACCTGATCAACAAGTCACAGTTACTGAGAATACACCGCCATCGGCCGAAAACATTAATTCGACCAGTTCTTATAACGAAGGTGATGTTAGTGTTCAAATCACTGACATTAAAGTCAATGACGTTGATGCCGGCGAAATCATAACGGCAAGCTTAACCTTGCAAAATACCGTAACGGGCGAACTAACTAATAACAATGGCGCAGCCTATGATTCTGTCAGTGGTATTTGGACAATCACTGACACTGTCGATAGTGTTAACACAGCCCTTGCCAACCTAGAATTTTTACCTGCCGAAGACAATGATGTTAACACGAGTATCAGTGTTGCTATTGACGACGGTGATGGTGGCGGTCCGCTAGTAGGATCAATAAATCTTGATGTTACACCCTCAAATGATGCACCAACCGCAACAAATCTAACCACCGCCGCACTCATCATTGGGGGTGCAGAAAATGTTCCGCTGGCTGATATCGTGGTTAGTGATGCCGATACAAATGAGCAGATTACTGCCACACTTACTGTTGATAGACAGATTCTTGGTTCGTTAACTTCTAATGATAACGCTAGCTATAATATTAACGACGGCCGGTGGACTATCACCGGAACATTAAATGAAGTAAATACAGCTTTGGCAAATGTTGAATATGACTCACGCTTGTTTAATGACTTCGAAAATACTATTGATGTGGTCATTGATGATGGTGATGAAGACAATGGCGGCCCGCTCACGGGCACTATTTCAATAGTCAACAGAATCCCAAATACTCCGCCAAGTGCGACCGGTTTAGATAGTGTTTCGTCTTACACGGAAGGGGATGTTAGTGTAGCGATTGACGATATCGAAGTTACTGATAATGATTTAGATGAAAACGTTACGGCGACATTAACTCTTGCGAATACCAATACAGGCTCTTTAAGCTCCAATGACGGTGCTACTTACGACGCCGGTAGCGGAGTTTGGAGTATTACGGGTGGTGTTGCAGCCGTGAATACAGCGCTTGCTAATCTTACCTTTGTTCCGCTGATTGATAATGAAGTCGATACCAGTATTTCGGTAGTGATAGACGACGATGATGAAGATGGCAGCGGACCACTCACCGGTACTATTTCTTTAAATGTGACCCCGGTCAACGATACACCGACCGCCACTAACCTTGATAGTATTTCCGATTACACAGAAGGTGATACAAGCGTCGCGATAGACAATATCGTTGTTGCAGATGTCGATTTGAATGAGAACGTATCAGCGACATTAACTCTTGCGAATGCCAATACAGGCTCTTTAAGCTCCAATGACGGTGCTACTTACGACGCCGGTAGCGGAGTTTGGAGTATTACTGGTGGTGTCGCAGCCGTGAATACAGCGCTTGCTAATCTTACCTTTGTTCCGCTGACTGATAATGAAGTCGATGCCAGTATCTCGGTAGTGATAGACGACGATGATGAAGATGGCAGCGGACCACTCACCGGTACTATTTCTTTAAATGTGACCCCGGTCAACGATGCACCGACCGCCACCAACCTTGATAGTAATGCCGAATATACAGAAGGTGATGCCAGTGTTGATATCGAGGATATTGTCATTAGCGATGTCGATACCGATGAAGACGTAAAAGCCACATTGACATTGACAGATGTTACAAGCGGAAGGCTTAGCGATAATGATGGTGCTAGTTACAACAGCGCTACAGGAATTTGGGAAATCTCGGGCGCACTAGAGATGGTAAACACTGCGTTGTCAAATTTACAGTTCTATCCGGCTGTTGATAACGACCTCAATACCAGTATTTCCGTAGAGATTGATGATGGTGACGAGGATGGTAGCAGTGCGTTAAGCGGTACGATAGCGCTGAATGTCATTGCCGAAAACGACATTGCGGTAGCAACCAACCTTAACAGTGTTTCAAATTATACCGAGGATGACTTAACGGTCGACATAGATAACATCGTAGTGGGTGATGTCGATGCTGATGATAAAATCATTGCCACGTTAGTGCTATCAGATACTAACACCGGTGCACTTAGTGACAATGACGGTGCAAGCTATGATGTTGATACAGGAGTTTGGAATTTTACGGGTACGGTTAAAGAGGTTAACACGGCACTTGCCAACGTAATATTTATGCCAGCTGCCGACAACGATATAAATTCAAGTATTTCGGTAAGCATTCGCGATTTAAGCACATCTATATCAGATGCTCTTACTGGCACAGTTCAGTTAATCGTTGACCCTGTAAATGACCAACCCACTGCAACCAATTTAGAGAGTACATCTACGTATGAAGAAGGAGAGTTGGCTGTACCCATCGCTGACATCGTTGTCAGTGATGCAGATGCAGGTGAATTAATAACGGCCAATTTAACATTGTTAGGCAATGACACCGGGAGGTTGAGTGCAGAAGACGGTGCTGAATATGATGAAAGTTCGGGTATTTGGACCATTACCGACACGGTAGAGCGCGTCAACGTTGCTTTGGGAAACATTGTTTTCCTTCCTGAGCCTGACAACGATAAGGGCACCAATATACGTGTTGAGATTGACGATGGAGAAAATCGAAAGGTTGAAGGCACCGTATCGTTGGTAGTATTACCTGTCAATGACGCGCCAGTCGTTTCAGATCTAGAAGGCTCAACGGACTATGTTGAGGGTGCTGAAAGCGTTCCGCTAAAAACCTTTAATATAGTCGATATTGATAGTGACGAAACCATCACTGCGACTCTGGTTTTAGCTAATGTTAACTCCGGAAGCTTAAGCAGCAACGATGGGGCCACATATAGTCCAGACACCGGCGTCTGGACACTAACAGCGCCTGTTGAAGAAGTTAACGTGGCACTTACTAACATCGAATTCATACCCGCTCCAGACAATAAAGAGGGTGCCTCTGTCAGTGTCTTTATTGATGATGGGGACGAGGATGCTAGCGGCCCAATAGTTGAAACAATAGAAATAAACGTAACATTGTCACCGGATGTTGAGCCGCCCGCGGCAGCATTACCGGACGTTGTTACGAATGAAGTAACAGAAGAGGAACCAGAGGTTTCTGAACAAACCGAGGAGTCAGCCGAAGAACAGGAGCCGGAAACTGATGGAACGGCGGATGAAGAGGGGGAAGAAGAACCCTCTGAGGAAATTGTTGAGATTGTCGAACAATCGCAAGACGTAAAGACTGCGTTTGAGGACGTTGTAGATATAGAACTTGAAGAGGAAGTTAGTGAATTTCAAATAGTTCGAGATGACATCGACACGGCTAGCGTCGACGACAAAATCACTCGTATAGCGGAATACAAACCCACAGCGATCAATATATTAAAAAGTGAATTAACCGAACAACTGAACCTTCTTGAGGATCCACTGCAATACATTGGCGCAGAGTCTTTCGTTTACAGGCTGGATTCTCTACGTGAGGAGTTGGATTCCGAAACAAACACTAGTGACAAAATTATTGGCAGTAGTATGACTGCTACGGCTGGGCTCTCGGTGGGATATGTCATCTGGTTGGCCCGAAGCGGCATATTGCTTAGTAGTGCATTGTCGTCCTTGCCCGCTTGGCGGTTTATTGATCCCTTACCTGTTCTTGGAAGCTTGCACAACGACGATTCGGACGATGATGAATCTCTCGAGTCGATGGTGACAGAAAAAGAAGCGGATGATGTCGTTAAGCAATCAAGGGTGGACATTGATGAATAGGCCGATGTGTTTCAACCCCATAGGACGGGTGAAAATTGTGCGTGAGCGTCTATTCAAAGGAAACGCGGCGCGTGTAAGGATTGCCCTTGGTCTCACAAGTATTGTGGTGACGTTGTTGTTATTGGCTTCTATGGGAGGCATTGTCCCGGACAGAGATGGCGCTATACGGGATGCTCATGCACGTCTGGCAGAAGCCATCGCAGTCAATAGTTCCATCTTTATAACGTCTTCAGACATTCGTCGTATGAACGCGAATTTAGAGATTGTTGTCAACAGGAATGAAGAGATTTTATCCGCAGGTGTACGGCAGAAAGATGGAAATCTGGTTGCTGTTATCAGTGATCACGTTAACAACTGGCGAGATATGAAAGATGGAAACTCGGTTGATTCGCAAATTGTAGTGCCTATTTTCGAAGGGGCGAATGTCTGGGGGCAGGTGGAGCTCCGATTTGAAGAGTTAATGCCACAGACATGGTATGGCAGATTCCTCGAGCCTATTTTTATATTAATTGGAGTGATTTCCTTCAGCAGTTTCCTTTTCTTTTATTTGTACTTAGGAAAAATGCTTAAACAATTGGACCCATCGCAAGCTGTTCCAGATCGGGTGAGATCGGCTTTCGACACAATGGCGGAAGGGTTACTAGTGCTCGATGGAAAAGAAAATGTCGTACTGGCTAACTCTGCTTTTTCCAAGCTCACTGACGGATCGTCGGATACGCTGATAGGCCGAAAAGTCAGCGAGTTTGACTGGTTCGATAGGGAAGATCAAAAGCTGGAGATCTCAGAGGTGCCATGGTCTAAAACACTGGCAGACGGGCTAGCACGTACTGGCGATATGATCAGAATGAAAATTGAAGGTGGAGAGAGTCGAACCTTCATGGTTAACTGTTCGCCGATTTTGGCAGGCGGTACCAAACCCGCTGGAGTACTGATTAGCTTTGATGATGTTACCGAGCTAGAACAGAAAGAAATTGAACTTCGTATTTCCAAGGAAGAAGCGGAGCAGGCCAATCGCTTTAAAAGTGAATTTCTTGCCAATATGAGTCATGAAATCAGAACTCCAATGAATGCCATTCTGGGCTTTTCAGAGGTTCTTAAGCGTGCATCCGACAGAAATAGTGAAGATAGTTTCCGTTACCTCAATACAATCTCCTCAAGCGGGAATCATCTGCTTAACCTGATCAATGACATTCTGGATCTGTCTAAGGTTGAGGCTGGTCGAATTGAGATTGAGAAAACAAACACTCCCGCACATCAAATAATCCATGAAGTTGTTCAGATCTTGCAGGTTAAGGCTGATGAAAAGAATATCTACTTGGATTTTAAGCCTGAAGGGCCTCTGCCTGAGTACATTGTTACAGATGCAGGAAAGCTGAGACAGATAGTGACTAACCTTATCGGCAACGCAATCAAGTTCACTTCAACGGGTGGAGTTAAAGTAGTTACGCGGTTGCACGAACACGGTGACGATTCATCCTTGTCGATAGATATTATTGATACTGGTATTGGCATGACGCCACAACAGGCTGTTGATGTTTTCAACCCGTTTACACAAGCGGATAGCTCTATTACTCGCCGATTTGGTGGAACCGGGCTAGGTCTGACGATCAGTAAGCGTTTTGCGGAAGCCTTGGGCGGGGACATAATTGTAAAAAGCGATACTGGCAAAGGCAGCCAATTCACTGCCAGTGTCAGCACGGGTCCTTTGAAGGGTATTAAACGTCTCAGTATTGACGAGATACTATCGAATCAATGGCAGCAAGCGAAAGCTGAAGTTACGCATTGGGAATTTCCAGACTCTACTATCTTGGTCGTCGATGATGGGGACGAGAATCGTGAGTTACTTCAGGTTGTCCTTGCAGACGTAGGCATAAACGTCATAACGGCTGAAAACGGCCAGGTAGCGCTAGATCAGCTCGCGGCCAATAAGGTAGACATTGTTTTGATGGATGTTCAGATGCCAACAATGGATGGCTACACGGCTGCAGGCCTGATGAGAGAAAGGAACTACACATTGCCTGTCATTGCTATGACAGCAGATGCAATGGTAGGGGCAGAACAAAAATGCCTTAACGCAGGCTATAGCGAATACATGGCTAAACCCGTCAATATTGACCGTCTGATCAATCGTTTGGCTGAGCTTCTGGACGGAAAGCAAGTGTCTAAAACCGACCTTGATGAGTTACCTATTTTGGAAAAAAAGGCAGCGAACGATTCATCAGCTTGTGACAGTGACAAAATAGTGTCCAGTCTTGTGGCAGCCAATCCCAAATTTCGTGAAATAGTACAGAAATTTGTTGTGCGGCTGGGTGAGCAGTTAACCGCTATCGATAATGCGTGGGCTGATCGGAACTATGCGGAACTGAAAAGCCTGGGTCATTGGTTGAAGGGTTCATCGGGCAGCGTAGGTTTCGATCAATTTGTGGAGCCAGCAAGGTTGTTTGAGCAGTTTGCAATGGAACAGGATGACGAAAAAATTCCAGATGCAATTGAGACCATCAAGTCAATATATAACCGAGTTAGTGTAAGTGAAGACGAAGAAACGGAAACGCGTGTACTTAATGTAACTCATCAAAAAGACTATGCTATACCGGAGATTTTAAGCTCTCGCCTTTTGCAGACTCAGCCTCGATTAAAACCAGTCATCGGAAAATTTGTCGGTGAATTGTCTGAAAAATGTAAGGTCATCGATTTAGCCGTTGTCAGGAAGGATTATCAGGAAATCGAAAAGTTTGGTTACTGGTTAAAGGCATCGGGCGGTTCTCTGGGATTTAATGCGTTTACGGAACCTGCCAGAGATTTAGAAAATCAAGCGAAAGATAGGCAAGTAGATTCTATAAAGCATACCGTCGGTGTCATAAAGCAACTCAGTAGCCGCATCCAGCAAATAGATGAGATGTAACCGACGATGAATAATGCTGCGCTAAAAGTTGAAGAAAATCCTAGCGAATCCTTGGAGGTGAACGGTAACCAGCGTCAGGTGCGCTTGAATAACTCTACCATCATGCTGGTCGACGATGAACCCGTCATGCTCGAAATCGTGCAGGCGTTACTTGAAGAAGTTGGTTACAAGCACTTCGTTCCGGTACAGGATTCAACCACCGCGATCGATATCCTGCAACGTGAAAACCCGGACATGCTGCTGCTTGATCTGGATATGCCCGGAGTCGATGGCTTTGAAGTGTTGGAGAGAGTACGACTTACTGATGAGTACGAACATCTCCCCGTTATTATTCTTACTGCATCGGAAGATCCCGATAACAAGTTAAAAGCCCTTGAGCTCGGCGCCACAGATTTTCTGTCCAAACCGGTTGATCCTAGTGAGCTTGCCCTGCGAGTAAGGAATACACTGACGGCGAAGGCTTATCAGGATCAGTTGGCGTTCTACGATAGTCTTACCGGTCTGCCAAACCGTAGGTCATTTCTTGATTACCTTGGAAAAGGTATCAATCAGGCTAACCGAGAAGACAAATCGCTGGTTCTGCTGGTCATTGGTTTGGATCGTTTTCAGCAAGTCAATGAATCTCTGGGCGTTTATCTTGGTGACCAAATACTGCAAATTGTCGCCGATAGACTTAATTCGATTGTCAGAGGTTGCGATGTTGTCGGTCGGGTTGACGCGAGTACCGTCGTTGAGGATACGGCCAGAATAGGTGGCGACGAATTCTCTATCGTGGTTCATGGGGTCAACAGTGTTGCAGACGCAACGGTCATCACCGATAGAGTATTGGCTGAAATTAAAAAGCCGATTTCTATTGACGGTGAAGATGTCTATTTAACGGCAAGTATCGGCATCTCTGAGTTCCCAGAAGATGGTTTAGAAGTGGGGACGCTTCTTAAAAGAGCCGGTTCAGCTAAAGACTTTGCGAAAAAACGAGGAAGAGACCGATACCAGCACTATTCCAACGAAATGGAAGCACACTCCAGAGCTTTGATGAAAATGGCGACGGATTTGAGAGCAGCTCTGGAGAATGATCAATTCGAACTGCACTATCAGCCTAAAATTGATATCAGGCGAAAAAGGGTGATGGGAATGGAGTGCCTTATTCGTTGGCGGCACCCAGATTTCGGATTTATTTCACCTGAAAAATTTATTCCTATCGCTGAAGAATCAGGGTTGATTGTGGCAATAGGTGATTGGGTAATGCGTGAGGCCTGCCATCGCACCAGTGAATGGCATGCGATGGGATATGAATCACTGAAGGTGTCAGTAAACGTCTCTGCCAATCAATTTCTTGAGCCAGATTTTAAATCGAAGGTTGTTGCCTGTCTGGAGTCTAGTGGGTTGAATCCCAATAAGCTGGTACTAGAAATTACGGAAAGCATGCTAATGGGGAATGTGGATCAGCTAGCCTGTCTACTTCACGATATCAAAAAGCTGGGCGTATCCTTTTCCCTGGATGATTTTGGTACAGGTTATTCGTCTTTAAGTTATCTGAAAAAATTTCCCATTGATGAACTAAAAATCGATCGTTCTTTTTTGATGGAAGTCCCTGGGAACGAAGACGATAATTCCATAGCTATCGCAATTATCGCTATGGCCCACAGCTTAGGACAAAAAGTGGTAGCTGAGGGTGTTGAGAAAATAGAGCAGGTGAAGTTCTTAAATCACTATAAATGTGATGTGATACAAGGCTATTTCTTTAGTAAGCCTTTATGCAAAGATAAATTCCAACGTTATCTGGGGTCCAAAAAGTAAAGTTCACCACATCAGATCATCGGGTACTTCATAACCTGCGTATTCATCATCTGTCGATGCGCTCTCAACATCATTTTTGTTGTTCATCAACAACACCCAACTCGCATCTCTCTCAGCAATTTTTTGGGCGACTTTCCTCGGGACGATAGATTCGGTTTTAGATGTGCCAACGATTGAAAGAATGCCGTTAATGAGTGCTTTGCGTATTTCATTAGTGATGTATAGATTTCTAATTCTTCCGTTGTATTCGAATCCATACTCGATGTCGCCGTGCCCCTCAATGGCATTCAGCGTTACCATCTGTTGTATTTGAGCTTGAATGGCTCGATCTTCGGCGGCTTTGTTCTTCGCATCATTCAAAGCGCGGTCTTTGGCTAATTTCTCAGCCTCCCGCTGTTTAACCAACTCGGCGGCTTCATCGGTAACCACGACGCCCTTACGTTGCATCTTCTCTTTAG
Organism: Granulosicoccus sp.; assembly: GCA_045110515.1. Taxonomy (GTDB): domain Bacteria; phylum Pseudomonadota; class Gammaproteobacteria; order Granulosicoccales; family Granulosicoccaceae; genus Granulosicoccus. The sequence goes on along the minus strand of JBGCGD010000014.1, from coordinate 71,495 downwards.
TGTTTTTCGCTTTTCTTGCTTTAACAACTTGTTTCTGGTTCGCTAACCCAGCTTGACGAAGTTGATCTTGTAGTGATTTAGCCACAGGCTTTCTCCGAGCTTATATTTATTGAAGTGGAATTATTACTAAACGTAAGGAGACGTTAAATTCCAGCACTGCGCTGTTCCTTGTCATGGTAGCCAATGCATCGTTTACGAAAAAATCGCGATCTTGAATCCACGGATTGTCTTGCCAATGCAGACATTATTCCCTTGGGGGGACCTGCAAGCCTTGCGTTACTGCAGGTCTTGCCAAGCACGTTTGCAAATAGCTCATTGTATGAGTAAACGATGCCATCTGAAAATCGTCTCCTGCATTGTAGAAATCTTTTGCCGCACGCAGCCAAGGAAAAATAGCGATGTCCGCTATCGTATATTCGTCACCAGCCACATACGCGGTCTTGGAGAGTTGCTTTTCCAACACGCCCAGTAGCCGCCTTGATTCTGATACGTATCGTTCCTTGGGGCGAGGGTCTTCAATCTCTTTGCCGGCAAACTTTGAAAAGTAGCCATACTGACCGAACATCGGACCTAGGCCTCCCATCTGAAACATTAACCACTGCATGGTAGAGGCTCGACCCTGAGGATTTTTTGGCATTAGTTGGCCGGATTTCTCGGCAAGGTATAACAGGATCGCACCAGATTCCCACAGCGTGACCAGTTCACCCCCAGCGCCGTGTGGATCAACGATGGCAGGAATCTTTCCATTTGGGTTGAGAGCACGAAATTCTTCTGTGTGCTGGTCACCACTAATTTTGACGGTGTGAGCCTCATATGGAATCCGCATTTCTTCCAACGCGATAGAGACCTTCACGCCGTTGGGGGTAGGGAATGAGTAAAGCTGAACTCTGTCTGGATGCTGAGCTGGCCAGCGTTGGGAAATCGGGTGATCATTTAGTCGCACAGGCGTGTTTCCCACGTTGGTTGGGTGTGCAGTAAGTATACGTCGCACCTTCACAAGCAGTGAAAACTTGGACTGTAATGCGCATGACGACCGAAATGGCCCGTAATGCGCTAATAGAACACAAAATATCGTTATTGAAACACTGATATAAGTAAATCTTTATTTGTTTATAGGTACAATAGGGGTGATAACCAATTGAGACGCATGTAATGACGCAAGACTATATTTTTACTTCTGAATCAGTATCTGAAGGTCACCCCGATAAAATGGCAGACCAAATCTCGGATGCCGTACTTGATGCGATCCTGGCCGAAGACAAAGGCGCTCGCGTAGCATGCGAGACCATGGTCAAAACGGGCCTGGTCATTATTGCCGGGGAAATCACTACCTCAGCTTATGTCGATCTGGAAGCATTGGTTCGAAAAACGGTGTGTGATATCGGCTACAACCGCTCAGCTGTTGGTTTTGACGGAGATACTTGCGCAGTTCTGAACGGTATTGGAAAGCAGTCACCTCATATTGCAGCCGGTGTCGATCGCTCTGCTCCTGAAGAGCAGGGGGCGGGTGACCAGGGTTTGATGTTCGGCTACGCGAACAATGAAACCGATGTTTTGATGCCTGCGCCAATCACATACTCACATCGATTGGTTGAGCAGCAATCTAAAGTTCGTCGTGATGGCACGTTGGCGTGGTTGCGTCCCGACGCCAAGAGCCAGGTGACACTGCGCTATCAAGATGGCAAGCCAGTTGGAATTGATGCACTGGTGCTTTCAACTCAGCACGATCCCGATATTGCCTTGGCAGATCTGCGCGAAGCCGTTATGGAGCATATCCTCAAGCCCGTGCTACCTGCGGACTGGCTCGCGGGTTGCCCGCAGGAAAATATCCATATTAACCCTACCGGTATTTTTGAAATCGGTGGTCCTGTGGGTGATTGCGGTTTGACTGGCCGAAAAATTATTGTTGATACCTACGGTGGTATGGCGCGTCACGGCGGTGGTGCCTTTTCCGGAAAAGACCCCTCTAAAGTTGACCGTTCAGCGGCCTATGCAGGCCGATATGTAGCAAAGAATATTGTTGCTGCGCAACTGGCTGACAAATGTGAAATACAGGTCTCCTACGCCATCGGTGTTGCTGAACCAACTTCGATTACCGTGGACACATTTGGCACTGGGAAAATAGACGATCGCCGGATCGAAGAGATCGTTAGAGATGTTTTTGATCTTCGCCCATATGGCATTGTGACAATGCTCGACCTTATCCGTCCTATCTATCAGCAGACTGCAGCTTATGGCCATTTCGGGCGTGAGCATCCGGATTTCACGTGGGAAAAGACGGACCGTGCAGACGCTTTGCGTCAAGCAGCAGGCCTCTCCTAACTTATAACTTTACTGAGACAGTTTTACTATGAACGCTTCTGCTAACGAAATGACCGGTGACTTCAAAGTCGCCGATATCTCACTTGCTGATTTTGGCCGAAAAGAAATTGCTATGGCCGAACACGAAATGCCTGGTTTGATGGCTCTGCGTGAAGAATACGCCGGAAAAGAACCCCTCAAAGGTGCGCGTATCGCTGGATGTCTGCACATGACTATCCAAACGGCGGTTCTGATTGAAACGCTTGCAGAGTTAGGTGCTGAAATCCGTTGGTCGTCTTGCAACATATTCTCAACTCAAGATCACGCCGCTGCTGCCATTGCGGCTGCAGGAATTCCTGTGTTTGCATGGAAAGGCGAGACTGATGAAGAGTTCGATTGGTGCATACACCAGACTATCAAAGGCCCTAACGGTTGGGTTCCTAACCTGATTCTTGATGACGGTGGCGATTTGACTGTCATGATGCATAACGACTACCCGGAATTGATGGCAGACATCAAAGGTCTTTCAGAAGAGACAACAACCGGCGTACATCGTTTGGTTGAGATGGCTAAGAAAGGTGAGTTGAAGGTACCTGCCATCAACGTTAACGATTCTGTGACCAAGTCAAAATTTGACAACCTTTATGGTTGCCGCGAGTCACTGCTTGACGGTATTAAGCGAGCGACTGACGTCATGGTTGCCGGTAAGATTGCTGTTGTTCTTGGGTACGGTGATGTGGGCAAGGGCTGTGCTCAAGCATTCCGCGGTATGGGGGCAACGGTATGGGTAACTGAAGTAGACCCTATTTGTGCGCTTCAAGCTGCAATGGAAGGTTATCGAGTTGTTGTAATGGATGATGTTGCTGATCAAGTGGACATCGTCGTCACCGCCACTGGTAATGTAAACGTAGTCACCCATGACCACATGAAAGCGTTAAAGAACGAAGCTATCGTTTGTAATATTGGTCACTTCGATAACGAAATTGATGTCGCCGGATTGCGTCAATACACGTGGGAAAACATTAAGCCGCAAGTCGATCAAGTTATCTTTCCTGACGGTAAGCGAATCACCCTGCTGGCTGAAGGCCGTCTGGTTAACTTGGGTTGTGGCACGGGTCACCCTAGCTTTGTTATGTCAGCATCGTTCACAAACCAGGTACTTGCACAAATCGAGTTATGGGAGCGAAGCGATCAGTACTCGGTCGATGTACATGTCCTGCCTAAAGAGCTTGACGAGAAGGTCGCACGTCTGCACTTAAAGAAAATCGGTGTGAAACTAACGACACTAAACGACGAGCAAAGCGATTACCTGGGCCTAGCAACAGCAGGCCCATACAAGCCGAATCATTATCGCTACTAGTCGCTTTTGCGAGGTTGGAGACTAATCAGTTTAGTCTTTGAAGCATCCCGTGGCTGAGTGGTTTGGCCTTGGAGATAAGCCGCTTTCTCGAACAGACATGATGTCTGCTTGAGATAAGCGGCTTTTTTTGATTACAGGAAATATATTGCTTTTGATTCTGCAAACCATTGCAGCAGGCAGCAAGCGTGTTGTCTGCATCACGGCAATCGACAAGTCGTGAATTGACTGTCAGCTTCCCAGCGTCGTGTTTGATAACGTATGGCGCATTTTGATCAGGTTCTGTTCTAAACGCGACACATCTTGTTGGATTTTTGTCCTGATACTCAATTCACTTATGCCTAACCACGTATCATTGCGTCACAACACTAACAGGTACTACTTAGAGGAATTTATGCTGAAGAAAAGATATCTCGCCGCAGCCATTGCTGCTGCAGGACTTACAGCGGGCCAGAACGCGGTTGCCGCAGAAGAGTGCGGCGATATAACCATCGCTAGTATGAATTGGGCTTCTGCTGAGCTTATCGCTGAAATTGACAAGCGAATCCTCAGCGACGGCTATGGGTGTAATGCGGAGTTGGTAGCAGGTGATACCATGCCGACATTCACATCAATGAACGAGAAGGGCGAGCCCGATCTAGCTCCTGAATTATGGGTTAACGCGGTTCGTGCACCACTTGATGCGGCTGTCGCAGAGGGTGAGATGATCATCGCAGCTGAAATACTATCCGACGGTGGTGAAGAAGGCTGGTGGATTCCTAAGTACGTTGCTGATGCAAACCCTGAAATCAAAACACCTGCAGATGCTCTTGAGCGTCCTGACCTTTTCCCAGCGCCTGAAGACGATTCAATGGGTGCGGTTCATAACTGCCCGGCTGGTTGGAACTGCCAAATCACTACCGGCAATTTATTCACCGCTTATGGTGGTGAGGATAAAGGATTTGAATTAGTTGACACGGGTTCCTCTGCTGGTCTTGACGGTTCAATCGCAAAGGCCTACGAGCGTGGTGAAGGTTGGTTGGGCTACTACTGGTCTCCCACTGCCATTCTAGGCCGCTACGAAATGGTTAAGCTGGACATGGGCCCGCACGACAAAGAGCATTGGGATTCTTGTACTGCTGTTTTAGATTGTGAAGATCCTAAAGTTAACGGTTGGGCAAAGAGTGAAGTATTCAGTGTTGTGACTGACGATTTTGCTGAGAAAGCCGGCGTTGCGATGGATTACATCAGCACTCGCAGCTGGAAGAACGACACAGTGAACGTTCTGCTAGCTTGGATGGCCGACAACCAGGCAACTGGCGAAGAAGCGGCTCAGCACTTCCTGGAAAATTACGAAAACGTCTGGGGTGGTTGGGTGTCTGAAGACGCAATGGCGAAAGTGAAGTCCTCACTATAATTGCCTAATTGAGACTTGGATGAAAGGCGGCTTCGGTCGCCTTTTTTCTTTTCTAACTCGGAGAACGGTTCTGTGGAGTGGTTGACTGAATTTCCAGCGATGGATAAATCGGCGCTACGTGCGCTCAAAAAAAGTATTGATGGTGGATTTCGTGCCTGGACTCGGGAGCACGGTGATACGGTAGAGGCCTTTTTTGAGCCCATAAAGCAAATGCTTATTTGGTCTGAAAAATTTTTACTCAATACCCCTTGGCCTATCATTCTCGGCGGTATTGTTTTAATTGCGTGGTTTGCCAGTCGCAGCTGGAAAATCACCCTCATGACGTTTCTCACGATGGTGTTAATCGGATACTTCGATATGTGGGACAACACCATGCGAACCATCTCCATCATGTTGGTGTCGACGTTTGTCTCGATTGTTGTTGGCATCCCGATTGGAATCGCTATGTCTAAATCGGACAAGCTCCAATCCTTGATCACTCCGGTACTCGACATAATGCAAACGATGCCCGGATTCGTTTATCTCATACCGGTTGTTATGCTGCTCGGTATTGGTAAAGTTCCAGGTCTTCTGGCTGTGGTTATCTATGCTATTCCTCCCATCATCCGTTTGACCAATTTAGGCATACGTATGGTAGATAAAGAAGTATTGGAAGCCGCCGATGCGTTCGGTTCATCAGCCTGGCAGCGTTTAAAGAATGTTCAGATACCGTTGGCAATGCCGACCATCATGGCGGGCATCAACCAAACCATCATGATGGCGCTAGCGCTCGTTGTTATTGCATCCATGATCGGTGTTAAGGGTCTTGGGCAACCGGTCTTACAAGCTATTGCCAATCAGTATTTCACGTTGGGCATGTTCAATGGCCTAGCCATTGTTGGTGTGGCCATTATCTTTGATCGCGTTAGCCAGGCTTACGGCAAACGTTTGCAGGCCCACTCGGAGGAAGTCCATGGCAAATGATGCTGCTGCTTCGAATAGTAATTCAAGCATTGACATTCGTGGTCTGTATAAGATTTTTGGTAAGCGTCCTGGTGCCTATATGGACGCTGTCAAAGAGGGTATGACGAAACAGGAACTGCAAGAAAAGCACAGCCATGTGCTTGGTCTTAAAGATATTAATTTATCGATGCCGGCAGGTTCCATACAAGTCGTCATGGGGTTATCGGGTTCTGGAAAGTCCACACTCATCCGGCATATCAATCGCTTAATCGATCCTACTGTCGGTGAAGTGGTGGTAGGCGGCGAAGACGTTTGTAAGATGGGCACTGGGGCTCTGCGTGCATTCCGTCGACATCAAACAGCGATGGTATTTCAGAAATTTGCGCTGCTGCCTCATCGCACAGTCTTGAACAACGTTGTTTATGGTCTTGAAGTACAGGGCGTGTCCCGTGAGAAGCAAGAGACTGAAGCGCGCCGTTGGATTGACCGTGTTGGCCTTGCAGGATTTGAAGATAATTATCCGAATCAGCTGTCTGGGGGGATGCAACAACGTGTCGGTTTAGCCAGAGCCTTAACCAACGATGCGCCATTGCTGCTAATGGATGAAGCCTTCTCTGCACTCGATCCGTTAATACGTATGGATATGCAATCAGTGCTTTTAGACTTACAAAAAGAGCTTCATAAGACCATTGTTTTCATCACTCACGATGTCGATGAAGCGTTGCGGCTGGGTGATAGAATCGCCATCTTGCGAGACGGTGAAATCATTCAGGAAGGAACAGGCCAAGATATTGTTCTGGAACCTGCAGATGAATACATCCAGAATTTCGTGAAAGACGTTAACCGAGCGCGTGTTGTAAGGGCCGACAGTGTCATGGAGCCAGGTGCTGATTCATCAACCGCTATTGAAGTTAACTGTAGTGATAACCTGGAAGTTGTTGCCCGGGTGATGTCTGATGCAAATTCCACAACCGTCAATGTTTTAGATGAAAACGGCGAGGTGCAAGGACATCTGAATATGAATTCAACCGTTGCGGCTATTGTGAAACAAGATACTCGGCACAGCACTGAAGGAAGTAAATTTACGGCATAGTCGATTTGCTCTGCGGCAATCCATGGATTTTTCCATTGTTATTCCAGCATGGAACGAGGAAAGCTACCTGCCTAAGACGTTGAACTCCGTTTTAGCAGCTGTGCAAAAGATCGAAGCGAAAGGTGTCCACCGCGGTGAGGTTATCGTGGTGGACAACAATTCGAGTGATGCAACGGCGGCAGTTGCTGCCCAGTTTCCAGTCAAGGTTGTATTCGAGCCCATCAATCAAATTGCACGTGCTCGGAACACCGGAGCATCGGTTGCGCGGGGTGAGGCGCTCATTTTTTTAGACGCGGACTCACAATGCAGTGAACATCTACTCAGTGTTGTATTAGAAAAGCTTGTGGGTAGTTCTGTAGCCGGAGGTGGCTCCATCATTACGCCGGATGCGCCGGTATCTGCATCAGCTCAGCGAGGCATCTCTTTTTGGAATTGGATATCGATAAAAGCGCGGCTCGCAGCAGGTTGTTTTATTTATTGTCGGGTAGATGCTTTTAATGACATTGGTGGTTTTAGCGAACGTGTGTATGCCGGTGAGGAAATTTTTCTATCCCGACAACTGAAGCGTTGGGCAAAACGTCGAAACTTGACGTTCGACATTATTTCGATCGACCCTGTTATCACTTCCGCTCGTAAATTGGAGTGGTACAGTAGCGCTCAAATTCTTCAACAGATGCTATTTATGTTGATACCGGGTGCGGTGTTCTCAAAAAGGTTTTGTAAAACCTGGTACGACACGAGCGCCAAAAGGCGCTGAAATGCCAACACTTGACACAGTTATTGCCGGTGGCCCGCTGCTATGGTCGCTTTTATTCGCGTCTTTGTTTGTGGGATTGTCAAAAGGTGGGCTGCCAGGCATTGGTATGTTGGCTGTGCCGTTATTGGCGCTCCTTATTTCACCGGTGGTGGCTGCAGTGCTGCTGCTTCCTATTTACATATTGTCAGATGCGGTGGGTATTTGGCTTTACCGTAAAGAGTACAGCCTTGAGAATTTGAAAATTCTCATACCGGCGGGCATCTTGGGTGTTGTTGTCGGATGGAGTACAGCAACACTGGTGTCCGATGAAATCGTGTCTTTACTGATCGGTCTGTTGGGTATGGGGTTCTGCCTTGATCGTTGGGTGCGACAATCGTCTAACGCTCAAGCCGTTAAGCCTTCGTTACTCAAAGGTGTGTGTTGGGGCACCTTGTCAGGCTTTACCAGCTTTGTATCGCACGCTGGGGCTCCTCCTTATCAGGTATATATGCTACCCCAGCAGCTGCCTAAGATGATCTTTGCGGGTACGACAACTATCCTGTTTGCTGTTGTTAATCTGGCTAAATTGGTTCCGTACTACTCCATGCACCCACCAGACATCGAGAGTCTCTCCCTGGCTCTGATACTTGTGCCGATAGCGGCGTTGGGCACTGTGCTGGGGCGTTGGTTAATTCAGCATTTGTCAGAGAAATGGTTTTACTTGGTGGTGCAGGTTGCACTGTTTCTGATCAGTTTGAGGTTGGTCGCGTCCTATTTGAGCTAGCTATTTCAAATCCAATACATTTCTTAAAAGACATAATAACCTAGATATGCTTGGTATTTGATACTAAATGTCACAAATAAAATGACGATATATCGCTATATTATTTGTGCTTGTGGACGCCATAATAAGCCTGTAGCAAGAGTATTGATGAATTCAAAAGTCTTGTACATAGTTGCTCAATCGCACAAGGGTGCGTTGAGTTTTGACAACAGGTAAATAAGAAATGAACAACATTTTCAACAATTTAAAAGAAGTATTCGTAAAGGTTTCAATGGACAACAGCAAGTCTCGCCTGCGCCAGCAACTGCTGGGTATGAGCGATCGACAGCTGCAAGATTTTGGTTTTTCGCGTGCAATGCTCATTGAAGGTGTCTCAGCATGGCCATGGCGTATAGACGCGGTAGCGGACGCTGTATCTGCCGGTACTGATCTTAAGAAGGAAGGCTTGGTCGCCGCACCGGTTGTATCGCAAATCGCTGCACCAAAAGTAAGCAGGCGCAAAATTCGCAAAGCCGTCAAAGAGCTAAATTCTTACTCTGATCGGGAGCTGGCAGAGCTTGGCGTCAATCGCAATAATATCGAAGAAGTCGTCCGATACGGCCGTCCTACTGTTGAAGGTGTTTTTCAGAACGACCGTACTGCTGCTTAAGTACTGACCGACAGCCACCCATATACCGGGTGGGCCTTGTTCTATTGAGTTGGCGACGGCATCATTCGATGCCGTATCCGTGCCGAGGATCATTCGCCGTCGGGTGTTGTCTAGCAGACTACTCAGGGGCGTGTAAAACACCGCGTTTTCTGAGCTCAGCCACAACGCGTTCTGCTGCTTGCTCTGCGCTCATGGTTGAAGTGTCAATCAATACCTCAGGGGTTTGTGGTGGCTCATACGGTGAATCTATACCCGTAAAGTTAGAAAGCTCGCCCCGACGGGCTTTCTTATAGAGACCTTTGGGATCGCGATCTTCTGCCACGCTAAGCGGCGCATCTACATGAACCTCAACAAATTCGCCTTCCTCAACCAGTGAGCGGGCAAGCGCACGTTCAGATCTGAAAGGCGAGATAAACGCCGTTAGCACAATCAGTCCTGAATCGACCATAAGCTGCGCGACTTCACCTATTCGGCGAATGTTTTCAACTCTATCGGCATCGGTGAACCCTAAGTCGCGGTTGAGTCCGTGGCGAACATTGTCACCGTCAAGAAGATACGTGTGGTGTCCCTTTGCGGTTAATGATTTCTCAACCAGGTTTGCCACGGTTGATTTCCCTGCACCGGACAATCCAGTGAACCAGACAACAGCGGGTTTCTGATTTTTTAGCCGTGAGCGTACAGTCTTATCGACATCTGTCGCTTGAAGGTGGATATTGTCTGCACGCCTTAATGAGAAGTGCAGCATGCCCGCACCAACAGTTGCGTTGCTTATGCGGTCGATAAGGATAAAGCCACCAGTATCACGGTTGTCTTTATACGAATCAAACGCGATAGGCTGATCGGTGCTTATGTTGCAGACACCAATGGCGTTGAGTTCCAATTGGGTCGCGGCGCTTTCTTCTAAGGTGTTGACGTTAACCTGATATTTGATATTGGTAACAGTCGCGTTAACTGTCTTAGTACCAATTTTCAATAAGTAAGGTCGACCAGCCAGAAGGGCATCGTCGTGCATCCAGACAATGGTAGATTCAAATTGATCTGCAATACTTGCAGGTTCATCACCGGCCGAAATGACATCGCCTCGCGAGGAATCAATTTCATCCGTTAAGGTAAGGGTAATCGATTGACCTGCAACTGCCGAATCCAGATCGCCGTCCATGGATACGATACGAGCGATAGTACTCATGCGGCCCGATGGTTGAACACGAATTGCATCACCGGTGCTAATTTTGCCACCGGCAATGGTGCCGGCATAACCGCGGAAATCTAGAGAGGGTCTGTTAACCCACTGCACCGGCATTCTAAATGGTGCCTTTTGAATCTTGTCGCTACCTACATCAACCGTTTCCAACCATGAAAGCAGGGTAGTGCCATGAAACCATGGCATGTTGCTACTGGGTGAAGTGATGTTATCGCCTGCTAACGCTGACATTGGAATGGCTGTTACATTCTCAATGCCCAGAGATTTTGCAAACGGTGCGTAGGCTTCGCAAATGTCTTCGAACACTGATTCATCGTAGTTCATTAGGTCCATTTTGTTGACCGCAAGGACAACGTTGTTAATCCCTAATAATGAGGCTAGATAGCTGTGTCGGCGGGTCTGAGTCAGTAACCCATGGCGGGCATCGCAAAGGATGACTGCAACGTCTGCCGTAGATGCACCCGTGACCATATTGCGTGTGTACTGTTCGTGCCCGGGTGTATCTGCAACGATAAATTTACGGCTATCGGTTGAAAAGAATCGGTAAGCAACATCAATTGTAATGCCTTGTTCTCTTTCGGCTGCAAGACCATCGACGAGGAGGGCAAAGTCAATGTTCTTGCCTTGTGTTCCCCATTTTTTTGATTCCTGGGAGACGGTATCCAGCTGGTCTTCAAAAAGAGTTTTAGATTCATACAATAGACGCCCTATAAGCGTGCTTTTTCCATCGTCAACACTGCCACAAGTAATGAAGCGCAGAAGGCTCTTATGTTCGTGCTGATGGAGGTATGCGCTGATATCGTTAGCAATTAATTCATTAGTTTCTGTTTGCATTAGAAGTAGCCCTCTTCCTTCTTCTTCTCCATAGAGGCCGCAGAATCGTGATCGATGATGCGTCCTTGACGCTCGGAAGTACGTGTTAGAAGCATCTCTTGGATAATGTCTTCTAAAGTGTTCGCGGTTGATTCAACAGCACCTGTTAGTGGATAGCAGCCAAGCGTTCTAAACCTTACGCTACGCATCTGAGGCACCTCACCATCCTTTAATGGCAGGCGCTCGTCGTCAACCATGATGATGGAGCCGTCGCGTTCCACTACAGGGCGTTCCGCGGCGTAGTAAAGAGGAACTATTGGTATGTTCTCTCTATGGATGTACTGCCAGATGTCCAATTCAGTCCAGTTGGAAATGGGAAACACACGAATGGATTCTTCGCGTAATTTGCGTGCGTTGTATAGCTGCCAAAGCTCGGGACGTTGGTTCTTGGCGTCCCAACGGTGTTGCGCACTTCGAAAAGAGAATACGCGTTCCTTAGCGCGTGATTTTTCCTCGTCTCGTCTTGCTCCACCGAAGGCGATGTCAAATTGATGCTCATCCAAGGCCTGCTTTAAGCCTTGTGTTTTCATGATGTCGGTATGAATTGCCGATCCATGAGTAAACGGATTTACTTTCTGTCTGAGACCTTCAGGGTTAATGTGCGTGAGCAGTTCAACACCGTACTCTTTGGTGATGGTGTCCCTGAACTCGTACATGGCTTTGAACTTCCAGCCCGTATCTACGTGTAGTAAAGGAAACGGGGGAGGGGCCGGATAGAAAGCCTTCCTAGCCAAGTGCAGCATGACAGCGCTGTCTTTTCCGACTGAGTAAAGCATGACGGGGTTGTCTGCTTCTGCAACAACCTCGCGCATGATGTGGATGCTTTCCGCTTCCAGTCGTTGTAGGTGTGTGAGTGATTGCGTATCGCTGCTTGGCCGGGTGGGCGTTTCAGCTTCGGGTGTCTTAGTCATTGGAGATACTGAAGTTAGTGTTGTGTGCTTAAGGGCTGCGGGTTCTTGTATTACGAGAGTCTCGGTTTGGCTTTCAGATAGCCATGACGATATCTCAGTATCATTCAGCAGTTCGTTATCTTTAAGGACTACTGCTGAAGCAGTCGCTGTCCTTTGGTGTAAGGAAATTAGGAATAACAGGAAGTGTTTTGCTTGCGGTTTGCCGTCGATGACTATCCACAACGCATGACCTCGAAGATCGTGAGCAAATAGTTGGTAACGGGTTTCATCGATCCGCTGCGTGTCTATCCAGTAAACGGTTTTACCTGAGCGCCTTGCGCGACGCGCGAAACGGTTGTGCTCTTTCAATACCTGGGACGATAGTGGGGCTGCTTCGGAATGTGCCCGAAATTTTGTGTAACGACTCGGTGGTTGGATGGACCATTTTTTCAACCAATTCGAGGCAGTGGAGCGGCTAACTTTGATGGCCTGAGAGTCGAATGCCCATTGCTGGACTCGATCGGTATCCCAGAGTTGAACGGGTTGTTTGCTGCTGGCGTCTGTGACAGTAGCCTGTAGCAGTATCTGTTCTTTGAATTGCGCGTAAATGGCGTCCTTTGATCGGGTTGTGGGCCTACCCCGCGGACCCACGTCGACGGCGTCCCATCCACCCTCACGGTATGATTTCATGGCCGCGATAATCGTAGGTGCGGAAAGTCCCACTTCTGAGTGAGTTTCCGCCAGGGTCTTTCCAGCCAGTCGGAGTTCAACGGCACGCTTTCTCAGCGCATTGAGCTCACCTACGGATTGTCTGTCTCTGGATTGAGAGGCCACTGAATATTAAAGAATTAGATTTTCGTTAGGCTGTTGGAGGCACATACCATGCCGAGCATGTAAAATAATAAAACTTTTATATATTGGCAAGATGTTTGGGGCTGTTATGACCGATATAGGAGATTTTTTGTTCAAAAAGGTCGACGTATTAAAACTTTTAAGCGAAATAGTTAGAGAGCGATTGAAGTGACACAAAAAATAGTTAACTATTTATTCTTTAATAGTCGAGGTGGTGCTAAGCTGCCAATGCCCTCTGTCTGAATTGAATTGCCATTTCCTATTGAAATTCGCACATGCTTAATCACTGCCCGAAGCATCGCTGCGTTTTAATCAGTCAGATTTCTGTGGCGAGTTTTCAAGGCCGCATAAAACGAGCGTTTCGGTACCTTCGATCAGTCAATCGAGACAAAATTGGCGTTTTTCCTAACTAATCAGGTAGACGAGTGCGTCCAAGCACGCCCTGACGCGCGTATACTTCGTTGTCTATGCGCCAACACTCAGTAAATTCATGACACGAAAGGTATTCATCAAGACACATGGTTGTCAGATGAACGAATACGACTCCGCGAAAATGCTTGATGTACTCGCCGAGGAAGGGCCAATAGAGGCCACCAATGATCCGTCCGAAGCTGACATCCTGCTCTTGAATACGTGTTCCATCCGCGAGAAGGCTCAAGAGAAAGTTTTCTCTGAGTTAGGGCGTTGGCGCCCGCTCAAGGAAGCCAAGAAAGGCGTTGTGATTGGTGTGGGTGGTTGTGTGGCCAGTCAAGAGGGCGAGGCAATAAACGAGCGGGCCCCGTTTGTCGATGTTGTGTTCGGTCCTCAGACATTACATCGACTACCTAACTTGCTAAGGCAAAGTCAGGAAGACGGTGGGTCAGTTGTCGATATCAGCTTTCCCGAAATTGAAAAATTCGATCGCCTGCCGGAGCCAACCGCAGACGGTCCATCTGCCTATGTCTCTATTATTGAAGGATGCAGCAAGTATTGCAGCTTTTGTGTGGTGCCCTACACCCGTGGCGAAGAAATCAGTCGCCCCCTGGACGACGTGCTTGATGAAGTTATGGCGTTGGCAGAGCAGGGCGTCAGGGAAGTTCATTTGCTGGGCCAAAATGTGAACTCCTACAGAGGTCCTATGCATGAAGGCGGTACTGCAGATTTGGCGTTGCTAATTCGCTACGTTGCTGCCATCGATGGCGTGGAGAGGATCCGCTTTACCACTTCGCATCCAGTCGAGTTTAGCGATTCTCTTATCGAAGCCTATGCAACCGTGCCGGAGCTGGTCAGTTTTCTGCACTTACCGGTACAATCCGGTTCAGATCGTATACTGGCGGCTATGAAGCGCGGTCACACCGCGATTGAATACAAATCGAAAATTCGTAAGCTTATGCAAGCTCGTCCTGGTTTGACGCTTTCTTCAGATTTTATCGTGGGTTTCCCCGGTGAAACCGATAAAGATTTTGAAGACACCATGAGATTGATCGAAACCTTAGAGTTCGATCACTCGTTTAGTTTTATCTACAGCGCAAGGCCCGGAACGCCTGCAGCATCGCTGGAAGATGACACGCCAATGCAAGTCAAGAAAGAGCGTTTGGCCAGATTGCAGGCTCAAATTACAAAACAGGCTGCAGCCATTAGCCAGTCAATGGTGGGCACAGTTCAACAGGTTCTGGTTGATCGGCCAGCACGCAAAGACCCCACAGAAATCAGCGGCAGAACAGAGAACAATCGTGTGGTTAATTTTGCCGGCCCACAATCGCTCATTGGACAGTTTGCTGATGTGCGTATAACCGAAGCTTTGCCGAATTCCTTACGAGGAGAGCTCATTGGCGAATCCACTATGAATGCTGTATGTCAAGACTAGAGTTTCAAGTAGTACCGGCTGACAATGAACGGTTAGCGCGACTATGTGGTCAGTTCGACGAGCACTTGAAGCAAATTGAACATCGCTTGGACGTTCAGGTGAGTAACCGCGGAGATTTATTTTCGATCGAAGGTGAGGCGGAATCTTCCAATAGCGCAAAGGCGTTGATTGAGCATTTATATGAAATGACTGAGAACGAAACATTAGCACCTGAAGAGGTGCATTTATCGCTTCAAGAGTCGGGATTGGCAGCTATGAAAGAGAAGGCGCCAGCTCAGCCTCGAAACAACGTAATCATCAAGACGCGTAAGTCCACGATTCAGTGTCGTGGTCCGCGACAAGTGGACTACGTGCGTAGTGTAAAAGAGCGTGATTTAACCTTTGGTATCGGGCCTGCCGGCACAGGAAAAACCTTTTTGGCTGTTGCCTGTGCAGTAGAGGCGTTAGAAACAGATCAAGTGCAGCGGTTGGTTCTTGTACGCCCAGCTGTGGAAGCTGGTGAGCGCTTGGGCTTTCTGCCTGGAGACATGATGCAGAAGGTCGATCCTTACCTAAGACCTATCTACGATGCACTTTATGAGTTTCTGGGAATCGAGCGAGTTGGCAAGCTAGTCGAGCGTAATGTCATAGAGATTGCGCCTCTGGCCTATATGCGGGGCAGAACCTTAAACCACTCCTGCATCATTATGGATGAAGCGCAAAATACAACTGTGGAACAAATGAAAATGTTCCTCACGCGCATCGGTTTTGGCTCTAAAGCAATCGTCACCGGTGACATATCGCAAGTCGATTTACCGAAACACCAGTTGTCCGGTTTGAAGCATGTTCAAAATGTCCTTCACGGAGTAGACGGTTTAGGCTTCTGTGAATTTACAGCCTCTGACGTTGTTCGGCATCCGTTGGTGCAACGTATTGTTGCGGCCTACGAAGCGGTGGAGGACAGTGAGTAACCCCGCAAGTTCTGATTCGAGCTGTGATAGCTTGTTATCTCCAAATGTACACAGCGCGTCAGTTTGCGTCTTGTTCGATGCTGAAAATTTTGACTCAAGCGGTTGTTCGCTAACTGAGGAGTCAATTAGGCATTGTTGCGAAGCGGTATTGGCCGCTCAGTCGTTAATAGCGCTCGACTCTGTTGCAGATATTGAATTATCAGTTCAGTTTGTAGCTCCTGCTAACATGCAGGCATTAAATCTTCAGTACCGTGCCAAGGACGCTCCAACAAATGTCCTAAGTTTCGAATCTGGTTTGCCCGCTTTTCAGCTTTCAGATTGTGCCGATACTGGCAATATGTTGGCGCTGGGCGACTTGGTGTTGTGTTCAGATGTCGTGCATGAAGAGGCCGTTAAACAAGGAAAGCCCTGCGATCATCACTGGCTGCATTTGTTTGTTCATGGCACTCTACACCTGTGCGGCTATGATCACGAGAACTCCAAGGACGCAGAAACTATGGAGTCATTAGAAATTCAGATACTATCCGACTTAGGCATCCCTGATCCGTATGACATCATCGAAAAGCAATGACTGAAGAGACGCAAGATGGTGGTACCAGCCGCTCGCTGATGGACCGCTTGGTTCACGCTATTGGTGGTGAACCAAGAGATCGGGAAGAGCTTCTTGAGCTTCTGAGAGATGCCCAGGCGCGCGAAATTTTCGATGCTGAAACGCTCCAGATGGTTGAGGGGGTTTTTCAGGTCGTTGAGATGCGGGTGCGGGATATCATGATTCCCCGAGGACAAATGGTCGTTGTAGAAAACGACACGCCGCTTGAAGAAATTCTAAAAGTGGTCATCGAGTCCGGTCACTCCCGCTTTCCTGTTATTAATGAAGACAAGGACAACGTGGTGGGTGTTCTGTTAGCGAAGGACCTGCTGCGATATTCAGATACCGGCTCGCAAAAAGCGTTTCGACTCGACGATATCTTGCGAAAAGCCACATTCACCCCAGAAACCAAGCGATTAAATGTGCTCTTAAAGGAATTCCGAGCCGCTAGAAATCATATGGCCATCGTGCTCGATGAGTATGGCGGTGTAGGGGGACTTGTCACTATCGAAGACGTCCTTGAGGAGATTGTTGGTGAGATCGATGACGAGCACGATACCGAAGAGGATGTGGATATCAAAGACCATGGAGATGGTCGCTATTCCGTGAGAGCCTTAACGCCGATTGACGAATTCAACGAAACGCTAGGTACGCAATTTGGTGATGAAGAATTCGACACCATTGGCGGGTTATTGCTTCAGCATATTGGACACATGCCCAAGGCAGGGGAAATAGCAGAAATTGATAATTGCCAGTTCCGAGTGCTCTCCGCTGATTCACGTCGCTTGCACCTGCTTCAGGTTACGCTTACCGATACCGATACCGATTAAGACCCGATGGGAAATTTAGTCCTGCCGCGTTGGTTAGTGTCAACACTGGCATTTGTCAGTGGACTCGTACTGCCGTTTTCTTTCGCCCCCACCGAATGGTGGGTAGCTGCTTCGGGCTCACTGATTGTGCTTTATGCGCTGCTGCAAAATGCCACGCCCAAGCACGCATTGTGGTTGGGTTGGTTATTTGGCCTCGGCTACTTTGGCATTGGTGTGCATTGGGTGTATTTTAGTTTGCATTTGTTTGGCGCAGCCATTGCCCCGCTTGCCGCTTTGTTAACCTTGTTGTTTGTACTGGTAATGACGCTCTTTCCCAGCTTGACCGCCTACATCTGGGTGCGTGCAAAGAGGCAGAATACGCCTTTGGCTAATGCGTTTTTATTCGCAGCCTTGTGGGTGCTAGCCGAGTTGCTCCGCGGGAAAATAATGAACGGTTTTCCATGGATTCTCATTGGATACAGCCAAACCTCTGGTCCCTTAGCACACCTGGCTCCATTGGTCGGAGTGTATGGGCTTAGTTTCTTCGTTGTGCTTTCAGCGTGTACTGCTGTTGCTTTTGTCAGTGGTTCAACAAGACTGAGAGTAGGGTCGTTTGTCGTAATTATTGTGCCTATTCTTTTGTCTGTTGCGACTAAAAGCGTTGACTTTTCGCAAGCTGATGGTGAGTCTTTAAACATCCGCATGGTGCAGGCCAATATCCCACAGGAAATGAAATTCAGCCAGGCCAGGCTGGAATCCTCCTTGCAAAACTACACGTCAATGTCGCAGCAGCCGGGTATTGAGAATATTGATCTGGTCGTGTGGCCCGAAACGGCGATACCCACGTATTTTGATCAGGTAGAGAGGGTTATGAGTCCGTTTGTCAGCTCCATGGATGCGCAGGATGTCGATGTGCTCAGTGGAGGTTTTCAAAGAGTTGGCAATGATGTTTACAATGCAGTCAAGCAGTTGGGAGGCGCGCAGGCTGTCTATCAAAAGAGGCATTTGGTTCCGTTTGGAGAATATATGCCGTTACGTTTTATTCTCGATTTCGCCTCGAAGTTTATCGTCATTCCCATGGCCGATCTTGCGGCGGGTAGCGGACCCCACGTGCCCATCGATATCCAAGGAGTGAAAGTTGGGATATCAATTTGTTATGAAGATGTATACGGGGAAGAGTTGAGGGCGTTGTTGCCTGATTCCCAATTGCTGATCAATGTCTCCAATGATGCTTGGTTTGGCGATTCAGCTGCGCCGCATCAGCATGAGCAGAAAGCACGAATGCGAGCCTTGGAACTTGCAAGGCCCCTTGTTCGCGTTACGAACACCGGTGTTTCCTCCGCCATTGATTTTAGAGGCCAGGTCGTCGGTCGTATTTTTCATAACACTGCTGGTATTATGGACGTGCAAGTCCAGCCGCGGTCAGGCTTAACACCGTACTCTAGAACAGGAAATTGGCCAGTTTTTATAATTTGTATGGTCATACTGTTTGTTGCTCTGTTAAAGCGAATAGTATTCTCGTCGTAACTGGGCTTGTATTGGCGTGCAATCGGGGTGTTGTAAACTGATCGGCGCCACTCTTGGAGCACTCCTAGTCGTTTAATAATCAGCAGAGTAGTTTTATGGAAATCCCAGGCGATTTAAAATTTGCACCTTCTCACGAATGGGTCAGGTTGGAAGAAGACGGAACTATCACCGTCGGTATCAGTGGCCATGCCCAAGAACAGTTAGGCGACTTGGTGTTTGTTGAAACACCGGAAATTGATCGTAACTGTGAAGCTGAAGAAGGTATCGCAGTCGTTGAATCTGTCAAAGCCGCATCGGACATCTATGCTCCGGTGGCCGGCACCGTTATCGATGCAAACGTAGAACTCGCTGACAATCCAGAACTGGTCAATACAGATCCGTATGGGGATGGTTGGATTTTTAAAATCCAACCCGATGAAGCATCTGATATCGAATCTATGATGGATCCTGATGATTATCAGGCCTATGCTGAAACTGCTGAATAGGTATTCCCAAACGCGTTGTTCAGATCCAGTTAAGGAGAGATTCTATAGGCTGTGCGTTCTTCTTTAAGAACGGACACTGTCATGAAAAAAATCGTTACTGTATCCCTTGTCAGTTGCCTGGCAATAGCCTCTCCAATACAGGCTGTCGCCGATATGTACATTGGTGTTGATGGTGCTTCGATGTCAATCAACAGTACCCAAAACGATGACTTGAACCCACTTGGTTTGCGTTTGAGAATGGGTGTTCGCCTGAATGACTTTTTCGATATAGAAGCGCATTTAGGGGGTGGTTCAGATACCGAAAGTGTCTCTTATGATTCGTTTAGTACAAGCTTTGCCAGTGCTTTGCTTAAAGGCTATTTGCCCTTTGGTCAAAAAAGCGCTGTCTTTGGCTTGGTCGGATTATCGAGCCTTACGCACAGTCAGGATATCAATGGACGCACATTTACAGATTCCCAGTCAGGTTTCTCTTACGGCATTGGTATGGAGACACAGCTGAGCTCACGAGTGGACTTATCTGCAGACCTGATGAGATACAGCGCTGATGGTGCTGAGTTCTCAGATGTTACCGCAGTTAGCTTTGGGCTTAAATGGTATTTCTAGCCAGCTAAGCTCTACATCGGTTTAAATAGCGACGTCTCGTAGCTCTTCATAATACGCTTTGCACTCATTAGCGATGTCTTGCTGTGCGTCAGTGAGTTCAGCCTGCTTGGCTTGGGGCGGTTTAAAGCCAGTAGATTGGTTGACCGCATCGTACCAATGAGCTCCCCATATCCCGTCACTTTCTCTGGCGCCTGTAGGCCAGGTCAGCATAGTGTCTTCGAACGGTATCTCTAGAATGTCGCACAGCGTTTCAAGTTGAGATTTCGGGTTTTCTAAGAAGCGTTTGCTGTCAATAACAGGGGGCTTTTTGCCCTGCATTTTAGTGATAATTCTAAATAGCTCTGATTGTTGTGAGTATCCCAAATCGCTGGCAGTCACACTGTGTCGTTTAACCGCATAAGAGGCAGCCACAGGTTCTGGATCCCTGATTAAAAAGACATGGGACAGTTCTGTTAACCAGTCAGTTTTAAAATGCTCGAGCCAATGTGTTGTAATGTGTTTTTGATAAAACAACCCCGATGCTGGTTTCTCAATTAATCGGCTAACTATCTTCGCCCAATCTGTCTCACCCTCGGCAACAATATCGTCGCGCATGGGGTGCTCAATGCCCGTCCGATCTAGAAAGTGCGCATAAAAGGGTTCATCCAAGACAACGGTATCGCTACGATTTTCCCACGCTCTCATCATGGCGGTTGAGATATTGCGAGGACCCGACCACATAGCTATACATCGACCGTTCATGACTATGCCTTCTTGATGGCTGAAAATGCTTCACCGGCGGCTTTTATCGTGTCGTCGATATCCTGGTCTGTATGGGCAGCACTTGAAAACCCTGCTTCGAATGCAGACGGTGCCAGGTAAATACCACTGGCCAGCATGCTATGAAAAAATAGTTTGAAGTGATCTGTATCGCATTTCATAACCTCATCAAATCCGGTTACCTTGTTAGCGTCTGTAAAAAACACGCCAAACATTCCACCCGCGTGAGCAGTGCATAGCGGCACGCCGTGCTTACTAGCTTCATTTTCTAAGCCGCTAAGTAGCCGCCCAGTTATCGCGTGAAGCTCAGCGTGAAAATTGGTTTCAGATAAAAGCTGAAGCGTTTTAATACCTGCGCTCATGGCAATAGGGTTGCCAGACAAGGTGCCGGCTTGGTAGATGGGACCTGTTGGCGCAATTTGTTCCATGATATCGCGACGCCCACCGAATGCCCCGACAGGCATCCCGCCGCCAATGACTTTGCCGAGGGTTGTGATGTCCGGCATGACGTCGTACAACTCTTGAGCACCGCCTTTGGCAACGCGAAAACCCGTCATGACTTCATCAAAAATAAGTACCGTGCCATGCTCTGTGCAAAGCTTGCGTAACGTTTCTAGATAACCGGGCAACGGTTCGACGAAATTCATATTGCCAGCTATAGGCTCAATAATGACGCAAGCCAGTGAATCGCCTTGTTCTTTAAATAGAGCGCGCAATGCATCTTCATCGTTGAACGCAAGCGTCAGTGTGTGTTTGGCAAAATCTGCCGGAATACCTGGAGAGCTGGGAACACCCAGAGTTAACGCACCGGAGCCTGCCTTAACCAGCAGTGAATCTGAATGTCCGTGATAGCAGCCTTCGAATTTCAGTATGTTGTCTCTGCCGGTAAAGCCGCGGGCTAGTCTGATGGCACTCATGGTCGCTTCAGTGCCAGAGCTGCACATTCGCACCGATTCGATCGACGGGACGATATCGCAAATTAATTCTGCCATCTGGACTTCGAGCTCTGTCGGTGCGCCAAAACTTAAGCCATTCTCGGCGACAGCTCTGACGGCCGCGATGACTTCCGGGTGTGCGTGTCCAAGTAGCATGGGTCCCCAGGACCCCACATAATCGATGTACTGCTTGTTCTCAGTGTCAGTTACGTACGCACCACTGGCGCTGGTGATGAAGCGGGGGGTGCCACCAACGCTACCAAAGGCACGAACAGGGGAATTCACGCCACCTGGAATGACTTTACGCGCACGATCGAATAACTGTTGTGCGGCATTATGATCTGTCGAGGACGTTGTGGATGACACAAGAGGCTCCGGAATGTAAGGGGTTATCAATCTTTAGGCTGCCATTTTACGGCATGTCTCTTGTGTAGATGAGACAATTAAGTACCCTTAATAGCAGCAGCGACGTTCCCGTGGAATACAAGAAATACTTATGCATCGTGTGTGGACTAATCTATGACGAGGCCGAAGGATGGCCGGAAGATGGAATTGCCGCCGGAACTCGGTGGGAAGATGTGCCGCTGAACTGGGCCTGTCCCGATTGCGGTGCGATAAAAGACGACTTTGACATGGTGGAAATATAATGGCGCAGACAGGCACAACGCTTACCCAATATTTAGCGCAACAGAGCCGCTCCCGAGACGACCTCGGCAGTGATTTCCTTGGCCTGATGGGTGATGTGGCGACGGCCTGCAAGCGATTGTCCGATCTTGTTCGCCGCGGTGAGCTAGCTGGCGTGCTCGGAGCGGCAGGGCAGGAGAACGTTCAGGGGGAAGAACAAAAAAAGCTCGATATTATCGCCAATGAAGTTTTCATCGAGTCGATGGAATCCTCAGGTCATCTGGCAGGCATTGCATCAGAAGAGATGGATGAGCACTATCCGATTCCTGAACAATACTCTCGAGGCAAATATTTGCTCGCGTTCGATCCGCTGGATGGGTCAAGCAATATTGATGTGAATGGCTCGACCGGCACCATCTTTTCCATTACCCGGCACGACTCTGCAGCGGCACCAAAAGACTCGGATTTCCTGCAAAGCGGAAGATCGCAGGTGTGCGCTGGCTACTGTTTGTACAGTTCGGCCAGCATGTTGATTCTAACCATCGGTGAGGGTGTTGTCGGGTTTACACTGGAGAGCAGTATTGGAGAATTTATCCTTAGCCACCCGGCGATGACAGTGCCGGAGTCCACTAGCGAATACGCTATAAACTCAGCGTATACGAGACACTGGCTAGCCCCGGAAAAGCGCTACATCGAGGAGTGTAATTTGGGCGAAACAGGTCCGCGCGGCCGGAATTTTAATATGCGCTGGGCAGGGTCAATGGTGGGTGATGTTCACCGAATTCTGTGTCGAGGGGGAGTGTTTTTATACCCTATGGATGCAAAGCTCCAAGCCGCGGGGAAGTCCGGAAAGTTGCGCTTAATGTACGAAGCTAATCCTATGGGGTGGCTCATGGAGCAAGCAGGCGGAATCGCACATACTGGCACGGAATCTATTCTGGATATTGAGCCGAGTGATTTGCATCAACGGGTTCCAGTGATCATGGGGTCGGCTGAAGAGGTGCGGCGGGTCATTGAATATCATAAGGAAGCTTAGTCGTCGGATTTCTCATGAGCTCTGAAGCAAGACCATTTTGGGAAGTTAAAGCGCTCGACGACATGAGCGATTCGGAGTGGGAATCGCTGTGTGACGGTTGTGGTCGTTGTTGTTTGCAAAAGTTGGAAGACGAGGATACCGGGCAAATTCATTTCACTCGAGTGTCTTGCCGATTGCTTGATACCAGCAACTGTCGTTGCAGCGATTACGAGAATCGCTTTTCAAAGGTGCCAGACTGTCTATCCATTCGGCCAATCACTGCAGAAAAGATCAGTTGGCTGCCCGAAACCTGTGCTTATCGGAAATTGAGCCGAGGAGAGCCTTTGGATAATTGGCACCCCTTGCTCAGTGGAACCCCTGAAAGCGTCAAATTGGCAGGCATTTCGGTGGCCGAACAGTGTGTTTCTGAGCAATTTGTCCCATTATCAGAAATTTATTCGCACATCATTGACTGGCATGGTGACTGAATTTGGTAGCTTAAATATGTCGTAAGTCAATTTTTAATTGTTATGAATATCATCGGTTTGCGATTAACTTCCGAGAAATTATTTTAACAATTAGCTGTGGTGTTTCTGCAACACTTGTGGTTTACTTGACTCACTAAATGGCAAAGTCCTTGCTTGGGGTAACGTGTACGTAACCCCCAGGTTTGTTTCACTTTTCTTATTTCGTGCCGGAGATCAACGCAATGAGCGTCCAAGCAGAAGCCAATACAGCATCATTCGAACCCAACGGAGACAACTCCGGTGGAGTGGATCGTCGCGGTCGATTACACAACACTATCGAGTCGTTGGTTAAATTAAGGCAAGAAGTTGTAGTGAGTTACTGTCAATTGGCAGGTGTTAGCTCGTTCGCCACGCGTGATATCGAAACTCATCAAGTCGAAGCTGACCAACTGCGCCGTTTTTGCCAGATAATGGTGGACTACACCGCGATGGGGCACTTTGAAGTGTATCAGCGCATTATTGAAGGCAAAGAGCGTCGCCGGGCTGTCAAAGAAGTTGCAGCCGAGGTCTATCCCGCAATTGCTGAAACTACAGACTTCCTGGTCGATTTTAATGACAAGTACGATGCTTTTGACGGAACGGGCGATGACGTCCACATGCTATCCGGCGATCTTTCGCGTTTGGGTGAAGTTATCGCGGTCCGCGGAGAGTTGGAAGATCAACTGCTTAGCGCACTGGAAAAGTAAACCGCTATTAATTTTGAACGGCGCCTCAATCGCGGTGTCGTTAGCATGAATGTCCTTCGCTTAAAGAAACGGGAAGAGCGTCGGATTCAAAGTGGTCATGGTTGGATATTCTCAAACGAGATTGATACCCAGCAAACACCGCTCAAAGGATTGGAGCCAGGGGCGCCGGCAACTGTAACGTCGGTTAATGGAAAATTCCTCGCCCACGTCTACGTCAATCCTCACTCGCTGATCGCAGCACGAGTAACCAGCAGGCGAGCAAACGAACCCTTTAATGCAACGGTTTTACGTGCGCGATTAGGGCGGGCTCTTGAATTGCGCGAGGCGCTTTATCCCAAACCTTATTACCGCTGGGTGCATAGCGAAGGGGATTTTTTACCCGGGCTAACCGTTGATCGTTACGGTGAAACGCTGGTAGTTCAAATTACGACCGCTGGCATGGAGCACTATCGCGACGATATCGTTGATGCCTTAAAAACTCTCTCCGGTGCCGCCAATATTTACTTAAGAAACGATGCCTCAGTGAGAGAGCTTGAGCATCTGCCGCTGTACCGCGAATGGGTGTTCGGCAATGCCACCGATACGCTGGCAATCAATGAAAACGATCTTGATTTTGAAGTACCTGCAGAGCTCGGTCAGAAAACCGGTTGGTTTTATGACCATAGAGACAGCAGAAATGCGATTAAAGAGTGGGTCAAAGGTAAGCGGGTTCTAGACTTATACACGTATCTGGGCGCATTCGGACTCAACGCGGCTGTGGCCGGTGCGGAATCTGTACTGGCGATAGATGCATCTGAGACGGCCGTGAATGCCGCAAACGCCAATGCCATAAGAAATGGCCTAGAAAGCAACTTTACGGCGAAGGCGTCAGATGCGGTTGAGGCCATGCGGACGCTGTTTGAAGAGCGTGAGCGTTTTGACGTGGTCATTCTTGATCCTCCCGCCTTTATAAAACGCCGAAAAGATCGCGATGCAGGTATGCGTCACTATGCGCTCAACAACCGTCTTGCCATGCGTCTTTTAAATCCAGGAGGCATAATTCTGAGCGCTTCATGTTCTCAAGCGCTGAGTCACGAGGAGTTGATTCAGCAAATGAGACTAGGAACTCCAAAGGGTAGTCTGGGTCTACAGCTGCTATCTACTCTTCGGCAGGGCGCTGATCATCCGGTTCACGCCTCCATGCCCGAGACGCTCTATCTCACCGGCGTTATCGGGCGTGTTGTTTAAACGGGGGCACTTGTTACCATCGTGACGGTATCGCGTCGATATCGTTATACTCTGTGCGTCGTCGACGCGCCAATACATAGGACTGGCTGTCTTAAATGCT
Organism: Granulosicoccus sp.; assembly: GCA_045110515.1. Lineage (GTDB taxonomy): Bacteria > Pseudomonadota > Gammaproteobacteria > Granulosicoccales > Granulosicoccaceae > Granulosicoccus. The sequence continues at coordinate 45,739 of JBGCGD010000014.1, read as the reverse complement.
GCAATATCCCAATATAAATCCGGTTGCATTGGAACTTGGTCCGCTGGTCATTCATTGGTACGGCGTTACGTATATGTTCGCGTTTATGGCCGGTTGGTGGCTTGCCAAGTATCGCGCTAGCAAACCGGGTGCGGGTTGGACTGCCGAGGAAATCGGCGATGCCGTTTTCTACATAGTGCTCGGTGTTATTGTTGGCGGAAAGGTTGGCTCTTTGCTTTTCTATCAAACAGATATTTTGTTTAGCGAACCTTTGCAAGCGCTGAATCCGTTCAGCCAGTACGGTTGGCGCGGCATGTCTTTTCACGGCGGGTTTATAGGCGTTGTTGTCGCTTTTTGGTTGTACGCGCGCATTACCCATCGTTCGTTTTTTCAGGTAGCTGATTTTTTCGCGCCCATGTTCCCGATCGGTTTAGGAGCAGGGCGTATCGGCAATTTTATAAACGGTGAGTTGTACGGCCGAGTCACCGATGTTCCTTGGGGTATGGTTTTTCCTCATGCAGGTCCTGAACCTCGTCACCCTAATCAAATCTATCAGTTCATCGGCGAAGGCATTATTCTGTTTTTAATTGTCTGGGTTTTTTCCTCGCGGCGCCGGCCAAGAATGGCCGTGTCGGGAGTCTTCGTACTGAGCTACGGTATTTATAGATTCCTCATCGAGTTTGTTCGTCAGCCAGACGCAGATCTTGGCTTTATTGCCTTCAACTGGCTCACTATGGGGCAATTGTTGTCATTTCCGATGATAGTTGGGGGAGCTGCACTGATTTACTTCGCTTATAACAACAGCAGGTCATAACAAGCGCAATATGCAAACCTATCTTGATCTTCTTCAGCACATTCTGGACAACGGGACAGATAAATCTGATCGCACAGGTACCGGAACACGGTCAGTTTTTGGCTATCAAATGCGGTTTGATCTGCAAAAAGGCTTTCCGGTACTCACCACGAAGAAGTTGCATTTAAAGTCCATCATCCATGAATTGCTGTGGTTTTTAAATGGCGATACCAATATCGCCTACCTCAACAAGCACGGTGTCTCCATTTGGGACGAGTGGGCTGATGAGAACGGTGATCTGGGGCCAGTGTACGGCAGTCAATGGAGAAGTTGGCCTACACCTGCCGGTGTGCACATCGATCAGATAAGTGAATTGCTTGATCAGATAAAAAACAACCCAGATTCCCGGCGTCATATCGTCAGTGCCTGGAATGTTAGTGAAATAGCCAATATGAAATTGCCACCGTGCCACGCACTGTTTCAGTTTTATGTCGCCGACGGAAAACTCAGTTGCCAGCTCTACCAGCGCAGCGCCGATGTGTTCTTGGGCGTGCCGTTCAATATTGCCTCATATGCATTGTTGACGCTCATGGTGGCGCAAGTATGCGATCTCCAGCCAGGTGATTTTGTACACACATTGGGTGATGCACATTTGTACAGCAATCATTTTGAACAGGTACAAACTCAGCTTTCCCGCCAGCCCAGAACTCTACCGACTATGCAAATTAATCAATCGGTTAAGGATCTTTTTGCGTTTACCTACGATGACTTCACGTTGATCGGATACGATGCCGATCCGACCATCAAAGCGCCTATTGCTGTTTAACTGCGAGTAGAAAAAGGATTAAGCCATGCCCAATGATGTTGCGCCTGCAATTGCCATGATTATGGCTATGGATAAAAACAAACTGATTGGCCAAAATGGTGGTTTGCCGTGGAAAATCCCCGGTGAGCTTGCGTATTTTAAGCGTGTGACAATGGGTAAGCCGGTCGTTATGGGGCGCAAAACGTTTGACTCTATCGGTAAGCCCTTGCCAGGTCGGACCAACATAGTGGTTACCCGAAATACTGAATGGAGCGCTGAAGGTGTCGTTGTGGTCAACAGCCTTAATGATGCAATTGCAGCTAGCCACGATGCGCTTAACGGTCAACCTGCTGGCGAAATTATGATCATTGGGGGCGCCTCACTTTGCCGTGATGCCATGAGTATTACTCGGCGTTTGTACTTAACCGTCGTTGATAGAGCTTATGAAGGCGATACCTGGTTATGTAGTTTCAACTGGGGCGACTGGACGATTGTTAGTGAGGATAAGCAATCGCTAGAGGATACCGGTGGCGTGCCCGTAACGTATTGGGTGTTAGAGAAATAGTCACAGCGGAGTGCTGGTTCGCTTTCTTACCGCTTTTGCTGGTTACATGTTTTTCGACGCCCACTGCGTTGTCGTCAGCGAAGCCCTCCTCAATAATGTAACTTAATAGTTTGAAGTCCGTTGGCATCACTAGCGCCAGTTGTGATGAGTTTCATCTAAGATCCTGTGACGTATTAAAGCTAAAATTAGCACCTGCCGATATCTTAAGCCAAGCGAGGAACGTTCGAGCGGTAGTGAAATGGCATAAATTTTGACTAAAATAACGCGAGTAACCTGTATTGTTAGCATCAATTGTCAAGGATAGATAAGCACTATGAAGAGACACATAGTCGTGCCTTTGAAATTGTTGCTGCTATTGACGGCTAAGTACCTCCATCTTTTCTCGTGGCTGCCTAGAAATCTAAGAATAATCATGTACCACGGAGTCGGGTGCAGTGATTTTCCCGAGGAGTCATTCGAGCTCCAAATGAGGTTCATTAGCAAGCATTTTGAAAGCTACTGGGTTAGCGAGGCGGTGTCCCTGCTCAATGGTGATCCCAACTATTCAGCGAAGAAGCCCCCCATCATATTAACCTTTGATGATGGTTTGCTAAATAACGCAACAACAGCGGCACCCATATTAGATAAGTATGGGCTAAAGGCCACGTTCTTTGTATGCAGCGATCTTATCGACGGCAAGTCGATGTTGTGGAATCACGAGTTGCGTTGCAGGCTTCAGCTGTTGCCTTCTGACAAGGTCTACGAAATATCCAATGGTCGATGTCCTGACAACAGTGAAGAGAGTGTTAAAACTTTTTCTGAGTTAGTGAAACGTTGGCCAGGGGATGAGGTTAGCGATCTTATGTTTTTGCTGCGTAAAGATTGTCCTCAACCAAACTATGACGAAAAGATGTTGCAAGATTATTTAATCATGAGCGTCGAGGACATCTGTCGTCTGCCCGAGTGCGTTGAGATAGGGAGTCATACCAAAAGCCATCCTATTTTGGATACCCTAGATGAAGAAGAAATAGAAAATCAAGTGGTTAACTCTAAAAAAGATCTCTCCAGAATGTTGGGCAAGAATGTAGGTGTATTTTGTTACCCAAACGGTATGTCGAATTCTTTTTGCAATCAATTAGTGGCAGATAACTATGCTGTTGCAGTAACTACCGATGAGGGCTTTGCGGCAGATTCAGATAATTTTAGCCTGTTGAAACGGATACCACCTGCTGAGAAATTGCACGACTTTGTATGGAGGCTCATTAGGCCGATAGGTTAAACACACCGCGCAAAAGGTCTTTGGCCAACGCTAATGGAATTTAGCGAGAAATATTCACCTGAAAAATAGCGCTTCCGTTATTGACGGGTTTCCCAATACAGTTTCGTACCCTCAATACTTTTTGAGATTTTCAACCCAATAGCTCGCTTGGTTTTCAACAGCATAAGCCGTTAGGCTGCCACCCCAAACACAACCACGATCGGTCGGTATCGCATAAGCCGGTGCAATTGCCGGATGGCTGGACCAATGGCCGAAAACTATAGTTGTGGGTAAGGTCTGTCTGTTAGGCGTTGCATACCAGGGATATAGATGTTCTGGCGAGGCGCTGGGCGGACCGTTAAAATCAAAATCCAGTTGGCCATCTCCATGGCAGTATCGCATACGGGTAAACGCATTAACCGTAAACCGGTGTCTCTTACGCTTGGTTAAATCTGTCGACCAGTGCGATGGGGAATTGCCGTACATATGTTGCAAGAAACTATTTAGGTCAGTTTTCAACGCATTGCTGACTTCATTGGCCATGGCATGTGCTTGCTCAAGCGACCAGTTCGGATGGATGCCGGCATGAACCAGGGTGTGAGCTAATTTTTCATCGGTATGGATGAGCGGTTGGTGTGACAACCAGTGGGTTAATTCGTCTCTGTCAGGGGCGTTGATAATTTCATCGAGCGTGTCTTTTCCGGACACTTTTCTAACGCCGTGCAGAACTGCTAGCAGATGCAGATCGTGATTGCCTAAAACAGTGATGGCATTCGAGCCTAGTGCTTTTACAAAGCGCAAAGCTGGCAAGGATTCCGGACCGCGGTTAATTAAATCTCCGACGAACCACAGCTTGTCGCTGGCCGGGTCGTAACGGATATGATCGAGCAGTCTTTTAAGCGGTGCCAGACATCCTTGCAGATCGCCTATTACATAGGTGGTCACGAAGCGCTATCTTGTTTGGATGGTTAGTGGAGTGTGCGTGGGGCAGAGAGTAGAAAATCAGCAATCGGAGCTTTGAACTCTTCCCCTTCGTCGGTGACTAATAAATAGCTGCCGCCCATGGTGCCCATGGATGTTTCCAACATAGTGCCGCTGGTATATTGAAAGCCCTCGCCGGGTTTTAAATGGGGCTGTTCACCGACTACGCCATCGCCTTGTACTTCCTGTACTTTGCCGTTGGCATCGCGGATAACCCAATGCCTGGTCAATAATTTGGCGGCCGTGTTTCCCACGTTACGAATGGTAATCGTATAAGCGAAAACAAAGCGGTTGTTGTCCGGATCGGATTCGGATTCAACGTAGAGCGTGTCTACATCCACCTGAATGCCGTCAGTGACTTCTACATCCATCGTTAACTGTGGTTACTGAAGTGATGTCCCTATAGTAGCACCGCTTAGCCTTGACTTAACCTTTTTGACAGTCGGTGAAACGCCTCAATGTCCAAGGTTTCTGCTCGGGCCTGCGGGTTTATATCAATGGCTTCTAGGGATTGGTCGTTGATGTGAGCTTTCAAATTATTTCGCAGGGTTTTTCGCTTGTTAGCAAACGCGATACGTGTACATCGTTCGAGTGCAGCGACGTCGTCTTTTGCTAGTGGCGTGGCAAGGGGTCTTAAGCGGACAACTGCTGAGTCTACCTTTGGTGCCGGCTCGAAAGAATGAGGCGGGACTGTGAATAAGGGTTCAACCTCGAACACACTTTGCATCATGACGCTAAGTCTGCCGTATGAGCGTGAATTGCAAGTTGCATGAAGTCGATCAACGACTTCCTTTTGCAACATAACGTGTATGTCTCGCAGCAGTGGGTGTACCTCTAGTAAACGCAACAATAACGGTGTTCCGATGTTGTAGGGCAGGTTGCCGACCACTCGTAGAGAGTTTCCCACTGCTAGAGTGCTGAAATCTACGCTGAGAACATCTGCACTTTGAATATGCAAACCTTCAAGATTTTTTGCTTCAAGGCGTGCAATTAGGTCGCGATCAATTTCGATGACATGCAAGCGATCAAGTTGCTCCAGTAGGGGCAGCGTTAACGCCCCAAGACCCGGCCCGACTTCTACCACGTTGTCATCGGCACTTAATCGCATTGATGACAATATTCGCTCTATGACAGAAAAATCTTGTAAAAAATTTTGTCCGAAGCGTTTTCGAGCCTTGTGGTTCACAGCAGCTTAATTCTCAGCAGTAGGATTGGCCAGTTTACTCGCCAGAGACAGGGCAGCATATAAGCTGCCGGTATCGATATTTCCTGTGCCGGCTTTATCCAGAGCGGTTCCATGATCAACGGAAGTTCTAATGATAGAAAGACCCAAGGTGATATTGATAGCATCACCAAAGCCAGCGTATTTTAATACCGGTAGCCCCTGATCGTGGTACATCGCCATAACCGCATCTGCATGCGATAAATGCTGGGGAGTGAATAGCGTGTCCGCAGGTAGGGGCCCGATCAAGTGCATCCCTTGTTGACGAAGTGAGTCAAGCACGGGCTCGATAACATCAATTTCTTCGCGTCCCATGTGTCCGCCTTCACCTGCGTGAGGGTTTAACCCTGCAACCAAAATGCGCGGGTTTTTAACATCGAATCGTTTTTCTAAGTCTGCGTGTAATATTTGCAGGGCGCGCGTCAGCACAGTGGGTGTTAGTGCTTTCGGTACGGCTGATACAGGCAGGTGCGTGGTAGCTAAGGCTACGCGTAGCGGACCTGTTGCTGTCTCTGTGGCCAGCATCATGACAGGTTCGCTACCGATTTTCTCAGCCAGGTATTCTGTGTGTCCCGTGAATGTGATACCGGCATCGTTTATGACGCCTTTGTGTAAAGGCGCAGTTGTCATTGCGTTATAACGGCCACTCACGCAGCCGTTAACGGCTTCGTCTAGTGTGGCGAGTACATAGGCAGCGTTTTTCGAGTTGAGTTCGCCACAAACGACGGGTGCGTGCATTGGCACATGTTTCACACACAGTGTGTGAGCCTCTGTCGAAACCTCTGTTGAGTTGTCGCTGAAATCCTGAATGCTTAAAGGCAGTTTTAGTATTTCAGCTCTTTCCTGAAGCAGCTGTTTATCGGCTATGGCAACTAAGGGATCCTTGCGCGTTCGCTGTGCGAGCATAACCGCTAGGTCAGGGCCGATACCCGCAGGTTCGCCTGGAGTGAGGGCAATGATTGCCTTCAAGAGCGGATTTCCACAAAGGACTCATCGCGCATTTGTCGCAACCAGCGCAGGGTTTCCTGCTCGACCTTGCTTTGCCTTAGCGAACTATTCGCTTGGTCGCGAAGCGCTGCATCATCGACAGAACGCGTTCGTCTGTCGATCAGTTGCATCAGGTGCCAACCAAACTGCGTTTGGAATGGTTGACTCAACTGCTTTACAGATAATGTGTTAGCCATCTGTTCCAATTGCGGAGGCATCTGACCTTTGCTGAACCAAGGTAGTTCTCCGCCATTGTTTGCACTGTTCGGGTCTTCGCTTATCTTTGCGGCCAGTTCTGAAAATGAAGCGCCGTTTTGCAGTTGAGCACGGGCCACTGCTAGTTTCTGTCGTTCAGATCCTGTGTCGCCTGCAATAAAAATATGCCGAACCAACTGCTCGCTAACTTGTGTCTGGTCATTACTTTCCCGGTCCAACAACTTAACGATATGAAGGCCATTGGCCGAGCGCAAAGGTTCGCTGAGCTGGGAGGGTTGCATTTTTCTCAATGCCTTCGACAAGAATGCGGGTAGCTCTTGAAGCGTTCTCCAACCAAGATCTCCTCCCTGAAGAGCTCGTGCGCCGTCTGAGGATGTGGCTGCCTGCTCACTAAAATCTGCACCGGCTTTCAATGCGCTTAACACAGCATTTGCACGCTCGGTTGCGGCATCTATCTCTTCACGATCCGCAGTGGGGGAGATTGCAATTAAAATATGTTGAATACGGTAACGCTGATTTTCTTTGGCATCACCTTTAACGCTTTCAATGTAGTCGTCGATCTCTTGAGCAGAGACTCTTATTCGTGGTTGAACTTCGCGTTCTACCAACCGCTGCATCAGTAGTTCTTGTTCAATGTTTTTACGAAACAGGGTGTAGTCAAAACCTTGCTGCTGTAACGTTCTGCGAAATTGCACTGTGTTCATGTTGTTACCGCGGGCCACTTGCTCTATGGCTCTGTTAACGCTGTTGGCGTCAATCGCAATACCAATTTGTGTTGCGCGTTGCTGGCGAATTTCCCGATCTATAAGTTCTTGTAGGATTCGCTCGGAGAGTACGCCATCTTCGGGCAGAGTCTGTTGGTTGCTGGCCGCTTGTTGCCTAAAAAACCGGAGGGCAGATTTGATATCGCTATCGAGTACGACACCGTCGTTTACCACGGCTCTGATCCTATCAAGCACAACATCTTGAGCGGATACGCTGCTTGCTGAAAACAGAGCGCATGCCAGCGTTAGAGCGGCAAAAAACTGCTTTATTGTTGGTTGCACGTTAGTGTTTCCTATAGCTGGACATCGTCCCGATATCCCAAAATGGCATTCTCAAGTAATGCCCCGTAATTCTGCCCCAGAGGCGCTAAACCTTTAAGTACCAACTGGAAATATAGACTGGTGTCGTGATCATCGCCGCCATCGGCGATATATCGGCGTGCTGCAAACCTCACCGCCCAGCAGCAACTGTCATATTCAATACCCAATAGCGATTCGATACTTCGATCAGCATCCAGAGAATAGTTCCACCGGCCGGCCAATCGCCAGCTGTCTTGGATTTTCCACACTGCGGAGAGATCAATTTGTTCAGTTTTTTCTTCCCTTGCTTGATCGTTAACCACACGGTGAGTGACATTGACGATCTTGTTGGGTCCGGGACGATAACCGAGGGAGAGCGAGCTTCGGACAGTTTGCTTCTCGTCAGGGTTCCACTGAATACTACTTTTGCCGACCCAATCCTTTGCTAGCGTCGTTGAAAGCTCTCCAACGACATCCGAGGTGCTGCGTGAATCTACTTCCTCATCGCTTGTTAATGTCACCCGCCTATCGTCAAAGTGTCGAATTTGGCCAATACTCGCGCTAAATCGTTCTTTACCGTCAGTACCGTTAATGATACGAGTTGTTAGTCCTACAGATAACTGATTGGCATCTGCGATGCGATCAGAACCGCTGAATCGGTTGTCGCGAAACAACTGACTGATATTGAAATCGAACGCGCTGGAGTCAAACACTTGAATGTTGGATTGATCTGAGTAGGGAACACGCAAGTAGAAAAGTCGTGGTTCCAGTGTCTGAACAGAACCTTCGTTATCTAGAATTCTATCGAAGAACAATCCACTATCAACGCTCATCGTATTTAGGTTTCGGCTAATTCTTCGGTCAATTGCCCCTTCAGTATTGTTCAAACTGTAGTAAGTGAATCGATGTGAAACGCTAGGCTTAAAAAACCAGGCATCTCGAACAATTGGCAGGGATATTTGTGGTCGTACGTCAAACCTTGCACCGGTAATTGCATCGTCTTTATCAAAGTACACAAACTCCCCACCAATGCCCGCTCTCAAACCCAAAGGCAAACGGTCAGAATCTGCTTGCACTTTGATTTGCGGTAACCTTCGATGCGGCCGATCTTCCGCCACAATGTCCTCATCGACGGTTTGAAAACTTTGCAGACGAGCAAGTGCGCTGATACGACCGCGTTCAAAATTAAGGTCGGCTCGTTGTTCTAAGTGTGTGATGCTGGCTACCTGCAAGCTGTCACCTAAGTCTTCCAAATAGTCCTTATCAGAGACACGTCTTGCCACAATGGTGGAGGTCATGTCTGCGTTGAAACTGCCTTTGTGAGTCAGCTGAGTAAAATACCGTGAGTCGTGGTTACGAGCCTTGTCTTTAAGGTACTCGTGATCGAGTTTCCAAGCTCCCTGGCGATTCATATAACGCCATTCCGTTTGAAGCTGTGCGCCTCTTTTTGTCATCAAGCGCGGCGTAAATGTCGCATCTGCATTGGGTCGAATGTTCCAATACCAGGGAATATGTAGCTCGAAGCCGGTTCTCTCCCCGCGTGCCAAAACCGGTGCCAGAAAACCTGACTTACGTTTATCGCCAATAGGAAAACTAAAAGCTGGCAGCGCAAACAAAGGTACACCTTTAAAAACGAGCCTGAGATCTTTCGCTTTTCCTATGCCTTCCTCCGAATCGAGATTGATTCTTTCGGCTCGCACGAACCAGCTTGCGTCACCGGGAGGGCAGGTGGAATAGGTTGCGCCCTCCATGAGAAATTGGCCGTTCTCCAGCCGTGCCATGCTATCGGCTGAGCCGGTTGCCCGTTTCCCGTTCAGGTCGAGCTCATAGTCACTCTTGCCGGTACGAAACACATCGTCATCGATATCAATGAACGCTTCGTTACTTTTAAGCTGAATTCCCTGCCCAATGAAACTCAAATCACCGTCAACGGAAATCTCGCCGGTATCTGGATTGTAGCGAGCGTTCTCAGCTGCCAGCTCACGTCCTTGATAGCGAATACTGGTGTTGCCCGTGAGAGTGACCTGTCCATCTTCTGAGAGCACACTGTCGGCTTCGGCTACCACCGGTGCCGAAGGGTCGTTCTCAAATTGGTCGGGTTCGTAGACGAAGCGAGGCGCGGGGCATTGTGACCCCAAAGCGCCATTAGAGATGAACAGAGCGCCCAGCAATCCGACTGAAAATAGTTGCACGCGCCTGATGTTGAAAGTCCAACGGATGGGTAGGGGTGAAATGATAGTCGCCTTTGCACTCCGCCTCAATCCTGGGTAGCGTATTAGCAGGTAAACTGCAATTCTACTAAGGCACACCAGAATCCCCGGAACGGAACAAACCTTTGACACAGAAGCGATCAACCCCAACCTTAGACCCGAGCTGGCAAGAGCGCCTCGATAAGGAGTTTGCATCAGAGTACATGACCGAGCTGCGGCAGTATTTGGCGCACCGAAAGTCGCAATCTGCCGTTGTGTACCCGCATTCCTCCGATTGGTTTGCAGCCTTCTCCCTCACGCCATTCGAAAAAGTGAAGGTCGTTATTTTGGGGCAGGACCCCTACCACGGCCCGGGCCAGGCGCATGGTTTGAGTTTCTCCGTCCCGGAAGGTGTGGCTATTCCGCCCTCACTACTGAATATGTTTAAGGAGATTGACGCCGATGTGGGAGGCGGTGAGCCTCTACTAGTGCAGCGCCGGCAAGGCTGTCTGATACCTTGGGCAAAGCAGGGAGTTTTCTTGTTAAACAGCGTGTTGACCGTTGAGCACGGTCAGGCAGCCTCCCATCAGGGGCGTGGTTGGGAGACATTTACCGACAATGTCATCCGGCAATTGAGTGATGAACGGGAAGGGCTGGTATTTATGCTGTGGGGAAGTTACGCCCAGAAGAAGGGGCAGGTGATTGATCCAAAGCGACATCTTGTACTGAAGTGCCCGCACCCATCACCGTTGTCGGCTCACCGAGGTTTTCTGGGGTGTCGCCATTTTTCTCAGGCTAACCATTGGCTGGAGAAGCATGAGCAAGTGCCAATCGATTGGTTCGACGTCAGATAATCGTCGCTTGAGCAATTTGCACCAAAGTCGCACCTGATTTGTATGAAGTCCTGAACTAGACTCCGGGCATGATGAGTTTTCGAACTAGCACAGCCTTGTTTGCGCTGATGCTTTTTAGCTATGTCCCGATCGCGAAGGCAGAGAATTTTCTGCAAAGAGCTGACGTGCGTCAATACATTGCCGTTGTTAGCGCTGAGGAGGGGCTCGATGCCAATTATCTGGCCGGCTTGTTTGAAAAAATTAGCTCCCAGCAGAGCATTTTGGATGCTATCTCGACGCCAGCTGAGCGGACTTTAACGTGGAAAGAGTATCGCCCGATATTTCTTAAGGAACGTCGTATCGTTGAAGGTCGGGAATTCATAGACAAGCACAGAACTTTGCTTGAGAGAGCGTCCGATGCCTACGGCGTTCCCGTTACTATCATCGCTGCCATTATCGGTGTGGAAACTTTCTACGGGCGCATAACCGGTAAACATGGTGTGCTCGAATCTCTGGCGACGCTGGCTTTTAACTATCCTCCGCGTGCAGAATTTTTTAAAAGGGAGCTTACGGAATTTCTCGTGCTTAGCAGTGCCGAAGAGTGGGATACGCTAAGTGTGCGGGGCAGCTATGCCGGAGCCATGGGCATACCGCAGTTCATTTCTTCCAGCTATAGAGAGTACGCGGTCGATTTTGATGGTGATGGTCGACGCGATTTGTTTGATAGCACAGCCGATGTCGTCGGCTCGGTAGCTAACTATCTTTCAGTCCATGGATGGGTCGAGAATGGGCCGATAGCGGAACCTTGGGAGTCTGGGATGTCTGATCGCGCCGCTGTTCGCGCGCTGGTTTCTAAATCGCTGAAGCCCCAACTCGGTGCGAAGTCTGTTTCAGAGCTGGGCTTCTACTCGAAGGGGTTGGCTAGGGGGGTTAAGGGCGGCCATTTGTTAAGCGTGATGAGTATGAAAGGAAAGAGTGGCGAGGAATTCTGGGTTGGGTATCAAAATTTTTATGCCATCACTCGTTACAACCATAGTCGTTTATATGCGTTGGCCGTCGTTCAATTAGCCAATGCATTCAATCGATGAGTTTCACGAAGTCGACCGTTAGGAAATTAGCTATGACTCCAGCTACAACTACAAAAACACGAAAGCGTTTGGCGGCAATTTGTCTGGCAACACTCACACTAAATGGTTGTGCTCTCATGGGCAGCTCGAAGGAGCCGCCATGGGTAGCAGCGGTTGCAGGTGACGCGGAAGGTGATCCTGCGCAGGTCCAAACTGGTGCCATCGTGGTCCGTAACCTGCCCAAATCATTGCGAGGAAACCCACCAGTTTATCGTGTATTCGGAGAGACCTACCGTGTTTTAGATTCGGCAGAGGAATTCAAAGAGTGGGGCGTGGCGTCGTGGTACGGGAAAAAGTTTCACGGTCGCGAGACATCCAGCGGTGAAATTTACGACATGTACCAGATGACTGCCGCACACAAACACCTGCCGATTCCCACCTTTGTCAGAGTAACCAGAGTCGATACGGGAAAATCTATTGTTGTGAAAGTCAATGACAGAGGCCCTTTTGTTGGCGATCGAATTATTGACCTTTCATACGCGGCAGCCTCCGAGTTGGGCATGATCGAGAGTGGCAAAATGGATGTCTACATCGAAGCGCTTAGTACGCACAATATTGTTGAACCGCTGCTGACAGAACCTTTGGACTACAGCACCGAGCAACAAGCCGCGCTTATTGCTGCTGAACCAACAGATGTAGCCGTACAAGAACTCGTTACCAACGATGTTTACATTCAGGTGGGCGCGTTCTCGCAGGCACCGAATGCAAAGAAAATGGCGGATCAAGTTAGAGGCAGGATGAACTTTCCTGTCGGTGTTAATCATGATGTAAATCGCCGGCTTCATCTCGTTCAAATTGGCCCAATGTCGAACGAGTTAATGGTGGAGGAGGCGATCGCGTCATTGTCATCGGCTGGAATCGAGAGCTTTACCTTCGTCACTGCCAATCCGTAACGTCAAATCCTTTACACTGTAAGCGCAGTGTTCACAGAAAACCATTAAACTAGTCAGCGAGCTAGTGCGTGTGTTGCTTTTACGTTTTATTTATCCGGGTCTTTGTATGACTGTAATAACGTCCTTCCTGAAAGTTTGCCTGTTTAATCAGCGCATAACCACTATTTTTGCGGTACTTTTGCTGTCTCTTTGTGCTCCTTTGGCCATGGCTGCACCATTGCCGTCACCCCCTCTGTTGTCTGCTAACAGCTATCTGCTGTTTGATCATAAAAGCGGTGAGGTTTTAGCGGCCAAGGATCCAGACAAACGCATCGAGCCTGCTAGCCTGACGAAAATGATGACGGCCTACATCGTGGCCTCGGAGCTCAAACGAGGCAGCATTTCCTTGGACGAGCCGGTCATAGTCTCTGCCCAGGCGCAGTCCATGCCCGGATCACGCATGTTTATCGAGGCAGACACGGTTGTACCGCTGCAGGACCTCCTTCGCGGTCTTATCATTCAGTCGGGCAACGATGCGAGTGTGGCCTTAGCTGAGCACGTCGCAGCTAGTGAGCGTGGGTTCGTCGATATCATGAATCGCATGGCACAGAATCTGGGAATGAGCGATACCAACTTCATGAACGCGTCAGGTTTGCCTCACCCTGATCATTACACAACAGCCAACGATCTGGCCAAAATCTCTAGTGCCATTATCCGTGAGCACCCAGAGACCTACAAACTCTATTCAGAGCGCGAATTTACGTACAACAACATTACGCAGAGAAATCGAAATACCTTACTGTGGCGTGATGAGTCGGTCGATGGTATGAAGACTGGGCATACAGAGGCAGCAGGTTACTGTCTGGTGTCATCCTCGGTCCGCGACGGCATGCGTCTAATCAGCATTGTGCTAGGCACTGCCAGCGATAAGGCACGTATTGCTGAGAGCCAGAAATTATTGAACTACGGATACCGTTTTTTCAAAACCCGTCGTGTGTATGCCGCCGGCGAGCAAATTAGCGAAACTCGAATCTGGATGGGCGAGACTGAAAACCTGGCACTAGGTGTTTCAGAAGATCTCTATCTAACGTTGCCCAGAGACTCTTTCGATACCCTGCAAAGCACGATAGAGGTCGGCGAGTTTATTAGAGCTCCCATGCGTATCGGTCAGGAAATCGGCCGAAGCGTTCTAATGGCTGATAACCGCGTAGTCGGCGAGGTTCCTTTGTTAGCCTTGCAGAAGGTCGAAGAGGGTGGTTTGTTTCTGCGAATGAAGCATTCTATTCAACGATATTTCCAGTGACCGAAACACTGATCGAATTTCCGGCAGATCTTGCCGTCAAGGCCATGGGGCTGAATACCCCAAAATTTGAGGCGGAGGTGTCTGCGCTGGTGACGCCCTACATAGAGCCAGCAGATTTCACGATAACGACCTTGCCTAGCAAAGAAGGGAAGTATCTGTCTGTGAGCATCCGGTTCACTGCCACCAGTTTAGAACAACTACAAAATGTCTACGCTGCGTTGAAATCAGAGCCAAAGGTGCTCTATACGCTTTGAAGACTCGTCATCTCGGCCTTGCTGATTATCACATGACCTGGGAGGCCATGCGTGCTTTCACGGATGAGCGGGCCGACGACACTGAGGATGAGCTTTGGGTGTGCGAACATCCTCCGGTTTATACATTGGGTCAGGCAGGGCGTGAATCGCACATTCATAATCCGGCTGATATCCCGGTTGTGAAAAGTGACCGGGGTGGTCAGGTCACGTATCACGGACCGGGGCAGGTGGTGGTATACACCCTTATAAGTCTTCGTCGAGCTGGGTTCGGCATCCGCGAAATGGTTGAGCGGCTGGAAAACAGCGTTATCGCTTTACTAAAAATGTACGACGTAACCGCCGTAAATCGTCGAGATGCCCCAGGCGTATACGTTAACGGCGCAAAAATTGCGGCCTTGGGTCTTCGAGTGCGCCGAGGCAGCACCTATCACGGGCTGGCGTTGAATATAAACCCTGACTTGGCACCTTTTTCAGGTATCGATCCGTGTGGATTTGCAAATTTGGCGGTTACATCGACGGAGAAATTAGGTATCGAAAGCCCCAAAGCACAGATTGTCGAACAACTCATTCTGGAACTTCACAAGCAATTGGCAGCGCCTGTTCTGGACAATTCCACGCTCTCTTAACTGGTAAACTCAGGTTATGGATCACACAGCCCCCTCCCGTTTTGACCCTAAAGGCCATCAGCGCGGAGCAGACAAACTGTCGCGAATCCCAATTAAGGTTGCGCCGACAGAAACTATGCCGCGCAAACCTGAGTGGATCCGAACTCGTGTATCCAATAACCCACGGGTTCAGGAAATTAAACAAATGATGCGTGAGCTGAATTTGTCATCGGTCTGTGAGGAGGCGAGTTGCCCTAATCTTAGCGAGTGCTTTAGTCACGGCACAGCTACATTCATGATCATGGGCGACATCTGCACACGGCGATGCCCGTTCTGCGATGTTGCGCATGGAAGACCCAATCCGCTGGATGAAAACGAACCCGAAAACTTAGCCAAAGCTGTAGCGCAGTTGGGTTTGAGTTATATCGTTATAACGTCGGTCGATCGAGACGATCTTCGCGATGGTGGTGCAGGGCATTTCGATGCTTGCATCAAAGCCGTACGAGAGCGCTCGCCCGGTATACAAATTGAGGTTCTCGTACCCGACTACCGTGGACGAATGCAAAAAGCGCTGGATTCCATGGCTGACAATCCACCGGATGTTTTTAATCACAATTTAGAGACCGTACCACGCCTCTACAAACAGTGCCGCCCGGGTTCAGACTACGAATGGTCTCTGGATTTACTGGAGAATCACAAAAAGCGATTCCCATCGGTACCGACCAAGTCTGGTTTAATGTTGGGATTGGGGGAAAACATAGAAGAAGTTGAAGCCGTTATGCGCGACCTTCGCGAGCATCAGGTTGATATGTTAACCCTCGGGCAGTACTTGCAGCCCAGCAAATCCCACTTACCAGTGGCCCGATTTGTTCACCCTGATGAATTTGATGAATTAGCTAGGATTGGTGACGAGATGGGTTTCTCGCATGTCGCCAGCGGCCCAATGGTGAGATCTTCCTACCACGCAGATCGTCAAGCTGCGAACGTCATCACAAACTAGCGGCCCGTATTCGTTTCCGGCTAACGAAAAAAGCCGAATCAACCGTTAGATGCTCTAGATATCAATACTTCACTAGAATGCATTCGATTGATCAAAATCAGGAAGATATAGAGCAAGCACTGCATCGAGTGTTGTTCAAGCATGCGCTGCTTGCTTGGTCGATTAACATGCTTGCCGGTCTCATGTGTGCCGGTTTTCTCTATGAAAAAGTGGATTTCCAGTCGTTATCGTACTGGACATGCTCTATGATGCTGCTCGGTCTGATGCGGCTGCCGGTGGTCTTAAAGACCAGGGAGGGTGCTGAAGCGCATCTTCATGTGAGCCGGTACACCACTATTGTTGGTTTGAATGCTATTGGCTGGAGCACGATGGCGTTTTTCTGGTCTCCTGAGCTGCCACTGACGATGCAGTTGTTTATTCTCGTTGCGCCCTACGCGGTGTGCGCCGCCAATATTTTTTCCTTCGGCGCTGGGCTTTGGACTTTCCGCATTTATGTACTGTGTATGCTGGTTCCAAATACGATCATTCTTATCCTGCTCAGTGATGGATCCTTTCTGCCGCATGTTGGGCCGCTAGTGCTCTTTACGTTTGCGATTCTTTCTGTGGCCAAACAAATTCACACCTATCTTGCAGAAACTATCGATTTAAGGTTGCGAAATCAGGCCTTGGTCAGTGACCTGAGCCTTCAAAACGAGTCGTTTAGAGAGGCCCGGGATGATGCGCAAAAAGCACTCGTAGTTAAGGAAGAGTTCTTAGCCAGAATGAGTCACGAGCTGCGTACGCCTATGAACGGTGTATTGGGCATGTCTAGGCGATTGGCGAAAATGGAATTAAACCCGGAGCAAAAGCAAGCGGTTTCCACGTTGCAGCGATCCGGTGAAGCAATGTTGTCCATGGTGAGTGATTTGCTGGATGCTTCAAGCATGGCTACCGGTACAGTTCGGCTTGAAAGCGAGCCGTATAATATCCGTGAAACTATTGAGCTTTTAATTGCTCAATACACGTCTTCGCTTGCTGAGCGGCCCGTTGATATCCGGTTAAAAATAGATCACACGATGCCTGTGTTTATTATGGGTGACCGTCAGCGTGTGTCACAGATGATTGCTAAGCTTGTGGACAATGCGATTAAGTTCACCGCCGCTGGAGAAGTCGTTATCCGAGTGTCGGCTGACAATATGAGTCCAGCAGAGCTAGGATCGAAATCGAAAGGTAATCTTGTAGTGACCGTTAGCGATACGGGTGCTGGAATCGAGCGTTCCGAGCTGTCCAAAGTGCGCGAGCTCTTTCATCAGGTTGAGGGTAGTTCTTCACGCCGTTATGGCGGGAGCGGTCTGGGGCTGGCACTTGTACAAGGTTTAACTGATCTGATGGGGGGGCGCTTTGAACTTGATAGTCAAATTGGTGTAGGAACGCAAGCCACCTTAGTCATCCCGATGTTGGAAGCAGAGTCGCCCGAGCAGCTTCCTGCCAACAACGTGACGAGCCTAAGAGCTATCAATGCTAAGAGTGTTACGGCTGAATCATCTAAGGTTTCTATGCGAGCACTTGTAGCAGAAGATAACCCGATCAATCAGTTAGTCATCGAGAACATGCTTGAGGACTTGAACTGCGATGTCACAGTTGCGGAGAATGGGATCAAAGCTGTGGAACTGCTCAAGGCAGAGCGATTCGATATCGTATTTATGGATTGTCAAATGCCTGTAATGGACGGCTATGAGGCCACGCGGATTGCTCGTGAAAATGGGCACACTTTACCCATCGTAGCAGTTACAGCCAATACACTCGCTGGTGATCGCACGCTATGTATGGATGCGGGCATGAATGACTACCTACCCAAACCGATCACTGATGAAATGCTGGCTATGATGCTAAATAAATGGCTCGGAAGTGAGCCGTCAAAGCTTGCCTGCTGACCGTTCTCGCAGCAGTTCAATACGTTGGGCGTTTGCGCCTAAGTCACTTTTCCCAAGCCGGCTGGCACTGCGCACATAGAGTCCGGTACCTTCCTCGTTCACCAAAAATTCAATGTCGTCAACAAACCTCATGATTTTTGAGGTCGACGTTGCATGAAGGTATCTCTCATCGTATTGCTCGACGGTGATGCCAGGAACAGCTTCGACGATACGCGCCATGCTGGCAATAGCGTCTTTGGGTGCCAAGGTTATGGGAAAAAGACCTGTCGCTTTGCTCCCGCTGAACGATTGGCAGTTGGGAGTGTCAGGACAATCACTCAACATTGAAACGCCATCGCGTTCAATGATGCCACCTGCGGCAGAGTTACCCAGACTTGGCATATAGTGGCGCAGTGCAAACACAGCGAAGACCACCAGCACAAGAGCTACGAGGTATTTCATAAGGGTTGGAAGCGTTAGTAGTTAAGGTGAAATACGTTGTATAGACCAATCAGCGGTTTTAGAGTCTCGAGAATAGATAAACCGATCGTGCAATCTGTCAGCTCTACCTTGCCAGAACTCTAAGCGGTGAGGGTTTAATCGGTAGCCTCCCCAAACGCTAGGGCGCGGCACATTACCGTCCGGGTATTGTTCATGCAGCTCCTTAACCTTGTTCTCTAACACTTTGCGGTTCTCAACAGGTGCTGATTGTATGGAGGCTGCTGCGCTGAAACGGCTGCCTTCCGGTCGAGAATAAAAGTACTCGTCGGCATCGCTGGGATCGAGCTTTTCTACAACGCCTTCAATACGAACCTGTCGCTCTAGGGCGCACCAATAAAATAAGATTGAAGCCTTAGGATTTTCTTGAAGTTGCTTAGCTTTGTCACTCTCTTGATAGGTGTACCAAACGAAACCTTCATTATCAAACTGCTTTAGTAAAACCACTCTTGAATGAGGCTGGCCCGTGGAATCTGCAGTACTGACGGTCATCGCAGTTGCATCAAGAATTTTTTCGTCCCGTGCATCCTGTAACCATCGGGTAAATTGGTCAAATGGGGTGGATGCGAGCTCCGCTCGGCTTAAAGTGTTTGCGGTGTAGTCACGTCTAGCTTCAATAAGGCTCTCGTTACCAGAGCTGCCAGCGTTCTCAGATTTATCGTTTGTCATAAGCCTTAGGATACTCCTGTTGAAAGACGACTGGCACCCCAAGCAAGGCTGAGCCAGCCGATAATCAGCAATGCACCGCCAATGGGAGTAATCATGCCCAGCTTTGTAATGCCGGTGAAAGCCATTACGTAAAGGCTGCCGGAAAAGACAAGAACACCAAGGCAGAAACACCACGCGGAGATTTTCAGCCATTTAGTGCCCGGACCGTTTGCAGTGTGTAGCGAAACTAAGCCGGCTGCTAGTAAGGCGAGGGCATGTGTTGAATGATACGTTACGGCAGTGTCGTACCATCCTGCTGCCTTTTCGCTCAAAACGGACTGAAGAGCATGAGCGCCAAAGGCGCCTGACATCACTGCAGTTGCGCCGAGAAGGGCACCCACCACAAGAATCGACTTATTCATAGTTTCTTCAGTAGCTCTGGTAAGATCTTGAGTTTGTCAATAAACGGTAGGAATGTCATGCCTTCATTCGATGTAGTGTCCGAAGTAGATCAGCACGAGTTGAGTAATGCCATCGATCATACACAGCGCGAAATCGGAAATCGCTTCGATTTCAAAGGAACTTCAGCCAAGGTAGAACTTAGCGACGGTAAGGTCATGGTATTCGCTGATAGTGACTTTCAAGTCCAGCAAATTCACCCGGTGCTTTATCAAAAACTGACTGCCCGACAAATTGACATCGGATGCCTGGAAGCAGGGAAGGTTGAAAATAGTGGTAAAGGGGTTAAGCAGGCAATAGTTGTTCGTCAGGGTATTGATAAAGAAACTGCCAAGAAAGCGGTTGCCAAAATCAAAGAGTCTAAGATAAAAGTGCAGGCTCAAATCCAAGGCGAACAGCTCCGCGTGACTGGCAAAAAACGCGATGATTTGCAAAACGTTATGAGCATGCTCAAGTCCGCTGAGTTAGGACTACCCATGCAGTTCCAAAATTTCAGGGATTAAATGACTCAGCATATAGCGCAGATGGCCTTAGTCGTAAAAGAGTACGACGAGGCCATCGACTTCTATGTGGGGAAGTTAGGTTTTAGTCTGATTGAAGACACGGTACTGGAGCCAAGCACACAACACCATGCAGCTAAACGCTGGGTTGTAGTTTCTCCAGGAGAATCGCAATGCCGTTTGTTACTTGCACAAGCAGACTCTCCAGAGGAAGAATCACGAATAGGCAATCAGACAGGCGGACGAGTTTTTTTATTTCTGTATACGGACGACTTCTGGCGTGACTATGACACCTATAAGCGAAAAGGCGTAGAGTTTGTCAGAGGAGAGCCCAGAGAAGAAGTCTATGGAACCGTAGCCGTATTTCGCGATTTGTACGGCAATCTCTGGGATCTGATTCAACCAGCCGGCTAAGCATTCAGCCTAGGCCGTTTTCAATCGGTGTGCTGCAGATAAACATCGTATCGGGTATTCGGTGATTGAATATCGATGAGTTGCCCCGAAAAAGTACTCATAGGTTCCAAGACAGTCGCGCCTTTTGGACGTTTGACCACGATTCGCGTAGCGCCATTTTTTATCGCAGCTTCCAACAACTGTCGGGAGAGAACATCGTCAACGGGTCCCAGCAGGCTTTGCAAAATTTGCATGCCTTTTTTCGAGTCTGCTTTCTTACGTGCCCTATGTGGATACATTGGATCCAGATAGATAACATCGGCAGACAATTGAGCCAGTAAGTTACACGCATCATCGTTATGCAATGACATGCGCCTCGCAACATCAGAGCACTGTTCGTCCCGCTGGGCCCTGGCCAAAGCATCGGCTAGCAGTGCATGCACGATGGGGTTTTTTTCGATGAGCGTAACCGTGCACTTCATTAATGCCATCAGCCAGGCATCTTGTCCCCAGCCACCCGTTGCATCGACGATTCTCGGCTTACGAGCGTGACGCTTTTCAAATGCACTGATACCAAGGGCTTTTTTTAACGGGGCAGCGCCGTGACCGGCCTCTCTGCTTCGGTGTCTTGATTTTCCGCCGACGAAATCCACTGATTGGGTTAAACCTTCAGGGCTCTGTATGGACAGGACTCCAGATAGTCTCTGGAGTTGCCACCGATTCTCACCAGAGGCTTTGTCGAGGGGTAAATTCAGGGTTGAAAACAGTGTGTTGTCAGCTGGGAAATCACTAGAGGCTATGGCCGTGATCACCGGGGGCGTCCAGATACTCATAAGTACCGTAAACTCACTAAAGTGAAGTTATTGAAACGTGTGGTGTGAAAAAACCGACTCCAGAGGCGCAGGAGCGCCGACTTAAGCTTCGAGTAGCTATTAAGGTGCTCATGTACCTTGCGGCATTGTCCGTTGTCTATGTCGTCATATCGGCCATACGAACGGGCAACGATGAAGTGCCCGAAGTTCCTACCAAGAAAGTCGATGTCAGCACCATGAATCCAGGCGAAGTTAACTTTCTGACCTGGGAAGGCCGCCCCGTACTGATTTATAAACGACAAGGTGTTGAGCTTGCAAAACTTCGAGAGCCGGACGCCAGGTTGAAAGATCAAAACTCGCGAAACTCCGAGCAGCCGGAATCGGCTGAAAATTCCTACCGCTCTATCGAGGCCGATTGGTTTGTGGCCATTGCTTCGGGGACAGATTTGGGATGTTCTCTGGAGCATTTGCCGGCAGAATCCGCACCGTTTCAAGACAAGCCCTGGGCCGGAGGATTTATAGATACGTGTCGCAAATCCCGCTACGATCTTGCTGGCCGGGTTTTCGAGTCGCAATACGCAACCAAAAATCTGGTTGTGCCGGCTTATGCTGTCAGCGGACAAACCATTATTCTGGGGCGTTAGCGATTCACTGGCCACGTTGATTGCAGCGGGATGCTTAGTAGTGCGGGGGAATTTCATCCGTCGCAGAAGGGGAGGCTTCCCCCGCAGATGAACCCGCCATACGGTTCATGAGTTCTTCCTGCTGTAGTTGCAGGCGCTCTATATCTTTGTATTGGCGCAAAACAACTTCATTAAGCTGCTGCACGGTGTTTTCCAAATCCATCATTTTCAGTTCGAGCGACTCAAGGTGCGCCTCGGTTAATGGCTGGATTTCGCTCATAAGGGATTGGCCTTGATTGACAAATAGAGCCTAGGTTAGGTGATCTAGCCTAGGATGCGCTACATTATGATAGATTCCCGCGCTTACAACAAAGACTGAGTTAGATTTGTGGCACTGACAACTGACGACATCAAATCCATCGCACACTTAGCCAGATTAGGCGTTGACGAGGATTCCCTTCAACCACTTGCTGAAGATTTGTCTACCATGCTTAATCTGGTCGAACAGCTGCAGGCTGTCGATACGACAGGTGTCGAGCCCATGGCTCATCCGGCAAGTGCATCGCTTCTTTTGCGTGATGATGAGGTGAGCGAACCGAATCAGCGCGAGACGTTGCAAGCACCGGCGCCGTCAACTCAGGATGGCTATTTTTTAGTACCGCGCGTCATTGAATAATCGAAAACAACGCGTTTTTTTCGAAAACTGACAACAGGTTTTTCTCAACATGCATGATAAGACGCTTGCCCAGCAAGCAGCGCTTCTGGCCAGTGGAGAGCTCACAAGTCTTGAGCTTGTGGATCACTACCTCGCCCGCATCGATCGCTTAAATAATGATCTCAACGCTTATATTCTTGTAAACGAAGAAGCTGCCCGCAATGCAGCGAAAGCGGCGGACGAGCGGATTAAGAATGGAGAGGGCGGAGCCTTAACCGGCATACCCATTGCCCACAAAGATATTTTTTGCACCAAAGGTGTACGAACCACGTGTGGTTCACGCATGCTGGAAAATTTCATTGCACCCTATAACGCAACTGTTGTCGACAAACTAACTGCCGCAGGTGTGGTGTCTTTGGGCAAGGCGAACATGGATGAATTCGCCATGGGGTCGTCAAACGAAAACAGTTTTTTCGGTTCAGTCGCCAACCCCTGGCAACACGATAGAGTGCCTGGCGGCTCGTCTGGCGGTAGCGCGGCAATTGTAGCCGCTCAGCTTGCCTCTGCGGCCACCGGCACAGATACCGGCGGTTCGATACGTCAACCAGCCGCTTTTTGCGGTGTTACCGGAATCAAGCCGACATACGGCCGTGTCTCTCGTTACGGCATGATCGCCTTTGCCTCTAGTCTAGATCAAGGCGGCCCGCTGGCGCGCACTGCAGAAGATTGTGCCTTGTTGCTGCAAGCTATGTCTGGGCACGATCCGCGTGACTCCACCAGTAGTGATCTTGAAGTTCCAGATTTTGTCGCCTCCCTCAACGATGACATAAAGGGGCTTCGTATCGGTGTTCCTGAAGAGTACTTTGGCGAAGGGTTGGAATCGGGTGTCGGCGATGCCGTTAAAGAAGCGTTGGCCGAATTGGAACGGGCCGGGGCCGTATTAAAGAGCGTCTCATTGCCTAATCAGGGGCTGTGTGTTCCTGCGTATTACGTTATTGCGCCTGCTGAGGCATCCAGTAACCTGTCGCGTTTCGATGGTGTCAGGTTTGGCCATCGCGCTGAGAATCCTCAAGACCTGGAAGACCTCTATAAGCGCTCAAGAGGTGAGGGTTTCGGTGCTGAAGTCAAACGCAGAATTTTAATTGGAGCTTATACACTCTCTGCCGGCTACTACGATGCTTACTACTTAAAAGCACAACAGGTAAGGCAGTTGGTGAGTAATGATTTTACAGAAGCCTTTAAAGAGGTTGATGTTATTGCCGGGCCCACCACGCCAACGACAGCGTTTGAACGTGGTGCTAAAACCAGCGACCCGGTATCGATGTATTTAAACGACCTGTTTACCGTGTCAGCAAATTTATCGGGTTTGCCCGGTATATCAGCGCCTTGTGGTTTTTCCGAAGGGCTACCGGTAGGATTGCAAATGGTTGCGCCAGCGAATCAGGAAGCTCGATTGCTTAATATCGCCCATCAATATCAGAACGCAACGAATTGGCACTTACAGTCGCCTGCGGCAATCGATTAAGGGTAATACACTATGTCATGGGAAACTGTTATCGGGCTGGAGATTCATGCGCAGCTTGCTACTCGTTCAAAAATTTTCTCGGGTGCTTCAACCGCCTTTGGTGCTGAACCTAATACACAGGCTTCTCCTGTCGATCTAGGACTGCCCGGTGTTTTACCTGTTGTTAATCGCGATGTTGTGCGTATGGCTGTGCGCTTTGCACTGGCAACCGATGCTGAGATAACAAAACGCTCAGTATTTGCCAGAAAAAACTACTTCTACCCTGACTTGCCCAAGGGTTATCAAATTTCTCAAATGGCTTTCCCTATCGTGGGTGAGGGCAGTATTACTGTCACCTTGCCCAATGGTGATGAAAAGACCATCGGCTTAACACGTGCTCATTTAGAAGAGGATGCCGGTAAATCAGTGCATGATCTTTTTGAAGGTTGTACCGGTATAGACTTAAACCGTGCGGGTACGCCGTTGTTGGAAATCGTATCAGAGCCCGACATGCGTTCTGCTGAAGAAGCCGTTGCCTATGCCCGTTATATACATTCGCTAGTGCGTTATATCGAAATCTGTGACGGCAATATGCAGGAAGGCTCTTTCAGGTGCGATGCCAATATTTCTATTCGAGAAAAAGGCAGCGATACCCTGGGTACCCGCACAGAAATTAAAAACCTGAATTCATTTCGTTTTTTAGAGCGCGCTATTGACTACGAGGTCGAACGCCAGATCGACATACTCGAAGACGGCGGTAAGATTGTCCAGGAAACGCGACTGTACGATGCGGATAAAGATGAAACCCGTTCGATGCGTAGCAAAGAAGAAGCTAATGACTATCGCTATTTCCCTGATCCCGATTTGCCTCCCTTGGTAATTGACGATGCATTCATATCAGCCGTTGCTGAAACCATGCCCGAGCTTCCGACGAAACGACGCACACGCTTTGTCGAAGATCTGGAACTCAGCGCTATCGATGCGCAGTCTCTGGTAAGCGACAAACAAGTTGCTGATTATTTTGAAGCGGTGTTCGCCGAACATTCATTCGCTCCAAAACTGGCGGCCAACTGGATGCTGGGTGAATTGTTTGGACGCATGAACAAGGAAGACGTTGAACTTGGCGACGTACCTGTAAGCGCAGTTCAACTTGGCAAGCTCATCAGCCGGGTCGATGACGGTACGCTGTCCGGCAAATTGGGCAAGCAGGTGTTTGATGGATTATGGGCTTGTGAGGGTGATGTCGATGACATCATCGAAGCTCGTGGACTTAAGCAAATCACCGATACCGGTGCCATCGAATCAATGATTGATGAAGTCATTGCTGCAAACCCGTCCCAGTTAGAAGAATACCGAGCAGGTAAAGAAAAACTATTGTCCTTTTTTGTAGGTGCAGTCATGAAGGCCTCCAAGGGCAAGGCGAACCCCGCTCAGCTGAACCAAATACTGCGCGAAAAGCTCAAAGGCTGATAGTCGCTTGATCAGGTTGCGATGGATTTCGCTTAACGTCGCTTCATGATTGTTAGAGTACTGAGCTTATGCGGGGTGCATGGTCGATGGGTGTTGCCTGTCGGCCTCTTGGCCGGTCTTCTAATGCCATGGGCAGCGCAGCCCATGAAATCGCTCATTCCGGTGTGTATTGCGCTGCTGCTTTTCCTGGCCGTTCTAAGGCTCTTTCCAGACACTATCGCAGTGACTAAAGAGGTGTCTGCCCCGGACTGGATCGGCAGCGCTAAATTAGTTTTTGTATATCAGTTGGCGTTTCCGTTATTGGTTTTTGCCGTGACTAGCTGGGCTGATCTGCCAGCGCTTTGGATACTAGCCATGACCTTGGTGGCAGCTGCTCCGCCTATATCCGGAAGCCCCAATCTGGTCATGCTGCTTTCGGGTAATGGCTCTGCCGCAATGCGCTGGCTCATGCTGGGTACTGCGTTTCTACCATTGAGTTGTTTGCCTGTGCTCTACCTCTTGTATCCCGAACAATCAGCCTCCATCATGATCCGACCGTCGTTGGTGTTGCTAGTACTGATCATCGGGTCGGTGGCTTGTGCGATGTTGTTTTTAAAAGCGAACCGCTCTTTTGGAATTGCATTGAAACCAGAGGTGCTCGATGGCGCGAGTGCGATCGTCCTTGTAGTGATGGTTGTCGGGCTGATGTCGGCTGTCCATGAGCCTGATATTAATTTTGTTTCAGTGCTTAAGATGTTGGCATTTGCGGTAATCGTTAATGCAGGGTATCAATTGCTGGGCGTTGCGTTAGCAAAATTAAGAGCGCTTAGTGTTGCGAATACGATTACTCAAGGCGTTGTTATGGGAAATCGCAATATCGCCTTATATTTAACGGCGTTGCCAGTCGCACAGATAGAACCTTTATTACTTTTTATAGCGTGTTATCAAGTGCCGATGTACTTGACCCCTTTGATTGGCGACGTTTTTTACCGTCGTCTGGAGTGAAAAGATATGCGAGAGCGCGATAGACAGCAAAAATTTCTTGTTGAGTCCTGTGATGTTCGCGGGCATTTGGTTCAGCTGGATGACACCTGGACTGATGCCGTAGCTCGCACGGAATATCCCGAGCCTGTAAAGAGCATTTTGGGTGAGGCATTTGTAGCGGCAACATTGTTATCAAGTACCGTGAAGTTCGATGGGAAAGTCACCTTACAAGTACGTGGCAACGGGCCCATCCATTTACTCGTGGTTCAAGTGACTAACGAGGGCACTGTCCGCGGTCTAGCCAGATGGGATGACGTTCCGGTAGCTGCGGACCTATCAACAGCCTTCGGCGCGGATGCTCGTATGATTATCTCTATAGAGGCGCGTGCATATGCCGAACCCTATCAAGGCATCGTACCGCTTGAAGGCGACAACATTGCCGATGCGTTGCAAACGTATTTCAGTACAAGCGAACAACTACCGACGCGTTTATACCTTGCGGTAAGCGATAACACAGCAGCGGGAGTTTTGATTCAAAAACTACCCATAGAAGAGCGAACCTATCATGACGCTGACGGATGGCAGAGGGCATCGGTACTTTGCGAAACTCTTACCAAACAAGAGCTTTGCCATGATGATAGTCAAACCTTGTTACATCGCATTTTTCATGAAGAGAAAGTGAGGTTGTTCGATGCGGAAGGTATTCGCTTTCACTGCAGCTGTTCTCGCGAGCGAACAGACGGTATGTTGCTGGGCTTAGGAGACAAAGAGGTCGAGAGCATTATAAAAGAGCAAGGTAAAGTTGAAATCATTTGTGAATTCTGCGATGCCGACTACAACTACGACTCGGTAGACGTCGCAGCTTTGTTCAAAGGGGTTCCAAGCGCGGTACAGCAAGGTACTGACGACAATCACGAGGCTAAAGACGTCACCAAGCACTAGAGTGGATAAAGTGACATAAGTCCGCTTTCAGTGCGATTCATCACCTTTTTCCATTCATTTTGGTAATAGTACGCCTGCATTCGCGGATCGGCGGCAGGCATAGCTTTTTTAGCTCGTTATACTGAGACACTAACTGATCTCATTATGGATAAACATGACCTCGAATTGCCGGGTGTACGATCCTTCAGGAAAAAAGTGGCGCTTTTTTGCGCAGGCTCTGTTAACAGTTTGCCTAACGCCCATCGCGATGGGGCAGGCGTTGGCTGCACCCAGTGTGGATGGTAATGAAATTTCATGGCCTGATGACGGTTGGTATCAGGTACAAAATGCCAGCACTTATGTAAGCGTGTGCGAAGGCGGGCGATCATGCGTGGTTGATGCGGGTACGTATATCGTTATCAACCATAGCACCGGTGAGCGGTTTTCAAACATTGTTGTCGTCGCAGGCGGATCACCGCTGACAATCACTGGAAGTGTAATCAGCTGGCCAGACGATGGTTGGTATCAGGTTCAGGATTCAAACACCTTCAACACTATTTGCGAAGGCGGACTTTCCTGTGATGTTGAAGATGGAACCTACATTGTTATCAATCATTCGACCGGCATACGTTATGACTCCGTAGTAGTAGAGAACAACGGTGAACCTACGCCACCCAATGAGCCGCCCACAACTGTTCCGAACCAAGTGAGTGTTAATGGATCAAGAATCAGTTGGCCGGACGATGGTTGGTATCAGGTACAAAACGCTGACACGTTTAACGAAATTTGTCAGGGCGGTCTTTTTTGTGATGTTGAAGACGGTACCTATAACGTGATTAATCTCTCGACCGGAACACGCTTTGATGGCATCCAGGTGGGTGGAGAGCCGTATGTCGAACCCATAGCGTCTCCAAATCCAAGTGATCCATTCGGTTCTTTCTTAGAGATTGACGACGAATCAGCTGTTGCCGGTGGTGCGCCAACCCAGCCTAAGAACTTAAGACTCGATTTAGTCTCAAACAATTGGGCGGAATTTAGTTGGGCGCCTTCTAATGACGATGGGAATGTTGTGCAATACAATATTTACCGCAGCGATGGTGTTATTTACCGAATACGTCCTGATGAGCCGCATCCAAGCGCGGGGACTCGAGCAGAGATTGAAAAGTACTGGGAGACAACATCGTTTATCGATTGTAATTTCACGCGCTTTGACACCTTGGTGCATCAGTGTTCATCAAACCAGCCGGTACCAGGACAAACCTACACTTACGAAGTGACTGCAGTAGATAACGTAGGTGCAGAATCAGCTGCATCTGAGCCGCTATCCATTACGTATTTGCTCAATCAAGATGCACCGGTTCCAGCTTATCGCGATTTTTACAAACCTGAGAATGATACGTTTGCTAACGATACTGCATTGTCTCAAACAGCTAACTGGTTGGACGACTTCTCGCTAGTATTCTCCGATGAGTTTAACGGCGATAGCATTGATTCCTCTAAATGGAACACGGGTTTAACCTGGGGAGATTCTAGAATTATCAATGGCGAACAGCAGTACTTCGTCAATACCCAGGAGAATCCAGACTTTGGTTATGACCCGTTCACGTTTACTGGTGAATCGATGGTTATTAATGCGATACCGGTACCGGATGACTTGCGTAGCGAGCTGCCTGCGGTTTGCAATGAAGCTGACCCGACAGGGCTGGACCGATGTGAATTCCTGTCTGGTGCATTGTCTAGCCACGATAAATTTCAATTTATCTACGGTTACACAGAAGGACGTTTTAAAGTCAGTGGGGTCAAAGGTGCGTTGTCTAGTTTCTATCTATATCACCGCTATGCAGGTACGGGTGTTAACTACCATGCGCCTGAAATCGACATTATCGAATATCTGGGTGAAAACCCGTTCGGTGATGAAGATGCGTTTCAAACGTATCACTTTGGTGACCCTAACACCGGGATTACTCGCAGTGCGCCAACCATGGCCTTTGAAAAGCCAGACGGAGGAACCTATGCGGACAACAACGAGTGGCACACGTTTGGCGTTCTCTGGGAGCCTCAGCTAGTTATTTGGTATATCAATGGTGTTGAAGTCAAACGATTGTTTGGACCGCAGGTGTCCCGTCAGCCAATGAATATTGTTAATTACCTGGTAGCGGGTAGCGCATGGGCACCGACGCCCGATGTCACCGATACTGAATCATTTCCGATTCAATTTGAAGCTGATTACATCCGCGTCTATCAGCGTGATGAGTACACAAGCACCGCAACATTCGGTCGCTAAAGTGTATAGGTGGCTACCTTCGAGTGACAACTCGGGGTAGCTGCTCTACAAAAGGTAGTTTCACGCCTTCAGACAGTCCTAGGAGGCAGCTCCACACACCGGGCACTCGGGATTTTTACGAAGTTTCACTTCGTTCCAATCCATAGACAGGCCATCGAAAAGAATTAATCGACCGGCTAGGCTGTCGCCAATACCAGCCATGAGTTTGAGGGCCTCTATAGCCTGCACGCATCCGACCATGCCGACCACCGGGCCCAATATGCCTGCCTGTGCGCAAGTGTCGATGCTGTTGTTACCTTCACCGTGCAGGCAACGATAGCAGGGTGAGTCGTTTTGTCTGGAGTCATATACGCTTATTTGACCATCGAAACGGATAGCAGCGCCGCTGACTAACGGCACTTTATGTTTTACACAGGCTTCGTTGACGGCAAAACGGGTAGGGAAGTTATCGCTACAATCCAATACGACTGTGCAGGTGGGTATTAGGGCCTCTAGGTCGTTCTCGTCCAGTGCATAATTGATGGCGTCTATACTGCACTCCGGGTTTATCTGCAAACAAGCAGTCTTTGCAGAGAGCGTTTTCAATTCCCCAACGCGCTCTGTGGTATGAGCCACCTGACGTTGCAGGTTAGAGATTTCTACGGTATCAAAGTCAGCAAAGCTCAATTTACCGACACCGGCAGCCGCTAAATACAGTGCTGCCGGTGAGCCCAAACCACCCAGCCCGATGACAAGCGCGTGACTCTGAGCTATTTTTGATTGTCCAAGTTCCCCAATCTGTGGAAGATTGGTGTGACGGCTATATCGCTTATCGGGTGTCAGGTCCATAATCGGTAGCATAACGTTTTCTGGAGTTCTGGCATGAATTTCCTTGCCCACTCACTGTTGGGTTTTGATGATAGTTCGCTGGTCGCTGGCCAGTTTTGCGGTGATTTTGTACGCGGCAGAGATTTATCACGATTTCCGGCTGGGATTGAGCGCGGGATTCGCCTACATCGGTACCTAGACCGATATGCGGACACCTACGAACCCCTTCTGCGTAGTCGGCAGGCAATGACTGATCTACCCCGGCGATTCAGCGGTATCGTCGTCGACGTTCTGTTCGATCATTTTCTGGCGAATCATTGGGAGCAGGTTAGTGATGTTTCTCTGAGTGAACACGCCCAAAACGTCCATAGCAGCCTACGTTTTCACGAACCCATATTGCCCGATTCACTCAAACGGTTCATGGATGCTTTGGAAGAACACGATATTCTGATTAATAACCGGTTTTTACCGTCTATTGAGTACACCTTATTACGTTTATCCAAGCGCTCCCCTAAGTTTTCACCGCTTGCGATGAATCAAATGCAGTTGAAAGTCTTAACGGAATCACTACATGATAGTTTTGTCGGTTTTTATCCGAAGCTTAATCAAGCAGCCGTTGACTACCTAGCAAACAATCCGTTGACAGGAGAACAGTCGGGTGAGTGAGCGTAAAGGACGAAATGATTCCATGCTACCTGAGCGCGGAGCATTCAAGCATAAACCTGGTTTGCCTCTGGCCAATCGAGAGTTAAGCTTTCTTGCTTTCGATGAACGCGTTTTGGCTCTGGCGAGCGACCCACAAGTACCGCTATTAGAACGGCTACGCTTCTTGTGTATATCGTCCAGTAATCTTGATGAATTCTTTGAGATCCGCGTTGCCGGGCTTAAGCAAAAGATACAAGGTGGTTTGGAGTCTGCGGGAATTGATGGCTTGTCTCCCGTTCAGGAGATGATTGCTATCAATCAAGAAACGCATTCTTTGGTCGCGAAGCAGTATCAACTGTTAAATGATGTGCTTATCCCAGAGCTAGCAGGGCAAGATATCCGTTTTTTCCGACGTGAAAGTTGGAGCACCGCCATCAGCGAGTGGGTAAAGGAGTTTTTTGTTAACAATATAGCTCCGGTGTTAAGCCCGTTGGGGTTGGATCCAGCTCACCCGTTTCCGCGCCTGACCAACAAGAGCTTGAGTTTCATTATTGATTTACGTGGTGTCGATGCCTTTGGGCGGGATTCCGGTTTTGCGCTTGTGCGTGCGCCACGATCATTACCCAGGGTGGTTCGCATACCGTCTGAGATTTGCGGTGTCCGTGATGGTTTTGTCTTTTTATCGTCCATTATTCATTCCCAAATAGGTTCGTTGTTTAACGGTATGAACCCTGTGGGCGTGTATCAATTTAAAGTCACACGCAATAGCGACCTTTACGTTTCCGAAGAGGAGGTAGCCAATTTACGCAGAGCATTAGAAACTGAATTAGTGCAGCGTAACTTTGGGCAGGCTGTACGATTAGAAGTCGCGGCCAATACGCCAAACAGAATTGTGCGTTATTTACAAAGGCAGTTCCGGCTCGACCCTGATGATGTTTATCACGTTGATGGCCCGGTAAACTTAAATCGGCTGCTATCCATACCCGATGAAATAGACCGGCCGGATTTAAAGTTTCCGTCTTTCACACCAGAGGTTGCCCCAGCGTACGAATCTGGCATGAGTATTTTTGACAATATTGCTCAGCGTTCACCCATCTTATTTCATCATCCGTATGAGTCTTATGTCCCGGTTATAGATTTGGTAAAACAAGCCGCCGCCGATCCTGATGTGTTGGCAATAAAACAGACCTTGTATAGAACCGGCCATGAGTCTCTGTTTGTCAGTGCATTAATGGAAGCCTCACGTGCCGGAAAAGATGTGACGGTTGTCATTGAACTACGCGCACGGTTTGACGAGGCCGCGAATATAGAGCTGGCAACGCGACTACAGGAATCGGGTATTCAAGTTGTGTATGGTGTGGTGGGTTTCAAAACCCATGCAAAGATGTTGCTGGTTGTCAGGCGGGAGAAAAACAAACTCGTTAAGTATGTTCATGTTGGCACAGGCAACTATCACGCAACCACTGCGAGAGCCTATACAGATATCAGCATGCTGACAAAAGATAAGGCTATCACCGAAGATGTGCATCGAGTATTCACCCAGCTGACAGGCTTGGGCCAAACGCTGAATTTAAAGCAGTTGTACCAAGCACCGTTCAAATTACATTCGTTTATCCTAAAACGAATAGCCCACGAAGCGAGTGTCGCTAAGAACAATGGCAAAGGGCATATTGTTGCTCGTATGAATTCCCTGGTGGATCCGGGTGTTATAGAAGCGCTGTACGAGGCTTCTTCTGTTGGTGTCAAAATCGAGTTAATTGTCCGTGGAATTTGTATGCTCAAACCCGGCGTGCCTGGGCTTTCCGAAAATATTCGGGTTGTGTCCGTTCTTGGACGTTTTTTAGAGCACTCGCGAGTCTTCTGGTTTAAGAACGACGGCAAGCAAAAGTTGTATGTCAGTAGCGCTGACTGGATGCCCCGGAATTTTTTCAATCGGGTGGAAATTGCGGTGCCACTTGAAGGTGCTGCGTTAAGTAGAGTCAAAGAAGAGTGCCTGGATGTTTATCTCAAAGACAATACGTTCGCTTGGCAATTGAAGGCAGATGGTCGTTACCATCGTATAGAGGCGGACAAAGAGCGATTCAGTGCTCAGCAGTTTCTGATAAACCGATACAGTGGGCGTTCATACGATCACTAATTGGAGTGCAAACTCCAATACAACGGTTAACGAGCTTTTTCAGTTTTAAGCTTGATGTTAACGTGCGTCAGTCTTTCAGCTTCGGCAATAATTTCAGCATAGGTTAGCGGGTGCTCGTCCAACCACGATTGTGGCGCAAGTAAGGTGATTTGCTCCTGCTTTACAGCAATGGTTAAATCATCCATGGGGTCATCGTAGCGCCCCCTATGCAATAACGCTGACAACCTTAATATGCCGAGCAATAACGACAGGCGAGTGCGCTCGTTCTCAGGCAGCGTATCAAACACCTCGAGTTCAATTTTACGTCGGTGGTAACGCACCAGCAATGCAAGGGCGTTTTGTTCCGTTTGAGTAAAACCGAGTAAATCAGAATTCTCGATGATATACGCGCCATGCTTATGGTATTGAGTATGGGCAACCCCCATACCGAGTTCATGAAGTTTTGCAGCCCAGGTGAGTAGCTCAAGATCGGTGTCAGGGTCGAGTTTCCAACTTTTTTGTACTTGTTTAAATAGCTTTTTAGCCGTTGTCTCTACGCGAGTGGCTTGACGAATATCGATGGAATACCGGGACGTCAAATTTGCAATGGTTTGACTTTGAATATCGATGTGTTCAGCTTTGCCCAGCATGTCGTAAATCAAACCTTCGCGAAGCGCTACCTGACTTGCCGTTATACGTTTAATGTCGAGCGTTCTCATGATGGCCCTCAGCACCGCAATCCCTCCGGCTATGACCTGAGTTCGACTCGGACTGATACTACTAAGACCCAAACTATGGACGTTCCCGGCTTTAACGATTCGGCGGGCCAGTTGACGTAATCCGTCTCGGGTGATGGTGCCGTCGCTTATAGAAATTTCTGCTAGCATGCGTGCTGCGGCTTTTATGGTGCCGGAACAACCGATCACTTCATCCCAACCAAACTGTTTATACGTGACCACTAAAGGCTGCAATTCAAGTTCGGCTTCCATGGTCGCCTGTTTCATTGTCGCTGCCGTGATGCCTTCATCGCTATTCAAGAAGCGGTGGGTATAACTCACGCAACCCATGTTGACACTTTCCATCAGTGTCGGATGTTTACCTTTTCCAATGGCCAGTTCGGTGCTGCCGCCACCAATATCAATGATGAGCCGTCGCTGGTTCGAATTTGGATAGGTGTGGGAAACGGCTGAATAGATTAAGCGGGCTTCCTCGCGGCCGGAAATAATGTCGATGGGTTTGCCTAAAAGCCGCTTGGCTTCGCTCATAAAGTGGTCGCGCTTCTTGGCACGGCGCAGCGTGTTTGTACCAACGACTCTGATGTTATTAGTGGGAACATCTCTGAGACGCTCTGCATACTGCGCTAGCGCATCCAGAGCGTTGGCTTCTGTTTCCGGTCGCAATCGCTTATGTTTATCCAACCCTGCGCCTAAACGTGTCGGCATTCTCAAACTGTCAATTTTTCGGATCGAGCTTCCTTCTGGCTCGGCAATCATCATGTGAAAACTATTGGAGCCCAGATCAATGGCTGCATAAACAGAGCTATTGTTGCCTTTGGCCGCTTTCATATCGACTGAGTGTTAGTTAGTGTGCCGTAAGTGATTCTCTCATGATTCGCTAGATCACGATCTGACTCGATACTGTCATAGCCATGCAGATGCATGAGTGAGCGAACTGATGCTGCTTGCTCGAAGCCGTGTTCTAACAAGACGGCCGAACCCGGAATGCCTGCACGTTTAGCTGTTTGGATGATGCTATCAAGATCCTCTAGTCCGTTCGGACCACTCACCAGTGCGTTGTAAGGTTCGTGAACTAGGGTAGGAAGATGCTCGTCGTCATCAGTCAGGTAGGGTGGGTTGCTGATTATCATAGCAGCGCTCTGATTGCCAATGGACTCAAGCCAGTTTCCCTGAACAAGCTGTACTCGGCCATGACCAAATCGTTCAACGTTAATACGCGCAACGGACAACGCTTTAGGGTCCCTTTCAATGGCCAGTATGGTTCTGTCAGATATCTCTTGAGCCAACGCTAAAGCGATCGCAGCACTCCCCGTGCCTAGCTCGACAATACAGCCCGGAGGTGCTGTTGATATAAGCGCTAATGCTTTGTCGACTAGCGTCTCGGTATCTGGTCGCGGAACAAGAACACCTGGCGCTACAGTTAACGGTAGAGACCAAAACTCCCGGGTACCCGTCAAGTAGGCAATGGGCTCCCCATCGAGGCGCCGGTTTAACAGCGCTTCTAAGGCGTCGATATCACTGTCAGTTAATAACGCTTCCGGATGCGCGAACTGGTACGTTCGGCTGTGGCCGGTGACATGTTCAATCAGCAGTTCAGCATCAAGTCTTGATGTGTCAGGGTCAACGTTTGCTGCAAGCTTTCGTGCTGCAACGAGGCCCCATTGTTTGATGGTGTTCAGTCGCCGAACTCTGCCAGAAGTTGTGCCTGATGTTCGGCAATTAGCGGATCAATAACCTCTCCCAGGCCACCTGTCATGACGTCGTCTAGTTTATAGAGCGTTAGGTTGATACGGTGATCGGTGAGTCTGCCTTGCGGAAAATTATAGGTACGGATTCTCTCGGATCTGTCTCCCGATCCCACTTGAAGACGCCTGGATTCAGACTCAGCACTTTGTTGAGCACTAACTTCCGCGTTCAGTAGGCGGGCTTGTAACAACGCCATCGCCTTTGCACGATTCTTATGCTGTGATCTTTCGTCCTGGCATTCAACAACAACCCCGGTAGGTATATGTGTTAAGCGAATAGCAGAATCCGTTTTATTCACGTGCTGACCACCGGCACCCGATGCACGAAAGGTATCTACGCGAATATCGGCCGCATTGATTTCTATTTCTTCGACTTGATCGACCTCGGGCAGTATAGCGACCGTCGCTGCGGATGTATGGACACGCCCCTGTGATTCTGTTTCGGGTACACGTTGAACACGATGTGCACCCGACTCAAACTTTAACCTTGAGAAAACTCGCTCACCGATAAGACGGACGACGACCTCCTTGTATCCACCATGATCGCCCGCACGCTCATTAATGATTTCACTACGCCAGTTGTTTAGTTCGGCGTACCGAACGTACATGCGCAGCAGATCACCTGCAAAAATTGCTGCCTCATCACCGCCGGTGCCTGCTCGAATTTCTAAAAATGCATTGTTTTCATCGCGCGGATCTCTGGGCAATAACAGCGTCTGAAGTTCCAGTTCCTGACCTTCCAGAGTCTCTGTTAATGCAGGCAGTTCTTCATTAGCCATAGCGCGCATATCGGCATCGCTGTCGTTGGCCATTTCCTGTGCGCTGGCTAAGTCATCAGCGGTTTGCCGATAATTTGCAAAAGCTGTGACTATCGGTTCGAGTTGTGAATACTCTTTTGAGAGCGAACGAAATTTGTTTTGATCATTGATTGTGTCAGGGTCACCGAGCAGGGCGGCAATTTCTTCGTGTCGTTCGCTAACGCTTTCAAGCTTTGCTTGAATGGAGGCTTTCATGATGGTGACTTCGGTAAATCAAGCAAGGTACGGGCTGCATCAAGAAGGTGGGAATCTCCATGCTCAGCGGCTTCACGCATGCGGGTAGTGGGTGCATGCATCACTTTGTTACTTAAGGTATGGGCTAGCTGCTGCAATACGTCTTCAGGGTTCTGCCCTGATTGCAGTTGTTTTAATGATTTGTCTACAGCAGTTTGCTTAATGGTGTTGATCTTGGCGCGATAGGCGCGAATAGAATCATTAGCTTCAAGTGATTGTAATTTGCGCATAAACAAATCAACTTGACTACTAACAATTTCTTCAGCCTCTACCGCTGCATCGTGGCGTGACTGGCGGTTCTCCTCGATGACGGCTTGAAGGTCGTCGACGGTATACAAAAACACGCCGTCAATATCGTTTACTTCGGCCTCGACATCACGTGGGACGGCAATGTCGACAATCAGCTGGGAGCGAAAACGACGCTCTTTCAAGGCGCGCTGAACAGCGCCTTTACCCAGGATAGGCAAGGTGGATGCCGTGGAGCTAATGATGATGTCCGCATTTGGCAGTGCCGTTGGGATGTCGCTGAGCGCAATGGCTTCACCATCGACTTCTTCAGCCAAAATGGCAGCGCGTTCAACCGTTCGGTTTGCAATTCGGATACTGCCAATGCCTGCGGTTTTTAAGTGTCTCGCTGCGAGTTGAATTGTTTCACCGGCACCGATGAGCAGTGCCGACTGCTGAGTGAGGTCGGCGAAGATCTGCCTCGCTAGACTCACAGCTGCAAACGCGACAGAGACGGGGCTGTTGCCGATTGCCGTGTCTGTTCGGACTTGTTTTGCTACCGAGAATGCAGTTTGAAATAGGGTGGATAATTCGCTGCCCAGAGCTCCGTGATCGTAGGCATCCCGATAGGCGCTTTTTATCTGTCCGAGGATTTGCGGCTCTCCTAGAATCATGGAATCCAGTCCGCTGCATACGCGCATCAGATGTCTTACCGCATCTCGGTCTGAATGATGGAACAAATAGGGTTCAAACCCTTGATCCCGCAGCTTAAAGTAGCTTTGCATCCAGTCGACCACCACCTTGGCATCTTGCGTATCCATGCCGCAATAAATTTCCGTGCGGTTACACGTGGATACAATGGCGGCCTCGTTTACCGCGTCGATTTGCCGTAGGTTATGGAGCGCCTCACCTAATTGACCCTCAGCAATGGCGGCTCTTTCCCTGATATCGACGGGGGCCGTATGATGATTGAGTCCGAGCGCAAGAATGGGCATCGTTCAATTCTAGCAAAATCGGGAACCAATCCGGCCCGATTGGTCAATGTTTACGTACAAAGTGGCACTACACTCCTATTATCTAGCCTGCTTAGTGCGTAAAGGTCTTGCAATTCGATATCACGGATGCGCAACTCGTGTCTTTTTTTGACAAGGAGCTCAAATGATTCGGTACTTGAACAAGTGGTCCATACAGCGCCGGCTGCTCACCGGTTTGACCCCTGTACTGTTGCTTGGCTGCAGCTCTGTGCCGATGGCACCGGGTACTGCTTATGCGCAAAGTAACTCCTCCCTCCCGAGTTCACAGGCCGATACGGACAGTCAGCTGATGTTCGAAA
This sequence comes from Granulosicoccus sp., assembly GCA_045110515.1. GTDB lineage: Bacteria > Pseudomonadota > Gammaproteobacteria > Granulosicoccales > Granulosicoccaceae > Granulosicoccus. Next base: position 7,425 of record JBGCGD010000014.1, on the reverse strand, counting down.
TCATGATTTCTGAACTTGCTGGTCGGCGCGGGCAACTCGATGTCGCTATGACCGGGTATTTGCGGGCTGCCGGAAAAACTGACGATCCGCGAGTATCTGAGCGAGCAACGCGTCTAGCTTCTTTTGGACGCCAATGGGCGGATGTGGAAATGGCTGCCAGACGCTGGCAGGAACTCGACGCTGAATCTGTCGACGCACCTCAGTTTTTGGCGCAAGCCCTGATGCAACAAGGCAAGGCTGAGGAAGCGGCAGCACAATACATTGAGATAGTGGAGCTTTCGACGGAAAAAGAGGAGACGCTGCGAGAGATACAGGCATCAGTACAGGGGGCAGACGCTGACCAAATCATTAACATCATGACGTCTTTGTCTGAAGCATTTCCGACACTGGCCGAAAGTCATATGGGGATGGCTCGTGCTTTGTTGCTTAAAGGAAATCGTGAATCTGCTTTAGCATCAGCGGACAAAGCCTTAGCCATCGAGCCGAAAAACACCCCCGCAATTTTACTTAAAGCAGAGTCGTTATCGGTTTTGGGGCAGCCCGACGCCGGTCTTAAAGTGGCCAAAGATGCACTGGAAAAAGACCCTGATAACGTGCGACTTCGACTCGGCTATGCGCAAGTCATGGTTCAGGCGGGCAGGTACGACGCAGTGGGCGAACAGTTGGATCAAATATTCGCTGCAAACAGCCTCAACCCCGACACCTTGTTGACGATCAGTTCTTTGGCGTTAGATTCAAGGCGAGTTGAAAGGGCGCGTGTCTATTTAACCCGCTTGCTTGAAACCGGTGAATATCAGGATCAGGCTAACTATTACCTGGCCAGAATTAGTGATCAGCAGCAGGATTATTACGTGGCTATTGAATTTTACGATGCGGTTCAAGCAGGAGATTTGCGACTGCGAAGTCAGATACGGGTTGCAGAATTATTGGGCCGTATCGGCGAAGTAGAGCAGGGGCGTGAACGTCTCAAAGGTTTAGCGACATTGCATTCGAACCCCGGGTTGCAAACTCAATTTTTAACCGCAGAAAGTCGCCTGTTGCAGTCTGCTGATCGCCCTCAGGAAGCAGTTGAAGTGCTTTCAGGTGGCTTGGAGCGTTTTCCGGAAAACGGCGACTTGTTGTATGCACGAGCTTTGGCGGCAGATGCGGCTGGCGATGAAAAGATGCTTATCAATGATTTGAATATGCTGATAGGTCTGCAGCCCGAAAATGCCCACGCGCTTAACGCGTTGGGTTATCACTTGGCAGACAACAATCGGGAGCTTGATAAGGCTGAAGATCTGCTCATCAAAGCCAACGAGTTACTGCCCAACGATCCAGCCATCATGGATAGCCTTGGCTGGTTGTTCTATCGGCAGGGCAAGCTCGATGAGGCGATTGAGCTATTGCAACAAGCTTTCGTACTACTACCAGATTCAGAAATCGCCGCTCATTTAGGTGAGGCGCTCTGGTTGAGCGGACGGGAGCAGGAAGCCATCGACATCATCCAAAACGCGCTGGCCAATGACCCTGATGATGACAAGCTGTTGTTGGTGAAACAGAAATACATAGAATGATCGGCAGAATTCCTAAAGCTATCTGGCTACCGATTTACGTCGTGGCAGCAACCGCTGTGAGCGGCTGTCAAACTCCTTTAACGCAGCCGCCAGGCGATAAGCAAGTTCAGCAACAAATAGTTGATGAGCGCGAAGCGGCATTAAACGAATTACAAGAATTTCAATTCGGCGGTGGTTTGGGCGTGTGGACCGATGCCGAATCCCTATCGGCTAGAGTCATTTGGCAGCAATCTGGATCCGACTTAGATTTAAAATTGTCCGGACCCTTAGGTGTGGGCGATATGCATTTGCAAGATAAAGCCGATTTTGTAACGCTCCGTCGGGGCAAAACTGTTGTGACAAGTGGGACATCAGCCGATCGGGTTATTCAAGACGGCCTGGGCTTGGAAGCACCGGTTCCGGTCGAGCAACTTAAACAGTGGGTCCGTGGGCTTGCTGGAAATGGCCGCTCAATAACTAGGGATAAGGCTGGTCGTTTGTCGGATTTACGCTATACAGACCAGATTGGTGCGCTTTGGAGTGTCAGATTTAAACGCTATGTAAGCGTGGGTGAACTGTCTCTGCCAGAGCTAATCACAGCTAGTGGCGGAGAGTATTCTGTTCGTCTACTGTTGAAAAATTGGGAATTAAACGCTAATTCAGTCCTGGAAGATGCTAATCAGCAGAACAAGCGGCTTTCGATACCCGGACGGTAGCTGTACACTAGGCACATATTTCATTGACTAACAATATCGAAGGATTACGTTGACAACCAGATGGCTGGCTCCTGCCAAGATAAATCTGTTTCTGCACGTGACAGGACGCCGCAGCGACGGATATCACACGCTCCAGACTGTATACCAGTTCGTTGATCTCTGTGACGTACTGCAATTTGCCGTGCGCGAAGATAGCGAAGTACACCTGAAGTCCAATTTTAACGAAGTGTCCCCGGATAGTAATCTGGTGGTCAAGGCTGCGCGTGCGCTGCAGGCCCACTCAGGTACGCGGGCGGGTACCGATATCACCTTGGAAAAAGTGATTCCTTCGGGCGGTGGCCTCGGCGGGGGTAGTTCCGACGCCGCTACAACGCTGGTGGCATTAAACGAATTCTGGCGATTGGGGCTCAGCATAAAAGAGCTTGCCGATATCGGTGTCACCGTCAGTGCTGACGTCCCTGTGTTTGTTTACGGGCAGGCTAGTTGGGCAGAGGGCATTGGCGACAAGCTAACGCCAGTTGCGCCTTTGGAGCCTTGGTACCTCATCGTCAACCCAAACGTCCAAGTGTCTACCGCAGCATTATTTAACGCCCCTGAATTGACACGCAATACGAGTCCGATCACAATACGCGACTTCATGGACGGCAGAAGCTCAAACATGTTTGAGTCCGTTGTTGTTCCTCGATATCCTGAAGTTGGCGCGGCTCTTGATTGGCTTCGTAACAACTATCGTGGTTACCGAGCTAAAATGAGTGGAACAGGTAGTTGTGTGTTCACCGCTTTCGATTCTGAAGAAGAAGCAAAGGCACTGTGTGAGCGTTTACCTGACTCTATGACAGGATTTGTTGTAAAAGGTCGAAATGCTTCGCCACTTTATGACTTTTCTGGTTAGATCTAGCGTACAATTTGCGCGTCTTGATTGGGCCGTCGCCAAGCGGTTAAGGCACCGGGTTTTGATCCCGGCATTCGGAGGTTCGAATCCTCCCGGCCCAGCCATCCTCTTATCTGTTCATAAACGTCTGGTCGCTCAGGTCTTATCGGCCAAACCAACGGCTTGCTGTCACTATGCATGAGCGCAAACTAATGATCTTTGGCGGTAACGCCAATCCTCGTTTAACGCAAAACATTGCAGCGTATCTGCAACAACCCATCGGGAAGTTGCAACTAAACCGGTTCAGTGATGGCGAAACAGCCGTTGAAATCCTCGAAAATGTGCGTGGCGGCGACGTCTTTATTGTTCAACCAGTCTGTGCACCAACCAACGACAACTTGATGGATCTGTTGGTTATGGTCGATGCAATGCGTCGCTCCTCCGCCGATCGAATTACCGCTGTTGTTCCTTACTACGGCTATGCACGCCAAGATCGACGGGTTCGCTCAGCTCGTGTACCTATCACGGCAAAGCTTGTAGCGAATATGCTAAGCGTTGCCGGAGTAGACCGTGTACTCACCGTTGATGTACACGCAGAGCAAATTCAAGGGTTCTTCGATATCCCAGTCGATAACGTATACGCATCGCCATTGCTATTACTGGACATTTGGCGCAGTAAATACGACAACCTGGTGGTGGTATCTCCCGATGTGGGTGGAGTTGTTCGTGCCAGAGCCGTGGCAAAACAGCTCGACGACGCAGATCTTGCCATTATCGATAAACGTCGGCCCCAAGCCAATCAAGCTCAAGTCATGCACATCATTGGTGAGGTGGCTGACAGAACATGCGTCATCATTGATGACATGGTTGATACCGCTGGCACCTTATGCAAAGCTGCAGAAGCGTTAAAAGAGCACGGTGCTCGCAAAGTTGTGGCACTTGCCACGCATCCGGTTTTATCGGGGGCAGCCATCTCCAATATCTCCGATTCTCAACTTGATGAGCTGGTTGTGACCGACACCATCCCCTTATCGGAAGCGGCAAGAGCCTGCGACCGAATCCGTCAGCTATCGGTAGCTGATTTACTGGGTGAGACTATTCGTCGCATCCACGAAGACGAGTCCGTTAGCTCCGTCTACATGGACTAATTCGGGTTTTGGGCAGTAAAGCCACCCGGATTACCCCTTAGTCCCGTTTTTCTGGACAACTCTGATATACTTCCGCGGCTCTGCCTGGTCGCGGGCAGTGAACGGTGTGCCAATTCCGGTGACACCGCATTACGGAGAATTCGACATGTCTGACGATATTAACGTCAATGCCACGTCGCGCAGCGTTTTTGGGAAGGGTGCGAGCCGCCGCCTGCGTCGTGACAATTTAGTTCCAGCAATCCTATACGGTGCTGATCAAGAGCCTCAAGCTATTCAGCTTAAGCACAATGAAGTTATCAAGCATTTAGAAAATGAAGCGTTCTACTCGCAGCTTCTACAATTAAGTGTTGATGGTGGAGAGTCAGTACGAACTCTTTTGAAAGACGTTCAGCGTCACCCCTACAAGCAGCAGATCCTTCACTTGGATTTTGTTCGTGTTGTTGCTGGTGCCGAACTTCAAGTAGCCGTACCTCTTCACTTCATCAATGAAGATGTTTGCGTTGGTGTCAAGAACGAAGGCGGAAACATCTCCCACACTGAAAACGAAGTTCTTGTTGCTTGTCGTCCGCGTGATATCCCTGAGAGCATAGAAGTGGATATGGCTGCATTAGCCGTGGGTGAGTCAGTGAATCTGTCTAACTTAATAATGCCTGAGGGCGTACGTTTGGTTGACTTGAATGAAGCTGGTGACGATTCGGACCGTCAAGTTGCATCTGTTAACGCTCCTCGCGTTGAAGCAGAGCCTACCGACGGTGATGAAGCTTCTCCAGAAGCGGGTGCACCTGCAGACGGCGCTGAGTAATTAGCGTTTCATTGAAGTAAATTTGTACCCCATGCTGGTCGGCAAACAAGCCGACCAGTTAAGGAAGCCGCAAATGCCAGGTGAACGTATTCAATTCGAGCTTATCGCCGGTTTTGGAAATCCGGGCAGCGAATACGCTGCTACAAGGCACAACGCCGGCTTTTGGTTTGTTGACGAGTTAGCCGCTCGACTGGGTGCAACGTTCAACACCGACAAGCGATTTTTCGCAGCAGTTGCTAGCGTACAAATCTCAGGCCGCAAAGTGCTGTTGGTCAAGCCCATGAACTTCATGAATAACAGCGGTCAGGGCCTTGCAGCGGTTGCACGATTTTTCAAAATCGACTCTGACAAAATACTCGTCGCACACGATGAGCTAGACATTGCGCCGGGTGAGATCCGCTTGAAGAAAGCTGGCGGTCATGGTGGTCATAACGGCTTAAGAGATTCTGTTGCGAAGTTGGGTAATGGAAACTTCTGGCGTTTACGAATCGGCATAGGTCATCCCGGCCACAAGAGTGCCGTATCAGGTTATGTGCTTAAACGCGCACCGGCAGATCAGCAGCGGCTGATTGATGAAGCGGTGGAGCTTGCGTTAAGTGATGCCTCAAGAATTATCGATGGCGATATCAATGAAGCAACAAAGCTGCTTCATACGCACAAGCCTAGTAGCTAACAGGAAGAAATACGATGGGTTTTAAATGCGCGATTGTGGGCTTACCGAATGTGGGTAAGTCAACGTTATTCAATGCATTGACCAAAGCCGAAATCGCGGCTGAGAACTATCCGTTTTGCACCATTGAGCCCAATGTTGGCATAGTGCCGGTGCCAGACTTGCGTTTAGATGCGCTGGCAAACATTGTCAGCCCAGAGCGGATCATGCCCACCACCATGGAATTTGTTGATATCGCAGGCTTAGTGGCCGGTGCCTCAAAAGGTGAAGGTTTGGGTAATCAGTTTCTAGCAAATATCCGTGAAACCGATGCCATTGCACATGTCGTTCGTTGTTTTCAAGACGACGATGTTATCCATGTGGCCGGCAAGGTCGACCCATTGGACGATATAGACACGATCAACACCGAGCTGTTGTTAGCCGATATGGAAACCATCGACAAAGCGCTGCTTAAAATTAAGAAGACCGCAAAGTCAGCTAACAAAGAAGCCATTGCCGAGAACGCTTTTTTACAAAAGCTAGCCGACGCATTAGCAGAAGGTGTGGCAGTTAGAACCTTGGATATAAACGATCAAGAACGTAACTGGCTCCGTCACTATCACCTGTTGACGGTTAAGCCTGCTATGTACATCGCCAACGTGGACGAGGGCGGTTTTGAAGACAACCCCATGTTGGATGCCCTTAGAGTACGCGCCGAAGGCGAGGGTGCCAATGTTGTGCCAGTGTGTGCTGCAATAGAGGCTGAGATTGTCCAGCTAGATGAAGCGGATAAAAAAGACTTTCTTGATGAAATGAATTTGGACGAGCCGGGTCTCAACCGCGTAATCAGAGCCGGCTACGACCTTCTTGGCTTGCAGACGTTCTTTACCGCTGGTGAGAAAGAAGTGCGCGCCTGGACCGTTAAAACCGGTGCTACAGCCCCTCAAGGTGCTGGTCGAATCCACACGGACTTTGAGAAAGGCTTTATTCGCGCCGAAGTCGTCGGATATGACGACTACATCGAGTTTAATGGTGAAAGCGGTGCGAAGGATGCCGGTAAATGGCGTTTGGAAGGTAAGGAATACCTGATGCGAGAAGGTGACGTGGTCCACTTCCGCTTCAACGTGTGAATTACTTCTTGACAGTGGATGTCAGAATGCCCAAAATAGTGGGCTGATTTCGGAAGGCTACATAGCTCAGTTGGTTAGAGCACAACACTCATAATGTTGGGGTCCCTAGTTCGAATCTAGGTGTAGCCACCATACTCAGTAAATCAACATCAATCAAAGGCCGCCATGAGCGGCTTTTTTTGTGCCTGATACATTGTTAGATCGTTGATTTACATAGTTTAATTGATCATGATGAACAACTTTGGACGTTCATCATCGACCAACACCAACCACGGCTAGCCAGTTGTGCTGTGAGTATGAATGTGGGTATGCATATTTATTTGTGGGTATAGAGGGCTGTTTTCTGGTTTAGACTGTGGGTAAGCGGTCGACCACACCGCGTACAACAGAAGCAAAATACCCATGAAACTGACTGCAACATCGGTTAAGGCTGCGCGGTACCTCGATAAGTTTTTGTTTTAATGAGACGGCGATCGCCGAGATCTACACGTCACACCCACTGCAAATTTCTGGCGTTATCGCTATCGGCTTGATGGTAAAGCTCGGGAGTTCACCATTGGCAATTCAGAAATAG
>JBGCGD010000013.1:0-99617 GCA_045110515.1 Granulosicoccus sp. | reverse complement strand
GCCCCGAGTACAAATGCGGCACTGAATCCAAAAGCAAGTGTCCTAACGCTTGTCTGCACTATATAAACAAGGCTATCCATGACCTATAAATACCGCCTGCTGGCGACGACATTACTCGCAATGACGCTGAGTGCCTGTTCTTCTGGTTCTTCGAACAATACAGGCTCCACAACCGCCGCCAACGACGATCCCGGTGCTACTACTGCTGGAAGTAGCACGGCAGGCGGTACTGACGATGCCGGAAGCGATACCGCTGGTGACGCGGGCAATTCGACTGCTGGTGATGCTGGCGGCACCACTGACGGCGATGCGGGCGGAACCACTGATGGTGATGCCGGTGGCACTACTGCTGGAGACGGTACTAGCGACTCAGGTAGTGATACAAACGACGGAAGCAGTACCCTCATTCTTGAAGATGCCCCCCGAATTCCAACCGCTGGACTGTCAGCTCCCAGTGTTCCGGTTTTAGATCCGTTGGCACAACCGGTTGAGTCACCTGATTCGAGCGACCCTTTTGGCTCTTTGCTCGAAACTGATCCGGAAGCCGCTGTTGCAGGCGGACCTCCCACTCAGCCAAAGAATTTCCGACTTGATCTGGTTTCAAACGATTGGGCTGAATTAAGTTGGGCGCGTTCTAACGATGATGGTGAAGTCGTCCAATACAACATTTACCGAAGTGATGGTGTTGTTTACCGTATTCGTGGGGATCAAACTGACCCGGCGTCGGGTACCCAGGACGAGATCAACAAGATCTGGAATACCTCCTCCTTTATCGATTGTAACTACACACGTTTTGCTAACCGCCTGCATACTTGCAATGACAACACGCCAGAGCCCGGTAGTACCTACCAGTATGAAGTGACTGCTGTTGATAATGAGGGTTTGGAGTCACCGGCTTCAGATCCACTTAGCGTTACCTACCTTGCTGAGAGAAACGCTGCGGTTCCTTTGTACAACGATTTTTATAAAGGTACTGAAGATAACTTTGTTAGCGAAACCGATTTGTCGGCAGTTGATTATTGGCTAGACGATTTTGATTTGGTTTTCTCTGATGAATTTAACGGAGACTCTCTCGACCCGGATCGTTGGCAGACACGATTAACTTGGGGCGACGCTCGCATCATCAACGGCGAACAACAGTACTTCGTTAACTCGCTGGACAGACCCGATTTTGGCTACAACCCCTTTGAGTTTACGGGTGAATCCATGATCATTAATGCGGTACCAATACCTGATAATTTACGCGCCAACTTACCGCCTGTTTGTGATGAGGTGGATCCGTTTGGCTTAGACCGTTGTGAGTTTCTATCAGGTGCGTTATCAACTCATGACAAGTTTCAGTTTATTTACGGATACACCGAGGGACGATTCAAAGTCAGTGGTGCTCCAGGCGCATTGTCCAGTTTTTATCTCTACCATCGCTATGCAGGTACCGGTGTGAACTACCACGCGCCAGAAATCGACATCATTGAGTACTTAGGTAGAAATCCGTTCGGCGATGAAGATGCGTTCCAGACTTACCATTTTGGTGATCCCAACACCGGTATCACGCGTTCCGCACCCACTATGTCTTATAAAAAGCCAGATGGTGGAACCTATGGTGACAGCGACGAGTGGCATACGTTTGGCGTACTATGGGAGCCACAGTTGGTTATCTGGTACATCGACGGTGTTGAAGTAAAACGTCTGTTTGGTCCACAAGTTTCCAGACAGCCAATGAATATCGTCAACTATCTGGTAGCAGGTAGCGCATGGGCACCGACGCCTGACGTGACCGATGAATCTATTTTCCCTATCCAGTTTGAGGCTGACTATATACGCGTCTATCAACGTGATGCATTTAAGGGTACAGCGTTCTTCGGAAAGCCTTAAAACGTCCAGGAGTCAAAGCTGTAAGGCGGCATACTTAAATCCGCTACTGACTTTGAAAACGGTGTAAAGAAAAACGGCTCCAGTAGGGGCCGTTTTTCGTTTGCGGGGCTAAAAACCAGCAGCACACGCCTGGGACTTTTGTTGTGCTGTCTGACTCGTGCAGGCCTTAGTCCTGTATTATCGAGCAGGTCAGCGCGGCGTGCTTAATAGTGGATTATGCATGACGCTTATCACCCCAATTGGCTAGAATCCTAGCACCAATGATTTAGGTTAATTCAGGATACACAATGGCTGGAAAAACACCGTTCCGCATTGCTCTACTGGGAGCCGGACGAATCGGCAAAGTTCATGGAATGAACATTCATCAACATCCGGATACGGTCGTACACTATGTTGTCGATCCCCACGAAGCGTCCGCAAAAGCACTGGCTGAAGTTGTCGGGGCGAGCGTTGTTGATACCGATGCTGTCTTTGCTGACGACGATGTTGACGCTGTAGTGATCTGTTCGGCAACTCCAACTCACAGCGATTTCATTGAGCGTGGCTTGCTAGCGGGAAAGGCGGTGTTTTGCGAAAAACCCATTGACTTATCCATTGATCGTGTAAACGCGGTGTTGGAAAAAACCCGCGATTGCATAGCGCCTTTTCTACTTGGATTCAACCGTCGTTTCGATCCCGCTGCTGCAAGCATGCACGCACGTGTTCAGGCTGGCGATATCGGAGACGTAGAATTGGTGACTGTTATCTCCAAGGATCCAGAGCCACCCCCGTTAGAGTACGTAAAAGTCTCCGGTGGTCTGTTTCGAGATATGACCATCCATGATATCGACATGGCTAGATTTCTCTTGGGTGAAGAGCCTACAAGTGTCGTCGCAACAGCCTCGGCATTGACCAGTCAGGCAATAGCTGATGAAAACGATGTCGATACCGCCTGTTTAACGTTGCTTTGCGACAGTGGCAAAATGGCAGTTATCACGAATTCCAGACGCGCCTCTTTCGGCTACGACCAGCGCATTGAAGTGCATGGGTCTCTGGGATCATTGCGCACCGAAAATGTCCCCGCTACCACGCTTGTTTTAGAGCGTGCTGAGGGTGTACGGCGTGACTCACCCATGCATTTTTTCATTGAACGTTATCAGGAAGCCTACAAGCTTGAATGGCAACACTTTGTTGATGTCTTGAAAGGTGAATGTCCTGCCTCACCAACCGGTGTTGACGGGCAAAGAGCGTTGCTTATTGCTGATGCGGCGTATGAGTCATTGAACACAGGCGGCCATGTTTCATTGAAGTAAAGTTTGGAAAATGATTGCCACTTGTCGAGAGGAAGAATTATGGAACCGATTGTTGCTACAGAGTTTACGCCTTTGGCCTCGTTGCTTGGTGGAGTACTCATAGGTTTGTCGGCCCTTGTTGTGCTGATTTTTTTTGGTCGTATCGCTGGTATCTCCGGAATCACAATGGGTGCATTCACGGGTGCAAGTGGTGACCGCTTATGGCGAGTTGTATTTATAGCGGGTCTAGTGAGTGCACCACTGATACTCATTCTGTTCAATATGGAATTTTTAGGGGAGGGGACATCCTACCCCGCCATAATTTCCGATAATTATCTCGGTATGGCGTTTGCCGGATTATGTGTGGGTGTGGGAACGGTGTTGGGTTCGGGGTGTACATCGGGCCATGGAGTTTGCGGCTTGGGCAGACTATCTGCCAGATCCTTAGTCGCCGTCATTACGTTTATGGCAACAGCGGTTGTAACGGTCACGGTGATTCGTCATGTCCTTTAAAAATACGTTGGTTATAGGTCTGGTTGCCTGGTTAGCGGGACTGCTTTTTGGTGTCGGGCTAATCATCTCGGGAATGGCTAACCCTGCAAAAGTGCTCAATTTCCTGGACATATTCGGCCATTGGGATCCGAGTCTTGCGTTCGTTATGGGTGGTGCTGTGGTGGTAACCCTGGTCGGCTTTAGGCTTGTGTCCAAGCAAGCTAACCCTGTATTGCTTCCAAGTTTTCAGCTTCCTACCAGGCAGGATATCGATAAGCCCCTAATAATTGGCGCTGTTTTCTTCGGCCTAGGGTGGGGCGTCGGCGGTTACTGTCCGGGGCCTGCGTGGACAGCGCTATCGGCCTTTGCCCCCGGCACTTTGGTGTTTCTGGTCGCTATGCTGATAGGAATGTCGCTTGCAACTGTCTTTAAAAAACGATTAACCTAATTTAAAAGATCAATCGGCGCAGACTATGGCTACAGACACCACTATTCAAAATCCTCAGGTGCAGGGCTTTTTCGACAAGCGAAGCAATACGGTAAGCTACATTGTCAAAGACCCTCAGTCTTCTTCCTGTGCCGTTATAGACTCCGTTCTCGATTTTGATTACTCGGCCGGCCGCATGAGTTATGAATCTGCGGATGAATTAATAGCGCATATTAAAGAGCATTCTTTAACGCTTGAATGGCTTATCGAGACTCACGTTCACGCCGATCATCTGTCCGCCGCGCCGTATATTCAAAAGCAGTTAGGGTGTGGTCAGATAGGCATTGGTAAGCAGATCATTGAAGTACAAGATGTCTTCGGCAAAGTCTTTAATGAAGGAACAGAATTCGAGCGTGACGGCAGTCAGTTCGATCGTCTGTTTAATGATGAAGACACCTATAACATTGGTAATCTGAAAGTACGCGTCATGCATACGCCGGGTCATACTCCTGCCTGTATGACACATGTCATTGGCGATGCTGCCTTTGTTGGTGACACGTTGTTTATGCCGGACGGTGGGACAGCGCGGGCTGATTTCCCAGGTGGTGATGCGCGTGCTTTGTATTACTCCATTCAAAAAGTATTAGCGCTGCCAGACGATACCCGCCTGTTTATTTGTCATGACTACGGCCCCAACGGACGCGACATAGCGTGGGAGACAACCGTCGCTGAAGAAAAGCAGCATAATATCCATGTTGGATTCGGAAAAAGCGTAGATGAGTTTGTTACGTTACGAGAAGAGCGTGACAAGACATTATCGATGCCTTCTCTTATTATTCCAGCGCTACAGGTTAATATGCGAGCCGGAAAGCTTCCCGAAGCTGATGAAGACGGTAAGCAATATTTAAAGGTGCCGGTAAACCTTCTATAAGTGCTTAGGTGAGCGTTTTAGAAACTTCGGGTATAGGTCCGGTATTGCTGACTTCCGCCAACTTACTTAATCGCCCCAGCTCTTTACCCAGCTTTTCAATTCTGGCTGACGTGGGTTTTACTGTTTCTTCTAACCACCAGGCGTGTGTGTCCAATGTGTCGCTCTTACGGTTAGCGCGGACTTCAATTCGCCCAATAAAGCGATCGGCTTCAACGATAGGATAGACATAGTAGCCATACTTTCTTTTATCTTTCGGCGTATAAATTTCTATACGGTAGTCGTAATTAAAAAGACGTTTGACTCTGGCTCTATCTCTAACTATTGGATCAAACGGGCTAACTATCCGTACTCTTGAGCTTGGGTTGCGAGTATCGCCGAGTTCGTCTTCTATTTCGGCGACTGCATACGCATCGATGGTTTGTCCTTTGGCATCTAAGTACTGAACCTGCCTAAGTTTAATGCTGGGTTTTTTTAACCACGCTTGTACTTCGCTTAGTGTGCAGGCTTCCCAAAACTTTTGAATCTCTGTGGCGCTCGCAAAACCGAGTTTCTTTATGGCGCTTTCGCATAGCCAATTGATTTGATCGCGCTCCGAAAGAGTTTTTTCCCGGTGTTCCAAAGGTATGACGCGCTCGGTGAGATCGTAAAATTTAGTGAAGTTTTTACGATGAGATACGCTAAGCGTTCCTTCCAGCCACAAAAAGTCTAGGGCGAGTTTATGCGCCGGACGAGCCCAGGCATGGGCAGATCGATTAGCGGGTTTGGAGTTAACCTTTGTAAAGTCTCTAGAACATACTGGACCGTGTTTAGCGATATGGTCGATAATCTTTGTTCTGGTTTTTCTGTCGGCCATCTCTTTTCCCCAAACAGCATTGCTGTACTGCGTTGAACGCCTGTGATGTTGGCGTTGCCAATAAGGGTAGGTGGACATGGGTAGTATTACGGCGTCATGGCTGAAGTGTTCAAAAACGTCGCGATTTTTTTGTAGTAACGTATCGTAAGCTGTTGATCGATAGGCGGACTGTCTACTCCAAAGGATGTGGTGATGTGCTCGGCTGACAATGCCAATGGAGTCCAATTGCACCATGCCAAGTGATTCCACGCATTTGGCAAAAGCGGCACTGTCTCGTTTGCCGCAAGGAGGCGTGGACATACTTTGCAGGCGAAGCCAAAGGTGTCTGGCTTGTTTGTTCGTTAAGGTGATAGGTGCTGTTGTCATTGAATCCAGGCGATAGTGCCTTACGTTGATTCGGGTACACTGCATGGTAACGCGCTTGTGTTGCGGTGCAAAAATTTAATTGTGTTGGAGAATAAAATGAGTCTTGTTGGTACGTTAGGTCGCATTGCTGTAGGTATCGCCGTTGCTAAAGGTGTTGGCGGATTAATGAACAAACGCGGCGGAGGTTCCGGCGGTGGTCTGGGTGGTTTAGGTGGACTTTTGGGGGGCGCCTTAGGGGGTGGCCAGCAGCAAGCTCCGGGCGGTAGTTCAATGTCGGGTTCATCAGGTGGTCTAGGAGACTTAGGTGCTCTCTTGGGTGGTGGTGCAGGCGGCGGTATGGCAGGTGGTCTTGGTGGCCTTCTCGAAAGTATTTCCGGCGGTGCTTCAAACTCACAAACATCCAACTTGGATCCACGCGCCGATGTTCAGCCTCCCGTTGGTGGAAGCCTCGGTGATTTACTCAATGGAGCTTTGCAAGGCAAATCCATCCCAGAACCTGAGCCTGCTCAAGAAGACCAAGCTCGCATCCTTATTCAAGCGATGGTGAATGCGGCTAAGTCCGATGGAGACATCGATACCGAAGAACAGCAAAAGATCGTTGCGAACCTGGGTGATGATGTCAGTGAAGCAGAGCGAGATTTCGTCTTAGCGGAAATGAGATCTCCACTAGATGCTGACGCGTTTATTCGCTCCATCCCCCGCGGTGCCGAAATGCAGGTGTATATGATGTCACTGCTTGGTATTAACCTAGATTCTCGTGAAGAAGCTGTATACCTAGACAGCTTGCGTAAAGGCATTGGTATGAGTGAAGAGCAGTGCAATGCCATTCATCAGAAGATGGGTGTGCCCACCATCTACAGCTAATGCGTTTATAACTCTTTCTCCGACCGGTACAAAGCACCGGTCGGACCTTTATTGGCTTATTAATCGTTGTTGTAACAAAACACTTCGTAAAGTGACTTCACAACTGAGCTGACTTCCGTGTCAGCAATGCGATAGAAAACTAAGCGTCCGTCGCGTCGTGTTGTTACGAGTTTGTCTAATCGTAATCTGGCGAGTTGCTGTGAAACCGTAGCTTGTGGCAGGCGCATGATGTCCTCAATCTCGGATACGGTCATTTCACGCTCTGTGAGAACACATAAAATCATCAGCCGCGATTCGTGCGACAACGCCTTTAGCAGCTCGCTAGCTTTGCGCGCTTGCTCGACAAGAATATGCATGTCCTCTGGCTTCATGCCAGATGCGACTTTGGGCAGAGCCATGGTTTATAGTTTTTCCAGCATTTCGCCTAGCAAGAACCAGAAATACTCATCACCGGGGTAACCGACTAGTCGATCAATTTCGCGGCCGTCTTCTACCAGAATGAAGGTGGGGGTTACCGTGGCGGCCCGAACGTTTGCAAGTTCAGCAGGAAAGGGGTCATGCAACTGCATGCGACGAAGGGGGGCTTTTCGACCTTCACTGGTTTTTGGGTAGGCGGGTGCGATCTCACGATTAAATCGATCGCAATACACGCATCCTGGCTCTTCAATCATCAACAGTTCAGCCGCGTGGTTCGATAAGGGGACGAATAGGCATAAAACGCCCAAAATAAGTCCTCGACGAATGCGGTTTATATATTCGTAAATTTGCATATTAGGATACAGACTACAGCAAACTGCCCAAATTTTGTACATCTGGAACTTTGTTCTTGGTGAATCTGTCAGTCAGTTAACTCATTGGTCCAGTACAATGCATGGCTGACCGCTCTGAAGCGAAACGTTCTGAACATGACAACTGAAGTTGGGTCTGTTAACACTCAACCGAATACTAAAAATTTAATAGCCTGCCCGGGCTGCGATTTGCTGCACACAAAACAAAGTTTGCAGGAGGGGGAGTATGCTCGCTGCGAAAGATGCTCTCATGTACTACAGACATGTAAACCGCTGAGCATCGACCGGACGCTGGCGGCGGTGCTGGCGGGTATTGTTCTATTGCTCATCAGTTTGTGTTTGCCTTTTTTGTCGCTCTCACGTTCTGGCATCGAAAGCACCATATCGGTGCTCAATGCAGTAGAAGCCCTTTGGGGAAGCGATATGCGGGGTTTGGGCTTGCTCACCTTAGCGTTCATCGTTTTACTTCCACTAATACGGTTGCTGTTGCTTGCATGGGTTCTTTGGGGGATCCGTTTTGACCATCAAATTCGTTACTCGATGCGGGTAGCCTTCAGGTGGGCGGTTCAGCTGGAACCCTGGGCTATGGCCGATATCTTTATGGTGGGGGTGGTCGTGTCGTTGGTAAAAATAAGTGCATTAGCCAATTTAGAAGCCGGACTGGCCTTTTGGTCGCTGCTGGCGTTGGTCGGCGTCATGGTTATTATTAATCTAACGCTATGCAAAGATACCGTGTGGAACAAGTTGGACCCTGTGTCGTGAATGCATTGGATTCGGGCCTTAAGTCGTGTACTGCCTGTGGTGTGCTGCAAAGCTTGGACATGGAAGCTTCTTGCCACCGATGTGGAGCCGCTGTCAAATCACGCCGTGTCCATAGCTTACAAAGAACATGGGCGTTTTTGATAGTGGGAATGTTGGCCTACATACCAGCCAACATCTTTCCGATCATGCTAACGCGGTCGTTTACTGGAGATACTTCAGACACAATCTTTAGCGGGGTCATTTTATTGGCGGATAGTGGCAGTTATTTCGTTGCATTCATCATTTTCTTCGCCAGTATCGTAATTCCCATGGCCAAGTTTGTAATTATTTCTCTATTGGCCTTAAGCATTCAATTTAAGTGGGAGATGTCGCTGCACAGTCGTCATAGCTTGCATCGAATGACAGAGCTAATCGGTCGATGGTCTATGATCGATGTGTTCGTTGTTGCGGTATTGGCAGCTTTGATACAACTCGGCGCAATCCTGACTATCATTCCGGGTGTAGGCATAAACGCCTTCGCACTTTCGGTGGTGTTTACCATGCTTGCGGCAAGCTCTCTAGATCCCCGATTGCTATGGGATGGCGATAAACATGTCTAGTATTTCTGAATCGCATTCGAATCAAGGTCCAAACAAGGGCGTTGAACCTGCCAGATCTAGGGTTGAAAGAGCCTCGTATTTGTCAGCGAGAGTCTCCTTTGCTTGGCTGTTGCCGCTCATGGCTGTGTTGTTTGCCGGCTGGGTGTTGTGGCAGGCCTACATTGAGCGCGGACCCGTAGTAGATATACGATTCGATAAGGCCGGAGGTGTCATTGCCGGGGAAACGCGGGTTCGTCGAAATGATGTTGATGTGGGGCGTGTCGAGGCGGTTCGACTTGCAGACGATCTCAACTCCGTAGTGGTCAGTGTTCGACTCGATCCTCAGGTATCTCCCTACCTTGATGACGATACGCGTTTCTGGATTGTCAATGCCCGAATCAACACGACGGAGATTTCGGGGCTGGGTACGTTATTATCCGGCTCGTATATCGAAGTCGATTGGGACGATGTCCCGGGTGAACGGCAATCAGAATTTGTCGGCCTAGATGAGCCGCCGCTGACAACGCGAGGCACCCCCGGACTAAGGCTGACTCTCAACGCAGATGAAGCAGGTTATATCTACGTGGGTTCCCCCGTATTCCTGAGGCAAATAGAAGTGGGTCGTGTTGAGCGTCGCCGACTATCAAAAGATGCCACTCAGGTACTGTTTGATATTTTTATCGAAGCACCGTTTCATCAGAACGTTTATCCGGATACACGTTTTTATGGCGTATCAGGTGTAGAAGGTTCTATCGGGGCTGATGGCGCGACGGTGCGAGTCGAATCTATTGCGGCGTTGTTTACCGGAGGTATCGCCTTTGAAAACCCGCCGACAATCACTCAGTCCACGCCGGTAAGATCAAACGGCAAAAAATTTAAGCTGTTTGACTCTAGAGGAGACGCCAGAGAAAGTTTGTTTGATGGCGAGGATGATCAACAGTATCGATTAATTGCTAAATTCGAAGGCTCGGTGAAAGGTTTAAGAGCGAATGCACCAATAGAGTACAACGGCCTAGTTGTCGGGCGGGTGGCCAGTGTTTCTGTAGCCTTACCGAAGGAGTCTACCGGGCCTAGTATCGCAACCGTTGTACTGCAGTTTCAACCACGTCGCTTAGGGCTGGAAGATATTAGCCAAACGCAATGGTATGAGACGGTACAGAGCTTGGTCGATGGTGGATTGCGTGTACAGCTTGCCACGGGAAATCTATTGACAGGCACTCTTATCGTTAAGCTTGTGAACAAACCGGATGATATAAAAGTTGCTGTTGATTTTGAGAATGAGCCTTATCCATCTTTGCCCGTCATCGCATCTAACGTTGAGGCTGTCACAGCGGATGTAGAGGAATTGATTAAGAACTTATCTGAGCTGCCACTGGATTCATTGGTAACGGCAGCTACGCAGCTGTTACAGGAGACGCGGCAGTTGGTAGCAAGCCCTGACATTGCACAACTACCTGCACAACTCTCCACCTCTATGACCGCAATTGCCAAGGCAACTGAGACACTGCCGGCTATGGTGAAGTCGCTGACCACAGCTTCTGACAACGCGAATGATGTCTTGGAAGGCTTAGCTCCGGACTCTGAAATTTATATCGAATTGTCTGCTGCGGCACGAGAGCTTAGGATTGCGGCTAAATCCATTGCCTCATTTGCAGAATTGCTTGAGGAAAATCCGAATGCACTACTTACCGGGCGCTAGATCGATGGCATCTTTCAAAAACATGACATGGCGCTTAGCTGTACTGAAGACAAGACAAACCGGTTTGCTGGCTGCTTGCATTGTTGTATTGACGGCTTGCGCCAGCGGGCCTCCACCTAAGCTCTATTTGTTGGATTCTCCTGCTCCAGGTACGGCTGCCATCGAACTAGCAAAGAAGGCGGATATCCAATCGTTAGGTATGAGCCCGGTGACGTTACCCGGATATGCTAGCGATGCACAAATAGCGAGTCTAAACTTTGATGGCACCATTAGTCAGAACGATAGGCATCGATGGGCTGAAGATCCCGATGATGCGTTAACGCGAGTATTGTCAGAGCGGCTTCGCGCGCACGCAGATACAACGGTACTCATTGAGCCCTGGCCACGTGACTACGCACCGATTGCTCGGGTAGAAGTATCTTTTGATAAGTTACTTAGAGAGCCGAGTGGCGGGGCTCTAATGGTGGGTCAAATCTTGTTGTTATCAGGTAATGGTCGAACCCTGTTAAAGGCGGTGCCATTCAATCTCAGTTTGGCTGCGGTCGATGAAAGTAATCAGGCGTTTTTTGCAGCAGTTGCGCGTGGTGTGGATGACATTGCCAGATTAGCCGTCGAGCAAATCCAGTCATTGAGCACCAAAGCCTGAGCTCATCGAAAACCTGTCATCTCATTAATGGACAATCGATCTAGCTCGATATCCCGTCGACGTTCAAGTGCCAGATCTAAACCTTCTTCGGTTTTCAGTTGCGTAATCGTTTCTTCGGTAGCTCGAATAACCTGGTCCAGTTCTTTTGCGTGCAACGAAACTCTATCCTGAGTACGAGAATTGTCCGTGTCAGAGAAACGCTCAACAATCTGTGTTTGAAGGGCGTCGCCAAAGCGTAGGCTTCGCAACTCAATTTGCAAATGCTTTAGTTGAAGCTCCAGAGCGCTTAATAGCTCCTCGTGGCTATCATCAGTAATGCCCTTCGGAAATTCACCAACGTGTTCGCAGTAAAGCTCCAATAAGGTATCGATATCTTTCTTCTGACGAGCCTCCAGACACTGACTCATCAGTTTATGTTTCTCAGCTCGCAGCTTTTCGTCCTGCTCTCTATCAGGGTGGAGCACTTTGGCAAGCTGTCTAAATAATCGATCAACAGATAGCTTGTTTTCTAGGCTATTTATTTTCTCGTCAAGCTCGGGGTCTTGCTCGATAGCCGGCTCCGTTGGGGGGCGTTGTGGTGGCACATCGGTGTGGTGAGAGCTGTTCTTTTGTGCCGGTGGGGGACTTTCGGCTGGTGTGTCTTTCTTGTGCCACCCAAAATCAAAAATAATTTCATCGTAGCTTTCTGATTCGGGTTCTATGTTTTCAAGTGAGCCGGGTAATTCGTTTGTGTCACTGGTTGTGGCAACCTTGGTGCGATGCAAGCGTATGAGTTGACTGTCTATGGGGTCTTCATGGTCCAACGTATCAGAGAATTGCAGAGACAAATTCTCCCACTGTGTTTTCGATACAAACGGGTGGCTGCCGAGTGACGTTAAGTTTTCAATGATCCAGAGTCCGATTAATGAGCGTTCTGCCTGTGTTCTGGCAGGATTTTCTCTCAGCCCAATAAGTGTCCCAGTGAGTCGCTGCATGCACTCGGAAATACGTTGCTCTCGGGGTTGTATGGTTTGTTGAAAGAGCGTTAATACAAATTCGCTCTTTGACTGCCATCGTTCGATTTCTTCACGGGTCGATCGAATGGCGTCCCAAAGATGTTGGTGACGAGTCGAAGGCGCTGCTCGCTGTGCCGCCGGCCGCTTCTTTTTTAGTCCCGTCCGACGACTGCGGCTGGAGAGTCGGCTTAGTGGCATAACAGGCTAGGAATATTCGTGAGGTATTGCCTTATTCTACGCGTGTGACAAAGAAAGAGCTCTGAATTCGGTTAAGCTCTCGGCCCGCGCCTAGAGTTCGGGAAAAATCAACGGTGGTCTTGGTGGAGCGTCATGAAACGTTGGCATGCGAACTTGCTTCTATTACTGGCAGGTGCAATTTGGGGTATGGGTTTCGTAGCGCAAGCCAGTGCTATGGATTCAATTGGCCCTTATCTTTTCGTTGCGCTGCGATTTATTGTTGCCTCACTCGTCATTTTGCCGTTCACGCTGCTTGAAGCCCGTAGCGTTGCAACACAGCGCAGTCCTTCTTCGGGCAATGTGCAGCCAATGTCCTGCCTAGGTACCCGTGATCTCTTAAACTTCGGGCTTATAGGGTTATGCCTGTTTATTGGAATGGCAACGCAGCAGGTTGGTCTGCTGACGACGAGTGTTACCAACTCGGGTTTTTTAACCGGGCTCTATGTGGTTTTCACGCCCATCATCGGAATCCTACTGTTCCGGAATGTGCCGCACCCGATAACCTGGGTTGCGGCAATCTTAGCGTTGATAGGCATTTACTATCTATCGGGCGGAGACCTCAGTCAGTTGGTAGCCGGGGATTTTCTCACCATAGTCAGTGCCTCTTTCTGGGCGCTGCAAGTTGTTTTAATAGCCCGTTTCGTCGGGCAATCGGGGAGGGCATTAGCCTTGTCTCAGGTTCAGTTCGCGGTGACGGCTATTCTGGCACTGATAGTCGCGGTGATTTTTGAGCCCATAGAATGGCAGGCTATTAGATCTGCAGCCCCTCAGATCCTCTATGCAGGAATCTTCGCCAGTGGTCTGGCATTCACTATTCAAGTTATCGGTCAGCGATATACCAGTGCGCCACAGGCCGCC
Source organism: Granulosicoccus sp. (assembly GCA_045110515.1). Classification (GTDB taxonomy): domain Bacteria; phylum Pseudomonadota; class Gammaproteobacteria; order Granulosicoccales; family Granulosicoccaceae; genus Granulosicoccus. The sequence goes on along the minus strand of JBGCGD010000013.1, from coordinate 85,978 downwards.
ATTTTATTATCGGCAGAGGCACCTTTTGCGGCTTGGTTTGCTTATCTATGGTTGGATGAAAAAATTGCTGCCATCGGGTTTCTTGGTTGCATGTTTATTTTGCTGGCGATGCTGTTGGTCGAACTGGCACCGATATGGCGAAAAAAAACCAGCATGTGAGTTGAATTCAACAAGCTGTTATTGCGCATAATTCCTTGTGAAGCTGCATCAATACGTTGTTAAGTAAACATTGCGTTTAGCTATAGCGAGAGTAGAGTCTAGTCCACTGAATTCGCTTTGTTGAGAATAAATTTCGCTGTTTTAAAGTGCACTTATAACAGTAGAATTATGCCCGTATTGCAGCAACTCGGATTACTGTATCAATAGTATTAAGTTGCTGATTTAATTGGATCATACCTGCGAAGTTACGTACTTTTCCTTGATAATTTGCACACTGCGAACCAAGCTACTCCGGTCGGCTTTTCTGTGTAAAAAAATAGTTTTCTCAACTGCAGTTCGCGCATTTGTAAATTTCCTCTTCTATGCTCTTTCGTACACTCGTTAAAGCCGGCATGCTCAAGAAAGTTCGTGAGTCCCTCTCCACTACAACAAGAGATGAAAGATCGTATCTCGATGGCGCGAATGATTTGCGTGTTGGGGATGATATTCGTGCATGTGCCCGATGGACTTACACACTCTCCCAACTACTCGTTTAATGCTGGCAATTTAGGTTTTTTTCTTGAAGGCTTGTTAGTGGAAGGGCCGGGCAGGGCGAGTGCTGCGCTACTGAGTGTTGTTTCAGGATACCTCGCGGCGTTCGCCCTCATGCGTAGCCAAGCATCGGTAATTTCTTTGTACCGAAGGCGTTTTGTGTCGATCGTTCTGCCTATGATTTTTTGGGGGATAGTGACTTACGTCGTCTACTTACTAGTTTCCCAGGCTCGACCAACGTTTGTCAGCGATGCGCAATCATGGCTAGACACACTCAACATTATTTTCTTCATCACTGAGATGCCCGTCGGCGCCACTATGCATCTCGGTTTTTTGCGTGATCTATTCGTTTGCATACTGCTAGCACCCGTGTTGCTGCCTGCGGTGCAAAGGATGCCGTGGGTTTTGTTGGGTTTGCTATGCCTGTTTTATTTGTTTGAGCATAATCAGGCATCCATCATCATTTTACGGCCCTTGGTTCTGTTTGCTTTCACCATCGGTCTGACTTTGGCAGTGCGCAACGTATCATTGACGCGCTTGGATCATTACTGCCCGTTGTTCATCGTTTTTGCAGTCGCATCGACAGTCGCGATACTGCTTGTTAATGGTGGTGCGGCAGAAACTGTTGTTGCGTATTTTGAGTCTATGGGCATGGCGTTCGATGAAACGGTCTTGTACCCCATAGGCAGGCTCTGCGGCTCCCTAGCCATTTGGACGTACTTGCCGGTATTAATGGGCGGGGCTTTCCAGAAATGGGTCTTACGCCACTCCCCGTACCTTTTTGCAGCTTTCTGTAGTCACTACTTGATGCTCACAATCTTGTTTTTTGCAGGGTGGTTGCCGCTGTTCGGTGATCGTGAGTCAGATATTTTCATTGTTTGGTTTCTGGCTGCGCCGATCGTATCGATGGGTGTTGCGGTGGCTTTAGTACAAGCTGCTCTAAAGGTTGCTCCGCCTTTGGCCACACTGATAACGGGTGGAAGAGTCAGTAGCCCATCGAAGTCGTTTGCGCCCATGGCTCAACGACGATCGGAGAGTATCGCTTAGACAAATTAGGGCGCTTAGGCAACAGGCAGTCTTAAGGTTATTTGAGTGCCTGGAGTAATGCTTGGAGAGCTCTGTATTTCCATTGAGCCAGAATGGGCCTCTATTATAAGTCTTGCCAGAGTAAGTCCCATGCCGAAGCCACCGGTTTCACGGCTTCTTGATGAATCAGGGCGGTAGAAAGGATCGGTAATAAATTTTATGTGCCCTGGGCTGATACCTTTTCCTTGATCTCTAATAATGATCTCTACCAGGCCATCGTATTCACTGAGCGATACGGTTAATTTCACAGTGGAGTCGTCTGATGCGCCGTGCTGCTGCGCGTTTAGTAATACGTTTCTAAAGGCAATTCGTAATCTTGCTGCGTCCGCTTCAATGGTTTGTATTCCCAAAGCGTTGCCGACAGATAAATCTACCGTCGGAAAAAGTCTTTTTAGTTCGTCGGAGAGTAATTCTTTTAAATTGACGGTGTCTTTGTTTAGAACGGCATGATTGCTCTGCAGTTGCTCCGATTCCATAATGTCGTGAATCATTCGCTCCATATTTTGTAGATCTTCAGTCAATCTTTCACGGTTCTTTGATTCAGGTAAAAGCTCTGTCGTTATTCGTGCTCGAGTCACTGGTGACCTCAACTCATGACTCAGTGCCATCAGGAGAGCGCGCTTAGCATCGAGAAGTGCTTGAAGCCGTTCTGCCATACTGTCGATGCTTTGCGCCAGAACATCCAGATCGCTGCTGCCTTTGCGATTTATTCGGTGATTTAGCTCAGCGTTTGACATGCGCCCAACGCTTTTTTGTATCTGCCAAATTGGACGAAGCTGATGTCTAATTGCGAGGTAGCTTAAAAAAAGCACGACTGCCAACCCGAGAAGAGCAACCGCTAGCTCGTCACCAAATCGGTTGTGTCTTCTAGACGCACTGTGCTGGCTTTGTAAATCGTAGTAGACGGCATGATCGCCTTGCTCTATTCGTAGTATTCGGTTTTCAGAGCTATCGTGATCTGTGATGGCAGCTTTTATGGCTAACGGCGTTTCGAAGCTTGATATTCGAACTGGAAAGCGTCTGTTAACTGAGCGAAACACTAATGAATCTAAAGGAAGTGTTTGTCCATTCGTCGAATAGACAAATTTAGCGTGTTGATAGATGTAGATATCAACCATTAAGCGTTTGGACAGCGAGTTCGCCCGGTCGTGATTGGGTGGGCTTCCTAAATCTTTCTGCACGTATTCAACATACTGAACAAGATGGGGCTGAATGGTTCGCTTCCATTGCCCGCTCATCCCCTGAGAGAATGCGATGATAAAAGAGGCGATGAGCAGAATCGACGTCAGCAAAAATATGCATAGCAGGCGTAGCGACAGCGATGAAGAGAGTGCCTTGAGCATTATGTGTTTGCCAGCGGTTGCAACACAAAGGCATAGCCCGCTCCGTGAATAGTACGAATAGCTTGAAGCGGTTTAAGTTTACTTCTAAGTCGGCTCACCAGAATGTCAACCGAGCGTGAGAAAAGCTCTGTCTCGGTACCCTTTAACGTTGCCAGAATTTGATCCCGTGTGAACGCTTTTCCAGGTGACTGGCTTAGCATCAACAACAGCGAATATTCCATAGTGGTTAGTTCAACTGTATTCTGCTCAACTTGCACTTCACGTGTCAGTGTGTGGATACAGAGCCCTTCAAAAAAAAGTTCTTTTTCATCGGTGTTGCTAGTTGAAGATGAGCCCTGTTTGTGTCTTTTTATGTTGACTTGTAATCGTGCGACCAACTCACGAGGATCGAAAGGCTTTGGCAGGTAGTCGTCAGCGCCTAGTTCCAGTCCAACGATACGGTCAGTGACCTCACCTCGAGCGGTGAGCATAACAATGGGAATGTCCGTGAACTGCCTTATTTTTTTACAGACTTCGAAACCATCCATCTCTGGAAGCATAACGTCGAGGATGACTGCATCGTAGCTGTCCTTGTGTAATTTTTCTAAACCGATGCTTGGCAGAAGTGCAGGCTCTATACGAATACCAAACTTCGCGCAATACTCGCTCAGCACTTCTGCCAGCTTTCCATCATCATCAATGAGTAATACAGGATTCATAGACGAAGCTTAACTCACTGAATTCGACTGGGTCATAATTCTGAGATTAATGACGATGTCCGCGACTACGCTTTTCAGCAAATTTGGTGATCTGCTCTTTCTGAGAAGCATCCAGACCATCAAAGAATACGGCCGCTGCAGCTACCAGTTCCGGTGCGTTGTTTTGCAATGCCGCAGCTCTATCATTGATCATGCTTAGAGCCTTGCCTTGGTCAAACGTATCTGCAGTGACGAGTGCACTCATTTCCGAACGTATGTCGGTACTACCGCCCCTCATAAGCTCGCGTGTCTCGACAAGCTCAGCGCCGAACGTCATGAGTGCCTCTTTTTGAGTATCGCTCAATTCAAGCTTCTTACTGATTCGTTCAATCATGCGGTCCTGAAATTTTCCACTGTCTCGATTAGCGTAAGCTGATGCGCCCAGTGCAGTGGTTGCAACAATAAGTGTGCCGACGATAATTTTCTTTACGTGTTTCATTTTGATGTCTCATTATTGTCGCGAACTTGCTCAAGCCTTGGTTCGCGTACAAGGCATGATAGAAGTATCGGTTCACATGTCTTCGGATACATTTCGGTACCGCATCAAGCTGTAACACGTTGTAACAAGCGACAATAGTGGCTGAAACAAATGGAATTTCTTTGATCCTATGAGCGAAAAAACATCCGATTATGATGTGCACTCGGAGCCAGCCAGCCGCATTGAAGTAAAAAACCGAGACGTACTGTCAGATCAGTGGGCTCGGCTGGAGGATGTGACTTTTGATTACCTGCGATCCGATGGACAGTGGCAAACCCAGAAGCGCGAGATCTATCACAGAGGACATGGCGCGGCTATCCTTTTGTACAATATCGAGAACGAAACTATTGTCTTGACGAGACAATTTCGATTCCCAGCGTTTATCGAAGATGGCGATGGTTTTTTGCTCGAAGTACCCGCAGGCATTATTGAAAAAGATAACCCCGAGGAAACTATCCAAGCTGAAACCTCGCAAGAAACAGGGTTTCTAATTGATAAGCCTGAGTTTTTGTTTAAGGCGTACGCCACACCGGGCTCCGTGACAGAGCAGCTATTTTATTTTACCGCACCCTATCAGTGCGATCAGAGGGCAGGTGTCGGTGGGGGTTTGAAGGAAGAGGGCGAAGATATAGAAGTATTGGAAGTGAAATTATCCGAAGCCGCCGAGTGGATCCGTAATGGAAAAATAAGAGACGCAAAGACGATAATTCTTATTCAATATGCTCAGCTAAACATTTTTCGTTAAAACTAAGTGTGTTTATTCCGAAAATTAGGCACTTACAACCGTTTCAAGTGAAGCAGTCTCAGGTACTATAGCGTGTGCAGCAACACGACATCAGTGTCATTTTTGTGACGCTTTGTTGGTGTTGCATTAGTTTGTTTCGATCGACATTTCATCAGCCTGCGTTAGATGATTGCATCTTCGGGTTCACCGTCTTACGGAGTTGATGAACGACTTCTTACGGAGTACCCATGTCACATTCTGCCGTATACAGTGGTTCGTTGTTTAGTCAAACACGGTTGTTGCCATCCTGCTGCGGATTAATCCTCGGATTAACGCTATCCGGTGCTGGAGTTGCAGCGGGGCAGGTCAACAGTATTGCCACAAGTGAAGTTCCTGCAACTCCGTTCACTTATACACTCGGTGAGATTGAGTACCAGTGGGGTATGGGGTCCAACCAGTTTATGGAAGGCTTTACCACAACCACCGGTGAAGTTTATTCCTACGCTATGTCCGCCGATCGTGTGGATGTTTTACGAGATGACATACTGGGCGTCACAACCGGCGAGCCTTGCGGAATTTTTGTAGAGCGCCTTCAGGACTCTGACACAAGCAGAGTGTTCTCGGCCGATTATCCCAGTGACGGTTCTGGGACTGGCAATTGCGATTTATCATCACTCTTGTCAAGCCGTGTTATCAATCGTGGGGCAGTCGATTTATTTTCCAATAAACTTCCGGACGCTAAAAATATTGAGCGACTCGATTACGTTTATGACTACGGATTACTCGCGCCGTTCGTCGAGTCCGATTTGGCGCTAGCCGGACATGCCGCAGCCGAGAAATCCAGTAACAATCCTGTAAAGGCGGCGGCCATCCTGTCTCTGGATGTTCTCGGACGTCCGTCTGCATTCGGCCCCTTGGTATTGGTCGGTGAGCACAATTGCTACGACACGGCAGTTTGTTACGGCATAACTGACTTGCAGCACACCTATTCGTTTTTGCAAAACGACCTTAATGAGCCGCAAAGTTTTCCGGTAGAGACTGAGCGGTCTGTCGAGTCTGTCGGGATGGCATTTTTAAGCACGCTCGATCTTGGCTTGAGTGCGGGTCAGCGCTACTACGGAATTTCTTTTTTCGCCGATGACGTTGATGCAGAGTTACATAACCTACTAGATCCCAGCACGTTCCCGAACGATACGTCTGATGACAACGTTGTACCGGGCGATGACGCTGATATTTACGGAGGACTGGCCGGCTACTTTTTGGAAGAAGCGGTTACCGTCGCAACTGGCAGTGTATTCAACGACATCGACGGAAACGGTGTACCTGATGAGACTGAAGCGGGTATCAGTGATATCAGCATTACCGTTTATGAGGACATCAACGGAAACGGCATCGTAGATGCCGATATCGATTTACCCATCGGTGATTCGATCGATAGCGATATGAGCGGCAATTTTGTATTACCAGGAATTCCTAACGGAAATTTTCTGGTGGTGCTTGACTCAAACGATCCAGATCTTCCTCCTGGCCTGATCAGCGCTCCAGGTACTAACCCGCATGTATTGAATGTCGCCGGGACCGATACCAATACTGTTTACTTTCCTTTTATTAACCCGGATGGCAACGGAGGAACTGATGGAGGAACTGATGGAGCGACGGATTCCGGCAGCAGTGATGGAGCGACCGATAGCGGTACATCAGACTCAGGTACAACTGATGGTACAACCGATAGTGGCGCTAGCGACTCCGGTGCAACTGACGGCACGTCCGATGGTGGAACCGCAGACGGCGGCGTAGATGGTGCGACGGATAGCGGTACGGCTGACTCAGGGTCAACGGATGGAGCATCTGATGGTGGCACTGCTGATTCTGGTGCGACAGACAGTGGCACTACTGATTCGGGCACGAGTGATGGTGCAGCCGATAGCGGCACCACCGATTCAGGAACCAGTGATGGAAATACTGATTCGGGTACCGCTGATTCAGGCGGCAGTGACGGTACAACTGATTCGGGCTCAACTGACTCAGGTGCTAGTGATGGAGGTTCAACTGACAGCGGATCAACGCCAATCGATGACGGTTCAACAGCGGCTGTCGATGATACTTTTGAAATAAATCAGGGAACCTCGGCTACATTTGATGTACTGGCAAATGATACGGATGCGTCAGGCGGCGGACTAACACTTGTCAGTGTGTCGCAGTCTCCAAACGCAGCCCTATCAGTCGTGGATAACCAAGTTAGCTATCAGCCCAACTTTGGGTTTTATGGCGTTGATACGTTCCTGTATGTGATGACGGATGCGGACGGAACAGAGGTGACAGGAAACGTTAGCGTCAATGTGGTCCGCTTTAGTGATCTGAACGGCAACATGGTGAATGATTTCGTAGAGTGTGGATGTACTAACCTCATACTGGAAACCGGTGTGCACGGAGTTGGGATTGGTCGGTTATCTCAATTAGTTTCTCTAGTGCTCATGCTTGCAGTTTGGATCCGCAGAAGAACAAACCGTACCCGTGCGACATGCTCGCTAACAGGTGAGGAACTTCGATGAATAGAGGAACAATGGCCCGCCGGCGGAACAGACGTCGATCTTCAAAGTTTCCGAAGGTTTTAGGTATTCCATTAGCAACGGCCGCGCTTGTTTCAATCTCTTTGGCTGGGTTGGTGTTTGCTCAGGAAGAGCGAACGCCGGAATTCAAAAAGCGCATTTACCTTGGTGGGGGAATTGGCCTAACCCGCATAGAACCCGAATCACCCTCTGATGCGCTCACGGTAAGTGATAATTCGGACACTGGGGCACATTTGGCCGTTGGTTACGACATTAATCGTTTCTTCACGATAGAAGGGTACGCTGCCGACCTGGGTACCGCTCAAATCGCCTTTCTAGGGGCCGATGTAGGCACGATTGATTACACCGTATACGGTATCAGTGCGCTGGGGTATCTCTACAACACACAAAGTGGCTTTGCTTTTGATGATACCGACACCGATGGTTTATTCCGCCGGGAAGGTCTCTCTCTCTATGGTCGTGCTGGGCTTGGGCAAATGAGTAACTCAGCCACCGGTGTTCAATATTTCCGAGACCATTCTACTCACGCGGCTTTTGGTGTCGGATTGGAATACGGCTTTAAGAATGGTTTCGCGCTCCGAACCGAGCTGATGGCCATTGATACAGATGCGAAGTACCTGAACATAGGGATACTGAAGCGTTTCGGAAACACCTATGTAGCACCGAAAGAGAAACCACCGGTTTATGATCCACCCGTGGACGGACAAGAAAAACCTCCGATTCCTGAATTACCTAAGCCATCATTTAACAGTAGCGGTAATTTCGAATTTGACCGATCAGACATTAGCGCAGAATTCGGCCGGAATCTGGACGTTCTGGCAGCAGTATTGCTGAAGAATGATGTCGGCATTGTTATTAATGGTCACACCGATTCGACAGGCTCCGAACGTTATAATCAGGGGCTGTCCGAACGCAGAGCAGTAGCGGTTGCTCGTTACCTACAAAGCAAGGGAGTGAGTTCCAGTCGACTACAGACACGCGGTTTTGGAGAGACTCAACCGTTAACAGACAATTCAACGCCTTACAATCGTTCTCTGAACAGAAGGGTTGAGATAGACATTCAGTAACGGTTCGAAAGAATGTTACACGGAGGTAGCGATACGTGAATAGAAGGTTTGGATTACTAGGATTGCCTCTCGCGTTATTGCTATCTGCCTGTGGCTCGTCTGGGGGTGGCAACGATATCCTGGACGAAAACCAGCTATACGCGTATCGCTCGGATAGCCCCTATGCAACCGTTCTAAAAGACTGTGCGTTAGCCAAGGAAATCGTCGATACTTGTACGTTGCAGACGTTACCCTTCATCGCTCAGCAAAACCCCGAATTCACTAAAGCCGATATCATGAATCGAGTACTGGTGACTCATGATTGGATGGGTGAGCGGTTTGAAGCGCTGTTGAATGACGCTCCTGAAAAAATGTTCCAATTGTTTGGATCATTAACCTCAATCAGTATAGGTAGTACGGTAAGGCCTTCTTACTATTGGGCCGGGACAGGCGGGATACGTTTAGATCCAGCTGATCTATGGCTGACAGTTGCTGAAAAGGCCAATGTATCTGCTGAAGAAGATTACCGAAGTGGTTTTGGCGATGAGTTGCAGTTTTGGTTTTTCGAAACACTTCGCAATGGCAACCAGGCGGCCGTCAACTATTACAGTCTCAGCGATGATAGTGAAAGGCCTTATGAAGATATAAAAGTGCCCATGTATCGTTTGCTTTATCACGAGCTGGCACATGCAGTCGACTACCTTCCTGCTGAAAGCATACCTTCGCTGAATGCATCGATGAACCCGGCGCAGGCACTAACGGCGAATGAAACATTTTTCTTATCACCGCGTATGTACAACGATATGCCGTTGAATTCGCAAGTACTCGACGAATTGAGTCAAGTGAGTTTTAGAGGGGGGGAGGCAACAGAGGCTCAAAAAAGCTACCAACCTGATTTTCTAGGCTCTGAAATGGCGAATGATGGAGCGAGCCGATACTATGGTTACTCCACGCAGCGGGAAGATTTCGCGACCTTGTTTGCTGTCGCTTTGATGAAGCTCGATTTTAATCTTGACTCATATGTCGGCTTTGTGAATAAGCCTGCCAATCTGGAAAATTATTATTGCTCAGAGCTGCTTGTGGGCTGGGGGCAGAAAAATCGATTGGCTGACGCGCTGGTACATACGCGTGCAAAGTGGGTGCTGGAGCAGGTTTATGGGCAGCGCGAAGAATTTGATAACTTCTTTGTGTCCAATGCAACGCAATTGCAGGCAATGGTTCCCGGCGTAAATTGGTGCGACAATCGCGACAACAACTACTCAGCGGATCTTCCGTTTTCCGATGAAAGTAAAATTGGGCTTAGCGATGCGCAGAAAACCGAGGCAATGCGTCGACTAGAATTTGAACGTCGAGTGCGTATTCACTAACGCGTGTGTAACCGTTGGTAAAAACAGTGTTAGGCTATTATTCCTGTTTCGTGTCTGACACTCATAACCTCGATGTTTAAACAGCTCCTTCAGCAAATCACCAACACACTTGAGCCGGGCAATGCCAGCTCGGGTCTGATGCAGCACGATATTGAGAGAATCTGTGCTGTACTGCTTGTTGAAATAGCGAGATCCGATCACGATGTATCCAAGGTGGAGCGAACGGCTATAGTAAACGCCTTAGCTCAGTCTTCATCCTTAGAGCGAACAGAGCTGGAAGCGCTCGTCGAAGAAGCTTTCCTCGATGCTGACAACACGCTTTCGTTGCACGAGCACGTGCGGCTTATCAATGAGACGTTTGCAAAGCAAGATAAAATATTATTGCTTGAGCACATGTGGCGAGTTGCTTATGCCGATGGCAATATCGATGGGTATGAGGAGTACACTATTCGTAAATTAAGCGATTTGCTCTACATAAAGCATCGGGATTTTATGCAGGCTAAACTGAAAGTCGCTGAAGCTCATTGACGCAATTTTAACGTTTTAGTGGCTTACCCATGACAACTCTCTGGGAACATTCAGAAGGCGGTACGCTTTACAGCGTCAGGCAATCAGGCGCCTCAATTCGTCTATACAGTAATCGAGTTTTTCACAGTCAGTGGAACCCCAATAAACCGTTTGCCGGTGGCGTCTGGGATTGCCTTAGCCTGCCTGCCTTGTATCGCCCCATCGATTCTCTGCCGCGAATATTATTGTTGGGGGTAGGCGGTGGGGCCGTTATCCGGCAGCTTCAAGAGTTGTGTGACTTTGCGCAATTAGTCGCCGTTGAAATTGATGAACAACACATCACTATCGCATCAGAGTTCTTTGGGGTTGATGATTACCGGGTTTCACTGCTTCATGACGATGCCATTCAGTGGCTGGCTAACTACAATGGCGCACCCTTCGATTTAATCATCGATGATCTCTTTGGACACTCTGAAGGAGAACCACTAAGGGCGTGCAAGCTTACGTCAAACTGGACCGACTTACTGCGACAGCACCTGAACGATCAAGGTCTATTGGTCGTGAATTGCGTTGATTCAAAAGAGCTGAAGAATGCACTGGGTGAATTTGCTGATAGTGGATTTCGATACGGTTACCGATGGACACTTCAGTCTTATGAAAATGCGATTGGAGTGTTGAGCAACGACCCGATACAGGCACGTGATTGGTCAAAGAATTTGGAGTTAAGCGGCCTGAGCGCTGCAATGCAACGCCAGGCCAGAGCCATCACAAGACGGCCGCTCAAAGGTTTATAAACGGTTTAAAAGCTGTAAGCTAACTGAAGACTACTTTCCATAGAGTAGATATCTGAACCTCTTATACCGAACTGTAACGGGCCAAGTCCGAAGCCAAAACTCATGGCAGTTTTATCACTAGAGCGAGCACCCTCATAACTCAAACCCGCTCTAAGCGCGAATTTTTTAGATCCGTACTCAGCCCCAAAAGCGATTTTCTGCGTTTCGAAATTATCCACCTTGGCCTTGTTGAGTGCCATATCACCGGTAAAGCTGAACTTGTTGATCTTGTAAAGTCCACCAACGATCAGTTGTGGTGTAGTTTCGAATTCAAACCCGCTCGCTGTTGTAATGCTTTCGGGGATCAGGTTTCGTACGACAGTCGCCACTCGAAACCCATGGTCTGTTAAATCAATAGAGGCACCAATATCAAAAGTGAATGAACCATCTGTGGCTTCACTGTCTTCGTACCGGTCTGCCAGTCCGGGGGTGTTATCATCAAGCTCTTCCCGGATGTTAGCGTCCAGATGGTAAGCCGTCAGGGAGGAGAATTTCGGTGTAATACCGGTATCTACTTCATAGCCGCCAACGTTAATGGTTGAGGCAATACTAATGCTCAACTGTGAGCGAAGCAGGGCACTGCTAGTGCCACTTGAGAGTAATACGTCTTCAGGTTGCTGAACACCCAGTGGTATTCCCAGCGCATCAGCTTCCAGATAATTAGAGTTTGCAATTTCATCGAGCGTCAGCGAATTATTATCTAAGAGGTTTGCGAATTCGCGGATGTAGTCTTTATCTGACTCTGCGATATCCGGTGTACCCACCCCGCTACCCATCACTTTGAAATTGACGGCAATCGGGTACCGCACGTTGGTGAAGGCTATGCCCAAATCGCCGGAAGCTTGGCCTTCAACAGACTGGTCGTCGATATTGTTCATCGCATCTAAGAACTGATTCGCTAAATCAGAGAGGCTCTGCGTATCGCTGAGGCAAATGTCATCCGCGTTACCAAACACCGGATCACATTGGATTTGCCGGTTGCTCAGCTCGTCAATTTGCGTTTCGATGTCGCTAACGAGATTATCGTTGGCACTATCAGTGAGTGTGTCGATGACGCTGCCGGTATCTCGAACCTCGGAGGATATGCCGAAGCGGAAATGAAATCGGTCGCCATCTCTCTTCATTTGCATCATAGAAGCAGGATTTTCAACGGCGCCTGCGACTCCTTGTGCGTTTGCAATGGCCGACCCTCCAAGCGCTATGGATCTTGCATCTGCAGAGAACGCCGGAGTGCTCAGCACCATCGATGTTGCCAGGACAGGCAGTATTCGGGCTAACGGGTACATAGGAACCTCATAAAGTACAGATCAGCGTGTGCCGGTTGGCAGCGCCGTTGAGTTTAAAAGTAGGTTATCTGACCTGCATATACCGTACCGATGCTCAGTGGATGAGATCGTTTCCCAAAATTTTTAAGGCTTGATTTTTAAGCTGAGTTGGCTTGTACAGCTAACGCCGTGTTGATGATGGCGTGCCTGACTTGCTCACCCAGCAGGTTGCGAGCTTCAGCCTCCATGTCTAGCATCGTTGGCGTGGGGCTTATCTGATTGTCATTGACAACAATTAATCCGTGCTGGGCCAAATTCGAGATCAGTGATTTGTGTAGGTGTTTGTCGTACAGGTCGCTCATGTGACGACCGTGAGTTCGCGAAAGTCGCTTTGCACTGGCTTCGCAGTGCTGAGACAACAAAGAAGAGTCTAATACCTTGTCGCTGGAGGTCACCAGAATACAAGCGCAAAGGTAAAACCGTTCCAGTGCTGGCATAACGACTTCAGCTAGTCGCGTGAAGGTTACATCTTCTGAAGAACCTGCGGCGACACGCTTCCATCCCTGCGTGGTTTTCGTCAGTAGCTGACTGGCTTGCAATGCATCCAAAGATTGGTCAATAGTGTCGTCGTCTAACTCTGTAGCTAGAAATAACTCCCCCTGCAGGAATGGAAAGGTTAGGCGGATTGACCGACGAATCTCGTCAGTTGAGCGTGACCGGTTGTGGGATAGGGAAGCTGCGATTAATGCGGGTAACGTCAGAAGGTGAAGTATGTTATTTCTGAAATAGGTTAGGCGCGAGGCTTGGCCGGTTTTTATCTGAATGATTTCACCGACAGGATCCTGATCGGATTCAATAAAGCCCAGGCGTTTCCCGTGCTCTATCAGTTGATTTGCATTGACATCAGGAATGACGACTAAAGAGCCTTCGTAGGCTTTTTTCAAAAGCACCCGATAAAGCTCTATTTGTTGAATGAGTTCATTCCGGCTTATACAGCCTCGCGGTGTGGCCAGTAGCGTTGTGGCCAGTAAGCTTATTGGTGTGACGCTTGTTGCTTCATTGATAGAGCGCATTATTTGATCGCCCAAAGCGTTGACTAAAGGCTTGATCCAGTCAGGTCTTACAGCATTCACAGTAAGATCTCGCCAATCGGGTTGCTGTGTGTTTAATAAATCGTTAAGGGCAATGGGTTGACCGAAATTAACGTAGACGTGCCCGTAGTCTTCTTTTAAAGTGCGCACCGCTTTTATGAGACCAAAAACACTTTCTTTTTGTTTTTTGCCGCCAGCAAGCTCGCTGGTGAAAGCCCCGCCCTCAAGCAATCGTTCGTAGCCGAAATAAACTGGCACGAATGCCACCGGGGTTTGGGGATCTTGTAAGAATGCGTGTACTGTCATGGCAAGCATGCCGCCTTTGGCCGGTAGCAGACGCCCGGTGCGGCTGCGACCGCCTTCCACGAAATATTCTAAGGCATGTCCGCGCTGCAGAATTTCTTTAAGGTAAGTATTAAAGACCGCGGTATACAGTGGTTTGCCAGCGAAACTTCGTCGTAGGAAAAAAGCACCGCCTCTGCGAAGAAGCCCGCCGACTACCGGTAGGTTTAAATTAACGCCAGCTGCAATGTGTGGCAAGGAAAAGCCTTGTACATACAAAATGTAGGAGAGTAGCAAGTAATCGATGTGGCTGCGGTGGCAAGGTACATAAACTAGCTCGTGTCCATCGGCAACCGATTTCAATCGACTAATTCCGGAGAGTTCTACACCATCATAAAGCTGTGTCCATAACCAGGTCAGCACTCGATGCAAAATTCGAACTGTCGGGTAGGACACATCGGCGGCAATTTCAAAGGCATATTTCTGCGCTTTGGTACGGGCTTGTTCTATTGATACTTTACCTGTGGCTTCCTGTTGAATGGCTTCTCTAACGGCGCTGTCCGAAAGCACATGATCGATAAGCATGCGGCGATGAGACTGATCGGGGCCTAGACTTGCGATGCGGCGTTGCCTGAAATGCACACGTAAAATTCGGGAAAGTTTTCGCTGTAATATGGGCGACGATTCGCCAGAGCTTTTAAGCGTATTAAAAGATAATGGCTCGCTAAAACTCAGTAGGGTGTGACGGCCATGAAGGAGCGTTGTAATCAATTTGCGAGTGCGGCCGCCAAATTGCCAGTTCTCTGTAAACATCAGTTTCCACAGCGACTGCTCTTTGTCGGGCGCTCGACCCCAATAAATAGACACCGGCACTATCTGAAGCTCTTCCAGTTCATTCTTAACCCCTTCGTCAACCAGCTGACTTAGGCGCGGAGAGAGCACGTTCCTGTGTTTGCGGAAAATAAGCCCTTTGCGCTGTTTCAGAACATCTACAGAATTGGGGAAGCTGACGCTACCAAATGTCAGTGTGTCCCTCGGTGCTGGCATGTTGTTGTTCTTACAGATGATCTCCAGCGCAGTTCTGTCTGCCAGGCCTCCGACTTCCAGTAAATAGAGAATGGGCTTGTCGGGGTCGATGAGTGAGCTGGGTTCGACGGGGAGTACGTCGGGCTTGACCCACAGGGCCAAGACACGCGACAGAACGCGTTGTATCGGATGGTAGACGGTATCAGGCATAATTAAATCCAACTCTCACAGCATGATCATACCGTGTCCCGACTGACAACTCTTGACGAGTCCGATCTTTCTGAAGAATCGCTAGAAGCTCTGGCTGCCGTTCGCATGAACAATAAGCTGGCACCCATCTATTTGCAATTTGCAAATAGCCAGCCGGCGCTGAATGCTTATTTGCATATGGAGACGAGCATTCGCAGCGGTTCTCTAGCCTTGAGCGAGGTGGAGGCCATTAAACTATGGCTAAGTCAGCAAACCGGTTGTGATTTTTGCCTGTCGGTACATTCTTTCAAGGGCAAGCAGGCGGGGCTTACGCCCGATGTTCAACTATCGATTCGTCGTGGTGAACCCACGGGGGATGAGCGTTTGGATTGTATCTTAGAGATTGCGGCTGTTCTGTTCAGGCAAAGAGGAAAACTCCCTGATAATCTCCTCGCCAAGGCCCGCAGTTCAGAATTAACGGATGAGAACTTAGTGGACTTAACCATGGTAATGAGTACGATATTTTTCACGAATATCACCAATCACATCAACGACTCGCAGTCCGCTTTGCCACCCGCTGTTTCCATAGACGAATAAAACTATAAGATCTTAGTTTTTCCGATCACACGTCCCAAACCTTTTATTTGTGACCACCGCTCGTTCCAAGAGATACTGGCTTCGCCACGTTCAACCCGTCGGCGATTCCACTGTGACATCGTAGCTGTGTCTTGCAAAGACATAATCTGCGATGTCACGGCATCCAGGTTATAGATGTCCTCTGCAGGCGTCAGCCGTACTGGAATAGCCGCAGTGCCCTCTGGCAGGCCGATCTGGCTAAGGCAACTATGCAACGCTTCGGAAATTTGCTGGGATTTACCACCGCTCTCGCCTAGATCGTAGGGAGGGCGCCATTCCGAGCGTGGTGTGAGTTGATCAACATGAGTCAATACAAGCATTATGGGTGGAGTACGTCGCTCAGGTTTTTTCAAAAATGCCTTGTTTATGTGCTCATAGAGCAGTTGATCCGGCGCTCTGGCGGGCTGCGTTGCGCGCGCGACAAACACGATGAGATCAGCGTCGAAGGCAAGTTCTGTCAGTGCATGGATATCGACCGTTGTGTTGTTAAGCCCTACGGTATCAATAAAGTGCATCTTTGTGCCTGGCATGAGCTCGATGGCATGGCTTTGCGTTTGAGCGGTCGAGGGCAGGGTATCTACTTCACTAGCCAAGGAATTTGCCATGGCATTGATAAGTGATGATTTTCCTGCACTGTTTTGACCCAGGAGCAGTACACGCAAAGGTTCTTTAGAGATAGGTGGCCGCTTTTGGTCTTCGCTATGGGCTGTGCTGCGATAGTGCTCGAGTTCTTCATCAGACGCTTTGAGCTTGCCGCTATATAAGTCGATGGCAACCTGTAGCACTTCCTGTAATAGCAGGCGTTTTAGATCATTCTGTACGTTGGAGCTCAGATGCTTGAACAAGCGATCTGTGAATTGATCTTTTATTTCTCCCACTGCTGCCGCAATGGGATTGCTCAGCCGAACTAAGCGGCGTGCATGATTCGCCCAGGTTAAGCCCGATTGTAAGTTGTCTTTATGTGCGTACAGTGACAAAAGTGATGACAGCTTTACGCGCTCGGCATAGGGCACGTTGGCGAGCACAAATTTGCGATATCGGTGTGCAGTGACAGAGAGAACCAACAGTGCTTCAGGCAACGTAAACCGATACTTCAATGAAGCGTCATCATTGTTGGATGTCTTAGTTTCCCCCGAATACCGCATAGATGTCAGTGACAGTAAACGCAGCGACTGGTCTGGTATTTCCTCCCACGGTGTCCGGGTTTGAAGCATGTTTTGAATTAATGCGCATCCCTCGCTCCATACCGCCTTGTCTTGATCCGTCCAGTCGCTCTTTGGAGTGAGTAGTTCTGGGAGGGGGAGTGAGCTTTCCTCATCAGCGTTTAAATTCTCAATTTGCTTGAGTCGTCGTTTTTCGGGCAGCAGGATAAAAACAACGTAGGCAACGCTTGTGACTGCCAACCAGCCTAGAACCACGACTAACAGCAACTCGTTGCTCGACAGGTAGATCAGGCCTAATACTGAAAGCGTAGCCATCGGCAACATCGCCACCAGAGCCACGTACAAAGCTGCACTGCGGTTTGTCAGGTTGAAAAGCTTGCTTAATTTCATAGGGCTTTCTGATCTTTAAGCGCTTGTTTAAACGCTTCTTGGAGGCTCTCGGTACTGATGCTCAACTGGTTCTGTTGATGATAGAAGTACATACAAGCGGCTCGCCCTAGCGCGTACGTGCTTGCAAAACTCAAGGTCGCTGCAGCGGCGGCCCCGGCTGATTGGCCGTAGACTGGAATAAACTTACCCAACTGCCTTCCGGCCAGTGAGATCGCATAGCGATATAGGAATCCGCTGCCTAAGGCAGCGACAAATTCCAGCGCCACTTGCCGATTCCATTCAATGTTGTAACGCCCGGCCAAGGTATGCAGTAGTTTCCCTTGAACGGTTGGGACCGCAAATAGGCCGACGGCTGGGAAGAGATCTACCGCCGCTGTGGCGCTGGCGTAGCCAAGTATTTCACGCCTTAATGGTAGAAACACTTCAGTCTCTCGATTGTCAGCCTCGTGAAGGGTAAGCACGCGTGTTAACTCGGGTACCAGACTGACGATAGCGCGTCGCAACTCGCTGAGTCCGATGTTTATATCTTCGAAGCCGTCTTCGGCAGATGTAAAGTCGACCAAAACAGATTCAGGTTTACGTCCTAAAGCGTTTGCTACGGCCTCGGAGTTAAATTGAATCGCTCGGTTGAGTTCCTCTTCGCTAAGAGTATGTAAATGGGTGTGCACATGAAGAATGGCCATTGAGGTTAGCTTTTTTTGCTGTGCTGCAAGCGCCTCAAGCACCGCTGATTGCGCAGTATCATCCACACGTGTTACCAGTATCAATGCATGGCTTGCGTGGCTGGCCAGCTCGATATCTTCGGTGGCATCGTATTTAGCTTCACCCAGTCCGCGAGTATCAAGAAACCGCACAACCGGTGCGCTAGCGGGGTGGTTGTAGAGTTGCGCTGTTTTCGTACACGGAGCAAAGCCATTTCCGATTTCGGTCTTGCTGTCTCCGGTCAACCGTTGAATAATAGAGGACTTGCCAGCGCCGGTCTTTCCCAGCAGCCACAACACAGGTACTGTGTCTTTATGCTGCTCTAAAGCGTTTTCAAGAGCGGGGCTACTTGATGGTTGAATAAGTTCTTTTAGCCAGCGACGAAATCCGGGTTGAAGCTTCATGAAAAGCGGCTTCCTTTATTAGTCAATTGTGTACACAACTCACGTAATCGGACCCTTATGCGCGAACTACTCGAATTACAGACTGGACAAGTAGCGTTCATCAGCGGTCTCATGTCGGGATTTTCCTTGTCCATCGCAGCTCATGTGCTGCGATACGGGGTACGCAGTAGTGTAGCGAAATTGGTTTTTTTGCTGTTTTTATTGTCATCCTTACTGTTTTTGGTGGCGTTGTACGTAGATGTCCGTCTGAGTATCGAGCTGGCAGGCATCGAAACCGTTCCTCAAGCGCTGCTAAATGATATTTCAATTGTCCGAAACCTAGGAACCTTTTGTGCCACAGTTGCATTATTTATGTTCATTGTCGCCACAGGCTTGCTCGGCTGGCTGGCCACTCCTGTCACGGGCTTTTTGAGCACGGTGATTGGGGGCGGTATTCTGTATACTCTTTGGTATGTTTGGGACAATATCAATGCCCTGAGCGTACTTTTGCAAAAAATGTAAGTCGAAATGGCTATTGTGCAACGGGCTCTCGAGTACTTTGAGAGTCGAATACCCCCATTCCCAGAAGAACCCCCTAAGCGACCACCTGCTAAGCTGCTGCCGTTTTTGTGGTACTTCGTCCGTGATTCCTGGGTGTGGTTGCTGCTCATGGCGACGTTTTCCGCCATCATCTCCTTGTTGGAGATAAGTCTTTTTAGTTTTCTAGGAAATCTGGTTGACTGGCTGGGAGACCGAGAGCCGGGTTCGATACTCCAGGAAGAAACATCCAAGCTCATTTGGATGTCTTTGGTTGTGTTAGTTTTTTTGCCGCTCGCAGGATTTTTCGGCTCTTTGCTGCTGCATCAGGTTGTCATTGGTAATTTTGTCATGACGATTCGATGGAAAGCGCATCGATGGATGCTTGGACAAAGTTATGCCTTCTATCAAGATGAGTTTGCCGGCCGAGTTGCAACCAAGCTCATGCAGACATCTCTCGCAATAAGAGATGCTGTGCTGAAGGTGCTAGATGTCCTTGTCTATGTGACTGTTTATTTTTTTGGGGCAATGGTGTTGGTTGCCTCGTTTAGTGGCTGGATGATTCTGCCATTTGCAGGTTGGCTTATCGCCTACGTACTAATGCTCAAATTTTTCTTGCCGCGGTTAAAGCAAATTTCACGGCTGCAAGCAGATGCCCGTTCGGAAATGACCGGTAGGGTGGTCGATAGTTACACCAACATCATGACGGTGAAGCTGTTCGCTCACGCAGGCCACGAAGCGGAATATGCTCGAAATAGTATGAAGCGTTTCTTGGGTACTGTTTACCCTCAGTTTCGTTGGGTCACAGGATTAAACGTTACCCTCGATCTGATCAATGCGATGTTGTTGTTTTCGGTTGCAGGCGTTGGTATCTGGTTGTGGAACGAAAGCCTGGCTGGAGTCGGAGCCTTGGCTGTCAGTGTCGGTCTTGTGCTCAGGCTGCAAGGCATGTCTCACTGGATTATGTGGGAGCTTTCCGGTCTCTTTGAAAGTGTTGGAATCATATACGATGGCATGTCTATGTTATCGACAAAGCAGGAAATCGTTGATAAATCAGATGCCAAGCCATTGGAAGTTCCACGCGGCGCTGTAGAGTTCAACGATGTCCGTTTTCATTATGGGCGGGATACCGGTGCTATCGATTCGCTGTCTCTGAAGATTCAAGGAGGCGAAAAAATAGGTTTAGTGGGACGCTCCGGAGCGGGAAAAACAACCTTAACCAACCTAATGCTCCGCCTATATGATGTCGAAGCGGGTCAGATTATTATCGACGGTACGGATATTCGCGATGTTAAGCAGGAGAGTCTTCGTGAACATATTGGAGTCGTTACGCAAGATACCTCGTTGTTGCACAGAACGGTCTACGAAAACATTGCCTATGGTCGTAGAGACGCCACCATGGAAGATGTTATTTCGGCGGCACGACGCGCAAACGCTCATGAATTTATTTTATCGTTGGAAGACAGTGCCGGTCGTAAAGGCTATGAGGCGCAGGTCGGGGAGCGTGGTGTAAAACTCTCGGGTGGTCAAAGACAACGATTGGCTATTGCCAGAATGTTCCTAAAAGATGCGCCCATACTGGTACTGGATGAAGCAACTTCAGCGCTTGACAGTGAGGTCGAGGCCGCTATTCAGGAAAATCTCAGTGCACTCATGGAAGGCAAAACCGTTATTGCCATTGCCCATCGACTCTCAACTATTGCTGCCATGGATCGTCTTATAGTCATGGATAACGGCAATGTTATTCAGCAGGGAACTCATGCAGAGTTGTCGGTGGGAGAGGGGCTGTATGCGCAACTATGGGCTCGTCAATCCGGTGGGTTTTTAGACACTAATAAAACACCATAAGAGCTGGTCGGCGACTACTTAATTTTCTGTTTCGCTACCCAATTAACATGCTTGATTATCTGTGCGTCGTTGGCAATCTCTGATAGCGTATTGAGTCGAGTACCCAGCTCCATCTCGCTATAGAGTTTGTGCAGACCACGGTGACATCGTGAGCACAGCATAATACCTTCGTTGAGTTGGTCCCGTGTATAGGTTTTTTCAAACCTTCGACGTTTATGGAGCTTGCGGGGAATCAGATGGTGGAACGTCAGATTGGTTTCCCGTTTGCACAAAACGCAGTTTCCAAACTTTAAGCGTCCACTCATCGTCGGCCGCTACAGACACTGAAGGTCTGGTTGTAACAGGAGGGCTATTAGTCCAGTCCAACCTGTCTGATGGCTTGCTCCTAAACCCTCGCCCGTATCTCCATTAAAGTACTCGAAGAACTGATGCATGCCCTCGTTACTGCTAGACAATAAATCCGGGTTGTTGCCGCACCAAGCTCTTTGTTCGTTTTCGTTTAATTCAAATAAATGAACCAAGCGTGAAGAGATCTCGGTTGCCACTTCTTCCAGCGTTTTTAGGTTGCCTGAGCCGGTTGGACATTCGACGGTAAAATCTGAGCCGTAAAAGCTGTGATAGCGGCGCAAGGATTCGATAAGCAGGTAGTTAATTGGGAACCAGATGGGCCCGCGCCAGTTAGAATTGCCGCCGAACATATCAGTTTCGCCTTCCCCAGGTTCATATCCAATGGTTAGGGTTTTACCACTATCGGTAGTATAGGTGTATGGGTTCTCTCCGTGATACTTTGACAAAGAACGAACGCCATAGTCGGACAGAAACTCACTCTCATCCAGCAAGTACGATAAAACTTTACGCAGGCGTGTCTCTGTGAGAAAAGACAGTAAATGCCGATTCTGATTTCCACGAGTTTGGATGCTTGCCATCCTGTCGATAACTTGCGGAGTTTGTTGCATATGCCAGCGCATTCGTCGCGCGAAATTCGGAAACTCTTTATAAACATCATCGGCAATGGTGGTTGCCGCAATCATTGGCATAAGACCCACGAGTGAGCGCACTTTAATCGGAGAACTTCTACCATCGGGCAAATCTAAACGGTCATAGAAAAAGCCATCGGTTTCATCCCACAGGCCCACTGTAGTTTGATCACCATTGATAGCATGGGCAATACGTAAGTAGTGTTCGAAAAATTTACTGGCGATGTCTTCATACGACGGATTAGTCCGTGCGAGTTCCAGAGCTATATGCAGCATGCATGCGGAAAAGAAGCCCATCCATGCGGTGCCATCTGACTGATGCAAAGTGCCGCCGGTTGGTGGTTCTTCGGATCGATCAAAGATACTGATGTTATCTAAGCCGAGAAATCCGCCTTCAAAAATATCGTGTCCGTTGGAGTCTTTGCGGTTTACCCACCAAGTGAAGTTAAGCAGTAGTTTGTGAAAAATACTCTCTAAGAACGCGCTATCCCCTTTGCCCGTTTGTTTCTTTTCCATGGCATAGACGTTCCATGTGGCCCAGGCATGTACAGGTGGGTTTACATCTCCATAAGCCCATTCGTAGGCGGGTAGTTGTCCGTTAGGGTGCATATACCATTCGCGGGTTATCAGTAGCAGCTGACGCTTTGCGTAGTCGGCATCTATTGCCGCTAATGGCAGGCAATGAAAAGCTGTGTCCCAAACCGCATACCAGGGATACTCCCATTTGTCAGGCATGGACATAACATCAAAATTATTCAAATGATGCCATTGTTTGTTGCGGGAGTTATTGCGTGTGACGGATTGTGAAGGATCGCCGTCAAGCCACTGGTGTACGTTGTAGTAGTAAAACTGTTTTGAAAACAGCATGCCTGACAGGGCCTGGCGTTGAACCTGTCGATGTGTATCAGATGTTGTTGTCAATTGAAGTTGCTGATAAAAGGCGTCCGCTTCGGCTTGCCGTTTTGACAAAGTGGGTTTAAAACCAACGAAAGGTTTTTGCTTCTGCCCTTTGCTTAGACGAATTTGTACGGTCTTGGATTCCAGTCCTTTTAGTTTTAACGAGAAATGTAATCCGGCTTTTGTTCCAGTCTTGGCAGGATTAACCGCGGATTTTTCACCATTGACTATATATCGGTGGAAAGCATCTTTAACCCATGCGCTCGCATTGCTGGTTCCAAACAATCGTTCTTTGTTGGATTCGTTTTCAGTCAGCATCACCTCAGGCGTACCTTGCCAGTACATCTGGTAATCGCCGAGGTGCTCGTGTTTGATATCGAAAATGTTGCGATTTGTGCAGCTTATCTGCGGACGCTCCGATACATCTCCCTGAGGGCCTGACTCATAGCCCCAGCTCCATGTGTTTCGGAACCAAAGTTGAGGGACGACAGATATGCTTGCCCTTTTATTAGAGCGATTGTGTACTTCAACACTGATGAGTAAATCGTCTTCATGGGCTTTGGCGTACGTTATCGTGACGTCGAAAAAACGATTGTCCTCAAAGATGCCTGTGTCACTGATTTCGAATTCGCGCTCCTTACGACCTCTGTTGGCGTTCTCGTGTACCAGGGTTTCATACGGAAAAGCTTTATGCGGGTATCTATAGCGCATACGGGCATAGCTGTGCGTCGGCGTGCTGTCTAGATACCAGTACAACTCTTTTACATCTTCTCCGTGGTTGCCTTCCGGGCCTGACAAACCGAACAGGCGTTCCTTCAGGAACGGGTCCTTTCCGTTCCATAGTGCCAGCCCGAAACACAGGTATTGGTTTCTATCGCAAAACCCTGCCAGTCCGTCTTCATTCCATCGATAAGTGCGACTTCTCGCTTGATCGTGAGGAAAGTACCCCCACGCGTTGCCATCAGTGCTGTAATCTTCCCGCACGGTGCCCCAGGCTCTTTCTGCAAGGTAGGGCCCCCAGTGTTTCCAGTTCGCGCTCTGTTTCGCATGAGCATTGAGTCGCTTTTGCTCTGCGCTGATTACTGGTTTGGAATTTGTCATGCTTATTCGGCTTATGGAACTGTCATAGTGTATCAATCACTCACGCGTGAGACACTGCTGCTAGCTGTGACTAGCTTGTGTGCGCAAGATTCCTTAATGAAAAGTCTAGTGGAGGAATTTGGCCCGCCTCCATTGTGGCAGCGAACGCAGTCTCTAGAGACCCTCATTCACGTGGTGTTAGAGCAGAAGGTCTCTTTGGCTAGTGCTAAAGCGGTTATGCTCCGGGTTAAAAAGCTAGCGCCCACAGTCTCACCCTCAGACATTCTTGCAGTACCTGAATCAGCCTTTCGGGAAGCAGGTGTCAGTGAAAGAAAAGTATCCTATTGTCGCTCCATAGCGGAAGCCATGGCCTCGGGCGAACTGGATTTGAAAGCCCTAAGACGGTGCTCAAATGAAGAGGTGATACAGAGCCTTACTCGAATTCGGGGTATTGGCCCCTGGACGGCGGGTGTTTATTTGCTCATGGCACTGCGCCGAAGCGATGCTTGGGCTAGTGGTGATCGGGCGCTCGTGGTGAGTTATGCCCAATGCACTGGGGCAAAAGACATTCCCAGTTACCCAGAACTTGATGACATTGCTAAGCGTTGGGCACCCTACCGAGGAGTGGCTGCGCGCGTTCTATGGCATGTCTATCTGACTCGAACAGCCTAGTGAGTCAATTAAACAACGAGCCTACGAATGGCCTGGAGCCGCGAACCGCGTGGGGAGCAGTGATCGTACTGTACCTAGCCGGCTGTACCACAGGCCTGCATATCGGTAAGGTGCCGGTCGCGATTCCTCTCATTCGCGAACAATGGCAGCTCAGCCTGACTCAAACGGGCTTCATCATTTCGTTGTATTCCATCCTCATTGCCACCAGTGGATTATTGCTTGGGGTGCTGATAAGGCGTCTAGGCTACGTACCGTTTGCCATCGTCGGTGTGGGCACTGTGGGTGTCGGTGCCTTGTTGGGCTCGTTTGCTGATGGTTTGCCGTTATTGTTAATTGGACGCTCAATAGAAGGTTTGGGTTGGATTATTTCCGTGATTGTTTTGCCATCGTTGATATCTGCGCTCAGCGCGTCCAAAGACCGGTCGTTTGTTATGGCGTTCTGGGCATCGTTTTTACCCGTCGGGGCAGGCAGTATGTTGTTATTAGCGCCACAACTTCAATCAATGGGCGGTTGGCAACTTTCATGGTGGGTTGCAAGTGCGATCTCCTTGCTCGCTGCTTGCTCGGTGGCTGTTGTGACGAGAAGTCATCGTGCATACCTAATTCAGCTTAACCGAAACACGCTTAAGGGTAGCTATGCCGATCTAGCTAAACCCGTTGTCTGGCTTTTAAGCGGATGCTTCTTTGTTTATTCCTTCGGATACATTCCGTTGGTGTCTTACTTGCCGCTGCTGCTGGTGGAGACGTCTAGCCTTACGCTAGAGGTCGTCAGTACTATTGTCGCCTTAGTCATGATATGCAATGCGCTTGGCAGCATATTGGTCGGCGTATTATCGCGTAAGGGTGTTGGTTATATTAGGTTGCTTATCATCGGGCTGATGGGCGGCGGCCTTTGTGCCTTGTTGGTATTCGCGCCATGGCCGAATACCTCAATGCGCATCACCGCGGCCGTGGCGTTTTCCATTGTTGGTGGAATTGTGCCGGGGGTTCTTTTTTCGATTATGCCCAAGGCTGCAAGCCATCCATCTTCCGTGGGAATTCTGGTTGGATTTATGATGCAGTTGTCCGGTACCGGTATGCTCGTGGGAGGAATCGTAGTGCCTGGTGTCGTAGACTTATTTAACGTCTGGTTTGCAGCAGGTATAACGTTGTTTCTGATGGCAGTATTCGGTGCGGCGTTAGCCTATTTTTCGGGTAAACAAGTATTGTCCGTTTAGCCTCTTATTGCCTGACAAGGTTATAAGTCGACGTTCCGAAATGGTTGTCGGTACATTCAAACGCGATGTCGTTTATGTCGTTTTGAACTGTGCCACTACATTCTCCAGTCACTTTTTTGTCTGACACCTTGGTGGTGTATTTCAGATGAATGCTACGACCATTGATACGACCAGTACCGGTCGTTATCACGGGCGTTTCATTTTCAGAAACCAGTGCTCGGCTATAAGCGAACTTTGAGCCTGCCTGCGTAATGCGTGTCATCATTGATGGTGTCTGTTTATCTGCCCATTCCCCCGCTAATTGCAGGCGAGTAAAGGAGGGCAGTTCAATCGCATAAGTATCTACCGAACCGTTGTCATACCAGTCTGAGTTGAAAAGCACTCTGCTACCGGATGGGCTCTGCGTCGCAACGCTTTCGCCCAACATCGCGTTGTAGCCCGCATTGGAAGCCTCACGTCCAAATGAGCGATGATGAGCAACTCTACACAGGCCAGCCTGTTCAGAGTCCTCTGTGTTCACTAACACTATTTCTGAGAAGTAGGCGGGCGCCGGTTGCTCATTAGCAAAGTATTGGAATTCTCCATAGCCCATGGTCGCTAGGGCTTTCCAGTTCGATGACTGCTGGTCGAACATCGAAATTGTTTTCCCGTTGGATGCTGTAAGAGCTTCAAGTTGTGTTGAGTTGGAACCAACGTCTAATGAATTGGTTAACGGTACATCTTGAAGCCAGAAACCATTTCCTTCTGGCATTGCCTGAAGGGTTGCAGTCAGTGGCCATTGAGTGTCTGCGCCTATTGCCAGTGAATGGTATTCGTCGCTTGTGTATTCATAGGATACTGCCAGGGCTTTCCCATTTTTTTGGCCGCATTGATAGGCAAACAGTTCATCGTCTAATGACGGTTTTGTGAAAATGCCCTGATTGGCTGGGAAACCGTTGGCTTCGCAAATTGGCGCGAAGTCCGCAATGACTTCCTGTGTACCGGATGCAATATCAAACCGCTTTAACTGACCGGCTTGCTCATGATTGTCGACATAGAACACAGATAGCGGGTTGTACTGACTCCAGTAGACAGTGTCGTTGGCAACAGCCGGTATGTTCAGATCGCCCAGCGTTTGATAGTTATTGCCATCCATCAATACGAATTTTGGTGTCGGGTCTGCTTTATCGAATCGATGCAAAATCAGCAGACTCTCGTCGTTGTTCCAGGCGTCCGCAGAATTTGTCATGGGGCGGTGCACCTGTTCTGTCTGACTATTTGTGATTCGTCGGTTGCGGGTGTTGAATGCCGGATCCAAATACAGATTCATATAAGGTGACTGGCTGATGGGGGCAACCACAACGGGTTCATTGTGGCTAACCAAGCCCTCACAATGATTCATGGCAGGGGCGGTTAGCTGTTCCGATATATCGTCTACATGAGCCCGCCAGAGCTCGGCTGATTCTACCCACTCCGTTTCCGGCTCTTCACTTGTTTGAGCAAAGCTGCTGTAACTTGCGAAGCTTAGGAGCAGTAAAGCTTCTGTAACTGCAAAGCGCCGTACTTTCGGACGGAGAAGGTTTGCGCTCCTTGGTGCGTTGGTTTGTTTGCTATCAAGGGTATTGAGCATATGACTGCGTCCGGAGGCATTGGAACGCCAATGGCTGGTTGTTTTAATGAGTTTCCCTCCGAGGAAACCCTCAGTGGACTTAACCAGATACGCAGAAATAACGCCAACTGCGCTTAACTATTGCAAAAAGGGCCACGTGTGAGTCGGATGATGGTGTAAACGCTAAATTCGCGCCCCACCCAGGTGTCGTTGTAGGTGCGAGCTGAATTTTTCCGCTGACATAAAGCCGACTACACGTGCGGACCGAATTTCATAACCTTCTGTGTCGTAAAAAATAATACCCGGCGGTCCGAATAGATCAAAATGCTTTAGCATTTCTTGGTCAAGGTCATCATTCGCAGTTACGTCGGCTTGAATAACCACGGCATTTCTTAAAAGGTCTTGCACCGTGCTATCCGTGAAGGTAAATGCTTCCATCTCTTTGCAGCTGATACACCAGTCTGCATAAAAATCGAGCATGACGGGTCGGTTCTCTCGACTTGCCTGGGCCACAATTTGGTTAAGCTCAGACACACTCTTAACAGGCGCAAATGCGAGGCCGTGTTCCTCAGAATTGGTGTTGCTTGTGTTGTTTGATGCTATCCCGCGCAGGGGAGTTGTGTAACTGCCATTTCCGGAAAGCGCACCAATCAGCAATGCAACGCCATACAGCAGAACAACAAGGCCGAGTGCTTTGCCGAATCTCTGCCATCCGCTGCTGTCACGTGTAAGCGTGTCAGTCGCGCCAAAGTAAATGCCGCTAAACAAGGCGAGAACGCCATAGAGCGCCATTGTGACAGTGGACGGTATGAATCGCGAAATCATGTACACGGCCATACCTAGCATGGTGATACCGAAGACGTATTTCACGGCATTCATCCAAGCACCTGCTTTGGGTACAAATTTACCCGCTGATGTTCCGATCAGTAGCAACGGCGCGCCCATACCAAGGCCTAGTGCGAATAATGCCGCGCCTCCAATAACAGCATCGCCTGTTTTAGCAATGTAAATAAGCGCACCGGCCAGAGGTGCAGTAATACACGGCCCGACAATCAGTGTTGAAATAAAGCCCATGGCAGCCACCCCTGAGGCTTGGCCGCCGCCTTGTTTGTTCGACCACTTCGTGAGCTTTTCTTGAAGCCGCACAGGCATCTGTAGCTCGTAAAACCCGAACATGGATAACGATAAAACTACGAACAAGGCCGCAATACCAGACAGTACCCAGGGGTTTTGTAGGAAAGCTTGTACGTTGTAACCGGACAACCCGACGATGACACCCACGATGGCATAGGTTGTCGCCATGACAAGCACATAAATAAGCGACAACTGAAACGCTCTAAACGTACTCATCTTGTCTCCCTGTCCAACGATCAGGCTAGACAAAATGGGGACCATGGGCAGCACGCAGGGAGTGAACGCTAGAAGAATTCCGAATCCGAAAAAAGTGGCAACCGTAAGCCATAGACTATTGTTGCCCAACATAGTGAATAAGCGATCTTGCTCTGATTGCCCTTCCGGTGCAGCCGCGCCGGTGGTGTTGTCAGCGATGAGTTGTTTGGACTCGTCGCCGTTGATGATCGCCGAAGAAACATTAGCAGCAACTACTGGTGCGTCAGGTGAATCCGCATCAAGGCTTAACGGCAGACTCACTTTACTAGGTGGGAAACACACACCGATATCAGCACACCCTTGGTAACTAATAATTAAATTACTATCGGTTGTGAGCGTGTCCGCGCCAACACCCTTTATGTCTAATCGAGCATTGGCGATATCACGGAAAACTTTTACCTTGCCAAAGAACTCATCGTGTTGATCAACACCCGGGTCCAGATTGACTGCTCCAATAACAGCGCCGGGCAGGTTCTCAAGCTCGAACGAAAGTTTGTGCCTGTAAAGGTAGTAGCCGGGTTCGATATACCAACGTACGCCAATGTTTTGATAATTAGCTGATGATATTTGCGGTAGATAGGCTAGTTCAGGTGGCAGTAGGTCATCTTGCACACTGCTTGTTCCAAAAATATTTGCGTCTGCACTATTACCTTCAAAGGGTGATGCCAGAGAACTGGGTAAAGGGGCACTCGGCTGCGTCAGACCCAAACTTGCCGACACGGTGGCAGCTATTGATGATTTTGCAGAAACGGGAAGTTCGAATGGAATTGAGACGGTCGTGGGCGGGTAACACAGGCCGATATCTGCGCAACCCTGATATTTAACGGCCAGGATTCCGGATTTAACCGGTGAGAGTGTGGAGTAAGGAATTTCTATGCTCACTGATTTTCGGTAAATCGACATTTCGCCGAAATAGTCATCTGTGAGGATTTGCGCTTCAGGGAATTTAGGTTTCCCGAGGTTTACCGCTGCATCGGACACGATCGAGGACAGTGCGGATACGGATTCAACGGACTCCACTTTAAAAGAGGTTTTATCTCGGTAAAGATAATATCCCTCTTCAATATCGAAATTTACTGTGAGCGCTTCGCCTGACGCTTTGCCTAAACTGGGCACAAAAGCGACTTCAGGCGGGAGAGGCTCGGGGTTACCTTTGAGGAGGTTTCCGAGGGCCGGAGCGCGGATAGAGAGAAGCACAAGCGCCAATAGCGCTGAGATGAGCAGCGCCGCAGCCCATCGTTTTCTTTGCAGCTTAGGTAAATCCTTGTGCATGGCTGAATTTGCTAGTGGGGTCGTTCTGGACCACTGGGTTGATACAATGCCCGCTGTGAGGCTCTTTAGTTGACGCACGCATTGTAGAGGATACTGGTAGCAATCCTTTCGCCAACCAGGGAGCGTAAGGCGCCAAGCTCTAGTAAGAGTCGCTTTGGAGCAATAGGTTCCTGAACCATCTTAGGAGTATGTAATGCCGTTTGCATTGATCTTATTCATCGCGATGCCGATTATAGAAATCGCGGTATTGCTGCGAGTCGGTGAGGCCCTCGGCTGGTTCCCCACGCTTGGAATCGTGGTGCTGACAGCGGTTTTAGGTACTGCCATGTTGCGTCAACAAGGCTTGGCTACTCTCAACAAAGCCCGGCAGCGCATGGTGGCTGGAGAGATGCCGGCGCAGCAAATGCTCGAAGGGGTTCTTTTGATGGTCGGCGGGGTGTTACTGCTCACTCCCGGTTTTGTCACTGATGCTTTTGGATTTGCTTGTCTGCTGCCTTGGAGCCGTCAGTGGATGGCCAAGAAAATAGCTGCCCGTTCAGTTGTGGGTGTCAGCGGTGGCATGGGAGCAGGGTTTGGCCCCGGGTTCGGTCCCGGATTTGATCAAGCTGGCGGGCAGAGCGGACGTTCAGGTGGCACGACAGTAGGGTCTGGCACCACGCAAGGGGCACAGAAATCCGAAGAATCAGTCTCCACCAGCAATGTCCCCCCGGGCGGTCAACCCCGGCCGGATTTGGGCAAGTCCAGCCGTGATGGTGACGTTATTGATGCAGAATTCCGCCATATTGACGACTAGGGTGAAAAATTCTTGGCCCCGAGGCTTGATATTGTAGAAAGCGACATTAGAATTGGCACTCGTCGAGGGTGAGTGCTAACAGCCCTTGAGTCATTTTCCTAACAATTGAATTTTATCGGAGTCGTATTGGTATGAACATTCGTCCGTTGCATGACCGCGTGGTCGTCAAGCGCATGGAAGAAGAGCGCACGAGTGCCGGTGGCATTGTGATCCCTGACTCAGCTACTGAAAAGCCAGTTCGTGGTGAAGTACTGTCAGTGGGTAAGGGCAAAGTCGCTGAAAACGGTGATGTGCGCCCTTTAGACGTAAAAGTGGGTGATCAAGTGTTATTTGGTAAATATTCTGGCACCGAAATCAAGGTTGACGGTGAAGAAGTACTGGTAATGCGTGAAGACGACATCATGGGTGTCTTCGAGTAACCACCGGTAACAAACCGTTCTGACCGTCAGTCGAGACCCCATCTCCTGCCGGTTTTATTCAACAAATTAATGAGGATTGCATTTCAATGAGTGCCAAAGAAGTCCGTTTTTCCGATTCGGCTCGCCAACGTATGCTTAAGGGCGTTGACGTCCTGGCTAATGCCGTAAAAGTAACATTAGGTCCTAAGGGCCGTAACGTCGTACTGGACAAGTCGTTCGGCGCACCTACCGTTACAAAAGATGGTGTTTCAGTTGCCAAAGAAATCGAACTTGAAGACAAGTTCGAAAACATGGGCGCCCAGATGGTTAAAGAAGTTGCTTCGCAAACTTCTGACATCGCAGGTGACGGAACCACTACAGCGACGGTTCTGGCTCAGAGCATCGTTCGCGAAGGTCTGAAGTCTGTTGCTGCTGGCATGAATCCTATGGATCTCAAGCGTGGTATCGACAAAGCAGTTGCTGCAGCTACGGCCGAGCTAGCTAACATGTCTAAGCCTTGCAACGACGAGAAAGCCGTTGCTCAGGTTGGTTCTATCTCTGCCAACAGCGACGAATCAATCGGTAACATCATTGCTGAAGCAATGGCGA
The DNA here is from genome assembly GCA_045110515.1 of Granulosicoccus sp. GTDB lineage: Bacteria > Pseudomonadota > Gammaproteobacteria > Granulosicoccales > Granulosicoccaceae > Granulosicoccus. The sequence goes on along the minus strand of JBGCGD010000013.1, from coordinate 54,193 downwards.
AAGTCGGTAAAGAAGGCGTTATCACTGTTGAAGAAGGCAAGTCACTCGACAACGAACTTGACGTTGTAGAAGGTATGCAGTTCGACCGTGGTTACCTCTCTCCTTACTTCGTCAACAACCAGGATGCAATGACTGCAGAACTGGAAGACCCATACGTCTTATTGTTCGACAAGAAAATCAGCAACATCCGTGATTTGCTCCCAGCGCTGGAAGCAGTTGCTAAGTCTGGCAAGCCATTGTTGATCATCGCTGAAGATGTTGAAGGCGAAGCTCTTGCAACATTGGTTGTTAACAGCATGCGCGGAATCATCAAGACATGTGCAGTAAAAGCACCTGGCTTCGGTGATCGTCGCAAGGCTATGCTTCAGGATATCGCTATCCTGACTGGCGGCCAGGTTATCTCTGAAGAAGTAGGTCTGTCTCTGGACAAGATCACTCTAGAAGATCTCGGTACTGCCAAGCGTGTAACTGTCGACAAAGACAACACTATCGTTGTTGACGGTGCTGGTTCATCTGAAGAGATCTCAGCGCGAGTTGAGCAGATCCGCACTCAAATCGACCAAGCGACTTCTGACTACGACAAAGAGAAGCTTCAAGAGCGTGTTGCTAAGCTTGCCGGCGGTGTTGCGGTAATCAAGGTTGGTGCTGCTACTGAAGTTGAAATGAAAGAAAAGAAAGACCGTGTTGACGATGCGCTACATGCAACTCGTGCAGCGGTTGAAGAAGGTATCGTTCCTGGTGGTGGTACTGCACTGGTTCGCGCTATTGCAGCTGTTGAAGCTGTATCGGGTGACAACCATGAGCAAGACATCGGTATCGGTATCGCTAAGCGTGCGATGGAAGAGCCTCTACGCCAGATCGTCTCTAACGCGGGCGGCGAGCCTTCAGTAGTGGTTGCTAAGGTACGTGACGGTTCAGGTAACTTCGGTTACAACGCCGCTAACGGCGAATACGGTGACATGGTTGAGCTGGGTATCCTAGATCCAACTAAAGTAACTCGTTACGCTCTTCAGAACGCTGCATCTGTTGCGGGTCTTATGATCACAACTGAGTGCATGATCGCTGACACTCCAAAGGATGATGCGCCAGCTGGTGGCATGCCTGATATGGGTGGAATGGGTGGAATGGGCGGCATGATGTAATTAAACACCTCTTTAGGTGTTATTGATTATGTGAGCTAATTCTCACTTGGTTGTACCAAAACCCCCGCTTAAGCGGGGGTTTTGCGTTTCAAGGCTCCGGTAAGTCCACCTTCAGGGCAGGCGCACCGTGCCGATACGTAGGTAAATGGTGAGCACTCGCTCTGCCTGATTGAGACACACATAGGATCTTTTTTTGGATTTCCGTCGAGAACTGCTAAACGTCTACCACTCTAAGACCGCCCGTCTGATGGCTGGTTCGGTGGCGTTGATCCTGTTCACAAGTCAATGGGTCGTGTTTCTCAGTGGGCTGTATAACGACCACGATGACAGGGTAGTTCAGCAGCGCGCCATGCAGCAAGCTAAGGTCAATGAGCAGATACTGCGAGTAGATCGACAATTTGAAAAACTTCCAGATTTATTGTTTGATGAATCCTTGGTCGGGATGCTCATTCTCAGCAGCTCGGATGATTTGCTGTTAAACGCTGGCAAGACACCACGCTTTTCCGGTGTTTTTGAACAGCTTGCTGTGAACAACTACACGCTTGACTTCCAATGGGCTGTGCAAACGCCGGATGAAACACTGAAGGTTATTGCCTACGTAGATAACAGGCGGGATGTTATCAGGACAGTCGTACTTGCCCTGCAACAATTCTTCTTTGCCTTGTTTACAAGTATGTTGGCGGCATCCGTGGTCATGATGGGGGTTTTTAGGTTTTATGTGTACCCCATGGAGAAATTGATTGACGCGCTCAGAACTAGCCGCGAGGAAAGTCAGGGCCGAGCACCTGAGCTCATTGCCCTTCCAGAAAGGGTAGACCTCAGGCCTCTTGCACAGGAAATCAACAACCTTATAGACGGGCAACGTAGGTCAGAAAGGCAAGTTAAGGTAAAGCAGCAGTACCTTGAATTTGCCGCGCACCACGATCCTTTAACACATTTGCCTAACCGGTTGATGTTCGAGGATGCGCTGAAGAAAACGGTGCGTGCCTCGATTTCCGACGACCGTTCGTTTTCAGTGTTCTTAATCGATTTCGATAACTTTAAGTTCTTTAATGATCAATACGGTAATTTGATTGGCGATAAGATGGTCATCGAAGTGTCCAATCGATTGCGCAATCAAGTTTCTGAAGTTGACTTGATCGCAAGGCTTGACGGCGATGAGTTTGTTGTATTGCAGCAAGATGTCAGTGATACAGAATCAATAGAAAAAATTGCCCAGCGCATCATGAAGGTAGTGTCTGAGCCCTATGAATATAGAGGTTTCACACTCAAGACTGCCGTCTCTGTTGGAATTTCTCGTTTTCCCAATGATGTATTAGTTAGCCAAGAAGATGAGTTGTTAGGGGAAGAGATAGTCAACAATGCGTCAGTTGCTTTACAAGAAGCTAAGGGCCAGGGAAAAGCTCAGTACCAGATGTTTACTGAGAAAATGCGTAAAAGCCTCACTAATCGAATGTGTTTAGAAGAAGACCTAAAGGTGGCTTTGCAAGAAGAGCAGTTTGAAGTTCACTACCAGCCGAAGATCAACATACATACGAAAGAGGCTACTGGCGCAGAAGCTCTGGTGAGATGGAAACATCCAACACGTGGTTACATATCACCGGAAGACTTTGTCCCGGTTGCCGAAGAAACAGGCATGATCATCGAACTGGGTGAATGGATACTGCGAACCGCGTGCTACAAGATGCACGAGCTTCAGCAGTTAGGGTACGTTGGCTTGAACGTTGCCGTTAATATTTCTGCCGTGCAGTTTACTGATGGAAACCTACTTCCCATGGTGCGCAAAGCACTAGAGGATTCCCAACTAGCCCCTCATTTGCTTGAATTGGAAATCACTGAAAGTGCTGTCATGCATGATCCGGCCGAGGTTATTAATTCACTACATCAACTCGGTGCTCACGGTTTGAAGCTCGCTATTGATGATTTTGGTACCGGGTATTCATCGCTTGCTTACCTAAAGAAGTTTCCAGTGAATACGTTAAAAATTGATAAGGCTTTCATTACTGATATTTCTAATGATGGCGATGATGTTGCCATCGTTGAAGCGGTGTTGGGCCTAGGAAAACACTTCAATATGAAAGTGGTCGCTGAAGGTATCGAAGATGAATCGCAACTCGATTTTCTGAAGGCTTCAGGTTGCGATATCGCTCAAGGCTATTTCGTTAGCAAGCCTCTCAACTCAGCAAAATATGTTGATTGGCTACAGCATTGGCCATATGGCGTGCAAGATGCTGCAGCGAACGAGCCTCTTAGTTCGTCTGTGCTGCCGAAGACCGGCACTAACGGATAGTAAGCCCCCATCGTTCGCTAACCACAAACGTTCAGGTATGCTGCACTTTGGTCAGGTGTAGAAGAGCGGTGACAGTGGCAAAATCCGAAGACGAAAAGTGTGGCTGGTGTCTGGGTAGTGAGTTGTACATTCAATACCACGACGAAGAATGGGGGCGTCCCAATTTCGACACTCAACACTTGTTTGAGATGATCAACTTAGAAGGCGCACAAGCTGGCCTGAGTTGGATAACCATATTAAATAAACGCGAAGGCTATCGAAAAGTATTTGCGGAATTCTCCCCTGAAAAAGTCGCTCGATTTAGCGATGAAAAACTTGACAAAATTGCTGTCAATCCAGCCATTGTCCGGCATAAACAGAAAGTGTACGCCGTGCGTAAAAACGCCCAAGCCTTGCTTAGGTTAAGAGATTCCGGGGAGGAGTTTTCAGATTTCGTATGGAAGTATGTAGGCAACTCCCCGGTAGATAATAAAGTGCGCAAGCTCAGTGACGTACCCGGTAGTACAGACGTTTCAAAACAGATGAGCAAAGACTTAAAACGACGGGGGTTTTCTTTTGTCGGCCCGACCACGTGCTATGCGTTCATGCAAGCTGCTGGGCTTGTTAACGATCATCTCATCAGTTGTCCTTGTTACAAGCAGGTCAAGTTATAAAAACATTAAGGGCTTCATTGACCGAAGCTCTTATGGTCTCCTGCTAGCCACTGCTCCTCTTTGTCGGTATTTGCGCGGCCGAGAGTTTTGTTTCTGTGGGGGTAGCGGCCGAACTGTTCCACAATTTCCTGGTGTTCGATGGCGGAAGCCAAAGCTCCATCGGCAAACTCTTTATATTCATCGGGTGCATCATTTTTCAGTTGTTGAAAAAGCTCCACCGCAGTCTTTTGAGATTCATATGATTCGTCATGCTCGAACGGCATGTAGCAAAACATCTTTTGTGTCAATGTGTACTGTGATGTGTAGTTCAGATCCAGGGCCTGTCGGCTGACAGCAAGTGCTTTGGCATCTAAGGCAAATGCTTTCGCAGTGCCTCGATTCATATTGCGATTGAACTGATCTAACAAGACAATAAATGCCAGTGCAGACTGAGCATCATCCAACCAATGATCCAGTTCGCCGTTGGCCGCAGCTGTCAAGGTCGTGGAGTAGGTAGCTTTTAAATATTCATCAAGCTTCTGTCCCCCCATAAACCAACGCTTCGGCTGAGGTAGGTCCATGCGTCCCGAGTCATCGTCTTTAAACCACGTCTCAAGGACGTGTTGAGCATCAAGTACAGCATTAATCTGTTTGGACTTGTCTGAACTCATAACCTGCCTCTGCATGATTCTGTGGGGGGGATTCATTGCGTACGATACCGTTTGGGCCGCGTTGGCGCTACGCAAAATCCCACTAGTGCGTGTTTGCTTTATGGGCAGCGGCTTTGTGCGTTCCGGTTTTGGTTTGAGCTTTGGTGGTGCCGCTTTTACACTGCCGCTTGTGGCGTGGCGACATAGGCTGGGAAATGGTGGTCTGAGAGCAAAAACGTTTCCTTCAAGTCGTCGGATAAGGACTTGTGGTGATTTCTATTGTCGGGCTAGGGGCAGCGCTTTGATATACTCTCACGAATCTTGGCACTCTTTCTTGTTTCAAACGGAGACACACATCGATATGGCGACCGCAAACGCTGATCAGTCATTGAATTCTGCTGCTACTTTACTGGATCAGCTAGTTCCTGCTACCAATACTGTCACCGCAACCTGGGTGCGAAACATCGCGGCCGTGGTTGTTGGCAGCATTTTGTTGACCTTGTCCGCAAAGGCCTCTATTCCTTTCTACCCGGTTCCTATGACCTTGCAAACGCTGGTTGTTCTGGCTCTGGGTATGGTGTTGGGCCCAAGATTGGGTGCAGCGGCTGTTGTCGCCTACTTGGCGCAGGGAGCAATGGGATTACCCGTTTTCGCAGGCACACCTGAAAAGGGAATTGGACTGGCCTACATGTTGGGCACGACCGGCGGCTACCTGCTCGGCTTTATCGTGGCGGCCTATGCCACTGGTATGCTGGCTGAGCGTCGATGGGACAGATCTGTAGTGACAACGATTGCCGCCATGGTTATCGGAAACGTCATTATCTATGCTTTTGGTATTGCCTGGTTAGGAAGTATCGTCGGTTGGGACAAGCCGGTACTGGCTTGGGGCATGACGCCGTTCTTACTAGGTGACTTAGCCAAAATCCTAATAGCGGCGGCAGTATTGCCAACTCTGTGGAAACTACTTAAGTGATCAAACAAGCTAGTGCTGTACTTCTAAGTCTTGCTTTGGGTTCGACGGCGTGTGCCGCGGGTCTTAAGCTGGATGATCTAAAAGATGCGGCAAAAGCGGCTATCGAAAGCAGCACTAGTGGCTCGGGCGGTGGTTCACTGGGCGCGTCGTTAAGTTCAGATGAAATCACCAAAGGCTTAAAAGAAGCATTAACCACGGGATCAAATGCCGTGGTTGATCAACTTGGGGCGGCAAAGGGTTTTAGCGGTGACCCCGCTATACGCATCCCATTGCCCAAGTCTTTGGTGAAAGCCCGTAACGTGGCAAAAAAAGTCGGACTTGAAAGCTCATTTGACGAGCTTGAGCTAAAACTCAACGAAGCCGCTGAACAAGCAACGCCCAAAGCCCGTGCTCTTTTTGTCGGCGCAATTCAAGACATGAGCGTTGACGATGCCAAAGGTATTTTGCAAGGCCCTGATGATGCTGCAACTGAATATTTTCGCAGTAAAACAGGGGCAGACTTACAGGCTCAAATGCGTCCCATCGTCGATGGAGCACTTGCCGACGTTGGCGCTGTTAGCACATTCAACAAGTTACTAAAAAAATACAACGCCATTCCGTTTGCGCCAAAAGTGGATGCGGACCTCACAAGTCACGTCGTAGAAAAAGGTTCGGGTGGAATCTTTCACTATCTGGCTGAAGAGGAAAAAGCGATACGTGAAAATCCTATTAAGCGCACCTCGCAGATTCTGCAGCGCGTGTTCGGCGGAAGCTAACTTATGAATCCCCCAGATCTTTCCAATCGACACTCATTTGATCGTGATGAGCTCATAGCCTGCGGTAACGGTGAGTTATTTGGCGAGGGTAATGCCCGTTTGCCATTGCCCAACATGCTCATGTTCGATCGAATCACGAGCATTACCGCCGACGGCGGTGCCGCCGGTAAGGGTGAAATTATTGCAGAGCTCGATATCACTCCGGATTTATGGTTTTTTGATTGTCATTTCCGGGGCGATCCAGTCATGCCGGGTTGTTTAGGGCTTGACTGTATGTGGCAACTCATTGGTTTTTTCTTAGGCTGGAAAGGTAACCCCGGGCGAGGCAGGGCGCTTGGTGCGGGAGAGGTTAAATTCTTCGGTCAGGTTCTACCCAAGGCTGAGCGAGTCCGCTATGAAATTTCCATGACGCGGCTTATTGAGAGAAAACTGGTTATGGGCATTGGTGATGCCCGCATGCTCGTAGACGACCGAGAAATTTATACGGCCCGTGATCTGCGCGTTGGTTTATTCACATCTACAGAAGATTTCTAACGAGTATTTATTATGCGTAGAGCGGTTATCACCGGCATTGGTATCAAGTCGTGCCTGGGAAACGATAAAGCATCGGTGACAGAGTCTTTGCGGGAAGCAAGATCCGGCATCACCACTCGTGAAATTTATAAGGAAATGGGAATGCGTAGCCATGTGGCAGCAGCACCCGACCTAGACCTGAAAGAAGCCATCGACCGCAAGCAGTTCCGGTTTATGGGCGGGGCAGCGGCCTACGCCTACCTGGCCATGCAAGATGCCATTGAAGATGCTGGTCTGACACCTGAAGAAGTTTCTAATATTCGAACTGGAATTATTGCGGGTTCGGGCGGCGGCTCGTCGTTGAGTCAAGTTGAATCCGCGGACATCCTTCGCGATCGCGGTATTCGACGTGTCGGCCCTTACCGGGTAACGCAGACCATGGGTAGTACCGTGTCAGCTTGTTTGGCAACGCCCTTCAAAATCAAAGGTATAAATTACTCAATATCGTCTGCCTGTTCTACCAGTGCGCATTGTATTGGCAATGCTCTAGAACTCATTCAACTAGGTAAGCAGGACCGTGTTTTCGCCGGTGGCGGCGAAGAAGAACATTGGACTTTGAGTTGTTTATTTGACGCGATGGGTGCGTTATCAACTCAGTACAATGATACACCAGAGATTGCTTCACGAGCCTACGACGCCAACAGAGATGGTTTCGTCATTGCTGGTGGTGGCGGTATGGTGGTTGTTGAAGAACTGGAAGTAGCAAAAGCGCGTGGTGCTACCATTTATGCCGAAGTAGTTGGCTATGGAGCAACATCCGATGGTCACGACATGGTCGCACCATCCGGAGAAGGAGCCGCTCGATGCATGCAGTTAGCCAGTGCAACCGTTGATTCACCTATCAATTACATTAACGCACATGGAACCAGTACTCCCGTGGGCGATATCGCAGAACTAGGCGCCGTTAAAGCCGCTTTTGGTGATGCGATCCCACATATTGGCTCTACCAAATCCTTGTCTGGCCATTCTCTGGGAGCAGCAGGCGTTCAAGAGGCTATCTATACGTTACTGATGCAGCAAGCAGGATTCATCGCAGAATCCGCGCATATCGACAACCTCGATGAAGCGGCTGAAGGTATGCCAATTGTCCGTACTAGAATCGACAATCCTGAGATGGACACCGTTATGTCGAACAGTTTCGGTTTTGGTGGCACAAATGCTTCCTTGGTTTTCCGTAAAATTTAGAGCGAGTTCACATAGAATTTCTCTGTCTCGATCGTGAAGTTTAAAGATCCAATTTGCCTGCCGATATAGGAATATCTGTGTAAATTTGGTCAGAATTTTATGAAAGTGATGATAGTTGACGATTCTAAATCCATGCGAATGATCGTAAAGCGAACTCTTAAACAGGCTGGCTTCGACAATATGGAGTTTGAAGAGGCAGAAGATGGTTCGATAGCGCTCGAAAAAATCGATGATTATGGGCCACAGCTTGTTCTGTGTGATTGGAACATGCCTGAAATGAATGGTATTGATTTCTTGAGGGCAATTAGAGCGGCTGGAAATTCCGTGAAGTTCGGCTTTGTTACTACCGAATCAACGGCAGAAATGCGCGCTGAAGCTAAAGAGGCCGGTGCTCAGTTCTTGGTTGCTAAGCCGTTCACAGCTGAGTCTTTTGAAAAAGCCCTAAGACCGGTGGTAGGTTAATCATGGCATTTAAAGATCCGGAAGCGTCCGAATTAGCCAGTATGATCAACATGATTCTTGGTGCCGATGCCTCGGCTGCAGTGGCATCGGGGGTTGATGCCAGTTCGATGAGCCACACAGCAATGTACGTTGATGATGAGGGCAAGGAGGTTGCAACTTGCCGCTGTGCCTTGCCAACCGCTGCTGCGTTGGGTTGTGCTCTATCTATGATTCCGCCAGGTGGCGCTGAGGCCATGGTTGAAGACAATGAGCTATCCCAGATGGCCACCGACAATTTGTATGAAGTTATGAATATGTTCTCTAGTCTTCTGATGGACGATAAATCAAGCCATTTGAAGCTCGTATCAGTTGATGCAAGCAATGATGAGTCAATTCAAGGTAGTTCATTCGAGTTTGACATTGATCTTGGGAACTATGGCAAAGGCCAGCTGATGTTTAACGTTGCCTAAATTGCAACAGACGTTCTATTGATTTTTTTAAATCAAACGCCGCCAACTCCGAACAATGCGTCCCTTGCTCAAAGGAAAGGGACGCATTTATATCCTTAATACGATAACCAAGGTTCATCGAGTGCGGCCCTCTGTTCTCGCAAACTTTCTATGTGCTCGTCCCAAAACCGGGCCTCAGCGAAGAATGGAAAGGCCTTAACGAAAGCTGGATCTTCCCAGCGTTTGGCTATCCACGCGGCGTAGTGAATAATGCGCAACGTTCTCAAAGGTTCGATAAGGGCTATTTCCCGGTCGTCAAAAGGTCTGAACTCGTTGTAGCCATCCAGCAAATCAGCTAGACGGGCTTGCGCATATTGACGCTCCCCGGAGACAAACATCCACAGGTCTTGCATGGCGGGCCCAGTGGCGATGTCATCAAAGTCCAGTAAATGTGGGGTTCCATTGCTGGCCCACAGTATGTTGCCTGGGTGAAAATCCCCGTGCAGTGAGATTTCCCGATAGTCCACTGCATCTAGACAATCGTGTACTTCGGGCAATAAATCATCCACTACCGATTCATAAATGTGCGCCTGTTCGGCGGGCAGAATGTTGGAATCTAACAGATAATCTGCGCAGTCGTCGCCAAAACGCGTGGCGTCAATAAACGCTCTGTGCTGCAAAGGAAATGTTTCCGCTGCGAGATGTAACCTACCGATAGTCCGTCCTATGACAGCCAGATGTTCAGGGTTGTCTAATTCAGGTGGACGACCGCCTGCTTTGGGGTAAAGGCTGAAGCGAAATGGGCCGGAATGATGCAGAGAGTCGCCGGCTACGTTTTTTATGGCGGTGATTACAGGCAGATCCCGTTCACTCAACGCATCGCAGAATGCATGTTCTTCGACAATAGCATCATCGCTCCAGCGCTCCGGGCGGTAAAATTTTGCAATGATGGACTGTCCATCGTCGAGGCCGATGGAATAGACCCGGTTTTCGTAACTGTTTAAAGCACTCACTCGGCCGTCAGTCCTGTATCCCGCGCTATCTATTGCGTCCAAGATCTGCACAGGGTCAAGCAATTGGAATGCTTTTGTAGCCTCTAAGGTGTCTATTTTTGTTACTCGGTTAATGTCGATAAAAGTCGCGATTTGTCTGCAAACTAAGGCTATTTGATGCTATCTTTCCCGAATGCTTCGTTTGAGGCAATAAATGCGTCAGCAAGCTATAAAATATGGCCAGCCCGTAATGCTAGGAGCTGCCGCTTCGTTAATTCATCCACGTTAAGGAGAGTCGAAGTATGTCACAGGTATTGGTGCTCAATGGCCCAAACCTCAACCTGCTAGGTACCCGTGAGCCGGAAAAATATGGCTCTTCATCTTTGGCAGATTTAGAAGCGACTCTGACTCGCGACGCACAAGCCCTCGGGGTTTCCGTCGATTTTTATCAGAACAACAGTGAAGGCGCTCTTATTGACCGTGTTCAGGCGGCTAAAAAGGAAGGCGTTCAAATTGTCATTCTTAACCCTGCCGGATACAGTCACACCAGTGTTGCATTAAGAGACGTATTCCTCGGAGTGGATATGCCGCTTATTGAAGTGCATATTTCCAACATCTACGCACGTGAAGCGTTTCGTCATCATTCTTATTTTTCAGATATCGCGATAGGTACCTTGGCAGGATTTGGTATTGCCGGGTACAGCATGGCTTTAACAGCCGCTAGCGCATTTGTGAAAAACAATTCGAACTAATTTAGGAATCATTCATGGACATTCGCAAGATCAAAAAACTGATCGAACTCTTAGAAGACTCTGACGTCTCCGAAATAGAGATCGTCGAAGGCGAGGAGTCGGTAAGAATCGCTCGAGCCTCAGGAGTCACGTACGCAGCACCTGCAGTGGCTGCTCCTGCACCAATGGCGGGGGCTCCAGCTGCTGCACCCGCTGGCGCGGCTCCTGCGCCGGTTGCGACCGCGTCTGACGATTCCATGTTGCCACCGGGAACCATTATGGAATCACCCATGGTAGGTACGTTCTATCGATCGTCGTCGCCGACAGCATCGGCTTTCGTTGAAGTAGGCCAAAGTGTGAACAAGGGCGACACCATCTGTATCATCGAAGCCATGAAGATCATGAACCAGATCGAAGCTGAGATCAGCGGTACGGTGCGCGCGATTCTCGTTGAAGATGGTCAGCCGGTTGAGTACGGCGAACCATTGATTGTTATCGATTAATCGGGGGACTAAGCATGGTTGCCCCATTAAAGAAAATACTGATTGCGAATCGTGGTGAGATTGCCCTGCGCATAATGCGTTGCTGCAGAGATCTCGGCATTCAAACAGTTGCGGTGTATTCCACCGCAGATCGCGATTTAAAACACGTGCGACTAGCCGATGAAGCTGTCTGTATTGGTCCACCATCTTCCACTAAAAGCTATTTGAATGTTCCCGCGATCATCAGCGCAGCGGAAATTACACGCTCAGATGCCATTCACCCCGGATATGGTTTTTTAGCTGAGAACGCCGATTTCGCTGAACGTGTTGAAACGAGCGGGTTTAAATTCATCGGGCCTACTGCCGATGTCATTCGTCTAATGGGCGATAAAGTGAGCGCCATCGCTGAAATGAAGGCTGCGGGCGTACCTTGCGTACCTGGCAGCGATGGTCCTCTGGGCGACGACATTACAACCAACAAGCGTATAGCTAATGAAATCGGCTATCCCATCATCATCAAAGCCGCTGGCGGTGGTGGCGGTCGGGGCATGCGCGTAGTTCGCTCAGACGACGAACTGGAAGAGTCCATTGCGATGACTCAAAACGAAGCGGGCACAGCTTTCGGTAATCCTGTTGTGTACATGGAGAAGTACTTGGAAAAGCCGCGTCATATCGAGTTTCAGGTGATTTGCGATGAGCATGGAAATGCCATTCACTTGGGGGAGCGCGATTGTTCTATGCAACGTCGCCATCAGAAGGTCGTAGAAGAAGCACCCGCACCGGGTATCGATGAAGCCACCCGTGCTGACATGGGAAAGCGCTGCACGGATGCGTGTAAGCGATTAGGTTATCGCGGAGCCGGGACTTTCGAATTTCTCTACCAAGATGGGCGTTTCTACTTCATCGAAATGAATACTCGCGTGCAAGTTGAGCATCCGGTAACAGAGATGATTACAGGTATCGACATCATTAAAGAACAAATTTTTGCCGCGGAAGAGCGTGTGTTGCGCTGGAAGCAAAGCGATATACGTATAAACGGTCACGCGTTTGAGTGCCGTATCAATGCGGAAGACCCGGTCAACTTTATGCCTTCTCCGGGAACCATCAAGCAATACCACCCTCCAGGTGGTCTAGGCGTTCGGGTAGAAACGCACATCTATAATGGCTACACCGTCCCGCCACACTACGATTCCATGATTGCCAAGCTCGTTGTGTATGGAAATACCCGTGAGTCTGCGTCAGCTCGCATGAGAGGTGCGCTTAGCGAGGTATTCATCGATGGGATCAAAACCAATATTCCATTGCACATGGATATCTTCAATGATCCGGCTTTTCAGGAGGGTGGCACTAATATTCACTATCTGGAAAAGAAACTGGGCATTAACTAGCCGCTGTGAGTGAAGATTGGCTAGAGGTCACGCTGCAAGCAAAACAACACGATGTTGATGCGCTGGAAGATTGGTTGTTCGAATCAGGGGCTTTGTCGGTCACACTTCGCGATAGCGAAGACGATGATGACATCGCCCACGCAGTGCTTGAGCCTGTTCCGGGGGAGGTTCGGCTTTGGGATGAAGTCACCTTAGTCGGCTTGTTTGCTCAGGATGCCACCCCTGAGCAGGTACAAAACGCACTGTATTTAGCGGCAGCTATGACGGGTATGTCCGTGCCAGTGCATCGCATTAGTCAGCTGGGTGATCGCGAGTGGGAGCGTGCCTGGATGGATAATTTCAGACCTATGCAGTTCGGTGAACGACTCTGGATTTGCCCCACTGAACAAGCGGTTCCAGACGATACTGCAGTCACTATCCGGCTCGACCCTGGTTTGGCCTTTGGTACGGGAACTCATGCCACTACGGCCCAGTGCCTGGCTTGGATGGGCGATAAAACGAAAGAGTCTCTCACGCCGTTTAATGGTCAAAGCATCGTTGATTACGGCTGTGGGTCCGGCGTACTTGCCATAGCAGGGCTCATGCTGGGTGCTAGTGAGGCCTGGGCTGTTGATATTGACGAACAGGCTATTCTGGCAACCCGAACCAATGCAGCCCAGAATAACGTGATGGAAAACATCAAGGTCGGCCAACCCGATATTCTAGGAGCGGTTCAGGTTGACGTACTTTTGGCAAATATTCTATTTAAGCCGCTGATGTCTCTTGCCGATAATTTGGCGCGCAAAGTTAAACCTGGCGGGTCACTGGTATTGTCTGGAATCTTAGAAGAACAAATAGAGCCGCTACGCTTGCGCTACAATGACTACTTTGAATTTGCTCAGAATCAGGTTCAGGATGGATGGGCATTAATGACTGCTGTCCGACGCTAACGTAAGCATGGCAAAACCCGGCAAAATTCCGCGCTCAGGAGCCACTGGCGCTTCGGCGATTGGTTCGCCGAACGCAGTACAGGCTCGGGCGCAGGAAAAAAGCCATCCTGCAGATGTCTCGTTAGGCCAGCAAAGCCTCAATCCTCAAACATGCTGCTCCAATTGCCAGACGGTTTTCGAGGTATCTCTGAACTTGCTTTCCAGTTCTGACACGCGAGTACGATGCGGCGAGTGTCTCAGAGTATTTGATGCTTTGTCGAACTTGTGCGAGTCCAGCGAGGGCGGCGATTACACGCTCTCAGATACACAAGCTGCCATTTTGCAAAACCTGACAGGTTCCTCATCTGCCAACAGTATTCCCAATCAGGTGCGCTCTGACGAGGAGGAGCTACTCGATGCCAGCGCGGCTCTGCTTGCAGGATTAGCAAACGATACAGGTTCACTCGACGTCACGTACTCCGACTTTGATCTGTTCTCAACGGATGCCGGATTGCTCGATGTTCAATATTTTGACCATACGCGCGAGACGCCCCAGTTACATTTTGATGATGTCACGGATATTGGCGACGAAACCTTCAACGACACCTTGTTTGCGCAAGACGTCACTGTTGATGCGCGTTCAACCTTGCAAGAGCGCCCAGCTAAATCCGTCTCCGAAAAAGAGGCCGTGACGAACATTGGGTTCATCACAGATGACACTCAAGTTGAGCCTTTAAAGTTTGAATTTCAGGATGCTGAACCTGAGCAGCCTGCAGTTCCCGCGGTTGAAAAACCATCTGTCCCAGACAGACCTAAGCAGGTTTTTGTAGAAGAAGCGCCCGTTTACGACCCGCCCGTGGGTACTCGTACGCATTCGGCAATTGATCGTGACTTAGAAGTTCCGGATAAACGCTCTACACCCTGGGCGTTCCGTATAACGTTGTTCACGGTGGTCGCTATACTGGCGTTAAGCTTGTACGGATATCGCGAACGTGCTGCGCTTCTCAACAACTATCATGTTCGGCCAGTGCTCGATAGTATCTGTGGTGTTTTATGGTGTCAGCTTCCACCTCGGCACGAATTAAAGTCATTGCGTGCAGTAGAACGTTCAGTCGTGTCACACCCTACGGTTGCTAATGCGCTTGTCATTAGGTTTGGCATTGTTAACGAAGCCAGTTTCAGCCAGGCATATCCAGTATTAGAAATTAGACTCAGCGATAGGGCGGGGCGTTTGGTGGTGAGAAACCGATTTTCACCCAGTGAGTATCAAAGAGGTTGGCAAGAAGGGGATGTATTGGATTCTCAAAAACGTCTCGATATAGCGTTAGCTGTAAGGGACCCGGGAAACACTGCCATGTCATTTGAGCTTGACTTCCACAAAGTCAAGTAGCAGCGCACATAATTTTCTACGACTGCTGTAGCCTCATACGGTATTTTTAAAGTTAAATCTGTATTACGATACACGGCCGCGTTTATACCAAGGCTGACATGATCGAGATAGGAGCACACGATATACAAACCCCCGTGTTTCTCGCTCCCATGGCAGGCGTAACGGATAAGCCGTTCAGAGACTTATGTGCTCGTGAGGGCGTCGGTTACGCGGCATCAGAAATGATTTCAAGTGATACCCTGTTGTACGCAACTGCCAAGACACGCCATCGCATTGTTAGGTCAAACAATGGGTTACCGCATGCTGTTCAAATTGCAGGTGCGGAACCAAACGCAATGGCCGATGCAGCTGAGTTAAACGTAAAGCACGGCGCGCAAATCATTGATATCAACATGGGATGCCCCGCGAAGAAAGTATGTAATCGCATGGCAGGCTCTGCCTTACTTGCAGATCCGACACAAGTGCGTGCAATCCTCAAAGCAGTTGTTGCTCGTGTCGATGTGCCGGTCACCTTAAAAATTAGAACAGGGCCAACACCTGAAACTCGCAACGGAGTAGAGATAGCCAAGCTTGCTCAAAGTGAAGGCATTGCGTGCTTGGCAGTGCACGGTCGTACAAGAAGTGACCGGTTCAAAGGACAAGCCGAATACGACACCATAGCCTCCATAGTAGATGCGGTTGATATCCCAGTTATAGCCAACGGTGATATCCACAACGGTGATGATGCATTAGCCGTTCTTGCACACACTAAAGCGGCAGGGGTGATGTTAGGTAGAGCCGCGCAGGGAAACCCCTGGGTTTTTAGAGAAATCGCCGCAGCTCTTGAAGGGCGAGCTATCCCCGAGCGCCCAGACAGCACTGAAGTGGGTCAGACCCTATTGGTCTACTTATCGGGTTGTCACAAATTATATGGAGAGTACCGAGGAGTGCGTATTGCGCGAAAGCACATTGCCTGGTTTTGTAAGGGTTTGCGTAATGCAGGTAGTTTCCGAGAGCAAATTAACAAAGTTGACGACCCGCTTGATCAACTGAAAATGGTCGAGACGTTCTTCACGCATCCGCATTTATTTCAGGAGGCAGCGTAGTTTGTCCCAACAATCTTTATCAGTAGCTATGTCAAAAAAATCGTCTGCCAATGAATCCGAAAAAACTTCCCGTGTTGATTCTGATTTAGCCGTTAAACCGGCAAACACCGCTATAGCTAATTGCGTGAAACACGAGCTACGTCGCTACTTCGATTTACTCGATGGAGAGGAGCCGTCAAATGTTTATCACTTGGTGATGAGGCAGGCCGAGCATGCGTTAATCGAAAGTGTCATGCAGGAGTGCGGCGGTAATCAAAGCAAAGCCACCAAGTGGCTAGGCATAAGCCGCGGTAATTTACGCAACAAACTTGCTGATATGGGATACGACTGACTGTGACTAGTTTGGCCAGAGCGTGTGCTCTATTAAGTGTTTCCGACAAAACGGGAATCGTTGAATTGGCTAAGGCTCTAGCTGACAACGATATAAAATTGCTTTCAACCGGGGGCACTGCAACTGCACTGCGCGATGCTGGACTTGAAGTCACCGATGTCGCTGAGCACACGGGTGCTCAGGAAATGATGGCAGGCAGGGTCAAAACATTGCACCCCATAGTGCATGGCGGCATACTCGGCAGGCGTGGTATCGATAACGATATCATGCAGGAAAGAGGCATTGCTCCGATAGACTATGTCGTTGTAAATTTGTATCCGTTTGCAGCCACAGTGGCAAAAGATAACGTCTCTTTTCCTGATGCCATAGAAAACATCGATATCGGTGGGCCAGCGATGGTGCGCTCTGCTGCCAAGAACCATGCATCGGTTACTGTTGTTACTAACCCGTCAGATTATGCAAGAGTGATCGAATCGCTTAATGCTTCCGAAGAACAACAACAATCGTTGCGCTTCGATTTAGCGGTAAAAGCGTTTGAACATACCGCTCAGTACGATGGCATGATCGCCAATTACTTTGGCCAGCGAGTCGGCGAGCATTCGCATGAGAGCCCGAGTGAGTTTTCCAGAACCTTAAATACCCAGTATCAGCTTAACAACACGCTCAGGTATGGCGAGAACCCGCATCAGAAAGCTGCGTTTTATCGGTCGGCTTCAGCGGGTGATGGCACCATTGCGGCGGCTGAACTAAAGCAGGGTAAGGCCATGTCCTATAACAATGTTATGGACGCCGATGCCGCTTTGGCGTGCGTGCGGCAATTCAACGAACCAGCCTGCGTCATCGTAAAGCATGCCAATCCTTGTGGTGTTGCTGTTGCCAATAGTCAGCAGGCAGCCTACGACAAGGCCTATTTAACAGATCCGACATCGGCTTTCGGCGGCATTATTGCGTTTAACCAAACTCTGGATGCAGCCGTTGCGCGTGAAATTATTTCAAGGCAATTTGTGGAAGTTATTGTTTCACCCGGTGTTACTGAAGAGGCACTTTCGGTATTGGCCGAGAAACCGAATGTCAGAGTCCTTGATTGCAGATCATTAGGGGATGCAAGCCTTGCCTCTAGTGTGCAGTACAAGCCGGTGTCAGGCGGGTTGCTGGTTCAAGATGATGATCTATTAAATGTCCAAGAAGACTCATTGAAAGTGGTAACAGATCTTACTCCCACACCTGAACAACTGAACGACCTCTTGTTTACCTGGCGTGTGGCAAAGTTTGTGAAGTCCAATGCCATTGTTTATGGTCGTGACACTGCAACTGTGGGTGTAGGTGCCGGACAAATGAGTCGAGTCTATTCAGCCAGAATTGCAGGCATCAAAGCAGCCGATGAAAACCTGTCGGTTGCCGGAGCTGTTATGGCATCTGACGCATTCTTTCCGTTTCGCGATGGCATTGATAACGCTGCAGATGCGGGTATTGTCGCAGTAATACAACCGGGTGGATCACGCAATGATGATGAAGTCATAGCGGCGGCTAATGAGCACGGTATGGCCATGGTGTTTACCGGTATTAGGCACTTTCGACACTAGGCACTAAAAATACCCTAAGCGATGCCCTCAGCTATTGGCTTGAGTAAAAAAGAGCGATAAAGCCTGCGTTGTAAGTTATGTGCAATGCAATGGGTGAATACAAAGACTGATGCCGGTCTCTTGCCCAGCCAAAGACCAAAGAGGGCACGAAAATTAACGCTGCCCACAAAGGGGGGTGTCTGACTAAGTGGGCTGCCGCAAACAACAATGATGTTATGAGGCAGGCGACGGTGACGCCAGCAAAAGAGCGATAGAGTTGTCCCCGACTAAGTAGCGCGCTTTGTACTGCACCGCGAAACACAAGCTCTTCGAGAATGGGGTACGCAAAAGCACTTAAGAGGACTACACCGATTGTCAGTGGTTGCTGCCGTAGTGGAACACCCAGCGCGTACATGGCGAACCAACAGAAAGGCCCGGCAACTAGGGCGACCCAGAAGGCACCATCACGTAAGATTTTTCTTATTGTGTTGGTGTCGTGATGGAGTTCGTCTGATTGATTGTTCAGGGCTGTTCTGTGATCTCAATGCGATTGTTTGCGCGACGTCCCGCTACGCTACTGTTGTCAAAGGCGGGTTGTTTGCCACCATACGATCGTAGCAGAAGTCTGTCCTGGCTTATGCCTCGCTGTACCAAATAAATGCCTATGGCACGCAGTCGTTGGCGAGTCAGCAATGATTTTTGCTGAGGATTACCGGCATTGTCCGAGTGTGCCGCTAACCTTATTCGGGCATACACGTTACGTTGCAGCAAAGCGGCCAGTTCGTTAAGTGCAGGCTCTGCAGTCGCTAACGGTAGCGGTGAGTTATCGACGAACTGCAGGTTTTGAGCAATTCGCGCAAACGGTGAACATCCGCTTTCATCAACGAGAAAATTTGCACGAGTCCCGTTGCAACGATCAACATCATCAAACACACCATCGCGGTCTGAGTCAGCTCTCACAGCAACAGGTGGCAAATCAGGGGGTTGTCTAAAGGTTGCTGACGACGAATCACGAAACTCTTCACTCGGTACCATAACCGCCACTTCTGGCAGTTGATTGTTTAGGGGCAGTCCAGTTCCGCGCGTTCTATCCGCGTTGAGCGGCGGTGTGTAGGTTTCAGGTAATGTTGCCCGTGGAGGAATGGGCAGTGCCTGCGTGGAAGGTACCGGAGTATAGGTAGTGGGTAGTTCGGCTGGTGCTGGCCTTGCTACAGGTGGTCGCTCGACTGGCAATGGTGCTGATAGTGCTGTGCGATTTTGCCTACCTCCGAATCTAGCCACTACTGAGATGTTTCCGGATATCGCATCGGTATCGTGAAACATCACCTCGCCGCGCAGTGCCAACATGTTTGTGAGGTATGTTTCCAGGCCAGCGCCGACACCAAAGTAGACGCTGGCATCAGAATTAGCTATGAGTGCTACATCGGTCTCGCGGTCAAGATATCCCATGCCGAAACGGCCATAGACCGACGTGCCAAAAACTGCACTACGTTTCCCATCGCGAGAATCGTATAAACGGTACAAAATAGATGCTTCCGCAGCGTTGTACGTCGCAATGGTCTCATCACTGAAAATGGTATCGCCCAGCGCGTATAGCTGGAACTGTCCGCTGCTTTTTTCATCGAAATCACGTCCGAAGAAAACGGTAGCACCTGTTCCTACTTCTTCCTGCCGGGTTATAGCGTTATTTTCAGCGCGCGGATATAGCAAGGCATTGGAGTAACCCACACCCACGTACCACTGGTCGCCAAGCACTGTCGTCGTAGAAACTGCAAGACAGGCAAATAAGCTTGCAGAAACTAGGTTGATTGATAGTTGTCTGAACACGTCGCTGCTATTCTACGATTGAGGTTCTAACCCGTTTGCTGGTCGGTAAATTGGTCGTGAACGAAAACCGGAACTAGTTCACCGGACATAGCTACCCTATCGGGTTTGTTCAATCAGACTTGAGCCATGTAGCTACATCATGAGCGTAGTAAGTCAATACACCGTCGCAGCCAGCTCGTCTGAAAGCCATCATGGTTTCCATGACGATTGCTTTCTCATCAATCCATTCTTGCGCTGCTGCCGCCTTGATCATGGCGTATTCACCACTGACATGGTATGCATAGGTGGGTACTGCAAACGTGTCTTTGGCGCGCCTAACGATGTCCAGATAGGGCAGCCCCGGTTTAACCATGATCATGTCTGCACCTTCTTGTAAGTCGGCTGCAATTTCATGCATGGCCTCGTTACTGTTACTCGGATCTAGTTGATAGGACTTTTTATCAGAGTCGCCCAAGGCTTCTGCCGCCCCGACAGCATCGCGGAACGGTCCATAGAAACTTGATGCGTACTTGGCTGCGTAACTGAGTATCTTGGTGTGACGATAGTCTGCCGCTTCCAGGCATTCACGAATGGCACCTATACGGCCATCCATCATGTCCGAAGGTGCAACCACTTGGGCGCCGGCCTCAGCGTGGGAAAGGGCTTGCATGACGAGTGCATCCACTGTCTCGTCGTTCATGATGTAGCCGTCTTCATTCATCAGCCCATCGTGCCCGTGTGGAGAGTATGGGTCTAATGCGACGTCGGTGATTATGCCCAATCCTGGAACGGCACTGCGCAATGCCCTGATTGCGCGTTGCACCAAGCCATTGCTGTCCCATGCACCACGACAATCATCAGTCTTTGCCGAATCGTCGGTGATCGGAAATAGTACGACTGCTGGGACTCCCAGAGCAAATACGGACTCGGCGGCTTTTGTCAGTAAATCGATGCTGAGCCTCTCCACCCCCGGCATGGAGGGCACCGGCTGACGCCTGTTTTCACCCTCGATGACAAAATACGGTTGTATCAACATGTCCGCGGTAATGTGATGTTCCTGCATAAGTTGACGGCTGAAGGCGTCTTTTCGCATTCTGCGGGGTCGGTTTCCCGGGTAAGGGGCTCTTATGCCAAACACGGCTTGATTGCTCATGTCGCTAATATCCTGTAAAAAATGTGGGTACTCATTACAACGTTGGTCTTCGTGCGCCAGTTCACCGTGTTCGGCAAAACCCTTCCGTATTGTTTACGCTATTGATCAGCGTTCGGTGCCGGGAACGACTATTATGGCGGGTGCTTTGAATTTGTCATCAAGGCACCGTCTGCTCAATCTGTATCGATAAACTGGTTTACGGAAGCTTAAACTACCTACTAGTAAAATAATTGTCCCGGGATTGGTTACATGTCTAAAGTAAATACAGGCAGTGCAAACATGATCGTGGTAGCAGTTTTTTGTGCCGCCATGTCTCTTCTCGCATGGTTGTTTTTAGTACTCTTCCAGGACACGTTGTTCGCTCCAACAGACGGCGCTGTTCACGCCAAGACCCAAGACTATCCTGAAAAAGCCAAACCAAAACCTAGGCCTGTTATTGACTCTGTCAGTCGCAACGCTCCGATACAGCGTGTGCAGGCATCTTCCACACCCTCTGGTTCAGACGATACTGTGTCTCGACTCACTAAAGATGAGATATCTACGCCGAATGGTATCTCCTCCGAATCAACATTTTCTGCCTCAGAAGAAAACAAAATATCTGCTAATAGCGCAGAGCGGCCAGAGAGCGCGACGGAGAGATCCACCCGTCTGATGAGGCAGACTCTAGGAATTTCAAAACGCCCCTCGCCAACGCACGCTATGGATGTGTCATTGATTGGTGCTGGGGAGTGCGTAAAGCAGGGTGAGAAGACATCGGAAATACCGGTGCTCTTCAGCCACAATGCTGAAACGATCCGAGGCAAGAGTTTAATAGAATTAAATGCTCTTTTAACCATCCATCGCCGTTGCGGGCAAGGTATCTTTAAAATGGCGACAAACCCCCTCGGGGACGTTGACGCGAGTGAATCACTTACGCAGATGCGTGTTGATGAACTTAAATATTTTTTTCGGCAAAATGGTGTGCCTTTAGAGGCGCTGAAGTTTCCTTCAAATTTATGATTAACCGCTACACAGTAATCGGTCAACCGATTGCCCATAGTTTGTCTCCTGTTGTTCACCACCTGTTTGGTGATCTAACTCAGCGAAAAATAAACTACACACGGACCGAAGCCACAAATGAAACCTTCGAGCAAATCGTTCGGGATTTCCAAGCATCGGGTGCGAAAGGTTGCAACGTTACTGCGCCTTTCAAAGAGCTTGCGGTTAAGGTGTGTGATCGCGTTGCGCCTCATGCATTAAGAGCAGGCTCTGTTAATACGATTCATATGCAACGCGACGGTGCGCTTGTCGGGCACAGTACTGACGGTCCAGGTCTTGTCGCTGATATCCAGACTAATCACCGCTTCGAGTTGCAAGCCAAGAGAATTTTATTGTTGGGTGCGGGTGGTGCGGCAAGAGGTGTTGTAGAACCTCTGCTGGCCGCACAGCCTGCCAGCTTCCATATTGCTAATAGGACGCCGAGTAAAGCCTCTGCACTGGCAGAAATGTTTGGCGCCGACGGTTCAATTACCGCGGGAAGCTATGACGCACTTGCTGACGAGAACGCGTTCGATGTCATTATCAATGCAACAACCCCCAGTGCTGATGGTGGCAGGCCGTTAGTGCCGGACACTGTCATTAGTGAACAATCACTAGCGTACGACATGACGTATGCCAGCCGTGACACCGATTTCATGCAGAGGAGCGCTGCACTGGGTGCCTCCAGTTGTAACGGTCTGGGAATGTTGGTTGAACAAGCAGCCGAGTCATTTTTTATCTGGGAAGGTGTGCGACCTAAAACCCGGCTAGTTTTCCCGCGGTTAAATGAGATGCTGTCTTAAGGCTTTATAGATAACGGATATTGGCATGCGAAAAATGGAATACACATCGACGGGTCAGGCGATTGCCACATTGCCCTCGCTACGCGGTAGAGCGTTATCGGGTCATATTGCCTGGCGTATCACCAGCGTGCTTGTGGCTATTGTTGCAACCGTCTGTTTGTTCTTGGGCGCTAATAAGCAGGCTGAGGCCAATGACAACAAAGCTCAGAGCACATTGCCCACGGTTGACATTCGTATTAACGATGTTCCTTTAAAGGTTGAGTTGGCCATTACCGGCCAGCAGCGCTACATGGGACTGAGTTTCAGGGATTCTTTGGACAACGATGCAGGTATGTTGTTTGTGTACCCGGCGGAACGCGCTCTGACGTTCACCATGCGAAATACACTTATTCCTTTATCAATCGCCTTTATCTCTGAAGATCTTGTCATCAATGAAATTCACTTGATGAATGTTGGGCCGGGGCAACTATTTGATTCTGAAAAGGTCGCTAAGTTTGCGCTGGAAGTTAATCAGGGGTGGTTTAAGGATAATGGAATAAAGGCTGGCGATAGAGTCGTCATGCTCTGATCGGATGCGTTAGCATGGAGGCTTAGTCAAAGTCTTTAGGTCAGAATTCTTGTCTCCGAATACTTCAAGCTCTACCACATCCCCGTCAATCCTGACATTTCACGACGATCGTTGGCAGCAGGGCAGTGTGCCTGTACTTCGCTCGGCAGATCATGGTACCTGGCTGGGAACTCTTGTATTTGACGGTGCTCGTCGTTTTGATGGCGTATCACCGGACTTAGAGGCGCACTGCGCCAGGGTCAATCGATCGGCTGTGTCGTTGGGTATGAACCCAAGCCTATCCACTGGTGCCATAGTTGAGCGTGTTAATGAAGGTTTAGCTCAGTTTGATGATGCAGCAGCTGTGTATATTCGTCCTATGTATTGGTCTACCGGATACGGAGAGGGTTTTATAAGCGCTGACCCTGAGTCAACTGACTTTTGCCTGTGCCTTCAGGAAATTCCTATGCCACCGGCAGACGCTACTGCTACGTTGGCAACCACTCGGTTTACGCGTCCTACACTCGATGTGGCAACCGTGGATGCGAAGGCAGCCTGTTTGTATCCTAACAACGCACGCATGATTCGAGAAGCCATTGCGAAAGGATTTTCTAACGCGCTAGTGTGTGACCCTCTTGGAAACGTTGCTGAGTCTGCTACCAGTAATGTGTTCATGGCAAGAGACGGAGAAGTGTTTACGCCAATTCCAAACGGCACTTTTTTAAACGGTATAACACGGCAACGTATAATGACGTTGTTGCGAGAAAGTGGAATAACCGTGCACGAAAGTAGTTTACGCTACGAAGACTTTCATCAGGCTGACGAAGTTTTTCTCACCGGTAACATCAGCAAAGTGACACCTATTGTTGCTTTCGAAGAGACAAAGTACGAGATAGGGCCAATCGCTAAATTGGCCAGAGCCGCTTATTTGGATTGGGCAAGATCATGAAGAAAAACAGACTCGGAAGAACAGACACGTTTGTCAGCGAAATATGCCTGGGTAGCATGACGTGGGGTTCGCAAAATACCTTTGCTGAAGCATCAGAGCAAATTGCCTGCGCTTTGGATCATGGCGTTAACTTTATCGACACCGCAGAGATGTACCCGACAACACCCATGTCGGAAAAAACCTTAGGCGATACCGAAACCATCATTGGTGAATGGGTGGCAGCCTCCGGTCGTCGAGATGAAGTACTGCTGGCAACCAAAGTCACCGGTAAAGGTAAAGAATGGATGTATGGCGGTAAAGATATAACGCCTGAAAAGATTCGTGTATCGGTCGAGCGCAGTTTGAAACGATTACAAACCGACCGCATTGATTTGTATCAATTGCACTGGCCAAACAGAGGCAGCTATCACTTTCGACAGAACTGGACATTTGACCCGACCGCACAAGACAAACAGCCGGTTAAAGATAATATTTTAGAAGTACTACGAGCACTCGATGAGGAAGTTAAAGCCGGTAGGATTCTCCATGTCGGTTTGTCGAATGAGAGTTGCTGGGGTAGTGCGCAGTATTTGTCCATTGCTGAAAAAGAAAATTTGCCACGAGTGGTCAGTACGCAAAACGAATACAACCTGATGAATAGATTATTCGACCTCGATCTGGCCGAACTATCGCATCAGGAAGACATGGGCTTGTTGGCTTTTTCACCTTTAGCCACCGGCATGCTTACCGGTAAATACAGTAACGGTGAAACTCCTGAAGGTTCGCGCCGTACCTTAAACAAAGATTTGTCTGGTCGGTACACACCAAAAAGTGCGCCTATTTGCGAGCGCTACAACGCCTTGGCTCGCGAACATGATTTACACCCGGCACATATGGCCCTGGCGTTTTGCCTGTCGCGACCCTTCATGACGTCTGCCATTGTCGGCGCGACATCGGTTGAGCAGTTGTCAACTAATTTGGCTGCAGCAGATGTGACGCTGTCAGACGAAGTAATGAAAGGAATTCACGATATCTATTTCGATCATCCTATTCCTATGTAAATTGCCAGTGTCGAAAATTCCGGCATGCGGTATCCCTTGTTAGCCTTACTCACTCACTGGAAAAGAACTCGCTCATGCCTTGGATCGCGATAGGTTTAACCGTCTTGCTGGGGGCTGTATTTGCTCAGCAACCTGTTATTAACTCAGCGGTAAACAAAGCCCTGGGTTCGCCCATATCAGCAACGGTTTTTTCTGTATCAATCACCTTGCTATGTGCTGTTCTGTTGTTGCCCGTCACGGGTGCGAACTTTCGGCCGCAGCTGTTGAGTTCACTTCCATGGTGGTCTGTTCTAGGTGGCATCATTGGCGTTGGCATAGTTGCCGGTGGTGCTTATCTGGCCCCCATTCTGGGTGCAGCGCTCTTCTTTGTTTGTTTAGTGGGCGGCCAGCTCTTCGGTGCGGCTATCGCCGATCATATCGGGGCATTCGGTATGCCGGTAAGAAGCCTGTCCCTGACGCGGGTGTTGGGCTTGATCTTAGTGGTTGTAGGGGCTTTGTTGGTTAGCCGCGGGTAAGATTGATCGTCTCTTTCCACTTATGTATGTAGTCGGGAAGAGCCGGTGTTTCATCGGTAAACCCGATAAGGTTATAGATTTGTTCCGGTGTCACCTTGCCACCTTTTTTGGATAGAAATATCGCCTCAATTAGAGCCGTGGCAACCCATTGACCATTACTTTCAAAGCGTTGTTCCAAATAAATAGACCGGTCGTCCCACCCAAGCACTTTGGTATTGATACTAAATTTTTGCCCAAGTTTAAGTGATCGTTTAAATTGAATGGTTTCGGCGGCAACGACCGGATACCAGCCTTGTTGCCGTATCAATTTAAATGCGTTTGAGCGGAGCATTAAGTCGGTTCTACCTAAGTCTGCATAGGTCAGGTACACGCCGTTGTTAACGTGCAAAAAAATATCAAGATCGTTCGGATAAACACGCAATGTGGTGTCAACAGGGCCCATGAGCTTTACGCGAGGGCAAAACGATTGCGTGAGCATTAACCAGAACAACCGGAGTAACATTTTCATGACAGCGTGTTTCTAGTCAGCGAGCCAGTCACGAGCGGGCAGGTATTTCTCTGTTAAATCGGCTTCAGGTGTTCCGGGTTCAGGTTGGTAGTTATAGTGCCAACTGACATGTGGTGGCAGTGACATCAAGATAGATTCCGTTCTGCCACCGCTTTGAAGGCCAAACAAAGTGCCTCGGTCGAAAACAAGATTAAATTCAACGTAGCGTCCACGTCTGTAAAGTTGAAAATCACGCTCAGCTTGCGTGAAGGGTATGTCTCTGCGTTTTGACACGATAGGTTCGTAGGCCGGGTAAATATGCGTCGCTACAGATTGCATCATGCCGAATGCATGTGAAAATCCCTCGCCGTTGAAATCATCGAAAAACAAACCACCGACACCGCGGGCTTCTTTGCGGTGTTTAAGGTAGAAGTAATCGTCACACCAGGTTTTAAATTTGTGGTGTAGTCCATCGCCAAAAGGCTCAACGGCATCGTGCGCAGTTTGATGCCAATGCTTACAATCCTCTTCAAAGCCGTAGTAGGGCGTTAAGTCAAAGCCACCGCCGAACCACCACACAGGGTCTTCTCCGTCTTTGTCAGCTCGGAAAAAACGAACATTGGCATGAGTGGTTGGAACGTATGGATTTTTAGGGTGCAGTACCAGTGATACCCCCATTGCCTCCCAAGCTCGCCCGGCAAGCTCGGGGCGATGTGCAGAGGCAGATGGTGGTAGTGTCGTGCCCTGAACCTTTGAGAATGCTACACCGGCTTTTTCAAAGAGCGCGCCGTCAGTTAATATGCGGGTGAGTCCACCGCCGCCTTCTTCGCGGACCCATTCATCGTCGATGAATTCAGCCTTGCCATCCAATACTTCCAACTGCTTGCAGAATGAATCATGAAACTGCCGTAAAAATGAATACACGGCGTCGCTATCAACAGGGCCGTTTTCAGTAGCTTCGAGCGAGTCTATGGTCATAGCGGAACAGGTGGCTAGCAGGTGGTCTACACCACACAGTTTACTCTACCCACTTTAAAATTTATTGCTGCGAATTGTGACGGCTAAGAAGCGCTCTTTAGTTCACGAATAAAGGCGTCAATCTGAGCCGGTGGTGTTGCCCATGAAGTTACCAGGCGCACGACAGAATGCGTCTCGCTGGCAGGCTCCCACACATAAAAATCGAATTGCTCTTTGAGTGTTGCGATCAGAGTATTAGGCAGAATGGGAAATATCTGGTTGCTTTCAGTGTTTGCTGCAAGGGTATGTCCGGCCTCTACAAAGGCTAAGGACAATTGTTGAGCTTGGGTATTGGCAGAGGCTGTCAGCTTGAAGAAAAGCTCGTTGGTAAACAGGGTTTCGAACTGTATGCCCAGTAGTCGCCCCTTCGCAAGTAAAGCGCCGCGCTGTTTTATATGAAACGTAAAATCATCGCTGAGCTCTTGGTTAGGGATGACAATGGCTTCGCCAATAAGAGCACCTGCTTTTGTGCCGCCTATCCAGAATATGTCAGTCATGCTGGCGATGTCTGACAGTGTAAGGTCGTTCTTCGGTGCTGTTAGTGCAGCCCCTAATCGTGCACCGTCCATCATTAGAATCAGTTGGTTTGACCTACAGCAATCGGATAGGTCTGACAATTCTTGTTTGGTATAAACCGTACCCAGCTCTGTCGCGTTGGAGATATACACAAGCTTGGGACGAGCCATATGAGGGAAGTGTGCATTGCTGGCAAGCGTTGACTCAATTAGCGCAGGGTTTAGTTTTCCATCAGTGGTGTTGACCGAAATTATCTTATGTCCTGTTGCCTCAATTGCTCCGGTTTCACGAACCACAATATGCCCGGTGCTGGCGGCAATTACCGCTTCATGAGAGCGAAGACTGGCAGACATAATAATGATGTTGGCCAAGGTTCCGCCTGCCACAAAATACACGGGGACGTCTGCCTGGCCCATCGCTTGTTGAATGAGCGAACGAGCATTTAGGGTGTGTGAATCATCCCCATAGGCGGTGTTCTGATCAAGGTTCGTACGAGTCAGGGCCGCCAGGATATCCTCATGACAACCTTCACTGTAGTCATCGAGGAAACTGTATTTCTCAGTCATGTAGGGTATCCCGCTTGGGCCTTATCGAAGTTGTTGACCCGTTCTTATATCAAATATCTGGGTAGGAGACGCTAAAGTGCCTACGTTAGCATCAACAATGGCATCTATTGAATCACCAAACTCGTCTTGAACGTCTTGTCCCGTTTGAAGCGCTGGGTGGCCGGAGCGATTCGCACTGGTTGAGACAATGGCACCGCCGTAGGCATCGCACAACTTAACCACCAAAGGGTGCTGGCTAACGCGGACAGCCAGTGTGTCGCGCTGACCGCTTAGTAATGTACTGACTGAATTGGACGCAGGCATCACAAAGGTTACCGGCCCGGGCCAAGCAGCGTCTAGCTTCTGCTGCCAGTCTGCTTGAACGGGGGCCAGGTATGAGCTCAGTTGATCCTGATGAGAGGCAATTAAAATAAAGCCCTTGTGCGCTTCCCGGTGTTTAATGTCGAGAATGCGCTGCAGGGCCTCATCGTTGCGCGGATCACATCCCAAACCGTACACAGCTTCGGTGGGGTAGGCAATGACGCCGCCTTTATTTAATGCATCAACGGCGGCGAGTATGTCGTCGCTCAATCCTGTTTCGCCGTTACAGTTGCTTTCTTCTTAGAGGCACTTTTCTTAGCGGTCGCCTTTTTCTTGGCAGCCGCTTTCTTCGATGCAGCACTTTTCTTTTTAGACTTTTTCTTCTTAGTCTTTTTCTTGGCGGCCGGTTTTTTCGCCGTCGCTTTCTTTTTAGCTTCAGCTTTCGCCTTTTTCTTACCGCGACCTTTTCGTTCCGGCGCTTCCTCTAAGAGTTTTAAGCAGGTCTCCAAGTCAATAGCCTTGGGGTTCTCTTTCATCTCTTTCGGAATTTTTGCATTCTTGTTGCCATCGGTGATGTAGGCACCCCAACGACCGTTAAGAATTTGAACATCGGTGCCTTCAAATGTTTTAACTAGCTTGTTGGCATCGGCAATTTTCTTCTCAGCCACGATCTCCAACGCACGCTCTAAGGTGACGGTATACGGGTCGTCTTCTTTAAGGGAGACAAATTTGGCATCGTATTTAATGTACGGGCCAAAACGACCGATGTTGGCCGTGATCTTTTCACCTTCAGGCGACTCTCCCAATTCCCTTGGCAGGGTGAACAGTTGCAACGCTTCTTCCAGCGTAATGGTGTTCATTCGCTGTCCGGGGCGTAGTCCTGCAAACTTTGGTTTGTCTTCGTCTTCGCGTGTACCAATTTGTACGAATGCGCCGTACTGACCGATACGAACAGTAATGGGTTTACCACTTTCTTCATGAATGCCCAGTTCGCGAGCCTGGATGGCTTCATCCTTTGAGACATTTTCTAATTTGTCTTCAACACGATCTTTAAACGGTTTCCAAAATTCGCTGAGTAGCGGCACCCAGTCTTTTTCACCACGCGAAACCGCATCGAGTTCGTCTTCCAGATTTGCCGTGAAATCATAGTCAACGTATTGATCAAAGTGCTTAGCTAGAAAGGTGGCTACAACCCGGCCTGTATCGGTAGGGAAGAATCGGCGGCTTTCTATTTCAACGTATTCACGTGACTGGAGCGTTGAGATGATAGAGGCGTAAGTTGATGGTCTGCCAATGCCATATTCTTCGAGTGTCTTAACCAGGCTGGCTTCAGAGAAGCGCGGTGGCGGCTCTGTAAAGTGCTGGGTTAACTTGATGTCTTGAAGAGGGACTGAGTCTCCTTCTTTGAGCTCCGGCAACATTTTTTCATCGTCGTCAGATTTCTTTTTGTCGTCTTCATCTTCACGGTAAACCGTCATGAAGCCCGGGAAGTGCACCGTAGAACCATTAGCGCGGAATTTGTTGCCCTCGCCACACGCAAAGTCGACCGCTACCTGGTCAATCGTTGCATAGATCATTTGGCTGGCAACAGTTCGCTTCCAAATCAGGTTGTACAGTTTGTATTGATCTTCTTCTAAAAATCTCTTGATCTCTTCCGGCGCTCGCATAACAGACGTTGGACGAATGGCTTCGTGAGCTTCCTGTGCGTTTTTAGATTTATTTTTGTAAACGTTGAGCTGGTCCGGCAAATAATTTTTGCCATAGCGCTGAGGAATAAGCGTGCGCAATTCATCTAGGCATTCTTCAGAGAGCGTGATGGAGTCTGTTCTCATATAGGTGATAAGACCCGTTTGGCCTTCACCGATATCGATACCTTCGTACAGCTTCTGCGCGGTACGCATGGTGCGCTGAGCGCCGAAGCCAAGCTTTCTAGAAGCCTCTTGCTGTAAGGTAGAAGTGGTGAACGGTGCCGTCGGGTTGCGCTTACGTTGCTTCTTCTCAACTTTGATCGCAGTCAGGGAGCCTTTGGCGTGTCCCATCAGCATGTCACGCGTCTCATTTGCCTGTTCGCCGTTGTTGACGGTGAACTGTTTGACTTTGTCGCCTTTGAGCAATGACAGTCTGGCGGTGAACGGTTGGGCATCTTTTTGAAGTTCGGCCAGAATGCTCCAGTATTCTTGCGGGATAAACGCTTCAATTTCATTTTCACGTTCGCAAATCATGCGCAGGGCAGGCGACTGAACGCGACCTGCGGACAGGCCTCGTCGTATTTTTCGCCAGAGCAACGGCGATAAGTTGAAACCCACCAGGTAGTCGAGTGCGCGGCGTGCCTGCTGTGCATTAATTAAATCGTGGCCAAGCTCTCTGGGGTTATCGACGGCTTCTTGTACTGCGCGTTTGGTGATTTCATGAAAAACCACTCGCTGTACTTCTTTGCCTTCCAGATCGCCTTCTTCCTGTAGGTGTTCTACTAAATGCCAGCTGATTGCTTCCCCCTCGCGATCCGGGTCAGTCGCGAGAAGTAGTGAGTCAGCTTTCTTCAAGGCTTTCTTGATGGCGTTAACGTGTTTTTCGTTACGCTCAATCATTTGGTACTTCATGGCAAAGTCGTTTTCAGGGTCGACCGCTCCCTCCTTGGGGAGGAGATCCCGCACGTGACCATACGAGGCCAGTACCTTGTAGTCCTTGCCGAGATACTTCTCGATAGTCTTGCCCTTAGCGGGTGACTCTACGATGACCAGATTTTTGCTCATGAATGCCGTAGTGATTGTGGTGGCAGAAAGGCTGTCACCAATTCATTTAGTAAGTCGAATCGACCAATAGACTCGTCGCTTGGCCGCACTTTGTCAACGCGACAGTGTAATTCTCTTGCTAGCAACGCGCATACCGACCTCCAGGTTCTACGCTGATTAACTCTTTTAGCTCTAAACGCACAAGGGCTGTACTAAGCGCCGAGATTGTAATCTCTTGAGCCTTGTCTTTGGCAAGTGTCATTAAATCGTCGATGGTGGCGGGCTGGGAACTTAGGCTTTTCAGTAGCCACTGGTCTGTGGCGCCGAGCGTAACAGGCAACGCTTTAGGAGGGTGTGGCAGTAAATCCATTTGTGAATCGGCATTAGGCTTAGACTCTGTTTTTAGCTCGGCAAGCGCCCGTTCCAATGGCTGTGCCAGCGTATCTAGGATGTCCTGGGTGGATTCCACCAGGGCTGCACCTTGTTTAATGAGAGCATGACAGCCCTTTGCCTGCAGATTATGAATTGAGCTGGGTACAGCCATGACCTCCCGCCCTTGGTTCATGGCGTGGTTGGCTGTGGTGAGTGTGCCGCTGGGCAGGGCGGCTTCTGCCACCAGCACCCCTAGACTGAGGCCGCTGATAATTCTATTACGCTGTGGAAAAAACCAAGGCCGCGTGATGCTGCCGATGTGATGCTCGGTAAGAATCAAGCCACCGCCGCCGATAATTCTAGCAGCCAGTTCTTTATGCCGTTTGGGGTACACCCTGTCAGGCTCGGTGGCGGCTACGGCGATGGTGACGCCTGAACAGTCCAACGCGCCCTCGTGCGCCGAGGCATCAATGCCTAAAGCCAGCCCGCTGACGATACCAATGCCTAAATCGGCCAACTCACGACAGCACTGGCGCGTGTGGGACAGCGCATGACTACTGGCTTTGCGGGAACCGACGACAGCCAGCAATGGGTGCGACAGAGCGCTAAGTGATCCCCGGGCATACAGAAGTGGAGGTGCGTAATCGGTTCTTTGCAGCAGAAGCGGATAGGCTTCATTGTCCAGCGTAATGATGTGATTTTCCGCAGAGGAGGCTTCCCAAGCCAGAGCCCGATCTACACGCTCCAGCGTGTGCGGGCTGTGCAGCTTGGAAAAATCGTCGTCTGACACCTCTTGGCTCAGCGTGCGCTGCAAGCCGCTGCTGTGTCCTTCTAGATGACCTTGAATGAGCTGCCCAATGAGCGTGGGCGAAGGCGCTACCTCATGCAGTAATTTGCATAGTTTGGTGGCGTTGGGAAAGGCTAAAGAGAACGTCAGCCAGGCGGTTGTGGGGGTATTTAAATCATCCATGATTCAGTGACTGCGGTTGTGCCCGCAGCCACTGAAGTGGGTCCGGGCGTTTCTATATTCCGGTGATGATGTCGTTCTTTCTCACCGGGCGTGTCGATTCCATGACAAGCGCATAGCTTACCTTGTCGAAGGTCTTGAAGACCATTACCACACCGGTACGTAGGTTAGGCATTTTCACCTTCTTGTGCCCTAGACCTGCGCGTTTGTCCGTCACCTGCTTTCCGGTCGTCTCAATTGCCAGAACATCACCCGCCTGAATGTTGGATTCTTTACCAATGTTCAGAACAACCACCTGAGAACGGCCCGATTGGGAGATGGCGTTGACCAGAGAAATGATGCGACCTTCGCCGCTCAATGCCGGGATACTAGGGATGTATTGATGAACAATGTTGCCTTGGCTGCTGCTTAACAGAATATCGCCTGCTAGGGCTTCCATTTTGTTGTGGGTGATCATCAGAGTTGACGGGTCGCCCAGGTTGAGTAGCTTCGCATCAGCAACGTGGGTAATTTCGTGCCCCAGCAGACGTCCGGTAATGGGGTCCAATAGCTCGTCGCTCTTGCGGTATATGCCGTAGTCGGTCTGGCCGTTGTTCATCTGGCCGCGGGCGTACACTCGCGTGCCAGCAGAAACAATCAGACGACCGTCGTCGTTCGCCACAATGTAAGGTGCCTGGGCAAGCGCATTGGCATCAATAACCAGTGGGTGAACCAAAAACTGCTGAATGGAATCACCGGGGATCGTCGGAATGGCTTCATCCAAAGACTCATGACGAATAGTGGGTGATAACCGAACGCGTGAATTCGAGTATGTCGGGACTGGGTTGCCGTTTTCATCAAATGTCAAAGGAACATTAACGCCAGCGCCCGACAGTGTAGGCTCGCCATCGGAGGCAACGCCTGCTTGTGTCAGTAAGATAGAGGGGCGCCCGTCAATGTATTGCAGTTCAACGGTGTCTCCAGGGTAAATAAGGTGTGGGTTTTCTATCTGGGGGTTCGACTCCCAGATTTCGGTCCATTTCCATGGTTCGTTCAGGTATCGACCTGAAATATCCCATAGCGTGTCACCTTTGACTACGCGATATTCAATAGGGGCGTCCTCTCGGATATTCGACGGATCAATGAAGACTCGCGACTGATTGGACGGCAAGATTTCGCCTGTAATGCCTGTTTGGTCGAAGCGATCAACGATTTGAGGTTGAGACGCTAAGACCCGCGCAGGCGGTTCTAAGGTGCTACAAGCCGCCAGTAGGACTGGCAGACTGAATG
Organism: Granulosicoccus sp.; assembly: GCA_045110515.1. GTDB lineage: Bacteria > Pseudomonadota > Gammaproteobacteria > Granulosicoccales > Granulosicoccaceae > Granulosicoccus. The sequence continues at coordinate 20,178 of JBGCGD010000013.1, read as the reverse complement.
CCATGGCCAGCTTGGCAATTTGTACAGTCTTGTTTGAAGCCATGTTCGGGAACTCTCCCAGGTTGAATAGCGTTAGTCCACCAAACAATCGGCGGAGCTGAAGAAACCTTGATATGCAAGCGGGATGCCTTGTCTGTCCCTGTTAGAATTCCGCAATCGAAATCGCTTGGGGCTTACAGTGTCGTTGTTAGATATTCTTTATTACCCGGATTCCCAACTGAGGCGCACAGCAGCCCCGGTAGCTAACGTGGACGGGAAAATGGCCTCGCTGGTAGATGAAATGTTCGAAACCATGTACGCAGCGCCGGGTATCGGGCTGGCAGCGACACAGGTGAATGTGCATCAACGTGTTGTTGTTATTGATGTGTCGGAGGAAAACGACACCCCGTTAACCTTTATCAATCCGGAGATTCTGCTCGCTGAGGGCGAGGGAGAAATGCAGGAAGGTTGTTTGTCGATTCCGGGTGTCTACGAAACGGTTAAACGACCTGCCGAAATTAAGATTGCCGCCATCGATCGGGAGGGGAATCCGTTCGAAATGGATACGGACGGGTTACTTGCCGTGTGCATACAGCACGAAATTGATCACCTGAACGGGAAACTGTTTGTCGATTATTTGTCGCCACTGAAACGTAACCGCATCAGAAAAAAGATGGAAAAGTGGATTCGGGACGGCGCTGACCCTGATGACATCCCAGAGCGTTCTTGATTTATTTCAGGCCTCACACGTCTTTTTTCTTGCTGAAATTCAATTACATCAATGAGCGCTAAGTGTCCATGAATTGCCAACGCCTTAAAGTGGCATTTGCCGGAACGCCAGAATTTGCCGCCGTTGCTCTGGATGCTCTGTTGGCCAGTGAACATGACGTCGTGGGCGTCCTGACCCAGCCCGACAGGCCGGCAGGTCGTGGACGTAAGCTGACGGCCAGCGCTGTTAAGTTACGCGCTGAGGCTGCCTCCGTGCCGGTTTTGCAACCTGTAAGCTTGCGTAACGAAGAAGCTGTTGCTCAGTTGGCAAGCCTGGGCGCAGATGTGTTAGTCGTTGCAGCCTACGGACTCATATTGCCCGCCACAGTGCTGTCTTTGCCACCGCTGGGGTGCTTGAATATTCACGGCTCTCTATTGCCACGTTGGCGAGGTGCCGCACCTATTCATAGAGCGATCCTTGCTGGTGATGAGCTAACCGGAGTTTGCATCATGCAAATGGATGAAGGCCTGGATACCGGTGATGTATTGCTCAGTAAATCACTACCCATAGATGGTGACGATACAGTTGCGCTATTGCACGACAAACTCGCAGCCTTAGGTGCAGATGCCCTAATTGAAGCATTACCCTTACGATGCTCTGGCCAACTGCAGGCCGAACCGCAGCCAGATGAAGGCGTCACCTATGCTGAGAAGCTCAGTAAAGCCGAAGCGCGGGTAGACTTTTCGCAAACCACGGTGCAACTTCATCGATGTGTTCGAGCATTTAATCCTTGGCCGGTGGCCGAAGGACAGCTATGTGAGCAACGCGTCAGAATTTGGCAAAGCAGGGCGGTTCCCTCAGATGCTACTAAGCCGTTTGCAGATTCACTACCCGGTACCATTGTCGATGTACTGGACGATGCGCTTAGAGTACGAACCGGCGACGGAGTTATAGACCTGCTGACCTTGCAGTGGCCCGGCAAAAAAGCGCAAGAGGCGGCAGCATTTGCTCAGGGGCATGAGTTAACCGGGCAGCGCTTTTCCTGACATGAGCTTTCAAGCTTCTGAAAATATACGCCTCGTTTGTCTGCAACTTATGTTGGAGTTACAGACCCGAGGTGGCTCGTTAACTCGCCTGTTGCCCTCGGCGCAAGAGCGAGTAGCCGAGACGGATCGCGCGCAATTGCAAGCGTGGAGCTATGGCTTTGCACGCTATAGCAATGAGTTGGAAGGGCTGGTCAATCAACTGATCACGAAACCCTTAAAGAAAAAGGATTTAGACATTTATTTGTTGCTGCAACTCGGTGTCTATCAACTGCGCCATACCGCCACCGCCCAACATGCTGCCGTGGATGAAAGCGTCAAGCTGGTTAAGCGTTTGAAAAAGCCTTGGGCCAAAGGCTTGGTGAATGCGGTGTTGCGAAATTATCAACGCCGTGTAGAAGAGCTGGACGAGAATCTGAACGACTCGCAAAAGCACAACCATCCGCAGTGGTTGCTGGAGCGTTTCAGAGCGGACTGGCCGCAGCAGTGGCAAACTATTTGTGCTGCTAACAATGACCAAGGCCCCATGACGCTCAGAGTGAATACTCAGCGTCATAGTACGCAAGAGTACAAAACTATACTGGACGAGCAAGGCATGCAATCGAACTACATCGATGATGTCCCGCAAGCGCTGCAGTTGGTAAAAGCCGTTCCAGTTCAACAGCTGCCGGGGTTTAAAGACGGTGATGTCAGTATTCAGGATGCGGCCGCACAACAATGCGCGCAGAAGCTAATGAATTTTGCACCATCAGGTGGTCGCTTATTAGATGCTTGTGCAGCACCGGGTGGCAAAACCGCGCATATTCTAGAGCTTCAACACTTCTCGGAAGTGATGGCGATTGATCAGGATGCAGAGCGCCTGGAGCGCGTGCAGGAAGCCTTAGACAGACTTTCGCTAAACAATGTCGTCACGTTAAAAGCAACCGATGCCAGTGATTTAGGCAACTGGTGGGACGGCAAAACATTTGATGCCATTTTGTTAGACGCACCTTGTTCGGGTACGGGTGTTATAAGAAGGCATCCAGATATAAAACTGTTACGTCGTCCTACTGATATACCCGTGCTTATGTCAGTGCAGGCGCGTTTGCTCGATGAACTGTGGCGAACGCTCAACGTTGGCGGGGTATTGTTGTATGCCACTTGTTCCATTTTAAAAAGAGAGAATGAAGAACAGGTGCTCGCCTTTCTGGACAGGACACCCGATGCCACTCAGGCTGCTGAATGTCAGCAACTGCTACCTGGTGAAAACGGCATGGATGGATTCTTCTATGCACCGCTCATCAAAGGTGCTCAGTGAGTTCTAAGGTGGAAAAACGGCGATGGGCACTGGCTGTATTGCTGGTGCCGTTAGCGACGCTGTTTGTTTTTCTGGTGTTGGTTGGACTCTCAGCACGCGGTTTGTCTCGCGATCATGGACAGCCGGGTAGTATTGTTTTGTCCGATGTCACCTTGATTCAAGATCGTGGTGAATTGTATTTAGATGTAAAGGCAGACATAGATCTACCGGTTACCATTCGTGCCGGTTTAGACAACGGTGTGCCGTTGATCTTTGAGTTGGTGTTACGCTTTTTTGAACCTTCTCAGTATTGGTTTGATACCGAGTTGGCAACTATCGAGCGGCGTTTCAGTCTGACTTACTACGAGCTAACGCGACATTATCGGGTCAAATCAATCAACACCAACGAGAGCCAAAATTTCCGGTCATTATCCGCAGCTTTACGCGGGCTGGGTACTATCGAGCGTTTGCCGCTAAACATAGAACAACATCAGATGACTCTGTCAAACGATGCCATTGTTTTCGCTGAAGGTAATGGTGAGCTCTTCGCCGCATTAGATTTTCGCCTAGATTCGCGTTCATTGCCACTGCCGTTACAGCCGGTTATCACCTCTAGTTGGCGCCTAGCGAGTAAGGAGGTCTTGTGGTCAGTGAATTAGCAAGACTTCGCAATCGCACACTTACCAGTGCGATTTTCATGGCTTTGTTGTTTTTAGTGCTTATAGTGTCCTTGTATGTGCTAGGTACAATTGCCTTACAGTTAGACAGGTTCGGGCAGTATTACCACTGGTTGCTGTTGGGCAACGGCTTGGCCTTGACGTTCATCGCGATACTTATCGCTATTAACGGTTTAAGGCTCGTCAGAGAATTCAGGGCCCGTATAGCAGGGTCGCGTTTAACGGCAAAGCTCGTTGTGTTGTCGGTATTGTTAGCGTTGGTGCCGGTAACGTTGGTATACGGATTCTCCATTCGATTTCTACGCGCCAATATCAACAGTTATTTCGATTTAGAAATTGAACAGGCTCTGGACGATGCACTAGAGCTCAGTCGTGAATCGTTAGGCCTACAAATGCGAACCCTACAGCGCGATACCATTAACGTGGCGCAGCAGTTGGTGGGGGTCAGTGAGTCGGTATCGGTTGTCGCGTTGAACACGCTAAGCGCAGAAACTCAAGCCTCGGAAATGACCTTAATTGGTCCAGACAACCGCATCATTGCGTCAACGGGATTGTTTGACAGCATCACCGTACAACCCAATCGCCCCGAAAATGATTTGGTGGCACGTGCGCAACAAGGTTTGTCATATGTTGGTGTTGATCCTATTGGTGGAGGCGATCTATATATACGCGTTGTGACACCGGTTTTCTCCGAGGATGCAACGGTTGAGAACTCTGTGCTGCAGGCTTTGTATCCTATTGCGTCCCGCTCATCCGATCTTGCTGAAAGCGTTCAATCCAGTTACCAGCAATACCGCCAGCTAGTGTTTCTGCGTCAACCCCTCATGCTGAGTTCAATGTTGACGCTCTCCTTGGCATTGTTGCTGTCCGTCATGATGGCCGTGTGGTTTGCTTTGTATGCAGCGCGGCGCATGATGGTACCCATACACGACTTGGTTGAAGGTACCCGTAGTGTTGCAGAAGGTAACTACTCAACGCGTATCTACAAGCGAAGCAAAAACGATGAGCTGGGCTTTCTGGTTCAATCGTTTAACTACATGACTTTGCAGCTTGAGCAATCCAGAAAAAACGCCGAGCAAAGCCAGTTGCAAGTTGAACGAGAGCGGACAAGGCTGCAAGCTGTACTAGGACAGATATCGTCAGGTGTAATAACGCTAGATGCTGAAGGGCAAGTGCTCACCAGTAACCCTGCAGCAGTAACTATTCTGGGCAACGGTTTACTTCAACTTCAAGGCAAATCGCTAAGCTACGACGCGCAGGACAATGCCATCGTTGCGCAGTTTTGCGAGCAAGTTGCACAGCCTTTAGAGGCTGCCGGTATGCAGGAATGGTCAGCTGAAATAGAAGTGTTCGATCAAGGCGGTCGTCGATTTCTATTCTGTCGCGGTACGGTACTACTTGATGCTATCGGTGCATTGAATGGGCGAGTTATCGTTATTGACGACATGACCACGATCATCAGTGCTCAACGAGATGCGGCATGGAGCGAGGTTGCCCGACGTCTGGCGCATGAAATTAAAAACCCGCTTACGCCCATTCAATTGTCGGCCGAACGGCTGCGTCAGAAATTCAGTAAGAAGCTTGAAGGTGCCGATATTGATCTATTAGATCGACTTACCCACACCATCGAGAATCAGGTGGATTCTTTGAAGTCCATGGTGAATGCGTTTGCTGAATACGCCTCAACGCCTAATCTAACACTTACCTCTACTTGCATGAAAACACTAATGCAGGAAATAGCCGAGCTGTATAGAGACCCGGATGGCCCGGCCCGTATTGAATTGACGCTGGATGATAGCGCGCCGAAAATCCCGGTCGATGTGCCCAGAATGCGTCAGCTTGTTCATAACCTGATTAAAAATTCGCTGGAAGCCCAGCAAGGGCAGGAGTTGCAAACGGTTCATATCAGTACACGTTTTAAGCAGGGAGCATTGCAAAACGTATTGGAAGTGGTGGCAGAGGACGCTGGCCCCGGTTTTCCTATGGAGCTTATGGACAGACTGTTTGAACCATATGTCACATCTAAGCCCAAAGGCACGGGTTTGGGCTTGGCAATCGTGAAGAAAATCGTTGAAGAGCACAACGGAAAAATAAGAGCTGAAAATCGTGTTGATGGTGGTGCTGCTGTAATCATTAGTTTGCCGTATCCTTCCACACTGCAACTTCGAGGAGATGCTGCATGAGTGAACGTGCTGTTTTAGTCGTTGATGATGAACCTGATATTCGCGGCCTGCTGCAAGAGATACTGGAAGATGAGGGCTATGCGGTGTCCACTGCGGATACGGCAGCGGCTGCGCAGGCCTTTGTCGATGAGTTCAAACCCGATTTAGTCCTATTGGATATCTGGATGCCGGATATGGACGGCGTCAGTTTATTAAAATCCTGGAAGAGCTCCGGCGCTCTAGAGTTTCCTGTCATTATGATTTCTGGACATGGCACTGTTGAGACCGCTGTAGAGGCGACACGCCATGGCGCAGTCGATTTCATCGAAAAACCGCTCTCACTCGCTAAGTTATTGCTTACTGTTGAAAAAGCCTTAACCGAACATGTTCCTCAAACGGAAGGTGCTGCTCAGCAATTGGCACCGGTCGCCAAACGGCTTCCATTGCTATTAGGTGTTAGTGAATACGTAAAAATCTTGCGTGAGCAGCTCAGCGCGCAGTCCTCACGCACCGATTCTCTGTTACTCATTGGTGAGTCAGGAAGCGGGCGTGTCCTGTTTGCGCAGAATGCACACGACCAGAATATTGAGCTTAACGGGCGATTCATCCAGCTACGATGTGACACCTTGTCATCAGTCAATTCACATCGCGAGCTGTATGGCGACGAAAGTAACGGTGCGGTGAGCACAGGTTATTTAGAGTCGGCTGCAGGCGGAACACTGTTTCTCACCGATGTGGAAATGCTGCCTCAGAGTGCGCAGCAGTGTCTACGTCAAGCAATTGAACAACAAGGGTTTGTTCGCGTCGGCGGTAGTACGCGTGTGCCATTCAGATGCCGCCTTGTTGCCTCTTCAAGAGGTGATCTGGCAGTAGCGGTTCGTCAAGGCATGTTAGATGCATCGCTAGCCAGAATGCTCAGCAATGAGACCCTGACGATCAAACCTTTGCGCGAACATCCAGAAGATATTCCGGCCCTGTTGGAAGGGCTTGTGGATTGGCACGTCGAGGAAGAAGGCCTGGCCTATCGTCATTTCAGCGTAGCTGCGCAAAACAGATTACGAAATCTGGAGTGGCCGGGGAATTTACTGGAGCTGAAAAATCTGGTGCAAAGAATATTGTTGCTAGGTGGTCCGGCTGAAATAGAAGTCCCAGAAATTAATCGCGTGTTGGGTATCGTTCCCAGCAACGATACCACCTTGGCGCTCAGACACGATCTACCGCTGCGAGAGGCGAGGGCAGATTTCGAACGTCAGTACTTGCTGCGTTGCCTGGCAGAATCGCAAGGTAATATCGGTGACTTGGCAAAACACGTTGGAATGGAGCGTACGCATCTTTATCGCAAGTTGCGTAGTTTAGATATCGATTTGGATAAGGCACGTGAATAAGTTGAAGTTTCATTGGATTGCATGCCTGTCGATCAGTTTGCTGGTTGCTAACGCATGAAGATCATCGTTTTAGGGGCTGGCCAGGTCGGTCTGACGGTTGCTCGAAGTCTTGTACTTGAAGACAACGAAGTGACGGTTGTCGATACCAACGCGGCCATACTCGAAGAGTTGGAAAACAATTCAGATTTACGTACCGTGAAGGGGCCTGCTTCCTACCCGGAAGTGCTTCGTAGTGCCGGTGCTGAAGATGCCGACATGATTATCGCGGCAACCGATTCTGATGAAACAAACATCGTGGCCATCCAGATCGCATATACCTTGTTTCGCACACCCGCAAAAATTGCGCGTATTCGATCTATGGAATACATGCGTGAGAAAAACTTATTTGACAATGACAATATTCCTATCGATGTCATTATCAGTCCTGAACAATTAATTACCGAACACGTCCAGCGTATTATCGAGCACCCCGGTGCTATTCAGGTCGTTGATTTTGCTCATGGTCGTGTCCGACTCGTAGGCGTTGAAGTGCAAGCTGGCGCACCGATGGACAACGAAGAGCTCGCCGAACTGACCACTCACTTAGGTGAGATTGAAACGCGGGTTATGGCCATCTACCGAGGAGAGGAAGTCATCATTCCTGGTGGTAAGACTCTTATCATGGCGGAAGACATTGTGTTTTTTATGGGGCTACGAAAGTACACAGGAACAGTGATGCGGCAATTTCATCACGAAGATCTTCCGTGTAAGCGGGTCATGATTGCGGGTGGCGGCAATATTGGTTTGCTGTTGGCCAGAAAGTTAGAAAGCTTGTATCAGGTAAAAATTATCGAAGCCAGAGGTGAGCGGGCGGAAGTACTTGCCTCCACATTGCACTCGGCCATGGTGCTGCACGGTGATGCTGCCAATCAGGAAATGCTGATTAACGAAAACATTCAAGAGATGGATGTTTTTTGTGCATTAACCAATGACGATGAAGCCAACATTTTATCTGCCATGCTGGCAAAGCGCATGGGTGCCCGAAAGATCATGTCTTTGATAAATCGTCCGGCCTATGTCGATCTGGTCGAGCGAGACATTATCGATGTCGCAATATCCCCACAGCAAATTACCATCGGTGCATTGCTGACCTTAATAAGACGTGGTGATGTTGTTGCGGTGCATTCCCTGCGAAGAGGTTCTGCAGAAGCACTGGAAGGTATCGCACACGGTGATGAAGAAACGTCTGTTCTTGTGGGAAAGGCCATTAGCGATATCGAATTGCCCTCCAGTGCCAGTATTGGTGTAGTGGTTAGGGACGGTGATGTGTTAGTCGCCCACCACGACCTCGTAGTTGAGCCTGAAGACCATCTGATTGTGTTGGTAACCAACAAGGCGCAGATTCCGGATGTTGAGAAGTTGTTCCAAGTGGGAATTACCTTCGTTTAACTTCTCATGGTATCTATCCCCATACAAGTTAAGGTTGTTCAGAGAGTTGTTGGCATTCTCTTAACGCTATTCAGCTTTACCCTGTTTACCCCGTTTATGGTGGGGTTGATGTCAGGCGATCAATGGAACGCTATCACGCCATTCATTGGTGCGTTTGTCACCACTTTAGGTACCGGGCTGCTGCTGTTTTTACCCGTGAAAGACTATGTAGGTCAGCTGCGGCTGCGTGATGGCTTCTTGGTGGTGGTTCTGTTCTGGGCGGTACTGGGAATATTCGGCAGTCTGCCGTTTTTCCTCTACTCACCATTGGATATGTCTGTCGCGGGTGCCATTTTCGAATCGATGTCTGGCTTAACCACGACCGGGGCCACCATTATCGTAGGACTCGATTTACTACCACGTTCCATATTGTTCTACCGTCAGCAAATGCAATGGCTGGGGGGCATGGGTATCATCGTTTTAGCCATTGCTGTTCTACCCATGTTGGGTATTGGTGGTCAGCAATTATTTCGCGCAGAAACTCCGGGCATCAGTAAAGACAAACTGACACCGCGCATAGCCGGTACCGCCAAAGCTCTGTGGTACATCTACTTAGGTTTAACCGTCACTTGCGCCCTAGCGTACTGGGCTGCGGGTATGAGTGCTTTTGATGCTGTAGGGCATAGCTTTTCTACCGTAGCTATCGGTGGCTTCTCTACTCACGACGCTAGTATCGGCTACTTTGATAGCTCGCTTATCGAAATGATAGCCGTGGTTTTCATGCTGATATCGGGCGTGAATTTCGCGCTTCACTTTACGGCGGCGCGTCAGCTTGACCTGAGTCACTATTGGCGAGACGAAGAGTTTCGTACCTACATCCTAATTGCGGTGTGCTTAACGGTCATCACCAGTGGTTATTTGTATTTAAGTGATACATCTGACTGGAACGACTCGCTGGTTAATGGCTTGTTCCACGTTGTCTCTATAGGTACAACAACAGGGTTTACTTCCGAAGAATATTTTAACTGGCCGGGTTTCTTACCGGTGCTGTTGTTATTTGCAAGCTTTGCCGGAGGCTGTACGGGCTCGACCGGTGGCGGCATGAAAGTCATCCGGGTACTGTTATTGTTTAAGCAAGGGCAGCGTGAAATTCGTCGCTTGCTTCACCCGCACGCCACCATCATGGTTAAGGTGGGCAAACAGCCCATGTCCAACCGTATGATCGATGTGGTCTGGGGTTTCTTTGCCAGCTATCTGGCACTGCTTGCCGTGATGCTATTGTTGCTTATGGCGGCAGGACTGGATCAGGAAAGCGCCTTTTCCGCCGTGGTTGCCTGTCTGAATAATTTGGGTCCCGGCTTGGGTATTGTGGCCGCCAATTATTCCAGCTTAGGTGATTTTTCCTTGTCGGTCTTAAGCCTTGCGATGCTGTTTGGCCGGTTGGAAATATTCACGCTACTTATCTTGTTTACCCCTACGTTCTGGCGGCAATAATCCATGGCCGATGAGATTGCCAGTAAATGGAATTCTCGTTATGCGTACTCGGGGAAGCCTTTGCCGCCTGCGGCCAAGGTACTCACGCAGTCGGACAAGTGGCTACCCGAGGGCGAGTCTTTAACGGCGTTGGATTTAGCCTGTGGCCGTGCCGCGAACGCTCATTGGCTAGCCGCTCGTGGATTTCAGGTGAGTGCCTGGGATATTAGCCAAACCGTTGTTGATGAGATCAACAGCCGACAGTCCGCCGTGTTTGCCGATGTGCAAGTGCGTGATGTCGAACAAAACCCGCCAGTGCCGAATTCCTTCGATGTCATCGTGGTGGCCCGATTTCTCGATCGCGCACTATGCCCGGCGATACAGGCTGCCTTGAAACCCGGCGGCGTCCTTTTTTATCAAACCTTTACGCATGGATTATCCAACCCCGAATACCTGCTAGCAGGCAATGAACTGTTAAGATTATTCAAGGGGCTACATATCCTGGAATATCACGAGCCGGATCCGGATGAAAACGGAAAGGCCGAGGCTAGGTTGGTGGCAAAGCGTCCAATGCACCAGTAACAGGGCCGGGGTTGTATGAGTCAGATTGATACCTTCGAGGCGATGCTCGCTAAGGGGCAGGATAGCGAAATGCTGCGCTACACCCTCGGCAATGCCTATTTCATCGAAGAGAAATTTCCCGAAGCTGTAGAGCACCTGTGTAAAGCCGTGGAATTAAAAGCCGACTATTCTGCTGCATGGAAAATGTACGGTCGAGCATTGGCAGGGGCCGGTCAGTTAGAGGAAGCAAAAGCCGCTTTCGATAAGGGAGAAGAGGTGGCCTTAGGCAATGGCGATAAGCAGGCTGCCAAAGAAATTAATGTGTTTCGAAAACGCGTTATAAAGGCTCTGGGCGAATGAATGGTGACGCCGGGCTCTGGCTGCGCAATCAATTTTATAATCGTGTTGTCGGCTCTGTTTTACCGCTAAGTTGGTTTGCACCGAAAGCACCACGGCCTAATGAGTTGAGCGTTGCAGCTTTGCCACTGCAGCTGCAAATTGTGAGTCATTGCTGGAACTACGCGCATCTTTCGTTGTTCCAGTTAAGCTCTCTGGTGAATTATCCGCCTAAAGATTGTGAGCTGACGTACACCTTGTTTTATGCCGAAGAAGACGAAGGCATGAAAAAGCTGGTGGCTCGCTTTTCTCAAATTGATATACCCAACATCGCTTGGGACTGGCAGGTGCTACCTAAGGCCGAGCTTTTTCGCCGGGCCATTGGTCGCAATAAAGCTGCACTTGCCAGCAAAGCCGATTGGATCTGGTTTGCCGACTGCGATCTTATCTTTCACGAAGGCTGCCTCGATTCCGTTGTTAAAGCGGTCGCCGGTAAGCAGACCGGCATGGTCTTCCCCGATCACGAAGGTATCACCGACCTGCTGCCACCTGAGCACCCGATGCTGAATCAAAACGCCGGGGAAGAGGGCACCATAGACGTAAACCCATCGCTTTTTCATCGTAATGCCATTTATAAAGCCAAAGGAGCTTTTCAAATTGTGCACGGTGATGTGGCGCGAGCGGTGGGTTACTGCTCATCTATACCGGTTTATCAAAGCCCATCGGAGCATTGGCGAAAGACCTATGAAGATACGGTCTTCAGACGGGTCATCGAATACGAAGGAGAAGCGGTGGACATCGTCAATCTGTATCGAATTCGACATGCGGAGAAAGGCCGCTACTCTAAAGGCACACAATTATCTGTTTTGCGCAAACGCTTGCGGAAAGCCACAGACAAAGTCGCAAGCTGAGAAACGGCACTCAGCGACAAGTTAGAGCGCGACGGGTGTTGAGTACAAGTCTTTCTTAGGCCAGCGGTCTGAACCATTAGTCTATGGCTCTTGGTAAAGCCGGGGAGCCTGCGTAAAACAACGCGGGTTCCCCGTAAGCATTACTTAAAACTATGCGCCTGTATCGGCGACTAAACCAGCGGCTTCAATGCCTGCAACCGCACACAACTCATCGTTGTCTGAGGTATCGCCGGTTACGCCGACAGCACCGATTAATTCACCGTCACTGTTACGAACGAGAACGCCACCGGCAACTGGCACCAGGGCTCCGTCGCACAGTGAGTTGACCGCCTGGATGAAGAAAGGCTCGGCTTTAGCACGTTCAAACAGGGCTCTTGAACCAATGCCTAATGAGATGGCCCCGTAGGCTTTGCCGTGTGCCACTTTAGGTCGTAACAGGCTAGTGCCATCCTGGCTCTCGCTGGCTTTGATGGTGCCTGCAGCGCCTAAAACTACCACTGCCATGGGCTTGAAACCGTTGGCACCTTGGGCTGCCAAGGTATGTTCGATGATTGCTTTTGCTTGAGCTAAGGTTAAATCCATGGTGATGGGTATTCCGATAAGGCTGTGAAAAATATGCAATAAGAGCCGAGCTGGCGAGTGTTGAACCGGTGGGCCATTTGCGGTGATTGAAACTGCCCTTAGGATAGCACTGGACTCCCCATCGGTTTGAGTGCAGCTTATCAATGCTCGTCGCCCGCCCCCCGATTCTGGTAATCTCTAGACTCAATCGTGCCGTTCATCTCACACTCGCATTTGACTATGTACTATCAGCTATTGAGCAAACTCGAACGGACATTGGCTCGGCGTCAGGGAAAGGGATGGGGGGCTAGTAGTGTCGAGCATGAGTTGCGTGGCGTAGGCTCGCTGCTTGGCAGTCAATCAGAAATATCGCTTGCCATCGATGTCGGTGGAAATGTCGGTAACTACACCGACGCTATCCGTAGGGTCCACCCCGGGGCCGAAGTCCACATGTTTGAACCGTCAAAGACAAACATCGACCTTTTAAAAAAACGATTTGAGAGCGATGAAAAAGTGACACTGCAACCCTATGCATTGTCATCAACAGCATCAGAGGCCACTTTGTATTCCGATAAGCCAGGCTCGGGGCTGGGTAGCTTAACGCGTCGGCGGCTAGATCATAGAGGCAATGATTTTGATGTCAGTGAAACAATCACCACCAAAGTATTCGATGACTACTGGAAAGAGTCTCTGGGTAGTCGCTGCATCGATCTATTCAAGCTTGATATAGAAGGCCATGAGTTGGATGCGCTAACCGGCAGCGTGCAGGCTTTAGAAAAAACCCGTATCGTACAGTTCGAGTTCGGCGGATGTAATATCGACACGCGAACCTTCTTTCAGGATTTTTGGTACTTCTTTACGACAAGAAATTTTTCGCTTTACCGAATCACACCGAGTGGTGTAGCGCAGATTGAAAAATACCATGAGCGCGACGAATTCTTTAGTACCACTAACTATTTAGCGCTGTCTAAAGAGTCCTAGGGTACTTAGTGATGTCGGCAGACTGCGAGTGCATTGTTATTGGTGCAGGCGTTGTCGGACTTGCCATAGCTGCAAGCCTTGCCCAATCTGGGCGTGATGTGCTTATTCTAGAGCGGCAGTCCGCCTTCGGCACAATGACTAGCGCCCGTAATTCAGAAGTGATTCATGCGGGTATTTACTATGCTGCAGATAGTCTCAAGGCTCGGTTTTGTATTGCAGGCAAGCATGCCCTTTACGACTATTGTCAGCAAAAACTTGTTAACCACAAACGTACCGGTAAACTGATTGTTGCCACCAGCGAAGAGCAGGTGCAAGAGCTTGAAGGTATTCGCCAGCGAGCTATTGCAAACGGTGTTGATGATCTGCAGATGCTAACCCAAGGCGAGGCTCAAATGCTGGAGCCCGCCTTGAGTTGTCTGGCCGCATTACACTCTCCGTCAACCGGTATTGTGGATAGCCACGGGCTCATGTTGTCTCTGTTAGGGGATGCTGAAAGTGAGGGTGCGTCACTGGCTGTCCATGCGCCGGTTAAACACATAAGCCGCAAGAACAATTTGTTTGAAGTGGAAGTAGGTGGCGATGACCCTATGACTATTAGCTGCCAATGGGTGGTTAATACCGCCGGGCACGGAGCCTGCGACCTGGCAGCCTCTATTAACCGTATGCCCAATGAGTTTTGCCCAAAACCTATATTCAGCAAAGGAAACTACTTCAGCCTACAAGCCAAAGCACCGTTTTCTCATCTGGTGTATCCCGTGCCGCGACAAGGCGGGTTGGGTGTTCACATAACGGTAGATTTGGCGGGCAGGGCGCGCTTTGGTCCGGATGTCGAAGTCATTGAAAACGAAGACTATGAAGTTGACCCCAAGCGGGCCAATAGTTTTTACGCTGAGATACGGCGCTACTGGCCCGAGCTACCGGATGATTCACTAACTCCCGATTACGCGGGCATTCGCCCCAAAATAAATTTGCAAGGATCGCTATACCCGGACTTTATGATCACATCTGAGCAAGATCACGGCATACCCAGGTTAATCAATTTGTTCGGTATTGAATCGCCGGGTTTAACGTCAAGCCTTGCAATAGCTGACTACGTTCGCGACTTGTTCCAACAAGGCTAGCTTAGGGCGATGTGACGTTCGGTACGTCGTCCAGCTCTCTGTCGAATATCACTAAGTGATCCAGCTGTAGGCGAATACCAAACTGTTCGCCAACTTCGTGGTTATGGTGCGACGGCGCAAGGCAGAGCAGGCGGGTATTGCCGGGCATGCGCAGCGTGTATAAGTGATCTGCGCCGCGGAAGTCTCTGGCAATAACCGTCGCTTTGTTGGGGCTATCGTCGTCGTGCAATATGTCATCGGGTCGCACAAGCAGTTCAATCAATGTGCCGGACGGGACGTCTGCGCTCAGTTCGCCGTGGATAATACCCAACTCTGTTTGAATAACGTTGTCTTCCAGCGTGTTACCACACAGGAATACACCTTCACCGACAAAATCTGCAACAAAGCGATCGGCAGGGGTGTGATACAGATTGTAGGCATTGTCCCATTGCCGAAGTTTTCCATTTGCCACCACACCAATGTGATCGGCGATGGCAAAGGCTTCGTACTGATCGTGCGTCACGAGCACCGCAGTAATGCCATCTCTTTTTAAGATTTCTCGCACTTCGTGAGCGAGTTGTACGCGGCGTTCGGTGTCCTGACTGCTGAAGGGTTCGTCTAGGAGTAGCACAGGGGGCCGTGGTGCCATTGCCCGTATTAGGGCCACCCGTTGTTGCTGCCCGCCTGAGAGTTGATGCGGGTAGCTATCTGCATAGCGTTGCATGCCCACCAAATCGAGCAGTTCATCGACACGTTCATTAACGGCCTTTTTAGATTGCTTGCTAATGCCGAAAGCAACGTTCTTCCGCACCGTCATATGAGGAAACAGAGCTAGGTCTTGGAATACCATGCCGACTCTACGCTCTTCAGGACTGTATTGGTGGCCTGCGTTGGCAACGGTTTTACCGGCGATACACAGCTCGCCTTCGCACGGGGCTTCAAACCCGCCAATAGTACGAAGCAGGGTGGTCTTGCCGCAGCCGCTGGGGCCTAACAAGCATCCGATGTCGCCTGCAGACAGGCTAAATGACACATCGTCGATGATGCGAGTACCATCAAGGTCTACGCTAATGTGTTCAAGTTCAAGCTGGTTACTCATACGCCGATGATACCCGATGACTACGAGAGTGGGCGCGGGATTCAACGCATTGGGAATGTTTAGGCGAAAGATCTTTCATGCAATGTGACATTTCTACCGAATTACTCACGCCCGTCTTTCTAGAGCAGATGTCCGAGCTGGAAGAGACACTGGGCGATGAGGTGCTTAGCTATCCGTTGGTGGCTCAGTGGCTACGCGCTTTGTGTGCGGTAAGTCCCTACTTAATGCGCGTCATTAGGCAGTACCCGGAAGCGTTAGAACATCTGGTGTCGTATCGTTCATTGGAGAGTGCGCGCACTGGCAACACCCCCGATGCGTGGGTGGAAGAGTTGAACTCGATTCTGCAATTGGAAGTAGACACGCTCGGTAGTGGCACACCCGATAAGACCGTATTAGAGAGTGTCCGGCAACGGGTGTTGCGACGTTTTAGGCACCGCGAGATGTTCAGAATTTTATGGCGTGACTTGACGCAAAGCGCCTCGCTGCCTGAAACGCTTAACGATTTATCCCAACTGGCAGATGCCTGCGTAATCGCCGCAGAGCAATGGGTCTATGACTCTATGGTGCAGCGCTATGGGACCCCTACAAACAGTGAGGGTAAAGTGCAACGCCTGATTATTTTAGGCATGGGTAAACTGGGCGGGCACGAGCTGAATGTGTCATCCGATATCGATCTCATTTGCTTGTGGCCGGAGGCTGGAAAAACCACCGGTAATGCCAGCGGGCGTAATGTCACAGACAACGCTGAGTTTTTTCGTCGATCGGTGCAAATGTTTACACGATTGTTGAATAGTCACACTGTGGATGGCTTTGCCTACCGAGTAGATACGAGGCTTAGACCCTTTGGTGATAGCGGCCCGTTAGTGATGAACTTTGACGGGCTAGAGAACTACTACTTAACACAAGCGCGTGAATGGGAACGCTACGCGATGATCAAGTCGAGGGCGCTGACAGGAGATGCAGAAGACATACAAACCTTAATGGGTTTAATAACTCCGTTCGTTTACCGGCGCTACCTTGACTACAACGCCTTCGATTCACTGCGTGAACTCAAACGAAAAATTGCCGTGTCGGTCAAACAAAAAGGCATGGTCGATAACATTAAGCTCGGTGCTGGCGGCATCCGCGAGGTGGAATTTATTGGTCAGGCTTTTCAGCTTGTACGCGGTGGCCGTGATGAACGTTTACGCATTCGTCCTATTGTGAGTGTGCTTAATCAGTTGGCCAGTGATGGCTTGATGAAACCGGATGAAGTTGCCGCATTAGTGAGTGCGTACGGGTATTTAAGGCGTGTTGAAAATGCTATTCAAATGATGCGCGATGAACAACTGCATAGCTTACCCACCAACGCTGAAGACCAACTACGACTCATCACGATGTTAGGCGAAACAGATTGGGGTAGCTTTCGTCAAAATCTGCAAGCACACCAAGAGTGCGTTAGCGAGAGTTTTAGTGGCTTGTTTGAAGTGGAAGCGTCAGAGGACGATGCCTCAGATGAATCAGATGCAACGTTCGCGTCAGGTGATCAGCAAGATGCCGCCATGCAAACTTTGTGGAGCATGATGAGCGATGACGATGTTGACGAGCAGGTGCGCACTGAGGCTTTAGACGCGGCAGGGTTTGAATCAGACGATGAGCTACTAAGCATTATTGATAGCGTTAGCCGCGGCGCTTTTTTTCACAGGCTAACCAGTGAAAGCCAAAACCGTGTATCCCGAATTGCACCGTTAATATTACGCTATGCACTGCAAGCAGATAATCCATCACAAACACTGACACGTTGTATGGCGTTGGTTCGAGCTGTCGCAGGGCGTAGTGGTTACCTTCAAGTGCTAAGCGATCAGCCGCAGGCATTGGCCCGTTTGGTGCGCTTGTTTTCGCAAAGTAGTTGGTTGGCTAATTTTGTTATTTGCCAACCTATGGTAATTGATGAACTGTTAGTAGGGCCGGGGGCCGAGCTTTATTTAAGCGCTACAGAGGTTGCCGAGGAAACGCAACAACAAGTCAACCGCATTAAGGGTGCGGAGTTAGATGTGCAGATGGATAGGCTAAGGCATTACCGGCAAGGGCGTGAAATGAGGATTGCCTGCGCACAATTAGATGGCACGCTAACGTTAATGCAAGTTAGCGATCAATTATCGTGGCTGGCAGAATCTCTTATTGCGGCCGTTCTACAGTTGGTGGAGGCCCCGTTAATTGCGCGGCATGGTAATCCGTGTTTCGAGCTAGACGGTAAAGCTTTTTCAAGTACGGCTGCTGTGGTGGCTTACGGAAAACTAGGTGGCTTAGAGCTGGGCTTTGCATCTGATTTAGACTTAGTGTTTCTGCACGACAGCGTGGGTGAGAATCAACAGACCAACGGTGATAAGCCCGTTGAGAATACAGTGTTTTATGCACGGCTTGCCCAGAAGTTTGTGCACTTTATGGGCACAACCACACCCGCCGGTATGCTGTACGAGATTGACCTGCGGCTACGGCCTAATGGCACCTCCGGTGTGTTGGTGACAGGTATAGAGGCCTTTGCCAACTACCAGGAAGGGGATGCCTGGACCTGGGAGCATCAGGCGCTTATTCGCACGCGCATGGTATTTGGTAGCCCTGAGTTGAAAGCGCGGTTTCAAGCCATCCGCTCGGGCGTTCTCACCCAGATGCGCTCAGAGGATGAGCTGCGAGAAGCGGTGGCCAAAATGCGTGAGCGCATGCGATCGGCCCTGGGCAATACGCAGGAAGGTCGGTTTCATATCAAGCAGGATGCCGGTGGGGTCGCGGACATAGAGTTTATTGTTCAGTTTCTGGTGCTTGCCTATTCACGAGAGCACACAGCGCTATTGGGATTCACCGACAACATCCGGATATTGGAGGTAGTGGAATCGCTGGCCTTGATGCCCGGGGATGAGGCCAGAGCCCTGCGTGACTGCTATTTGGCGCTCCGTACCCGGTTGCACCGTCAGGCGCTTCAGAGTGCAGGCTCTGTGGTGGCTATGGATGATGAACTGAGTGGAATACGTAAGACGGTCAGCATCATAAAGGCCCGAATACTTGGTAGTACCTAATCTTAGCTGCTCGGTTGAATATTGGGCGGATGGTTACAGTACACTAGCCGTATTATCACACTATAAAAAGGTCCGTTTGCTCATGCAACAGCCGAACTCACAGTCACTTGTTGAAGTCACCAAAGACGAATTGCCACTGCATTGCCCCACACCGGATTCCTCGCTGTGGAACAGCCACCCGCGAGTGTTCATCCCCTTAGACGATTCGCCAGAAGCCAGTTGTTCCTACTGCGGTACGGTGTATCGATTGGTTGATGAGAAGAGTGCTGCACAATCCCCAAGCGAGGGATAAGAGACGTAACCACTGATGGTGGATTCTCATTCACTGGCTTCGGGTGCAGTAACACAAAGCAGCCCCAGCCAGCCGGGTGTCTATTGGCGCTATGTGCAAGACGCCCAGCCTGCGTTTAACCCCGATGTCTTTGACGAGAGTGTTCTGCAATCTCAAGGGAACATTTCCGGCGTAGCGGGAGCCGGACGCGGCAACACGTTTTTTATTACCCAGGCAGAACACCCCCTCGTGCTGCGTCACTACAGACGAGGAGGGCTAGCTCAAAAAATTTCCTATTCACGTTATTGCTATACCGGACTTGAACGAACGCGTGCCATGCGCGAGTTCAATGTACTGTGCCACCTGCACGATCAATCACTACCCGTACCTAAACCGTTTGCCTGCCGAGTTGTTGTTAAAGGCTTAAGCTATGAAGCCAGCATAGTCACACACAAGCTTCCCGGGAAGACACTTGCTGAATGTTTAACGAGTGAGCAAACAGTCAGCGATGATCAATGGAAGGCGATAGGTAAAACCATTGCCATGTTCCATAAACAAGGCGTCTACCACGCAGACCTAAACGCACACAACATTATGCTGGCTAATGAGCAAGACGTTGCATTGATTGATTTTGATCGTGCGCGTATTCGTGCTTTGCCCAAGGATATTACCAGCGGGTGGTGTAGGGGGAATGTTGATCGGTTGAAGCGGTCTTTAGGGAAAGTTTGTGGGGTGGCTGGTGGCGATGGTTCTAAGGCTTCAACTTCTGTGTCCTTGGAGGGTAGTGTTGTTGGTGGGTTTGTGGTGCTTGTTGAGAGTTGGGAAGGTTGGTTGTTGGGGTAGTTTTCTCTTTGTACAACTCGTTTGTTATATTTTCTATGTCGATGGTCTTAGGGTTGGATGTGCTTTTAGTTTGTCATGCTGAAGCAAGTGTTCTGTTAAGTGAAAACAGCATAATTTAGTTTGTATCCAGCTATCTATGTCTTTAGACAGGCATACTGCGGTGGCGGCTTTGATGACACTTGAAAATCGCCTTCACTTCGTAACCCAAGGCGAAGGTCAATTTTGTAACCAAAACCAACGTCAGCCGTCTGTTAATACCGGAAGTACAACATAGCAATGTGGCAAGGGCCGCTAAGTGCCCAAACCGGTTGTTCACGAAAAAAATCGTTAGGTTTTGAACGACCGCTTCGT